>DATCOB010000110.1:0-10498 GCA_036564925.1 Candidatus Dormiibacterota bacterium | reverse complement strand
GTGGCGGACACCCGCCAGGCCTTGTTCGACATGACCTCCCATCGACTACGGCAGCGGGGCCTTCCGATTGTGGCCATCACGGGCAGCGCGGGCAAGACCACGACCAAGGACCTGATCGCGCACGTTCTCGGCCGTCGGCTCCGGGTTCGCAAAAGTGAGGGCAATCTGAATACCTTCACCGGAATCCCAATGACCATCTTCCAGATGGATGCGCGTGACCGCGCCCTGGTGGTGGAGTACGGGATGTCACGCGCCGGCGAAATCGCCGAGTTGGCTCGCATTGCGCCGCCCACGATTGCTGTCGTGTTGAACGTGGGTCTGGCGCACGTCGGCTTCCTCGGTTCCATCGAGGGCGTCGCCCGAGCCAAGCGAGAACTCGTTGACGGCCTCGTTCCGGGCGGCCTTGCGGTGCTCAACGCGGATGACCCACGGGTCCACGCCATGGCCGCCGGATCCCGGCGAACCACGCTCTTCGGGCTCAGCGCCCCGGCAACGGTGCGCGCGGAGAAGGTTCGCTTGCACGGGCTGGAAGGCAGCAACTTCACGTTGGTCACGCCGCGCGGGGCCGCCGATGTCTACCTTCGACTGCCCGGGCAGCACAGCATCTCCAACGCCCTCGCCGCAGCAGCCGTGGCGCTCGAGTTTGACTTCGACGCCGCTGCCATCGCCGTGGCGATCCACGGGTTTTCGCCACCGTCTCGGCGATTGAACGTCGTCAGCGGCCGCGATGGCGCGACGCTCATCGACGACTGCTATAACGCAAGTCCGGGTTCTATGGAGGCGGCTCTCGCGGTCCTGCGCCTTGCGGCGCCGGGTTCCGTCAAGGTGGCCGTGCTCGGCGACATGCTGGAGCTCGGAGACCATGCCGAGAAAGGGCATGACGACATTGGCGCCCTCGCTGGTCGGACGGCCGATTACGTGATCGCACTCGGCGACTACGGCGGCCGGATCGCCCAGGCGGCGCGCAAAGCCGGCCTGGCGGCAGAGCGGGCGATCGCCGTTACTGATGTGGATCAGGCGGTGGCCGCGGTCCTGCCGCTGCTCTCGTCGCACACCCAGGTGCTCGTCAAGGGATCGCGTGGGATGCGGATGGAGCGTATCGTGGACCAGCTTCGGGACGCGCCATGACCGCCGTACTCGCGCTTTCGGCGGCCGCCCTGATCATCGCCGTGCTGGTGTTTCCGTGGGTCATCGGGCTGCTCGCCCGAGCGCGGATAGGGCAGCAGATCCGTGAGGAGGGGCCGGCAGCCCATCTGGCCAAGGCAGGAACTCCGACCGCGGGGGGCATCGTCTTCCTCGCCGTCGCGGTCCTGCTGTACCTGGTCGCGGATCGGACGGCGGCCGGTGGATTGGTCGTGCTGGCGCTCGTGCTGGGCGGGGCGTTGGGGTTCGTCGACGACTTTTCAGCCATTCGCGGCGCCAGAAATCTCGGCCTCAAGGCGCGACAGAAGATCGTGGCCCAGCTGCTGATCGGTGCCCTACTCGGCTATCTTGCCATCCGCTGGAACCTGACCCGCCAACTCGTCCCGTTTGACGGCTGGCGCGTGCTCGGGGGCTGGATCGTCGTGGTCGGCGCGGTGGCGTTCGCGGCGGGCTCGAACGCCTTCAACCTGACCGATGGGAGCGACGGCCTCGCCGCCGGGGCGGGCGCGATCAGCTTTGGTGCACTCGCCCTCGTCGCTGTCCTTCAGCACCGCCCGTCGACCGGACTGATGGCCGCAATTCTCGCCGGTGTGCTGGTCGGGTTCCTCTTCTACAACCTCTACCCGGCGCGGATCTTCATGGGCGACACGGGAAGCCTCGCGCTCGGCACGGCCATGGTGGCCGCCGCCATCGTGACAGGCTTCTTGTGGTACCTGCCCTTGCTGGCCGTGGTGTTTGTCGTCGAGACGGTGTCCGTGATCGTCCAGGTGGCAAGCTTCAAGATGACGGGCAAACGCGTTATAAAAATGTCCCCGTTGCACAACCATTTCATCGTCTCCGGTTGGCGCGAGTCTCGGATTGCCGCGACCTTCTGGGCAGGGTCGCTGGTCGCAGCCCTGCTCACGGTCGCCATCGCGCGACCAGGCAGCATCGGTTGACCGACACGCAGCGCCGTGCGGCGCTGATCATGGGGTATGGACGCAGTGGCCGCGCCGCGGCGGCCTTTCTCAAGCGCCGCGGCGCGACGGTACGAGTCGTCGACCGCGCGGACACGCCGGAGCTCCGTGCGGCCCTGGCAACGGATGGGATCCCGGGACGGCTCGGGCAGTACGCCCAGGAAGATCTCGATGGCGTCGACCTCGTCGTGGTCAGCCCCGGCGTGCCGTGGGACGAGCCGCTGGTCGAGTCAGCGCGCGAGCGCGGCCTCGAGATAACCAGCGAGATGGATCTCTTCTTCCGAGCCTGCCCCTGTCCGATCGCCGGCATTACCGGAACCAACGGGAAGACCACGACCACGGCGCTGACGACCGATGTCTTTCGCCGCGGCGGGCTGCGCGTGATGCGAGGCGGCAATATCGGTGAGCCGGTGCTCGACCGGATCGATCAGCTTGGCCCTGGGGACTGGGTCGTCCTCGAGCTCAGCAGCTTCCAACTGGAGTCCATCAGCCGGCCCCGGCTGCGCGTCGGCGCGGTCCTCAACGTCACTGCGGACCACCTCGACCGGCACAAGTCACTTGATCGCTACCGGCAGATCAAGGCGCGGGCCATCTCCTTCATGGAACCAGAGGATCACGCGGTCCTGAATTTCGATGATGCGTCATGCGTGGCCATGGCATCACAAACCCACGGCACGGTCGTGCCGTTCGCGGTGCGGGCCGCCATCGATCGTGGGATCGGGGTGGTCGACGGCTCCATCTGTCACCTGACGGGTTCCGGGACGGAGGCGGTGGTGGCGATTCGCGACGTCCCGCTTCCCGGGGAGCATAACTTGAGTAATGTCATGGCGGCGATTGGCGCCGGCCTGGCTGCCGGCATCGACAAGGACCTGATCGGGGAGGCGGTCCGCCAGTTCAAGGCCGTCGAGCATCGGTTGGAGCTGGTCGGGACCTTCAACGGGGTCCGGTGGTACAACGACTCCAAGGCCACCAACCCCGACTCGACCTACAAGGCACTCGAGGCGTTTTCCGAGCCCATTGTGCTGATCGCCGGCGGTCGCAACAAGGGGATCGACATCGCGCCGCTGGCCAGGGCGATCGCTCGGCGAGTGGTTGGCCTGGTGGCCATGGGGGAGACCGGTGATGAACTGGAACAACTGGTTCGCGCCGAGGGCCTCGATAATGTGAGCCGCGCCCGTGATCTCGGTGAGGCCACGCGCCGCGCGGCCGCGATGGCGCGGCCGGGATCCGTGGTCTTGCTGTCGCCGGCATTCACGAGCTACGACATGTTTTTAGACTACGAGGACCGCGGCCGCCAGTTCAAGGCCAGCGTCCTTGCGGAGCTCGGGGCGTGAGGTCGGCGACGACGTTGGAGCTCCCCGCGGCTCGGCGCTCGCGGTCCTTGAGTGGCAGCGCTCTCTGGCGACGCGGCGACAAGGCCTTGATCATCGCGGTCGCGACCCTCGCCGCCTTCGGCCTCGTCATGGTGTTCTCCGCCTCCGAGGTGCAGGGCTGGTTATGGTTTCGAAACGCTTCCTACTACTTCGAACGCCAGCTCGTCTGGCTCGCACTCGGCCTGGTACTGCTCTGGGTGGGTGCGCGCGTCGACTACCATCGCCTCCGGCCGCTCGCTGGCCCCATTGGTGCGCTGAGCCTCGCCCTTCTGGTCCTCGTGTTGCTCCCGCACGTGGGGGTCGAAGCCTATGGCGCTCGTCGCTGGCTGCAGCTCGGACCGATCGGGATGCAACCAGCCGAGCTGGCCAAGGCCGGCACCATCTTGTTTATGGCCGTATGGCTGGAGCGGCACCGCGAGCGGCTGAGCTCGCTGGAGGACGGGGTCGCTCCCTTCCTCGCGTTGATGGCGCTGGTCACCGGTTTGATCATCCTTGAACGCGACCTGGGCACGACCCTGATCGTCGCGGCCATCCTGCTGTCCCAATTCCTGGTGGCAGGCGGGCAGAAGCGGCACGTGTTGCTGCTGGCGGTGATCATCGCTCTTTCCGCCTATCTCTTCATTCGCATGGAGCCGTACCGCCTCCACCGACTGATGGCCTTTTTGAACCCCTGGGCCGACCCGCTTAACACCGGGTTTCAGTCGATCCAGTCGCTGCTCGCACTTGGATCCGGTGGCATTTTCGGGGTCGGGCTCGGCCAGAGCATCCAGAAGTACCAGTGGTTGCCGTTCGCGCACACGGACTTCATCTTTGCGATCGTCGGCGAGGAGACAGGCCTGATCGGTACCACGGCGGTGCTGTCGCTCTTCGCCTTATTCACGTATCGTGGCTACCGCGTCGCGCTCAAGGCCCCTGACGCCTTTGGTTCGTTGCTGGCCTGCGGAGTCACGACCTGGGTTGCTTTTCAGGCGCTCATCAACATCGCGGCGGTAACGGTGACACTGCCGACGACGGGGATCCCGCTCCCCTTCATCAGCTATGGCGGTTCGTCGCTGGCCATCACGATGCTGGCGGTCGGCATACTGATGAACGTCGCCATGCAGGGCGAAAAGGTGGGCTGGATACGGCATGCGAGTATTGATCTCGGGCGGCGGCACGGGGGGGCATGTGTTCCCGGCGATCGCGGTCGCGCAAGCCCTGTCGCGGAACGATCCTGACGGGACGGTCCTCTATGTCGGGCGGCGGGGTGGGATGGAGGAACGGATCATCCCCGGCTACCAGATCCCGCTCGAGACGATCGTGGCGGCCAAGCTCGACATGGAGCAACTGTGGCGCAACTGGTCGTTTCCCTTCGTCCTGCCGCGGGCTTTCCTCATGGCGGGGCGCATTGTTCGCCGGTTCCGGCCCGAGGTGGTCCTGGGGACGGGCGGCTACGTGAGCGCGCCGGTGATCATGGCGGCCGCGACGCTTCGGATTCCGGTCGTGCTCCAGGAACAGAACTACCTGCCCGGGCGGACGACCCGGTTGCTGGCCCGCGTTGCCACGGTCGTCGCCACGGCCTATCCGGAATCGGCGAAGTACCTCCGAGCTCGGACCGTCGTGACAGGGACGCCGGTGCGGACCGATTTCGCGCGGCGCCGGACGAACCTCCCCCCGCGCCCCGCATCGTTGCTCGTGCTGGGAGGAAGCCAGGGAGCGCACCGGATCAACCGCGCGGTCGTCGATGCCCTGCCGACGCTCGTTTCAATCGCTCGTCTTGAGGTTTGGCACCAGACGGGCGAGCGCGATTTCCCGATGGTGCGGGAGGAGCGGGAACGACTTTCCGAACCGGTCAAGGGCCGGTATCATCCATTCCCATTCGCCGAGGACCTGGCTGCCAAGATCTACGGGGCGGATCTCGTGCTGGCGAGGGCCGGCGCCGGGACGCTCAGTGAGGTCAGTGCGGCCGGGATTCCCATGGTCCTTGTTCCGGGACCTTTCGCGGGAGGTCACCAGGCGTTGAATGTCGGTCCGTATGAGCGCGCCGGAGCCGCAATCGTGATCCCCGATGCGGAATGCAACGGTGCGCGGCTGTCTGCGGTGCTGACGGCACTTGCTGCGTCGCCAGATCGGTACGCCCTCATGGTGGCGGCGGTGCGCGCGCTTGGACGGCCGTCCGCCGCCGACGATGTGGTGCGGATCCTGCGGGACGCGGTGCGCGGACGCTGATGCGAATCCACATCATCGGGATCTGCGGCTATGCGGTGTCGGGCCTGGCCTTGATTGCCAGGCAACTGGGCCAGGACGTGACGGGCTCAGACGAGGACGCCTATCCGCCCACTACGGACCTGCTCACGCAGGCCGGCATTCCATGGCTCGACGGTCACGCCGCCGAGAACGTGACTCGGTGGGGAATGCCCGACCTGGTCGTGCAGGGGAACCAGGTCCGCGAAGGAAACCCGGAAACGGAGGAAGCCCGCCGCCTCAAGCTTCGAGTGATCAGCGAGGCCGAGTACTGGGGCGAGTTGACTCGGGACCGGTACCGGATCGTTGTCTGCGGCTCCGCTGGGAAGACCACGACGTCAAGCCTGATCGCCTGGATCCTTCGGTCGGCCGGGCGCAACCCGGGTTTTCGGCTCGGCATGGCGGCCCGCGACCTGGGCTCGGCGGCGGCTTGGGGGAGCGGGCGCGAGTTCGTGTTCGAAGGCGACGAGTACACGTCTGCCGTCTTCGATCCGCGACCAAAATTTCTTCATTTCGCGCCACAACTGGCCGTCCTCACGAACATCGATTGGGATCACCCGGACGTCTTTCCGGACCCGGCCGCGTACGAGGCGGTCTTCCGCCAGCTGGTCGAGTATCTCGGTCCCGAGGATCGGCTGCTTGCCTGTTCGGACGACGCGACGGTCCGACGACTGCTCAACCGGACCCGTGCCGACGTCGAGACCTACGGCCTGCGTGGTGGCGCGGACTGGCAGGGTCGGGACGTCACGGTCGACGGCGACGGCATGCGCTTCACGGCCTGGCACGAGGGCAAAGTTCTGGCCGTCGTGAGCACGCAGTTGCCCGGCGAACACAATGCCGCGAACGCGCTCGCCGCGCTCGCCGCCGCGGTGCGGGTCGGGGTGCCCGTGTCGACGGCGGTCGACGCGATCGCCCGGTTCCACGGGGTGTCGCGTCGATTCGAAGTACGGGGGCAGGTGCGCGGCATCACCGTCATCGACGATTACGCCCACAATCCGGCGAAGGTTCGGGCCACGATCCAGGCAGCGCGGGAACGGTTCCGACCTGGTCGCGTGCTGGCCTGCTTCGTGCCACACACGTACTCGCGCACGCTGAGTCTGCTGGACGCCTATGCGGATGCGTTTGCCGGGTGCGCGTTGCTCGTCATTGGACCGATCGAACCGGCACGGGAGCGCCACCTGGCCAATACCGTCAGCGCGGCCGACCTCGCGGCCCGGGTCAACGGCGTCGAGGAAGTGGTCCTGATCGACTCCGCGCGCGCCGCCGCCTACCACCTGGCATCGTCGGCGCGACCCGGCGACGCGATTGTCCTGATGTCGGTGCGTGGCTTCGACGATGTCGTTGGGAAGACCCTTGAGGTCCTGGAGCGTTCCCCGGTTGCCTGAAACCTGGCTGGGCTCGATTCCCGGGGTCAGGGAGCACGAGCCGCTGGCGCCGCACAGCTGGTACCGGATCGGCGGCCGGGCCCGCTACTTCCTCGAGGCGACCGACGCGGCCGTCCTCAAGAAGGTCGTCGCCCGCCTCAATGCGGCTGGCGTGCCGTATCTCACGATCGGGGCGGCGAGCAACACGCTGTTCGCAGCCGAGGAAATGCCCGGACTCACGATCAGGGTGGCGATCCAAGAGCTCACCATGGAAGGGGACGCGGTGCGAGTCTCCGCCGGCTACCTGATGCCGCGGTTGGCCGCCGATTGCGCCAAGGCCGGCAGGGCCGGCGTCGAGTTCGGCGCCGGAGTCCCGGGGACCGTGGGCGGCTCGGTCTTCGGCAACGCCGGCGCCTTTGGGCGCGACATCAAGGACTGCCTGGTCTCGGTCGACGTCATCGCCCCCGATGGCCGCAGTCAGACTCTTTCGGCGGCGGACTGTGCCTTCGGGTACCGTGATTCGATCTTCAAATCCAAAAGGACGGGGTGGGTGATCCTCTCGGCGAGCCTGGCGACAACAACGGAGGCCCCGGCCAGCATTCGCGCGCGCATCATGCAGGTGCAAAAACATCGCCGGGACACCCAGCCGATCGAGAAGCGCAGTCTGGGCAGTACGTTCAAGAATCCCCCCGGCGAGTCGGCGGGCCGGCTGATCGAGGCATGCGGCCTGAAGGGCCATCGGGTCGGCGGAGCGGAGGTCTCGCGGAAGCATGCCAATTTCATCGTCAATCTTGGCGGAGCGAGCGCCCATGACGTGTTAGCCTTAATGGCCGAGATGCGGAATCGCGTCCGCGAGAGGTTCGGCATCGAGCTCGAACCGGAGATCCGCGTGGTCCCGCAGGCCGCCGCCGCATGACGCGGTTGCGGGTGGGGATCCTTTTCGGCGGACGATCGACCGAACATGAGGTGTCGATTCTTTCCGCCCAGTCGATCATCGCGGCGATCGACCCACTCCGGTACGAGGTCATCCCCCTGTACGTCGATCGGAACGGTCGCTGGTTAATCGGGGATACCGTGACACGCCTGGTTGAGGACCCCGACAAACGCACGTATGTGTATCTGCCGCCCGATCCAACGCAGCACGCCCTCGTCCCTGCCATGCCGGGCGCCGCGGGCGATGCGGCCATGCCGCCCCTCGATGTCGTGTTTCCGGTCTTCCACGGACTCAACGGTGAGGACGGGACGATCCAGGGCGTGCTCGAGCTGGCCAACGTGCCCTACGTGGGGGCTGGGGTCCTGGGCTCGGCGCTCGGCCTGGACAAGATCTACATGAAGCGAGCCTTCGCCGCCATGGGGTTGCCGATCGTCGACTACGTGTCGACGACGCGGCGACGTTTCGAGCAGGATCCGCCAGCCTTCATCGAGCTGGTCGAGCAGCGGCTGGGTTATCCGTGCTTTGCCAAGTTCGCCAACTCCGGGTCGAGTGTGGGAACAACCAAGGCGCACAACCGGAGCGAGCTGATGAACGGACTTCGGCTCTCCGCCACCTTTGACCGGAAGCTGCTTGTGGAGCGAGGCATCGACGCTCGCGAACTGGAGGTCAGCGTGCTTGGGAACGACGACCCGGAGGCCTCCGTGGTCGGCGAGGTCGTCCCCGCCCGGGAGTTCTATGACTACGAGGCGAAGTACCTGGACGAAGGATCGCGACTGGTCATCCCGGCTGCCGTCCCGGCCGCGGTGAGTGACGAAATCCGCCAGATGGCCATTCGCGCCTTCCAGGCGGTCGACGCCGCCGGCATGGCCCGGGTCGACTTCTTTTACGAGCGCCGTACCGACCAGATCTACCTCAACGAGGTCAACACCATCCCGGGGTTCACCCGGATCAGCATGTATCCGAAGCTCTGGGAAGCGTCCGGGCTGGCCTACGCGAAGCTCCTCGAACGTCTCATCGACCTGGCCATCGAGCGCTTTCGTGACAAGCAACGATCTCAGACAGCGATCGATTCCCGCCTGCTCCCGGCTGGAGCGGACGCATGACGGTCGGGACCCTGGAGAAGCGCCGGCGGGCGGGCGCGGCGCCGGTCGAATCGGTTCCGGTCGGCCGCGGCTGGGTCTGGGCGCTGGTCCAGATCGCGGTCCTTGGGGCGGAGGGCTTGGCCTTACTCTTCCTTTTGGCCCAGCCCGCCTTTCGACCGCAGGACGTGCAGATCCGCGGCCTCTCGCGCCTGCGGTCGGCCGACGTTCGGCGCGCGCTCGAACTTTCCGCAGACCGCAGCATTTTCCTCCTGAGTGAGCCGGCGCTGCAGCATCGGCTCGAGAGAGTGCCCTGGGTTCGAACGGCGAGCGTGAAGCTCGCTCTGCCAGACCGGGTCACCGTGACGATCGTCGAATGGATGCCCACCGCCGTCTTGCAGGTCGGTGAGGCAACCTACCTTGTCAACGACCAGGGCGTGGTGCTCGACCCCGCTCCCGAGGCCGGCCGATTGACCGTGATCGATCGGCCGGACTTCGGGACCGTGCGCGGGGGTCAGCGCGCCATTTCTCCGGAACTACTGCGCATGGTGCGCCAGATGCAAGCGGGGTTCGCGGCGGCGTTCAAGGTCTCGTTGTCGTCGTTCCAGCTGGACCGGCGCGACGTGCTCACGGCCCATACTGAGCGCGGCTGGGCGATCGTCTTCGGACAGATGGCGACCTCCGACGACCGCGCCACCCTCGAGCCGAAGCTCGCCGCCCTGCGGGCGCTGAGCAGCCGGGTTGACCTGACCTCCGCGCCGATCGTCTATGTGAACCTGATGAATCCGGGCGCCCCGGCGGTGCAGATGAAGGACCGGCCCCGGTGAGACTGCCGGCCAGCGGTTCCCGGGAAGCTCTGTGGCTGGTCGCCGCGATCGCGGTCTTCGCCGTCCTGGGAATCGTGCTGGGCCTTAACGCGCCGGTCCAGATCCCGCCGGGGTATGCCCGCTACTCGGCGGTGATGATCCTGGCCGCGCTCGACTCGATCCTGGGCGCTGTCAAGGCCTGGCTCAACGGCAACTTCGAGAACAAGGTCTTCCTCTCCGGGCTGCTGGTCAACTCGCTCGTGGCCGGCGGGCTGACCTACCTGGGCGACAAACTCGGCGTGGAGCTGTACTTCGCCGCGATCGTCGCCTTCGGCGTGCGCATCTTCGATAACCTGGCTGTGATCAGGCGCCACATCCTGTAGGCCCCGCGAGCTTAGAGACTTTCTCGCGCCGGTGCGCCGTCCAGCGGCCCATGCGCGGCTCGGGCTATTCCAATGCCCTCGCCATGCGCGACAGGCGGCATGCGGCGCCGGCGCTGTCCGCGCGAAAGCGCGGCTCGCCCTGCGGGCTCGCTGATTCTGCTCAACTCACTCGGGTCGCGGCGGGGCGAAGTGCGGTCGAGCACCGGCCGCGGTAACCCGATAGGTCGTGGCCTGTCT
>DATCOB010000109.1:0-15461 GCA_036564925.1 Candidatus Dormiibacterota bacterium | reverse complement strand
GATGACCGTCATCGAGCACCTCGAGGAACTGCGACGGGTGCTGATCATCTCCTTGATCGCCTGGGGCGTCGCGACCGCCATCGGCCTGGCCATCTCGCAGCCGGTCTTAGGACTCCTGCTCTCGCCCGTCCGACAGGTCATCCACCAGCAGAAACTGATCTACGGCGGCCCGGTCGACGCGTTCCTCCTCTTCTTCAAGATCGGGATCTTCACCGGGTTCGTGCTGAGCAGCCCCGTCATCTTCTGGCAGATCTGGACCTTCGTGGCGCCCGGACTGCGGCGCAACGAGCGCCGGTTTGCGGTTGGCTTCGTGGTGTCTGCGGTGGTGCTCTTTGCGATGGGCATCGGCTTTGCATTCTTCGCCATGCCGATCGCGCTCCGGTTCCTGACCGGCATCGGCAGTTCGGACCTGCAGTACCTGCCCTTCGCCGACAAGTACATCAATTTCATCCTGATCCTGATCGCCATCTTCGGCATCACGTTCGAGCTGCCCCTGGCGATGACGATGCTCGGCCTGGCGGGGATCGTCAGCGCGGCGTTCCTTCGCCGCCACCGAATCAAGTTCTGGATCGGCATCTTCGTGGGCGCCAACATGGTGACACCCGGCGTGGACCCCTTCACACCGCTGTTGCTGACGCTTCCCTTGATCGTGCTGTTCGAGATCAGCATCCTGGTCATACGCGCTCTGCGAAAATAGGACAGCGTTGGCTCAAACACGACCCGACGGCCGGAGTCCCGACCAGCTCCGGCCAGTAACGATCGAGACCGGGGTGAACCTCTATGCGGAGGGATCGGCCCTGATCAGCATGGGCGATACCCGTGTCCTCTGCACCGCGAGTTGGGATGATAAGCCACCGCCGCACAAGAAGGGAAGCGGGGAAGGGTGGGTCACTGCGGAATATTCGATGCTGCCGCGGGCCACGCAGCAGCGGACCGCTCGCGAAGCCAGAACCGGTCGGGTGGACGGGCGGACCCAGGAGATCCAGCGATTGATCGGCCGCGCGTTGCGGGCTGCGATCAATATGCCGCTCATGGGAGAGCGGACCATCATGGTGGATTGCGACGTCCTGCAGGCCGACGGGGGGACACGGACCGCGTCCATTACCGGCGGATTCGTGGCGCTGCACCTGGCATTGCAGAAAGCCATCGAACGCAAGCAACTCCGCGTGCTGCCGATCCGCCATTTTGTCTCGGCCATCAGCGTCGGGATCGTCCAGGGCCAGCCGCGACTCGACCTGAATTACCTCGAGGACTTCGCGGCCCAGACGGACATGAACTGCGTGGTCGCAGAGGATGGCCGGTTCATCGAGATCCAGGGGACGGCCGAGCAGGAACCGTTCGCTCGCGACGAAATGGACCAACTGCTGAAGCTCGCGATCAAAGGCACGGGTGAGCTCGTCGAAGCCCAGAAGCGGGCATTGAAGCTGCGCTGAAGCGACTGTTCATCGCGACCAACAACGAGGGCAAGCTTCGCGAGATTCGCGCCTTGCTGGCCGATCTGCCGATGGAGTTGGTCAGCCCTAGCGAGGCCGGAATCACCCTCGACGTGGATGAAGACGGCGACACTTATGTGGCAAACGCCAGAAAGAAGGCCGAGGCGGGTGCGCGCCTCAGCGGTTTTCCGGCGTTAGGTGATGACTCGGGCATGGAAATTGAGGCGCTCGGCGGGAAGCCGGGCATCGAGTCGGCGCGCTTTGCCGGGCCCGAACACAAGAGCCAGAGCGGTCCGCTGATCCGCGCTGTCCTCGAGGCGCTCGGAGATCGAGCCAGCGCCTCTCCTCCTGCGACCTATCATTGTGCCGCCGTCATGATGCTTCCCGACGGCCGGACCTTCGAAGGGCAGGGGATCCTTAGCGGCACCATCGCCGCGGAACCGCGCGGGCGGGGCGGTTTCGGCTACGACCCGATCTTCCAGCTCGCCAATGGCCGTCGGATGTCGGAGCTGACCATGGAGGAGAAGAACCTGCTGAGCCATCGGGCTCGGGCGTTGAATGCGCTCGAGGTGTACGGAGCTTTCGACGCGGCCATGACGTGCTAAGAGCATCTTTTCTCTACCTCTCTCATCGCCGGGGCCTGCAGCGCCTGGTCACAGGGCAGCGACTCACGGCCTCACTCGCCTACCGATTCGTGGCCGGGGACGGGCTGGACGATGCCGTGCGCGTGGTGCAGCAGATCAATCGCAAGGGCTCGTCGGCGAGCCTGGACCACCTGGGGGAGAACGTTAGCGAGGAGACGGCGGCGCGCACAGCCGCCGAAGATTATCTTGCCGCCTTCGAACGGATCGCCGACGAGAAGCTCGACGCCAATGTCTCAGTCAAGCTCACCCAGCTCGGGTTGGATATCTCGCCGACGCTGTGCCGCGAGCTGCTCCAACGAGTGCTCGAGCGCGCCCGGCAGCTCGATAACTTTGTTCGGATCGATATGGAGGGGTCCCCGTACACGCAACGGACGCTGGACGTGGTGATGGAGATGCACGATCGCTATCCGAACTGTGGCGTGGTCCTGCAGAGCTATCTGTACCGGACGATGTCCGACGTAGCGAGGGCGAACGCCAACGGGGTGCGGGTCCGGCTGGTGAAGGGGGCGTATGACGAGCCGGCGACCGTCGCCTATCCCGACAAGCGGGACGTCGACGCCAAGTATGAGGAGGCCATGCGGGAACTCCTCCTGCGCGGCATCTATCCCGCCATTGCCACGCACGACGACCATCTCATCGAGGCGACGACGCGATTTGCGGCAGAGAAGGGGATCGGGCCGGACCGCTTCGAGTTCCAGCTGTTGTATGGGATCAGGCGCGACCTGCAGGAGCGATTGCTGCGAGACGGGTACCGGGTCCGGATCTATGTGCCCTACGGCACGGAGTGGTATCCCTACTTGATGCGACGGCTCGCCGAACGGCCTGCGAACTTACTTTTCATCGTCCGAAGCGTGATCCGGGAGCGGCGGGCGGCCTGACGCCTCACCGACCGGTCGGCCGGACGCGAATTCGACCTTCGTTTGTGGCGGCGGCGGCACGCGATGGCCGAAGATCCCGCCGAACCACATGAGCATCCCGAACGCGACACCGCGGAATTCGCTGCGGCGCCACTCCTTCGTGAACCGGTATCGATGGAACCACCGGAAGGTCAGGAGGGCAGCGATCGCGATCACGACGGTGGCGGCGATGATTAAGGGCATAGCTCAATGGTCGCACGTACAATGCTCCGAGCGGGGCGTAGCGTAGCCTGGCTTAACGCGCGCGCTTTGGGAGTGCGAGAACTCGGGTTCGAATCCCGACGCCCCGATCTTCGCTAGAACGTGGAGCCGATGCGGTTCCGAATGACAACCCAATCGGTAGGTGAGCCCTCGCGGAGCACCCACCCACGTCCCCGGCAGGCGGCGGCCAGGGCCGGATATGCGGGCTTTAAGACCCGGCCCTTTCGTCCCGTCACCTCGACCGCCGCGCTGCCCGCAATCCATGTGTGCAGGCAGGGCCCGTCGCAGGTATAGATGCCGGGCTGCGCGACCGGGTCACCGGGCTGGAACACGGTACTCACCCCTGCCAGCATAACCGCGGTCGCGCCGGGTGGCCGGGTACAGGCCCGCGAAGGTGTCGTGAAGGCGCTCATAGCGGGCCGCGCGCTCGGGGTCGGGTTCGGCGACCTCGCCGATGCGGGCGGCGCTGTCGCTCGCCTCGAGGACGTCCCGGTAGATCCCGCCAGCGACCCCGGCCAGCAGGGCGGCGCCAAAGGCGGGGCCTTCGTCGCCGGTCATCACTGCGACCGGCAGGTTGAAAATATCGGATTGCATCTGGCGCCAGGGTCGGCTTCTCGAGCCGCCACCCGTCGCACGGACCATCGTGATCTCAAGCCCGAGCCCGCGCATGATGTCGAGCCCGTCACGCAGGCTGAAGACCACGCCTTCCATCACCGCCCGCGTCAGGTGAGCCCTCGTATGGTGAGCGCGAAGGCCGATGAAGCTGCCTCTAGCCCCAGGGTCAAGGTGTGGCGTTCGCTCGCCACTCAGGTAGGGGAGGAAGAAGAGTCCCTCAGCACCGGGCGGCGCCGTCTCCGCCATGTCGCTCAACTGCGCGTACGTGAGGCCTCCGCCCATCACCTCCCGCCACCAGCGCAGCGATCCGCCGGCCGATAGGGTCACTGCCATCAGGTGATAACGCCCGGGGACGGCATGGCAGAAGCTATGCAGCCGCCCTGACGGTTCGACTCGCGCCTCGTCGGTGTGCGCGAACAGGACGCCGCTGGTGCCGATCGATGAACTGATGAGACCGCTTCGCACGATCCCGATCCCGATGGCGGCCGCCGCATTGTCGCCGGCCCCCGCCGCAACGGGGAGTCCCGCCGGCAGGCCCACGTCCCTCGCGACCGACTCACGAAGGCCGCCCACAAAGACCGGACTCTCGTGGACGGGCGGCAGCCATTCCGGTGGGATGTCCAGCGCGGTCAGGATCTCTTCGGACCAGGCCCGCCGGCGGAGATCGAGCAGCGAGGTTCCTGACGCGTCCGTGACGTCGGTTGCCAGTTCGCCGGTCAGGCGCAGGCGCACGAAGTCCTTGGGCAACAGGACGTGCCGGACGTGGCGATACTGCACCGGTTCGACCAGGCGCAACCAGAGAATTTTGGGTGCCTGGAACCCTGTGAGCACCGGGTTCCCCGTGATGGCGATCAGGCGGTCATATCCGATCCTTGCGCTCATCTCCTCGCATTGCAGGGAGGTTCGCTGATCGTTCCAGAGGATGGCTGGACGGATGACCTCACCGGCCTGGTTGAGGAAGACAGCGCCGTGCATCTGCCCGGTGAGACCGAGGCCCGTGATGTCACCGCGTACCTGCGCCGCGACCGCGCGGAGCACGTCGCGAGTGGCGGTCCACCAGTCTTCCGGATCCTGTTCGCTCCACCCGGGCCGCGGCGTCAGAACCGAGTAATCGACGGAGGCCGACGCCGCGACCACACCGATCTCGTCGACGGCGACGGCCCGGGCGCCGCTAGTCCCGACGTCCAGGCCGAGCAGCATCAGCCCGGCGACTGCACGGTAACAGACAGCTGCGGCGACCAGTGGTATCCGCCATCGGTCGTGGCCTCGATGACGAAGTCGCCCGAGCCCTGCCGGACGAGTACCCAGCCGGTCGACGTGCTGGTAAACGCGGCGTCGAAGGTCTCCTGGACGTCGTCGATGCGTCCCGTCCGGCGCACGGTCGAGCCGCCGTTGCTGAGGACGATGCAGGCAGCCGTTCCGGCCGCGGCAGAGTCACCGACGAACACGGCATCGGTTGGATCGACCACGCTGAAGCTGCCGGGATAGCTGCCCGGCCCGGGTGGCACGTTCGGCATGAAGCTACCGGCGGTCATGGTTTCCACCAGCGCCGGCTTCCATGTCACGCCGTCCACGGTCGCATAGTCGATGTAAGGCGAGCTTCCCGCGGCGGCGCCGCCCGCCGCCCACTCTACCCACAACGCGCTTGGCGCCGCGCATTCGATCGAGGCCCGAGAGGGCAGGCCGGGCTCACGTCCAGGCATCTGCAGCGATTGCGTCCAGGACTGCCCTTCATCATGACTCCGGTAGATCGTGCCGGCTGCCGTCGCCAGCCACCCATTCGCTGAGTCGCTGAAGCATACCGTTTGCGGGTCTGCAGGGCTGCCCAGGTTGCTCCACGAATGGCCACCATCCATCGACACGACCAGCGTACCGGCCGAGCCGGGCACCAAGCGCCCGTGGAACGGTTCGACATCCGCGCCCCCCGCGATGCCCCAGCCGTGCGAGGCGCTCACGAAATGGACCGAGCGGACCGGTTGGCCCGGCTCCCCCAGCTCGTGCCAGGTGCGCCCGCCGTCGGTCGTGCCGAGCAACTCGTGCAGGCCCACGACCCACCCGGTCGTCGCGCTGATGAAATCCACGCCGGCGTACTCATTGGTCGACGTATATTGCGTCGTCCAGTGGCTGCCATCGTTGGTCGTGAAGATATGGTGCGATCCGACCGCCCAGCCCAGGCGCGGCGTGAGCATCTGGATCGCCGCGAGTGCCGGGATGAAGCCGGGGTCGCCGCTCGACGGGCCTGGCGACCCCTCCGCGGAGGGCGAGGGTGGAGGCGATGGGGACGTCACCAGCGATGTTGGCGTCGGCGTGACCGTCGGCGATGGTCCGGCCGCCGTCGTGCTCGAGGTGCAACCAGCCCCCACAAGGGCAATCATCAGCAGAACACCGCGCAGGAATCTCATGGGTCGACCGTCAAGCCGGCCTGGCTTGCGTAGAGGGCGAGGCCGACACTGCGCGCGTGCGAGATCGGCAGGATCGCGCCCTTCGGCCCGAAACCGCGCGTGTTGTAGTAGCGATCGCTGACCATCCCCATGCGGGCGTTGAAATCGCCGTCCTCGCGGGCGATGAACTGCAGGAAGCAGGCGAGGTTGTCACGGGTCCGGTCCAGATAGTACGAGTCACCCGTGTGCTCGGCGAGCCGTAGCATCTCCGGCAGGCAGATGAGGCCGCTGCCATGGAGGTACTGGGTTGCGGGGGACGCGACGTCAGCCCCGCGGCTCCGAAAATCGTATGACTGCAAGATGGTGTGGGTTGGGAAGGCGAGATTGTACGACCAGCGAAAGCTCATCATCCAGTCGGCCGCGCGTGTGGCAAGGTCCGACCAGCGATCTTCCCGCGTCGCCTCGAACAGCGCGACGTAGGCCATCACGGCGTTGTAGGCGTCCTCCGAGGACGGGGCCAGGGGGACGTCCTCCAGTGCGCCATAGATGAACTCGTCATCGACGAACTCGGCGTAGTAGGAGCCGGCGTCCCCGGCCGCGACCTTGACGTCCACACCCTCGAGATGGGCGGCTCCCTCGATCAATGCGGGGATCCAGAGCAGGCCGGCCGCGCCTTCCCAGCCTTCGGGTTGACCGGTGCGCCCATTCACGTAGCAAGGGAAGGCACCGCCCTGCTGCGACGCGAGGGCACCGCGCAAATTGGTGATGATCGCCTCCTTCCACGAGGGATGCTCGATGCCCTGCGCTTCCTCGAAGGCCAGCGCCCGCACCATGAATAACGTCGCTTCGGCGACCGGCCGGGCGTGGATCCAGTCCGAATGGCCGTTCCATCCGCCATCCCGCGCCAGCTGCGATGGCCGTCCCCAGAAAAGCCCGCAGGGCGCCACGCTGCCCGCGATTTTGTCGAGCACCGCCACGGCCGCGGCGGCGTACTCGCCGATCCCCTCGTTCCGCGCGTAGGTCAGCAGTGCGTACCCGCTCGGCGCGCCATTGACCCACACGGCGTGCATCGCATTGCCATCCGGGACGGTCGCGGTCAGCTCGGCGCCCGGCCGCTCGAAGGCGGTGGCTTCAGCAAGGGTCTGGTCTTCCGGTCGGTAGTGCCATCGATACAGACCGTGCGCCGTCAGCGCGGCCGCCTCAGGCGTGGGCATCCACGGCTGCAGGTCGTGGCGTGCGCGGTCGCGCGCGTAGGTGGCGCGCAGTAGGGCATCGTAGCCGTGCGGATCCGGGTCGCCGATGAACATCGTGAAGTGGAGGGTCGCGATCTCGCCGGCGCGCCAGCGGTGCAACAGGATCTCTGGCGGACCGGGCGCGGCATGGCCCGCATAGGTGACCGGCTCCTCGCGCGCGGGAAAGTTGAGCAGGATCTCGGGGTCCATCCCGCCGTGCAGACCCAGGCCGCCCTGGCCCAGGACGGACGCCTCATCCGTCGCCAGGGCGACGCACTCCGTCTCGCTCCAGCCGATGACGAGGGAATGCGAGGCGCGATCGGCACGAAACGACCAGTGGTCCGCGGTGAGCGCGTCGGTCGAATCCGCCGCCTCGTCGAACCGCGGGTAGCGAACGGTGCAGGCGGCCAGGCGATTCTGGCCGTAGAGCACTCCCGGAACCATGAATCGCGTGGCCGGACCATCGAGCGGTACCGCCACCTGGATCCCCAGGCCGCGCGGCTGCTCGTCGCGTGAGATCAGTGAGATCTCCACATCGAAGGCGTGGTGGAACCCGGACGGCGTATCGATCGCTGCCCACCGCGTTGTGGCGCTGAAGCCCCGTGCGCGGCCTGCGGGTGGCAGCCGCTCTGTTCGTCCAAGCCCGTCGATCAGCCGGATCTGCACTCGTCCGCGCGGATCGCTGACCGGTAGCCGAGCGGCATCGGCGCGGTCCGGCTCTCTCAGTCCGAGCATTCGAGCCAGTGAACCGTCACGCCCTCTACAACCCGAAACGCGGCTGATCTCATGCGGCGAGAGCCGAAACCGTGCTAGGATTGCGCTTGAAGCAGATGGGATACGCTCACAGCGAAACCGCGTCGAGCGTTCGAGTGGCCCTGGGCGGCACCATCCGTCGTCGGCGGGAGGCGGTGGAACGGACCCTCGCCCACGTGGCCGAAGCGGCCGGCATCTCGCCGGCCTACCTGTCGGAAGTGGAGCGCGGCCTCAAGGACATCTCGACCGACAAGCTGTTGGCCATCATGGGCGCGTTGGACACCTCCGTCGCCGACCTGTACCTCGACGTCGCCAGGCAGCTGGGTAGCAAGGAGGCGATGCAGCAGCAGAAGAGCTGGCCTGATGACCCACGGGCGCAGCTCCGGGTTGCGACGGCGGCGCTTAGACCCAACGCGCTTCGCAGTGTCGCCGACTTCAGTCTCTACCTCGCCGCGACCCAGGGTATCCCGCACAATCGGCGTATCGGATTCATTGTCGATCGTTAGCCAAAGGAGGACCCTCATGGCACTCGTTCCCCACGTCGTCGAAACCACTGCTCGGGGTGAGCGAGCGTACGACATCTTTTCTCGGTTGCTGCGAGACCGGATCATCTTCCTCGGTACGCCCATCGACGACGAGGTCGCGAACCTGGTCATTGCCCAGCTCCTGTTTCTCGATAGCGAGGACCGCGACAAGGAGATCAGCATCTACATCAACAGTCCGGGCGGTTCGCTGAGTGCCGGCCTGGCGATCTACGACACGATGCGCTATGTGCATCCGGCGGTCAGCACCCTCTGCACCGGGATGGCGGCCAGCGCGGCGTCGCTGATCCTTGCCGGGGGCGCCGAGGGCAAGCGCAACTCGCTCCCCCATTGCCAGATCGTGCTGCACCAACCGAGTGGCGGGATGCAGACGTCACAGGCGAGCGACATCGAGATCCATGCCCGGGAGATTCTGCGAATGCGAGAGATCGTCGTGGAGATCTACGCCCGGCACACGGGGCGGCCCTTAGAACAGGTCCAGCGCGACATCGAACGCGACTTCTTCATGACGCCGGCGCAGGCGAAGGACTACGGGCTGATCGACTCGATCATCGAGCCGTCCGTGAAAACCGCGGTGGCCGGCTACACGCCCTCACCCAACGGCCACCTCAAGTAAGGACTCACCGCCGCCCCGTCGGTCTCCCAGATTCCGCCGCAGCGTAACATCACGGCCCGATGTTAAAAAACGATTGGTGGCGCCAGGGCGTCATCTACCAGGCCTACCCGGCGTCATTCCAGGATTCAAATGGCGATGGCGTCGGCGATCTCGGCGGCGTCATCCAGCGCCTGGACTACCTGCGCTGGCTCGGGGTGGACGCCATCTGGCTGAACCCGATCACCGTCTCCCCCGATGCCGATATGGGCTACGACGTCGCCGATTACTGCGATGTGCAACCACGGTTTGGCGACCTCGCCGCGGTCGACGAGTTGATTCGTGAGGCGAACATGCGGGACATCAAGGTGGTCCTCGACATCGTGCCCAATCACTCCAGCGACCGGCATCCCTGGTTCATCGACTCGCGCGCGTCGCGAACGTCGGCCCACCGGGACTGGTACGTCTGGGCCGATCCAAAACCGGACGGCGGCCCGCCCAACAACTGGCTGAGCGTGTTCGGCGGTCCGGCCTGGACCCTTGACGCGCACACCGGCCAGTACTACCTGCACAACTTTCTGGCCGAGCAACCCGACCTCAACTGGTGGAATCCGCAGGTCCGCGACGCCTTCGATGACATCTATCGATTCTGGTTCGATCGAGGCGTGGCCGGCTTCCGGATTGATGTTGCCCACGCCATCGTCAAGGACCGCGAGCTGCGCGACAACCCGGTCGCCACCGCCGCCGATCCGCCGCATGTCCGGGCGTTTGGGCAGCGCGCGATCTACAACATGGAGCGTCCGGAGGTCCACGCGGTCCTTCGCCGCTGGCGCACCCTCGCCAACAGCTACACGCCACCGCGGATCCTTCTGGGTGAGACGTACGTCCTCGACGTCAAAACCATGGGCCTCTTTTACGGCCAGGGGGATGAGCTCCATCTCGCCTTCAATTTCTCTTATGTCCACGCCTCATTCGAGGCCGAGGCGCTGGCGAGCGTGGTCGACGAAAGCGAAACCGTGATTCCGGCGTCGGGCTGGCCGGTCTGGACCGTGTCCAATCACGACGTCTCCCGGGTGATGAGCCGCTGGGCGAAGGGTGACGAGCGCAAGCATCGTTGCGCGCTGCTGAGCCTGCTGACGCTGCGCGGCACACCGGTCCTCTACTACGGCGACGAGATCGGGATGTCGGACACCCCGATCGCCAGGGATGATCTCCGGGATCCGGTCGGCATCCGACACTGGCCGCAACCGCGCGGTCGGGATCCGGAGCGGACACCGATGCAATGGGAGGATGGCGCCGGCGCCGGCTTTACCAACGCCGGCGTACGGCCGTGGCTTCCGCTGGGGGACAGCCGGTCGATCAATGTCGCGGCTCAGCGAAATGACCCGAACTCGATGCTGCATTTCGTCAGGAATTTGATCACCTTCCGCCGCACGGAGCCGGACCTGACCGCGGGCGACTCTGCGCGGCTCCCGGCACCCGCGGGCGGTTGGGCCTGGCGGCGCGGCGCCGGCACGATCGTCGCCCTCAACCTTTCCGATGAACGGGTGGCATTCCCCGGTTTATCAGCGACCGTTCGGTTTTCAACAACCCAAGGCCGAGTCGACGACGGTGCCAACCGCGAGCTCCAGCTCGAGCCATGGGAAGGGGCGATATGTTCCTCGGGCTCGACCTAGGAACCAGCTCCGCCAAGGCGCTGCTTCTCGACGTCGACGGATCGATCATCGGGACCGGATCCGCCGGCTATCCGGTCCATTCGCCGCGGCCTGGATGGGCGGAATCGGATCCACAGGCGTGGTGGGCGGCGGTTGCGTCCGCCGTTGGCGAGGCCACGCGTGGCCATGCCCTGGAGGTGGCAGCGATCGGGCTGGCCGGACAGATGCACGGCGTGGTGATCAGCGACGAGGCGGGCCACCCGCTGCGGCCCGCCATCATCTGGGCCGATGCCCGATCCCACAAACAGGTCGAGGCATATCGGGCCCTGCGCCCGGATCTGCAGCGGACGCTCGCCAACCCGCCGAGCACCGGGATGGCCGGCCCCACCCTGCTGTGGCTGCGCGACCACGAACGTCACCTCTACCGGCAAACCCGCGCAGCCTTGCAGCCCAAGGACTGGGTGCGCCTGCGCCTGACAGGCGAGGTGGCGACCGAGCCCAGTGACGCCTCGGCCACCTTGCTGTACGACCTCGGTGCCGACTACTGGGCCAAGGACGTGCTCGAGGAGCTGGATCTCCGGCTGGATTTCCTCGCCCCGATCCGCGAGTCGACGGAGATTTGCGGCGTCGTCACCACGGAGGCGGCCGCGCAACTCGGCATTCGCCACAACGTTCCCGTGGTCGGGGGTGCCGGCGACACCGCGGCGGCGGCCCTGTCGGGCGGCTTGCTCGACCCGGGCCTGGTCCAGCTGACCATCGGGACCGGCGGCCAGATCGTGGCGCCGCGTGACCGGCTCTTGATCGACCGCACCGCGCGAACCCACATCTATCGTGCGGCCGCGCCGGACCGCTGGTATGCGATGGCAGCGATCCAGAATGCCGGGCTGGCGCTGGAGTGGGTCCGTGTCACCCTCGACGCCTCCTGGGACGACCTCTATGCGGAGGCCTTCACGGCGCCCGCCGGGGCCGACGGGTTGACGTTCCTGCCGTATCTTTCCGGAGAGCGCACGCCGCATTTCGATCCGACCGCGCGTGGCGCGTGGGTCGGCCTGCGACTGACCCACGCACGCGCGCACCTGTTTCGCGCGGCACTGGAGGGCGTGGCGTTCGCGCTTCGCCAGGCGCTCGACGCGCTGCTGGCGACCGGCATCCGCGCCGACGGACTGCGGCTGGAGGGCGGCGGGACGCTGGAGCCGCGCTGGCGCCAACTGCTGGCCGACGTGCTCGAGCGACCCCTGTTCTCGACCGCGACACCGGCCGCCTCGGCGCGGGGCGCCGCGCTGCTCGCCGGCATCGGGTTCGGCGCGTGGCCCGGGCCTGCCCAGGTGGCGGCGCTGGCCGCGACGGCGGAGTTGGTTGCCTCCCCGCAACCGGACGCGGTGGCCGTCTACCGGGACGGCTACCAGCGTTACCGGGAGCTCTACCTGCCTATCGCCGCCGCCTTATCC
Source organism: Candidatus Dormiibacterota bacterium (assembly GCA_036564925.1). Taxonomy (GTDB): domain Bacteria; phylum Chloroflexota; class Dormibacteria; order CF-121; family CF-121; genus JALYYC01. The sequence goes on along the minus strand of DATCOB010000109.1, from coordinate 3,048 downwards.
TGACGCCCGCCAGAAGGGCGACGCCCAACATGGCGAGGAAGGCGAGCGCGGCGACCAGCCAGGGGTTCCAACCCGCCTGCGGGGCTGCCGCGCTGGTCGCCTGGTGGCCTGCCGCAAATGTCCCCAGTTGCGTCGACCGGGCGTCGATGGTCAGCAGCAGGTCCTGGACGGTGCTGTCGATTGGCGTCCAGCTCTTTCCCTCGATACGATAGATGGCGTCGGGCTTGTGCTGCGGGTAGCGCATGTCGACGAGCACCGGCGCTCGCAGCGGGACGGCGGGCTTGCCACTCGGCATAAGCATTGCCTCGATCGAGTAGACGTTGCCGTCGGCGATGATGCCGGCCGGTGCGACGGGCTGGGGGGTGACCGGGATGATGCGGACATGGACGGCGGTCTGCGCGCCGGTCGCGGTGAACGTGCCCGGGTTGAAGCTGACCGTCACCTGGCCGTCATCGGTGAAGGCGCCGGCCGCCTCCGAGGCGCCGTCCGTCAGCGGAATGTCGACGGCGCCGCCCGTGGGTGGCTGGTTGGTGGCAGCCAACGCGGGCGGTGGCGAGACCCATCGGTAGGGTGGGGGCGGCGTGTATCCGTCCAGGAATGGCCTGGCACCGCCGATCGTTCCGCGCACCACCATGAAGGCGACGGCGACGGCCATCAACCCAAGCACGCCGAGGATGTCAGTCTTGTTCGGCGAATTCACTGCAGGCTGACGAGATTCATGAGCAGATGCGCGAAGCCGGGCGCCCATACATCGCCACGTATCGAGCGCAGCAACCCAAGGTATAGCCCAGCGAGCGCGACCAGGCCAAGCGATGGCCAGGTGGTGCTGCCCGCATGCGCGACGGTAAAGACAGCGGCTGATCCGCTGATCGCCAGCGGGAGCCCGCCCGCTCGCCGAAGGACGGCAAACAACACGCCTCGAAACGCGATCTCCTCGATGGCGACCGCCAGGAGCAGCCACCCGGCGCTTGAAACGGCGATGACGTGCAGGCGCCAAACCGGTGCGACGATCAGGATTCCGGCGATCACGCCGATCAAGACCGATCGGATGGTGAGCGTCCGGATGCCGATTTCGGCGCCGGAGATTCCGGCCACCCGCATGGCCATGAAGCAGGCGCACAGCATCGCGCCGTACGCGATAGCCGCCACCATCGGCCCCGACCCGGGCATTTGCCGGACGATCGCATCGCGAAGCACCGGCAGCGCGACACAGAGAATCCCCAGCCCAACCAGCGGCGAACCAACACAAGATTCCCGGTTTCTCCCTCCCCTTTGTGGGGAGGGGTGGGGAGGGGGTCTAAGTGTCTCTCTATCGTTAAATGGCAGGTTTAGCGCTTTCGTCTCCATATCGTGCCTTTCCGTGCTGCTACCACGATTCCAACGATCAGGATTCCCGCCAGCTATGGCATAAGCCCACAGTTCGAAGTCCTTAGGAATCCGGCCGCTGGCCAATAAAACAATGAGCACGACGAACGCTGCGATTGAAGCCAGTACGTCCAGCGCATCAACTATCCGCATTCACAGCACGGCCTGGTACAGACCTGGTTGGTAAGAGTAAGCGGAAGCTACTTCCAACCGGTTCGTCGCTTGAGCCATTCCAATGCGGGCAGCCCTTGCGCGAGCTGAAATCGCCGGAGCGTTGGAAGTCCAGGTGGCGGCTGCATCGCTACGCTCGGGAGGAAGAAAAGCAGATCGATCCAGGTGGCCCCAATAGCCGAATGGGGCCAGTCAACCACCAGGACGCGGTCCCCGGCGATGAGGAGGTTATCTGCGCGGATGTCGACATGCAGGAGGGTATTGCCCTCGGCGCTGCTCGAAAGTCGTCCGCTCTGGGTGACGGCCTCGATCACGGGTGATCCCAGCCGCTTCTCCACGGCATGCCGCACCGACGCCGGCAGCGCCTTCCATTCCAGCCGGCGGTTGCTCGCCAGGGTAAACCCTGATGAGATCGGAGATGGATTGGAGATGGGCAATAAGATAGAAGGAATGCAGGCCGGCTGATGGATCCGCTGAAGGTCTCGATCGTCAAGGCCTGGGACCGCGGGGTCGAGGACTACGACGACCTGGTCGCGCACGGCCGCCTGACCCGCACGGAGGCCGACGCGTGGAAGGCGGTCCTGACGCGGTTGCTGCCCCCGTTGCCCTCACGGGTGCTCGAGGTCGGCGCCGGGACGGGCGTGATGAGTGTCCTGCTGGGCGAGCTCGGATACCAGGTGACCGCGACCGACATCTCTCGCGGCATGTTGCAGGAGGCCCGCCGCAAGGCGGGGGACCGCCGGTTGCCCATCACGTTCGAGATCGCCGACGCGGAGGTCCTGCCGTTTGGCGAGGCGACCTTCGACGCCGTCTTCGGCCGCCACATCCTCTGGACCCTGCCGCATCCCGATCGCGCGCTGTCCGAATGGCGTCGGGTGATCAAGCCCGGCGGGCGGCTGGTCCTCGTGGACAGCCTCGCCCAGCCCCCCACGCCGGTCCGGCGGTTGCAACGAACTTTGAGCGATGTCCTGCTGCGCCTGCGGCCCCCGGCCGGCACCGGCCACCGGTACAGCCCACAGATCCACGCGGCGCTCCCCCTCGCCGGCAACGGCGACCCGGCCCGGTACACCGCCCTGATGTCGAGCGCGGGCTTCGACGCGATCGAAACCGAGACGCTCGATCGACTCAAGGCGCTGGAACTCAAGGCGATGCCGCTGGCCGAACGCTGGCACGCGCAGGATCGCAAGTACGCCTTTCTGGCCCGGAGGCCCTGAGGCGCTGGCACGCCGCCAGGCGCTCTTCGTCGTCAATCCGGCCCTGTCGCGGACGGGCCCCCGGTTCGGGGCACGCCTGGTGAAGTACGCCGCCACGCTGGGTTGGGATAGCTCCGTGCTCGAAACCTCGCCCGGGCTGAACGTCGAGGCCATCGGGGGCGCCCTGGCTCGGGGGACGTTCGACGTGCTGCTGGCGGCCGGTGGCGACGGCACCGTGGCTGAGGTCATGGCGGCGGCCCACCTGCGCGGCCTCCCGATCGGCATCGTCCCGCGCGGCACCGCCAACATCGTGGCTCCC
>DATCOB010000108.1:0-16617 GCA_036564925.1 Candidatus Dormiibacterota bacterium | reverse complement strand
CCCGATAGGTCGTGGCCGGGCGCAGACCGACGCGCAGCCCCGGCGCGACCCTACGTGGCGGCTGGACGGCGGCGGCGCGTGTTAGTCCCTGCGCTAATTCCCCTTAGCAGTTGTATTGTCACTGGGCCGCCAGCACACTATAATGTGGTCCCAAGCGTCCAAGCCAACGTTCCAGGATAGGTTTTTGCCCCGTTCTAAATACGTCACAGCACTCGATATCGGCACGACCAAGATTTGCTGCGTCGTCGGCGAGCCGACTGAGCGCGGCCTCAACATCATGGGCGTGGGGGAGTCCCCCTCGGACGGCTTGCGCCGTGGCGTCGTCGTCAACATGGAAAAGACGGTCCGCGGCATCACGCAAGCGGTGGAGGCGGCCCAGCGGATGTGTGGCCACAAGATCGAGTCGGCCTACGTCGGCCTGGCCGGGACCCATGTGCTCAGTCAGAACAGCCGCGGCGTGATCGCGGTTGCCCGCTCCGATCGTGAGATCGGGCAGGAGGATGTAACCCGCGTCATCGATGCCGCCCGGGCGGTATCCGTGCCCAACGATCGCGAAGTGATCCATGTTGTGCCGCGCGGTTACGTCGTGGATGGCCAGGAGGGGGTCAAGGATGCCGTGGGCATGTCCGGAGCCCGCCTGGAAGTCGAGACCCACATCATCACCGGGTCGCTCACGGCGGTGCAGAACGTCGTCAAGTGCGTGCACCAATCGGGGATGAACGTGGAGGACCTGGTCGTTCAGGTGCTGGCCTCCGCGGACGCCGTCCTCAATGACAACGAACGCGATCTCGGGGTCGCGATCGTCGACATCGGGGGCGGAACCACCGACATCGCGTTGTTCACGGATGGGAGCGTCATCCATACGGCCGTGCTCCCGGTCGGGGCGACTCACGTGACCAACGACGTCGCCATCGGTCTGCGGACCACGCTCGCTGAAGCCGAGATGCTGAAGGTCAACTACGGACACGCCATTCCGGCCTGCATCCCCCGAGAGGAGATGGTCGAGCTCCATCAGATCGGACAGGATCGGATTCAGATCGTGCCACGCCGGCATCTCGCGGAGATCATCGCCCCCCGCGCCCGCGAGATCCTGGAAATGATCCGGCTCGAGATGCGTCGCGGCGGACACGACGGATTCCTGCCGGCCGGGGTCGTCTTCACGGGCGGAGGCTGCCGCTTACTCGGGTTCATCGAGGCGGCCCAATCCATGCTCGACCTGCCGGTGCGGATCGGCGCCCCGGCCCAGACCACCGGCATGACCGACCAGGTCACCGGTCCGGCATACGCGACGGCGGTCGGGTTGCTCCGCTGGGGAACAAAGATGCGCCACCAGCAGAACGGGCATGTTCTGGCTGGCGCCGGCGTATCGGCCGCCTACTCACGGACCGTTCGCTGGCTCAGAGATTTCTTTTAAGGAAGGTGGCCGGGATGGAGATGGACGATCAACTGCGAATGAAGGGACTGACTTCGCGGCCCGGCAACTCGATGGAATACACGGGCGGCCAGGGGAGGCCGCCTGCCGAGCGGTTCGTTAGGGCGCGCCTTGAGCGCGACAAGGAGGATGGAAGAATGCGCGAAGCCGACCGCACGCTCGAAGGAAACGCACGGATCAAGGTCGTTGGCATCGGCGGCGGTGGCAGCAATGCGGTCAACCGGATGATCCGCTCGAAGCTGCGCGGCGTGGAGTTCATCGCGATCAACACCGACCTCCAGGCGCTGGCGCACTCGGAGGCCCAGACCAAGATGAACATCGGCAAGAAGCTGACACGCGGCCTGGGTGCCGGTGGCAATCCGACGATTGGCCGCGAGGCGGCTGAGGAAAGCCAGCAAGAACTGACCGAGCTGCTCAGCGGCGCCGACATGGTGTTCCTGACCGCAGGCATGGGAGGCGGCACCGGCTCGGGGGCAGCCCCGGTCGTGGCGGAGATCGCCCGAAACAACGGGGCCTTGACGATCGGTGTGGTCACCAAGCCGTTCACCTTCGAAGGGACCCGCCGGCGTGCCATTGCCGAGGAATCGGCGACAACGCTGCGCGAGAAGGTCGATACCCTCATCATCATTCCCAACCAGCGGTTACTGGACGTGACCGATAAAAAGGTCCCCTTCACCGAAGCGCTCAAGATCGCCGACGACGTGCTTCGCCAGGGCGTCCAGGGCATTTCCGATCTGATCGTGCAGCCGGGCCTCATCAACCTGGACTTTGCCGATGTGAAGGCGGTCATGTCCGGCCAGGGCGCTGCGCTGATGGGCATCGGGTTTGGGAGTGGCGATCAGCGTGCGGCGGACGCCGCCCGGGATGCGGTTGCCAGCCCGTTACTGGAGACCTCGATCGACGGGGCTCGCGGGATCCTCTTCAACATCACGGGCGGGACGGACCTCACCCTGCACGAGGTCAATGAGGCGGCCGAGATCGTGCGCGCCTCGGCCGACAAGGACGCCAACATCATCTTCGGCACGGTCATCGACGAGAAGATGTCGGGCGAGGTCAAGATCACCGTGGTCGCGACCGGGTTCGTCTCCGGCATCGAACCGGGCCGCGAGATGGACGAGCAGTACAGCCGGCCTGCGCCCGTCGAAGACGTCCCCGCGTACAAGGGCTTCGACCCGGCCAACCTGGATATCCCCGCGTTTTTGAGGGGTCGCCGCTAACCTACGCAAGGGGCGCCCCCTTCCCGCCCCTTGCGTCCATTTTTATGGACCAAACACAACATCTGGGATACTGAGCCGGAGTGAAGTGTCCCTATTGTGGTCAGATCGACCTCAAGGTGGTCGACTCGCGTGATTCGGACACCGGCGAATCGATCCGACGGCGCCGCGAGTGCCTGCAATGCACGAAACGGTTCACCACCTACGAGCGAATCGAGGCGGTCCCTCTTTACGTGATCAAGAAGGACGGGCGTCGGGAGGACTTCGACCGGCAGAAGCTGTTTTCCGGGCTGATGAAGGCGACCACCAAGCGCGAGATTTCGCCGAACGCGGTGGAACGTGTTGTGGACGAGATCGAGGCCGAACTCCGGACGAAAGGCAAGGTGGAGATCCCATCGCGTGAAGTTGGAGAACTCGTTATGGAGAAACTCCGCGGGCTCGACGAGGTTGCCTACATCCGCTTCGCCTCGGTCTACCGCTCCTTCATGGACCTGCAGGAGGTCAAGCACGAGATCGACCAGTTGCTGAGCCGCGAGAAGCGAGTCTGATCATCGGCGCGCTCGAGGTCGCGACCGTCGTCCGCGTCCCTGCCTTTCCTGTTCTGCATGGCTTTACCACGACCGCGCTCGGGTCGATGGGCCTCAACGGATCAGCGGACCCCGCGCTGGTGATGCGGCGGCGCGAGGAACTGGCCGAGCAGGTCGGCTTCGATCTCGGAAAAGCCCTGTTCACGGTCCAGGAACACGGCGCCAACGTCGTGACATTCCACCGTGGCCAGGGTCAGGGCGGTCAGTGCGTCCTGTCGACCGATGCGCTTGGGACCGATCTCGCAGGCCAGGCCCTCGTTACCTATCATGCCGATTGCTTTCCCGTGCTCTTCCACGACCGTGGCCGCGGCGTGGTGGCGGCGGCCCACGCGGGGTGGCGGGGCTCGCTCGCCGGTGTCGCGAGACAGACCGTGCAGGCGCTCCACCTGGCCTACGGCAGCGAGCCGGAGGATCTCCAGGTCCTGGTCGGGCCCGGGATCTGCGGGCGCTGCTACCAGGTGGGCTCCGAGGTCGCGGACCAGTTCGACGCCCGGTATGGCCGTCGGGACCGCTACCTCACGGAAGATGGCCCCGATATCCGTCTCGATCTGGAGGCTGTGACCCGGCTGCAGTTGGAAGACGATGGCGTCCCGCCCGGCCAGGTCATCTCGACCGGCTGGTGCACCCGTGAGCAGGAACGCTGGTTCTCCCATCGCGCCGGCCGTCAGGGGCGCTTCCTCTCGGTCATCGTCGCGCCCTGACGATGCCCGCGTCGGTCGCGACGAATCTCGCCCATGTGCGTGTCGCCATCCAGCAGAGCGCGACGCGCGCCGGACGGGATCCCGGCCTCATCAAGATTGTGGCCGTGACCAAGACGCTTCCGATCCAGCGGGTGCGGGAGGCCATCGAGGCGGGCCTTGGGGCTCTCGGCGAGAACCGGGTACAAGAAGCGCTGCCGAAGATCGAGGCAATCGGGGTCGGTCAGGCTGACTGGCATTTGATCGGCCACCTGCAGAGCAATAAGGTGAAGTTCGTCGAGGGCCACTTCCTGATGGTGCAGTCGGTCGACAGCGTGGACCTAATTCGCGCGATGGATCGACGCCTCGAGTCGCCGATCGACGTGCTGATCGAGGTCAACGTGGGGGAGGAGCCGCAGAAAACCGGGGCGGCACCATCCGATCTCGCCGGGATCGTGCAGGCAGCACAGGCCTCGGCGCAACTGCGATTACAGGGCCTGATGACGATCGCCCCGCTGAGTACAGACCCCGAGGCTGCCCGGCCGGTTTTCCGCCGGCTCCACCGTTTGCGGGCGGAAATGGCGGAACGATTCGGGATCTCGCTGCCGGAGCTGTCGATGGGGATGACGGACGATTACGCGATCGCCGTGGAAGAGGGCGCCACCATGCTACGATTGGGCCGCGCGCTCTTCGGACCGCGTTGAGTCCCGTGCAGACCGTCATCAGCTACCTGCACACTTTTGCCCAGGTCCTCATTTACCTCTCTATCTTTGCGATCTTCGCGCGCGCCGCGGCCTCCTGGTTCGTGCGCGACCGTCGAAGTTTCCTGATGGGGTTCCTGGCGGACGTCACCGATCCGATCCTCTCTCCACTGCGCCGGGTCATGCCCCCCGGGCTGGGGGTGGACTTCTCGCCGATGATCGCCATTGCCCTGCTTTACGTGGTCGGTCAATTTCTCGGCTAAACGGCTGAACTAGAATTGGCGACCATGTTCGAGGAGGTATCGACGCGCGCGAATTTCCCTGAGATGGAGATGGCCGTCCTGCGTTTCTGGAAGGAGAGGGACATTTTCCATCGAAGCCTGAAACAGCGTGAGGGAAGGCCGCCCTTCGTGTTCTACGAAGGACCACCGACGGCGAACAATCTCCCTGGCATTCACCATGTCCTGGCGCGAGCTCTGAAAGACCTCTTTCCGCGCTACAAGACGATGCGCGGTTTCTATGTGGACCGAAAGGCGGGTTGGGACACCCATGGCTTGCCGGTCGAGATCGAGGTTGAAAAGCAGTTGAAGTTCACAGGCAAGCAAGACATCGAGAAGTACGGCGTCGAGGCCTTCAACAAGCTCTGTCGGGAAAACGTCTTCGAATACATCGATCAGTTCGCCGAGGTTACGGAGCGGATGGGCTACTGGGTCGACCTGGACCGGGCCTACCGAACGCTCGATACGCCCTATATGGAAAGCGTCTGGTGGATCCTGAAGCAAATGTGGGAGAAGCAACTGCTCTTTCAGGGCTTCAAGGTCGTGCCCTACTGCCCGCGAGACCAGACCCCGCTCTCGAGCCATGAACTAGCGCAAGGCTATCGCGATGACACCGAGGACCCGTCGGTCTATGTCAAGTTCGAGCTGGAAGACGAGCCCAACACCTTTTTCCTGGCCTGGACGACCACGCCCTGGACGCTGCCCGGCAACGTCGCCCTCGCCGTCGGCCTCGACATCCCCTACGTGCGGGTTCGGCAGGGGGCCGAGCGGCTGATCCTGGCGAAGGCCCGGCTTTCGATCCTGCAGGGCGAGTACGAAGTCGAGGCGGATCTCGATGCCCGCACGCTGCTGGGCAAGCGCTACAAGCCGCTCTACCGCTATCTCATGCCGGACAAGCCCGCGTTCTACGTCGTCGATGCCGCCTTCGTGTCAGTCGACGACGGCACCGGCATTGTCCACACGGCGGCCGCCTACGGCGTCGACGATCTGGAGCTCTGCCAAAAGAAGGGCATTCCGGTGCGGCACGTTGTCGACCTCCAGGGAAAATTCCGGCCTGAAGTCGAGCCGTTCGCCGGATTGTTCGTCAAGAAGGCGGATCCAAAGATCATCGAAGACCTGACCCAGCGCGGATTGATGTATCGGGCCGAGACCATCCGCCACACGTATCCGTTCTGCTGGCGGTGCGGCACGCCGCTGCTGTACTACGCGTTGACATCCTGGTTCATCAAGACCACGGCGGTGAAGGATCAGTTGCTCCGTAACAACGGACAGGTCAACTGGATGCCGCCGCACGTCGGGACCGGCCGGATGGGAAATTGGCTGGAGACGCTGGTCGACTGGTCCCTGTCACGCTGGCGCTACTGGGGCACCCCTCTTCCCATCTGGGTGTGCGAAAAATGTGATCACCAGCGCTGCATCGGATCCGTCGCCGAGCTGGGCCTGACCTTAGAGGACGATTTGCACCGGCCCTATATCGACCGGGTGACGCTCCCGTGCGAGAAGTGTGATGGGCAAATGCGCCGGGTTCCCGACCTGATCGACGTCTGGTTCGACTCGGGGAGCATGCCGGTCGCTCAGTACCATTATCCCTTCGAGAACGCGGAGCTCTTCGCCGAACGATTCCCAGCCGACTACATCGCGGAAGGCCTTGACCAGACCCGCGGCTGGTTTTTCAGCTTGCTCGCCATCGGCACCATCCTGTTCGACCAGCCCGCCTTCAAGAACGTGATCGTCAACGGCACGGTCCTCGATAAGCAGGGCCGGAAGATGAGCAAGTCCCTGAAGAACTCGGTCGATCCGCTGGAGGTCATGTCGAAATACGGCGCCGACGCGACCCGATGGTACTTCTTCTCGGCCGTCGCCATGGGCAACGACTATCGCTTCGACCTGAATGCCGTCCAGGACGTGGTCCGTCGATTTCTTCTGATTCTCTGGAACACGTACGGCTTCTTTGCCAACTACGCGCGGCTGGACGGCTTCCAGCCGGGGTCGGCAGCCGTGCCGGTCCCGGAGCGCGCGCTCCTCGACCGGTGGCTCCTGGCGGAGCTGGGGGCGACGATCGATGACGTGGATAAGGCGATGGACGCCTACGATCCGCCCACGGCCGCCCGTCGCCTGGAGGCCTTCGTTCTCGATCTGTCCACGTGGTACGTCCGCCGATCGCGGCGCCGGTTCTGGAAGTCGGAATCCGACAGTGATAAGCGGAGCGCCTACCAGACGATGTACCAGGTGCTGATCAGCCTGACGCAGCTGCTCGCGCCGTTCATGCCATTTCTTTCCGAGACGATGTACCAGAACCTTGGGGCGGGAACCGACGGCCTGCCGGACAGCGTGCACCTCACCGATTGGCCCGATGCCGCTCTGGAATGGCGGGACGATGAACTCCGCAAGGAGATGTCCACGGTGCGGCGCCTGGTGGCCAACGGGCTGGCGGCTCGGAACGCCGCGGGCATCAAGGTGCGACAGCCGCTGAAGGGAGTCATCATCGCGGATCGTCCTCTACGACGCGACCTGGAGGCGGTTCTCTTGGAAGAGCTCAACATCAAGAGCGCGACGTACGCTGGGGAGGGCGGAGCCCTGACCATCGACACCGAGATCAGCGATGACCTGAAACGGGAGGGCCTGGCCCGTGACCTCGTCCGGAAGATCCAGGAATTACGCAAGCAATCGGGCTTCGCGGTCGAGGACCGCATCCAGCTGGTGTACGAGGGCGACGGCATCCTCGTTGAAGCGCTGGAGGGCTGGCGTGATTACATCGCCACGGAGGTCCTGGCAACGTCGATCGCGCGCGGCGCGACCCCTGGTGGTGGCCCGACCGACGCCCTTCAGATCGAAGGCCACGAGCTTCGCCTCAGCGTGAGTCGGGTGCAGCGCCCTGCGTAAGACCACGAGCTACGCGATCTTGTTTGGCATTGCGGCCGTTGTGATCGCGCTTGACCGCGTGACCAAGGTGGTCGTGGAGCGTCGATTCGGCGTACCCTACGGGCCCCGGCAGGTTCTCGATCACGTGCTCTTTTTGACGGTGACGCGGAACCGGGGGGCCGCCTTCGGGCTGTTCCAGAACTTCACCCTGGGCTTCCTCCTCGTGTCGGCGGTGGTCCTTGCCGGCATCCTCCTGTACTACTGGCGCCTTCCGGCGCGCGACTGGTCGGCCCGCTTCGGCCTTGCGCTGGTCTTTGGGGGCGCGCTGGGTAACGCCTACGACCGCGGCGTGCAGGGGTCGGTCATCGACTTCATCCAGGTGCCGCACTTTCCCATCTTCAATGTGGCCGACTCCGCCATCACCGTCGGCGTCGCCCTGCTGGTTCTCGGGAGCCTGTTTCGCGGCGGGCAGACCCGACCGGCTTGAGCGAGCTGCACGAGCACACCCTCAGCACACCGGCGCCGCGCCTCGATCACTACCTGGCCGGCTTGATCGAGGGTGCGAGCCGGACGCAGGTCCAGCGTCTGATCGAGGGGGGCCTGGTCAGCGTCAACGGGGGCCCGGCACGAGCGGGGACCCGGCTGCGCCCCGGCGACCGGTTGACCTGGCAGGTTCCGCCCACCGTCCCGAGTGTCCTTAAGGCGGAGCCGATGGCGTTGCGGGTGCTATACGAGGATCAAGACCTGCTGGTCATCGACAAGCCGGCCGGGCTGGTGGTTCACCCAGGGCCGGGGCATTCGACCGGCACGCTGGTCCACGGACTGCTCGCGAGAGGCCCGGGCTGGTCATCCGTTGGTGGGGTCGAGCGTCCCGGCATCGTCCACCGCCTGGACAAAGACACGTCGGGATTGATGGTGGTCGCGCGCACGGATGCGGCGCATCGGGACCTGGCGAGCCAGCTCCAGAAACGAACGATGTCCCGCCGGTACCGGGCGATCGTCGTCGGGGAGATCGCGGACCAGGCGGCGCGGATCGAAGCCGCCATCGGTCGCGATGTGAAACACCGTCAGCGGATGGCCGTCGTCGCCAACGGACGCCAGGCCGTGAGCGACTTGCGGCGGCTCGCCCTGGCACCCGGCCACACCCTCCTGGAGATCGCGCTGCAGACCGGACGCACGCACCAGATCCGGGTTCACCTCGCCTACATCCGGCACCCCGTGCTGGGTGACAAGATCTACGGTCATCGGTCCTCCCTGATCGACCGGCCCGCCCTGCACGCCGAGGCGTTGACCCTCTGCCATCCCGGCACCGGGAAGACAATGACCTGGCAAAGTCCGCCACCCGATGACTTCGAGGCGGCCTGGCAGGCGATATCGGCACGTACAATTCGGGGAACATGAGCCAGCCCAGGGAGGGGCTCCTGATCGTGATATCAGGGCCGAGTGGTGTTGGCAAAGACACGGTGCTGCGACGTCTGTTCGAGATCGCGCCCACGCTCAAATACTCCGTGTCCTACACCACCAGGCCTCCCCGCCAGGGTGAGGTCGACGGCCGCAGCTACAGCTTTGTCAGCGAGCCGGAATTCCTCCGGCTGATCGAACAACGGGAGTTCCTCGAGTGGGCCAAGGTCTATGACCACTATTACGGGACGTCCCGGCGCCGGGTGGAGGAGGCATTGGCGCGCGGGGAGGACATCATTTTGAAGATCGATGTGCAGGGCGCGACCTTCGTCCGCCGGCGAAGGCCGGACGGCCTCTTCATCTTCATCACCCCGCCATCCACCGACGAGCTGCTGAATCGCCTGACCGGGCGGAACACGGAGTCGCCGGCGGCCCTTGCCATCCGGCAGCGGGAGGCGCTGGTGGAACTCGGCCTGGCGAAGGAGTATGAGCACGTGGTCTGCAATCGTCACGTGGATGAGACCGCCCGCGAGATCCTCTCCAAGATCACGGCCGAGCGCCAGCGACGAGCCGTCGCATGAGCGCGGGCGGCCTCAAGGGACGCCGCGTCGCGCTCGGCGTCACCGGCGGGATCGCCGCCTACAAGGCCCTGGAGTGCCTGCGACTCCTGACCGAAGCCCAGGCGGAGGTTCGGGTGATCATGACCCCGGAAGCCACCCGTTTCGTGACGCCGTTGACCTTCGAGTCGCTCTCCTATCATCCCGTGGCCTGCGATTGGTTGGAGCCCCGCGGGGCCGGCGAAACCCACATCCAACTTTCGGAATGGGCGGAGGTGCTCGCCATCGTGCCGGCGACCGCGAACACGATGGCGAAACTGGCCCTGGGGCTGGCCGATGAGATCCTCTCCGGGACCGTGCTGGCCATGACGGGGCCGCTCGTCCTGGCCCCGGCCATGAACGATCGGATGTTCCTCCACGAGCAGACCCAGGCGCATCTCCGGACTCTGCAAGGGCGCGGCGCCGTCGTGGTGATGCCGGCGACCGGGCGCCTCGCCTCGGGCGAATCCGGCGTTGGACGGCTGGCTTCGCCCGTACGGATCGTGAGGACGCTGATGGCCGTGCTCAACGAGCGCCGGAATCTCGACGGCATCCGCGTCGTGGTGAGCGCGGGCGGCACCCGGGAGCCGATCGACCCGGTGCGATACGTGGGAAACTTTTCCAGCGGGAAGATGGGGCGGGCGATTGCCGAGGTTGCCGCCTCGCGCGGCGCGCAGGTCACCCTGGTCACGACCATGCCGGGCGACGCCGAGGGGTTGGAGCAGGTCATCGTGAATACGGGGAAGGAGATGCTGGCCGCGCTCGAGCCCGCCGTCGGGGCCGCCGACATCCTGGTCATGGCCGCGGCCGTGGCCGACTACGCCCCTGAGGCGGTGGCCGGCTCAAAGATCCGACGCACGGATCGACCACTGGAGCTGGCCCTTCCGCCCAACCTCGATGTCCTGAAGTGCCTGGGGCCGAGGGCAGGACTCTTCCGGGTCGGGTTCGCGGCCGAGACCGAGGATCTCGAGCGTCAGGCGCGACAGAAGTTAGAAGCAAAAGGGCTGGACATGATCGTCGCCAACGAGATCGGCCGCGGCGATCGAGGCCTGGGCAGCGATTTCAACGCGGTCACCATCGTCTCGAAAGACGGGCGCCCGATCGAGGTGCCGCGACTCCCCAAGTGGGAGGTCGCCGAGCGGATTTGGGACGCCATCGTCGAATCCCGCCATCGCCAGCGCTGAAACGGCGATCCGGCAGATCGCGCAGGTCGCCGTCGACGCCCGGGTGGGAAGCCAGACGGGCCTCTTTGACTACGCGATCCCCGATCAACTCCTGGGCCTGGTGGAGGTGGGCCAGCGCGTGCGCGTCCCCTTCGGGAAGCGTCAGGTCACCGGGTTCGTCTATGCGCTCGACCGGGTGCCCGGGGTCCTGGAGCTGCGAGCCATCGAGTCCGTTGTTGATGCCGAACCCGTGCTGCCCGCCGTCCTGGTCGAGCTGGCCGGATTCGTCGCGTCCCACTACATGGTGCCCCTCGACGAGGTGATCCGCGCGGCCGTCCCGCCGAAGGTTCGGGCGATGACCAGGCGCCCGGGGACCCGCCGCCGCCGCAGCAGGATCCTCGATGCCGCGGCCACGGGTCCAGTCCAGCCCAGGGTGGTGCTGGAACCGGCCCAGCAGGCCGCCATCGAACGGATCGGGGTCGCGTTGGGGCGACAGGAGTCTGAAGTCTTCCTTCTCCATGGCGTCACGGGTAGCGGGAAGACCGAGGTCTATCTCCGCCTGCTGGAGCAGGTCTTGCGGGACGGGGGCCAGGCTCTGGCCCTCGTTCCCGAGATTGCCCTGACACCGCAGGCCGTCAGTCGCTTTGCCGCACGGTTCCCCGGCCGCCTTGCCGTCCTGCACAGCGGGCTGACCGAGGCGGAACGCGCCGCCGAGTGGTGGCGGGTCCGTCGGGGGGATGCCGACATCGTGATCGGGCCCCGCGCCGCCGTCTTCGCCCCGCTCTCCCGTCTCCGCCTGATCGTCATCGATGAGGAGGAAGCCTCGGCCTTCAAGCAGGAACGCGTTCCCCGGTACCACGCCCCGACGGTGGCGCGGTGGCTCGCGCAGCGGACACGCGCGGTGCTGGTGCTCGGCAGTGCCACGCCGAGCGTGGTGACCTATGCCCGTGCCGTCGCCGGCAAGGACCGACTCCTCGAGTTGCCGCATCGGGTGCTGGGTCGGAGCCTGCCACCCGTCACGGTCGTGGACATGCGGCGAGAGATCCAGGCGGAACGCTTCAGCCCATTGAGCCAGGCGCTGCAGGATGGTATTGGGCACGCCCTGGAGCAGAAGCAGCAGGCGATCCTGTTTTTGAACCGCCGCGGCCTGGCGACGTTCGTCCTCTGCCGGGATTGCGGCCGGGTCCGCGAATGCCCCCACTGCAGCGTGGCGCTCGTCTACCACGCCGCGCTCGGACGCTTGCAGTGCCATTACTGCGGGAGCACCGAACCGCTGCCCCGCCGCTGCCCGGATTGCGGCAGCCGGTTCATCAAGAGCTTCGGCGTGGGAACGGAGCGGATCGAGCAGGAAGTCCGGCGCTTGTTTCCGACGGCCCGGGTCGTTCGGCTCGACCGGGACGTGATGAAGACGCCGGATGCGGCGGATCTCGTCTTCGAGCGGATGGCAGCGGGCGAGGCCGACGTCCTGGTCGGCACCCAGCTGGTGGCGAAGGGGCTCGATCTCCCCGGTGTGGTGACGGTCGGTGTGGTCAACGCCGATACCAGCCTGCATTTCCCCGACTATCGCTCGGCGGAACGGACCTTCAGTCTGCTCACGCAGGTCGCGGGCCGCGCCGGCCGCGGATCCGAGGCGTCACAGGTCTTCATCCAGACCTACACCCCGGATCACGCGGCGATCCGGCATGCCCGCTACCACGACTACCGCGGCTTCTATCGGGAAGAGCTGGAGATTCGGCGTGCCTTCCGATTCCCACCCTTCAGCGAGCTCATCCTGGCAAGCTACTCGCACCGGGATGAAGCGCGCGCGGAGGCCGAGGCGCGCACGGCCGTCGAACATCTGTCTGCTACAATCGGGCTGCTCAATTTGGGTGACATCGAGGTCCTCGGACCGTCTCCCGCGTTCCTGTTCCGCCTCAAGGACGAGTACCGGTTCGAGGTAACGATTCGAGGGACCGACCTGCACCGGCTGGCCGACCGCGTCCCGCGCGGCCGTGGCTGGAGCCTCGACGTCGATCCAATGTAAGGAAATTATGGCCCTGCTCCCCATCCTCACCCAGGAAGCCGCCATCCTTCGCCAGAAGGCGAAGCGGGTGTCGCGGGTCGACAGCAGCATCCGGCAGTTGATCGACGACATGGTCGACACCATGGTCGCGGCACCCGGCGTCGGGTTGGCCGCCCCGCAGGTGGGCGTCGGCCTGCGCGTGGTCGTGATCAAGACCGACACGAATCTCCACACACTGGTCAATCCGGAGATGGTGAAGTGGGAGGGGGAGCAGGTGGGCCTCGAAGGATGCCTGTCCGTCCCCGGCTACATCGGTGAGGTCAAGCGCCACATGCAGGTGGTCGCTCGCGGGCTCAACCGGCACGGGAAGCCCGTGAAGATCAAGGGCGACGGGCTGCTGGCTCGGGCGATTCAGCACGAGATCGACCACCTCGACGGCATCCTGTTCACGGATCGCCTGACCAGTCTCGACACGCTGCGGAAGGTCGAGCCCCAGGAGCAGGAGAAGGAAGCGGAACTCGTCGGCGCTTAACATCGTCTTCGCCGGCACGGCCGCGTTCGCGTGCGCGAGCCTCGGCCGCCTTGTCGACGCGGGTCACCACGTTCGACTGGTCATCACCCAGCCGGACCGCCCGGCCGGACGCGGGTTGCGCCTCGCGAGTTCGGCGGTCAAGGTGCAAGCCGGGGAGATGGGGCTGCCCATCTACCAGCCGGAGCGCATCAAGGATGCCGAGGCGCTCGCGCGGATCCGCCAGGCGGGCGCGGACGTCGCCGTCGTGGTGGCCTACGGCCAGATCCTACCCAGCAGCGTGATCGACCTGCCCAGGATGGGCACTTTGAATGTGCACGCCTCTCTGCTCCCTCGCCATCGTGGAGCGGCGCCGATCGCCTGGGCGATCCTGTCGGGAGACACCGAGACCGGGGTCACCATCATGCAGATGGATGCAGGGCTGGACACCGGGCCGATCCTGGCCCGGGCCCGAGTCGACCTCGAGCCGTCGGCGACCACGGGAGCGCTCGAGGAGCGGCTATCCGAAATGGGTGCGCGCCTGCTGGTCGAAACGCTCGGCGCGTTGCAGCAGGGCGGCGTCGCACCGATCCCACAATCGGCCGAAGGCGCCACCTACGCGCGACGCCTGGGCCCTGAAGATGGGAAGCTGACCCTGGAGATGTCAGCGGAGGAAGTCGATCGGCGGGTCCGTGCGCTCAGTCATGATCCAGGTTGCTGGCTCACGCTGTCAGGGGGCTCGATCAAGGTGCTGCGCGGGCACCGCCCGATGGGCGGCGCCCCGGACCGGGACGGGATCGCCGTGGAGACAGCTGACGGGATCTATGTCCTCGACGAAGTGCAGTCGCCGGGAGGCCGGCCCATCAGTGCCGCGGCGTGGGCGCGGGGCCGCCGATGACCTCAAAGAAGGGATCGGACATCGATCCGACGATTGCCAGCAACCGGGCGGCCTATCACAACTACTTCATCTTGGAAACCGTCGAGGCCGGGATGGAACTGCAGGGAACGGAGGTCAAATCCCTCCGTGAAGGAGGCGCCAACCTTCGCGAGGGCTATGTCAGCATGCGAGGTGGGCAGGCCTATCTCGTCAATGTCCACATCAGCCCCTACGAGCGGGGACACGGCAGCAATCACGAAGCGAAGCGGGAGCGCAAGCTGCTGCTGCACCGGGCGGAGATCATCCGGCTGGGGATCACCATCAAACAGAAAGGGCTGACCCTGGTGCCGCTGCGGCTCTACTGGCTGCGCAACCGGGTGAAGCTCGAGATCGGGCTTGCCAAGGGGAAGCGCCTTTTCGACAAACGGGAGTCGATCGCCGCCAAGGACGCCCGCCGCGAGATGGACCGCGCAGCCAAAAGCCGTTGACCGTGTCGCGCCGGCGCTGCGCGTCGGTCTGCGCCCGGCCACGACCTATCGGGTTACCGCGGCCGGGCTCGACCGCACTCCGCTCCGACGCGACCTGATCGAAAGACGGCTTCGAGCGGGGACGACACCTAATTTGGGGTAAAATACAAGCAGCTCCGACAGGCTGGCGGGGGCGCCAGGTCTCGACGGGGTGGTGGTCTGCAAGATGGCGGGCCGTGTCGCCGAGCACGTAAAAGCGGCAAGGCTATAAACGCCAATCGTGAACTGGCTCTCGCTGCGTAAGTAGCGAAGTCACCCGGGGATTCGTCCCCGGCGCCGGTCCGTTCTGGGTCAGCAGGAACGGTCACCGGCGGAAAATCAGCTGAATCGCTTCCGGCGGGCGTCGCGGCCGCCGGGGGGACTTTCTACCGCGACTGGCCGTAACGGATCCGGTCCCAGGGGAGCTGTTGCGGTGAGATCAAATCCGGGACTACGCTCGTAGATGTCTTGCGGGACGCTGCTTCGGACGCGAGTTCGATTCTCGCCGCCTCCACCAGCCGGCCGGAGCCCGGTGGGCCTTTGGGGCCTGCCTAGTTGTCAACAACCTCTGTGGGAACCACACCTAGTTCGACGCCGCGGAGAAGGTAAAGGAGTCCAGGATCTTCTGGAAGTCGCCCGCGTAGGTGGCACCCGGCGCCTTCTCGATCTCGTAGGTGTTGCCCTGATGCTCGAGCACGACGTAGATGGCGCCGGCCGCCGGCCCCGACTCGGTGACCTCGATGCGATCGGCCTGGACGCCGGCGACCTGGATCTGCGTGACCGGATTGCCCTGGACCAGGCTGGCCTCCTGGGTGTCCTTGGCGCCGGCCACCACCCGAACAGCGACCGGTGGGGCGTACGCGGTCTGGGAGGGGACGTGGGCGGGAACGGCCGACGGCGGACCAAAGGCGACCACGCTCAGCGCTCCGCCGGCACCGGGCTCCGCCGTGTAGTCCCGCGAGGTCCACCCGTTCGGATAGCAGAGACGATAGGCGAGGGTGGCGTGCTGGTAGCCCTGCCCGTCCCGACATCCCGTGGAGGTGCCGGTTGCCTGGAGCGGAGGTGGCGTCGTCCCCTGGTCGGCGCCGCAGCCCGCGATCGTCCCGGCCACGAGCGCGGCCAACATGGTCGCGCCAAGGCGCCGCGGCATCACTGTGCGAAGCCTACAGGAAATCAGCCGGGTGCCCGCGATCCGGCTACCGGAAGATTGCACCGGCGAGCCACCAGGCGATGACCACCCCGACCACCGCCGGGATGATGCCGCCGAACCGGCTCAGGATGGCGACCGCCTGGGCGGGGATGACCCAGAAGACGGATACCGGGTCCGCCTGGCCGACGCCGACACGAGCCTGCTCGGCAACGGGCCCCGCCTCCTCGTACGAGGGCAACGCATGGGCGGCAAACGCCATCCCGAGCCAGAGCTGGACCCCGGTGATCCAGGTGGCCGGCAGATGCAGCGCCACGCGCGCCTCCAGCGCCGGCGCCAGGCAGATGACGCTGAGAACCCCGAGGATGAGGGCCGGCAGGTAGGCGACCATCAACGCGCTGCCCAGGCGGGCGGGAGCCTCGTAGACCGTGTAGCCGGCCGGGTCGTCGATGCGAAAGAAGACGACTTCGTCGATCAAGAGACCCAGCCGGTGCGCCGTCGTGCACTGGATCGCGGTCCGCAGCACCACGGCCGGGAAACCGACGAGGTGAATGGTGCGCGCGATGAGCAGCGGAAAGGCGCGAACCAGGCTGATCTGCGCCGTGGCCCGGGCGAGCTGCACGGTGTACGGGGTCCCTCGAGTCACGGCGACCCGGGCCACCGTGC
>DATCOB010000107.1:0-2107 GCA_036564925.1 Candidatus Dormiibacterota bacterium | reverse complement strand
AGCTCGTCGCACTCCCGATCACCTTGCTGCTCCTCGTGCTCATCTTCGCCTCTGTCGTCGCCGCCCTCTTGCCGATCAGCGTTGGCGTGCTGGCGATAGTTGGAGGCGTCGGTGGCACCCTTTTCCTCGCGCGCTTTACCGACGTCTCCCAGTACGCCATCAACGTCGTGACCCTGATCGGGCTTGGTGTGGCAATCGACTATTCGCTGTTCATCGTCTATCGCTTCCGCGATGAGCTGGCAGCCGGGGCATCCCGCGAGGACGCGATTGCGAAAGCGATGTCCACGGCCGGCCGCGCGATCACGTTCTCGGGCATCACGGTGGCGGTGGGACTGTCGGCGATGCTTTTCTTCCAGGGAACGTTCCTGGCTTCGATGGGCGCCGCCGGAGCAATCGTCGTCGCGGTGGCGGTCGTCTACGGTCTGACTTTCCTACCGGCGCTGCTCTCAGTCATTGGACCCGGCGTGGACCGCCTGCGCCTCCCGTTCCTCGGCAGACGGAGACCCGACGGCGCCGGTGCGTGGCACTCGATGGCCGTCTGGGTGATGCGCAGGCCATGGGTGGTGCTCGTGCCCGCGCTCGCGATCCTCCTGGTTGCGGGCACGCCGTTCCTGCAGCTACGCCTGGCCAACGGCGACGTCGATCAGCTGCCTCCTCACAACGAGGCGCGCCAGGGTTACGACATCCTGGTGGGCGATTTTCCCGGGCAGGACCAGACCACCATAGAAGCAGTGGTCTATTACGCGGACGGCAGCCCAATGACTGCGGATCACATCGGAGCGATCTACGACCTTTCGCGGCGCCTGGCAGTGTTGCCCAACGTCCTTCACGTCGACAGCATCGTCAACGTCGACCCGAGCCTGACCCGCGAGCAATACGAGAGCTTCTATTCCGGGCCGGCCACGCAGCTGCCTGCCGCTCTTCAACAGGCGCTGAAATTTGGCGCCGGCCCGCACATCGCGCTCCTCGGCGTCGTCACCAACAAGCAATACACGAGCGACGAGGCGCGCTCGATCGTCACCGCGGTTCGAGCGGAAAGCGTGCCGGACGGCCATGTTCAGGCCACCGGTGCGACTGCGTTCGACCTCGACATCGTCAACTACATCCTCGAGCGCACCCCGGTCGCCGTCGGCACGGTGTTGCTGGTCACCTACCTCGTTCTATTTCTGCTCACCGGCTCGGTCATATTGCCGCTGAAGGCTGTCCTCACCAACCTGTTCTCGATCTCCGCCTCGTTCGGCGCCATGGTGTGGATCTTTCAGGAGGGTCACTTCAGTCAGCTGCTCGGCTTTTCGCCGCAGTCGATCGATCCCAGCATCCCGGTGATTCTTTTCAGCATCGTTTTCGGGATGTCGATGGACTACGAGGTGCTGTTGATAAGCCGCATCCAGGAGGAGTACCGGCGCAGCGGTGACAACCAGGCCGCGGTCGCGATGGGTCTGGAGAAGAGGGGGCGGCTCATCACGGGTGCGGCGGCGATCATGGTCGCGGTGTTCCTTGCATTTGCCCTTGCCAACGTAGTGATCATCAAGGCCATCGGCGTTGGACTGGCAATCGCGATCGCGGTCGACGCCACCATCGTGCGCATCCTCATCGTGCCATCGATCATGCGCATCCTCGGCCGCGCCAACTGGTGGGCGCCACGCCCGCTGGCCATCCTGCACAGCCGGATCGGCGCCGGCGAGGTGGGTCGAGCCCCAGAACCCGTCTAACTCACTCGAAGCTAATGGGACTAGCGTCGCAGGGTTGGCCGGGGTCCCCCCGGCCGATGAGAGAGAACCGACTGGTTCTCTCTCATACGTTTTGGGGGAGTAGAGGTCGAGTTAACTCAGGTTAACGGCGATGGACTCGCCGGCGGGGTGGGCGTTGTGATCGGGCCTTGCCGGCCCGGACCCGGGAAGCCGCCGCGCTGTCTCGGATCGCCGAAGAACGGACCTGGTTGGCCAGGGCCTCTGTGCCTTGGCATGGCTCCGAAGGCGGGCCGGTTCGTCGTGGCTCCAGCCTCTGGCCCGAACCGATTGGAGGCGATGCCGCCGGCGATGCTCAGGACGACCCCGCCGAGCAACAGCGCAGCTCCGAGAATGCCAAGGGTTCGCTGCTTCATGGC
>DATCOB010000106.1:0-13108 GCA_036564925.1 Candidatus Dormiibacterota bacterium | reverse complement strand
ATCCGCCGCGGCGGCCGCCGCGCTGTGGAAGGGCAATAACTTGACCACGATCCTCAACCAGGTCCGCGACCTGACGCACCGGTACGAGGGGGCGCTCGCCGGTGACAGAGTCCGCACGGCTCACCTGCTGCGCCGGGTGGGCTTCGGCGCGACGGTCGCCGAGCTCGACAGGTACGCGGGCATGGGGAGCACCGCGGCGACTGCGGCACTCCTCAACTACCAGCAGACGTCGACCGCAACCCTCGAACGCCAATTGCCGGCTCTCGAGATGGCCGCGACGGCGCAGGGCGGCCCGACCGCTGCCTCCATTCAGGCCTGGTGGCTGCAACGGATGGTGGAGACGGCTCGACCGCTCGAGGAGAAGATGACGCTCTTCTGGCACGGCCTCCTGACCAGCGGTCTGGACAAGTCGGGTACGGCGCAGATGTTTACCCAGAACCAGCTCTACCGGTCGATGGCCCTCGGCAACCTCGACGACCTCCTGAAGGCCGTCTCCAGGGGTCCGGCCATGATGGTCTACCTCGACAACGAGACCAATCGCAAGGGCAGGCCGAACGAGAACTACGCCCGCGAATTGATGGAACTGTTCACCACCGGGATCGGGCACTACACCGAGGACGACGTCCGGGAATCCGCCCGCTCCTTCACCGGTTGGACGCTCGCCGGCGGCAAACAACGTCGGTACGCCACGGATTCGCTCTTCGTCCCACGGCTCCACGACGGCGGCCAGAAGACGTTCATGGGCAAGACCGGCAACTTCACCGGCGATGACATCATCGAGATGCTCGTGCCGCTGCGCGCGACGGCCGAGCGGCTGACCAGCCGGCTCTTCGCCTTCTTCGCCTATCCGAATCCGGAAGCCGAGGTTGTCAAACACCTGGCGGACGTCTTTCAGAGCAATCGCTACAACGCTGGCGCCGTCGTCAAGGAGATCCTCGGAATGGACGCCTTCTACTCGAGCAAGGCGTACCGGGCCCTGATCAAGAGCCCGGCCGAACTGGTCGCCCAAACCCTCAAGGCGACCACCGCCGACCGCCAGGCGTATCTGGCGGCGGCGGCCAGCATGGCATCCATGGGCCAGGTGCTGTTCTATCCGCCGAATGTGGCCGGATGGCCCGCCGGCACGTCCTGGATCAACAGCTCGACGCTGCTCAACCGGATCAACTTCGCCAATGCCACCACCGCCCGGAGGCGCGCGTCCTTGCCGGCCCGGTCCCTCGACACGTTGCTGAGCTCGCTGGTGGACGCCAACGTCAGTCCCAGCACGCACGATGCGCTGCAGGCCTTCGCTGCCGATCATCCCGGAGATCAGGCCGGCCTGCTGTTCATGGTGCTGGCCACGCCGGAATATCAATTGAACTGATGGAGATGAACCACCATGTTTAGCCGCCGCGACTTTTTCAAACAGGGCCTGCTGCCGGTCTTCGCCGGGTCGGCAGTCCCATCGATCTTTGCTAATGGCGTCGCCGCGGCGGCCGCCGACTCGCCGAATGCCGCCCCCCGCGATCGGATCCTCGTGCTCGTGCAACTGGCGGGTGGCAACGACGGCCTCAACACGCTGATCCCTTACCAGGACGGGGCCTACCACGACGCCCGGCCGACGCTGAGGCAGGACCAGGGGGTCCTGACGCTCAACAACCACGTGGGTCTGCATCCGAACCTCAAGGGGCTGAAAGGAAGTTGGGACGCCGGACAGCTCGCCATCGTGCAGGGTGTCGGCTATCCGACCCCGAACCTGTCCCATTTCGCCTCGATGTCGATCTGGGAGACCGCCAGCGTCCAGGGTGGCATCGGTGACGGGTGGCTCGGTCGCTACCTGAACTATCTCGACCAGGTTGGCGAGCGCCCGAACCACGCCCTGGAGGGCGTGAGTGCCGGGTCGCTGGTTCCACCGGAGCTGCGCTCCAAGACACCGGTCATGGCACTCCAATCGCTGAAGAATTTCCGGGTCCAACCGGTCAACGAGCACGGGACGCAGGTGGACGTCGAGAACCCCCTGATGAAGTTCTACGGCGCGTTCAAGAGCGCTGGGCCGGCGCCCTATGGCGCGTTATTCGACACCACGTTGCAGGAAGCGCTCCAGGCGTCGCACGCGCTGCAAGCCACGGATGCGGCCTACGCGCCCAAAGCGACATATCCAGCCAAGAGCCCGATCGCCAGCTCGCTCAAGCTGGTCGCAGAGACCATCGTCTCGGGCCTGGGCGTTCGGGTCGCCCACGTGACGCTGGGGGGCTTCGATAACCACGCGCGTGAGAAGCCGGTGCACGACAAGCTGCTGCTCGACCTCGACCAGGCGCTAACGGCATTCATGCAGGATCTGCAGGGTCATGGATTCGGCGATCGCGTCCTCGTCATGACCTGGTCGGAGTTCGGCCGCCGGGTGAACGAGAACGGCAGTGCCGGGACCGACCACGGGACGGCCGCGCCCATGTTCCTTCTGGGTGCCCCCGTGCAAGGCGGCCTCTACGGCGAGCAGCCAAGCCTGAGCGCTCTCGACAATGGCAACCTGAAGTTCACGACCGACTTTCGGAGTGTGTACGCCTCGGTGCTTGCCGGTTTCCTCAAGGCGCCCGCCTCCGACCTGCTGGGCGCCAACTTCGAGATTCTGCCGCTCCTCAAGACCTGAGCGTTTCTGCTTAGATGGCCCGATGCCGCTGGCCCCGGAGACCATCATCCGGCTCGATCTCGGCCGGCTCTTTCTGCCGGGACTGAAATTCTGGATCCCTGTCCACGGCTTTCTCGTCAAGCACCCGGACGGGGCCGGGCTCGTCGACACCGGCTACGGCGCCGACACCGATCTGATCAAGGATTACCGGGCCGTCAATGCGCCGGTGGCAGCGGCGCTGCGCCGGCACGACGTCGACCCCTCCGACATCCGGTGGGTGATCAACTCGCATCTGCACTTTGATCACTGCGGCCAGAACGCGGTCTTCCCCCATGCCCCGCTCTACGTCCAGCGGGCCGAGTACGAACGCAAGGACGAACCCGGATACACCGTTCACGAGTGGCTGAACTATGCCGGCGCGCAGTTCGAGCTGCTCGACGGGGAGCACGAGATCGTCCCGGGGATCCGCGTGGTGACCACCCCCGGCCATACGCCGGGCCACCAGAGCATCTCGATCGAAACGACCAGCGGACCAGCCTTAGTGACAGGGGACGCCGCCTTCAGCCTGACCCATTTCGACGGCGCCCAGCCAAAGGATGGGACGATGGAAGACCTGCCGCAGGCCCACCGGTCCCTGGCCAAGCTCCGGGCCCTGAATCCCACTGCCGTTCATTTCTGTCACGACAACCGCACCTGGCATCGATCCGCCGATCGGGTTTGACAGGTACCCTGTAGTCGGTAATAATGAAGCACTTCAATATGGATCGCCCCACATCGACGCAGCCGTCCGAGTGCCGCTTTCACGGCGAGCTGGTCACCGATCAAGACGGGCGGCTCTACGACCGGCGGATCCGGGAGGTCCTCGGCCGTGGGCGGCCGTTTCGCCAGCGCAAGGACATGGCCGGCATCGAGGCCCTCGCGGCGCTCCGGATCGCGGGCCGAACCATGCGCCAGCAGATGGATCGGTTTGCCGAACGGCACGATCTCAGCGAGGGGCGGCTCCTGCTGCTGTTCCAGCTTGGACGAGCGGATAACCATGAGCTCCCCCTGGGGGAGCTGGCAACGCACCTCGACGTGAGCCCGAGAAACGTGACCGGCCTGATCGATCACCTGGAAAGGGACGGCCTCGTCGAGCGAGTCCACGATACGGCGGATCGGCGGTCGATCCAGGCGCGCCTCACCGCTGCCGGCCTCGAGAAGGTCGATGCGCTCTGGCAGCACGCGCGGGACGGCCAGTTGGCCCTGGTCACCGACTTCTCCGCGGATGAACTGGCGACCCTCCGGCATCTCACGCTTCGACTCGTGAAGAAAATGACCGGCGCCACCGTCGGCGCCGAGAAGGGGAACAGAGCATGAACATTTCAATCCAGCAGCGATACGAGCAGGCTCGGGACGAACTCGAGCAAGCCGAGGTCGTGAAGCGTCATATCAACAAGAACCCGGACCTGTATCCGGCGGCCGAGCGCACGGCGGCGATCCGTCGGGTCGACGAGCTGCGGGAGAATCTCCAGTCCTTGCAATTGCAAGCGGAGGCGGCGGCGCGGCCGGGTCGCAACGGTGAGGTCGACGACCAGGAGCACCGGAGCATGGGCGAAGGCCTTAGCCGAACGCGCCTGATCCTGGTCACCATCGGAACGATGTTGGCCCTCCTGCTGGCCGCGCTCGACCAGACGATCGTCGGCACCGCGATGCCCCGCATCGTTTCCGACCTCAATGGGCTCGCCTACTACACGCTGGTCACGACCGTGTACCTGGTCGCCTCGACCGTCATGGTGCCGATCGCCGGCAAGCTCGGCGACCTCTTTGGACGCAAGCCCTTCCTGCTGACCGGGATGATCGGGTTCGTGCTGGCCTCGGCGCTCTGCGGCCTCTCACAGAACATGCTCCAGCTGATCGCGTTTCGAGGCATCCAGGGCGTCTTCGGTGGCATCCTGTTCGCGACCGTCTTCACCGTGATCGGCGATCTTTACCCACCGGCCGTTCGGGTGCGCATCCAGGGTCTGTTCGGTGCCGTCTTCGGCCTCGCCTCAGTGCTCGGTCCGACCGCCGGCGGTTATTTGACCGACAACCTCGGCTGGCGCTGGGTCTTCTACGTGAACGTGCCCGTCGGCATCCTCGCCGTCCTGACGGTCGCCACGACCATGCCCTTCTTCCGGACCAGGGCATCCTGGCGCGATATCGACTTTGCCGGCGCCGGCCTCCTCGTCCTCGGGGTCGCCCCGCTCCTGACGGCGCTGACGATCACGCGGGACCACGCCTGGACCTCCCCCGAGGTGATGGGATTGCTGGGATTCGCCGCGGTCATGCTCGTCCTCTTCTACCTGGTCGAGCAGCGCGGGGAAAACCCGATCGTGCCCTTCCGCCTGTTCCAGGACCGCACCTTCGCCGTCTCGGTCATTGCCGGCTTTCTGACCGGTTTCGGAATGTTCGGGACGATCATCTTCGTTCCTCTCATCTACCAGGGCGTGCTAGGGATCAGCGCCACGAATTCCGGCCAACTGCTCACCCCGATGATGCTTGGCCTCGTCTTCGCCAGCGTCCTGAGCGGGCAACTGATCGTGCGCATCCCCCGTTACCGCTTCGTCGGCACGGCCGGCATCGCCCTGATGCTGCTCGGGATGTGGCTGCTGTCACAGATCACCGCGGCCTCGAGCCGGCTGGAGGTGGTGCGCGACATCGTGATCGTGGGCGCCGGCGTGGGCACGACCTTCCCCCTGTACATCAATGCCGTCCAGAGCGCGCTCCCTCGCAAACTCCTCGGTGTCGGGACCAGCCAGATCCAATTCTGGCGCAACATGGGCGGCACGATCGGGACGGCCGTGCTCGGGTCGTTGCTGGTGCAGCGGCTCGACACCAATATCAAGGCGCAGCTCGCCACCCTTCCACCCGGCGCGGCCCGGTTCGTGCCAAAGGGCGGCAGTAGCAATGCGCAGTCACTCTTCGACAACGCCAAGATCAGCGCCGCACGAGCCGCGCTCCCGCCGCAGGTCGCCCCCGCATTCGACCAGGTTCTGCACGCCATTCGGGTCGGCCTTGCCCTGACCCTGCACGAGCTCTTCCTCTACGGCGGGGCGGTCCTCATCCTCGCGCTGATCGCCTCCGTTTTCCTGAAGGATGTGCCCCTTCGCGGCCGCCAGCAGGCACCCGGCGAGGAAGCGGCTCCCGTAGTGGCGGCCTAGGCACCTCCGCCGGGCGCTTTGTACTCCGCGCACTAATTAGCGCGACCCAATTCCGTGTAATCGGTCCATAGTCAAGCGGCTGGCGGACCGCCACAATATTCGGCAATGAAAGTTGATGCTGGCGATACGGCGTGGGTCCTGATCTCGGCCGCCCTGGTGATGCTGATGACGCCGGCCCTCGGTTTCTTCTATGGGGGCCTGGTGCGGCGCAAGAACGTCCTGTCGACCATCATGCACAGCTTTTTCATCCTCTGCCTGATCAGCGTGCAATGGGTTCTGTGGGGGTATAGCCTCGCATTCGGGCCCGACAAGTTCCATCTCATCGGCGGCCTCGAGTGGGTCGGCCTGAACAACGTTGGTTTTACACCGAACGCAGACTACGCGCCCACCATCCCCCACCAGGCCTTCATGGTTTTCCAGATGATGTTCGCCGTCATCACGCCGGCCCTGATCAGCGGCGCGTTCGCTGAACGCCAGCGCTTCAAGGCCTTCGTCCTCTTCTCCCTGCTGTGGGCAACCTTCGTGTACGATCCGATCGCCCACTGGGTCTGGGGCACCGGCGGCTGGCTGCACAACCTTGGCGCGCTCGACTTCGCCGGTGGAACGGTCGTCCATATCAGCTCCGGCGTCTCCGCCCTGGTGGCCGCCCTCGTCCTGGGCCGGCGGCTCGGCTTCGGGCAGGGAAAGTTTGAGCCACATGACGCAACCATGACGGTGCTCGGTGCCTGCCTACTCTGGTTCGGTTGGTTCGGCTTCAATGCGGGCAGCGCGCTGAGCGCAGGCGCGCTCGCCACCAGTGCCTTCGTGGTCACGAATACGGCTACCGCAATGGCGGCCCTCACCTGGATGACCGTCAGCTGGTGGCACAAGCGCCAGCCGAGCGTGCTCGGGGCTGCAGCCGGTGCGGTCGCCGGGTTGGTGGCCATCACGCCGGCCTCGGGCTACGTCAATGTGATGGGCGCGATCGTGATCGGGTTCGGCGCGGGCGTGCTTTGCTACCTGGCCATCCAGCTGCGCGAGCGGATCAAGGTCGACGACGCGCTCGACGTATGGGCGGTGCACGGTATCGGCGGGACCTGGGGGGCGCTTGCCACCGGGCTCTTCGCCACCGTCGCGATCAACTCGGGCGCCGCCAACGGCCTCTTTTACGGCAACCCCAAGCAGGCCCTGATTCAGGTGGTGGCGGTCGGCGCCTCCTGGGGCTGGTCGATCGTCGGCACCTTCGTCATCCTCAAAGTGGTCAACCTGTTCGTCCCGTTGCGTGTTCAAGAAGACGAAGAAGTCCTCGGCCTCGATCTCTCACAACACGGTGAACCCGCGTACGCCGGCATCCACGTCAATTAAGAAGGAGGAAAAGTTATGGATCCGACGACTGTCATGGCGGTGATCTGCAGCGTCGTCGTTTTCGCCGGCTGGCTCGTCCTGCCCCACTCGCCGGCGACCGTCAAAACCGTGGCCGTCAGCGAGGAGCGTCAGCCCGTCGCGGTCTCCGCTTAGCAAACCGCACCACCGAAAGTCTCGAGGCGGTTTCGTAGCTGAGCGTTAGCGGACGTGCCGCTCGAAGCTGCATCGTCCGTCCGACATCGTCGACACTCTTGACTACGATTTTCGTTCCGGGATGCAGGCCGCGCTCATGGAGGTACTGCAGCAGCGGCGGCGCCTCCCGTTGAGCAACCTCGGAGATGCGGGTGATCGTCCCCGCGTCGCCCGGACGTAGGGCCGAAAGACGCAACTCATTCGCCCGCATCATCGAGTGGCCCGGGATGGGGTTCCCGTGCGGGCACGTCTTTGGCCGGCCAAGCGCCCGGTACAACCGCTCCTCGACCACCGCCGAAATAGCGTGCTCGAGCCGCTCCGCCTCGAGGTCGGCGTTGACCCAATCGAGGCCCAGCAGGTCGGTCAGCCATCGCTCCGCGATCCGATGTCGCCGGACGATGGCCTCGGCGGCCAGTACACCCCGCCGGGTCAGCCCGATGTCCTTGCGCGCTGTCAACCGCACCATGCCGTCCCGTATCATCCGGCGCAGCGCGACCGTAACCGTCGGCCGGCTGACTGACAGCCAGTCCGCCAGGCGTGCGCTGCGCACGACCTCCCCCTCGGCACGCATATAGTAGATCGCCTCCAGGTAGTGCGAAACCACCTCAGAGGGGGATGCCGTGTTAGCGTTAGCTAACTGTGAGTTTGTCACCTACTAACTCTATACGGTGAGCCACCTCGACGCCGTTGTGCTGGGAGCCATCGCCGGGCTCACCATCTTTATCGGTCTTCCGGTCGGCCGCATTCGCGGGATTCCCCCGGCGGTCCGGGGATTGCTCAATGCGGTCGCCACCGGGGTCCTCATCTTCCTGCTCTGGGACATCCTGAGCCACGCCTCAGGGCCGGTGGAGGCGTCCGTGGCCGCGCTGCGCCGGGGAGACCGCAGCTTCGTGCTCCTGGTATTGATCTTCGCCATCGGGCTCGCCATCGGCCTGCTCTCGCTCATCTATGTCAATGGCCGTCTCTTCGGCCGCGTGAAGAATGCCCCCGCCGCCACCCCGAAAACACTGGCCATGATGATCGCGACCGGCCTTGGCCTCCACAACCTATCGGAGGGGTTGGCCATCGGGCAGTCCGCCGCGACAGGCGCGATCGCGTTCGCCCTGGTGCTGGTCTTCGGTTTCGCGCTGCACAACATCACCGAAGGCTTCGGCATCGCCGCCCCGCTGGCCCTCGACAGCAACGTCCCGTCATGGAGCTTCCTCCTCACCGCCGGATTGATCGGGGGCGGCCCCACCTTTCTCGGCACGATGATCGGCTACGTCTTCACCTCCAGGGCGGTGTACGTGCTCTTTCTGGCGCTCGCGGCCGGGGCGCTCTTCTATGTGATCAACGAGATGTTTCACCTCGGCCGCCGGTTCAACTCGCCCGTCCTGATGGGCTGGGGGCTGCTCCTCGGCTTCCTCCTCGCCTACGCGACGGACCTCTTCTTGACGTACCTCGCCGTGTAATGTCGCGTCTACACTAATCAGGCTGTGACCCTGGTTTTCGAGCACGCCACGCTCCTCGACTGCACCGGTAGGGATCCGCAGCCCAACACGCGGGTCATCGTGGAGGACGGACGGATCGCCCGCGTGGGATCGACGGCCGGCGGCCGGCCGTCGAGGGACGCGCAGGTCGTCGATTGCCAGGGCCGGACACTGATGCCAGGCCTGCTCGACGCGCACGTGCATCTCGCCATGACGGACCTCGATCCGGTCGCGGAGGCAGCGATCCCACCGGCGGTCATCGCCCTGCGGATCGCCAGGGTGATCGAGGCAACGCTGGATGCCGGCTTCACCACGGTGCGCGACGCTGGGGGACTCGATTGGGGCTTTAAGGAGTCCGTCCGCCTCGGCCTCCTGCGCGGACCACGGATCTTCATCAGTGGCGCCTTCATCTCCCAGACCGGGGGGCACGGCGACCACCGGGCGCGCACGTCCCGGGTCGCGTTCCCCACCATTCCCGGCTTGACCTCGGAGAGCATCCTGGCCGATGGCGCCGACGGGGTTCGGCGCGCCGCGCGGGAGGTGCTGCGCCGCGGCGCGGACCAGGTCAAGGTGATGGCCAGTGGCGGGGCGGCGTCACCGTCCGACGAACTCGATCACGTGCAATTCTCGGTCGAGGAGCTCGCCGCGGCGGTCGAGGCGGCCGGCGCGGTCGGCACCTACGTTCTCGCCCATGCGTACGGCCCGCGGGCCATCCAGAATTGCCTCAGGGCCGGAGTCCGTTCCATCGAGCACGCCAACTTCCTCGACGAGGAAACCGCCGATCAGATGCTCGCGGCCGATGACGCGTACCTGGTCCCCACCATCATCACGTATGAACTGCTGTCCGCGCGTGAAGCCGATGGGGGCTGGACACCCGACATGGTCCGGAAGATCCGGCAGGGACTGACGGGGGCCTACGACGCCCTCGGCCTTGCGTTCGAGAAGGGGCTGCGGATCGCCTCCGGTTCCGATGTCCTGGCCGAGATGCAAGGCGATAAAGGGCGCGAGATCGCATGCCAGGCGCGCGTGATGGGCGCCATGAATGCCATCATCGCGGCCACCCGCACGAATGCCGCATTGATGCGCATCGAGAACGAAGTTGGGACAGTCGAGGAGGGCAAGCGGGCCGACTTGATCGTTCTGGACGGCGACCCCCTCGAGGATCCCGCGATCTTTGCCGACGCGAACCGCGTTCGCATGGTCGTCACAGGCGGCGACATCGTCAAAGACCTGGACCACGCACAGCGCGCACCCGCCTAGCGTCGATCAATTGACGACGCGCGCAGCATACGGTACGCTTCGGCGGCGTGCCGCAGCCGCTTCCCATCCTCATCGACCGCCTGACGAAGACCTACGGAAAAAACCGCGGGGTTCGCGACATCGACCTGACCGTCGAGCGCGGCGAAATCTTTGGGTTTCTCGGACCCAACGGCGCCGGAAAGACGACCACCATCCGCGTCCTGATCGGCCTGCTCCGACCGACGAGTGGCGGCGCACGCATCTTCGGCCGAGACTGCTGGGGACGAGCCGGCCGGCTGCACCGGGAGATCGCCTTCATTCCCGGCGACCTGAGCCTTTACGAACAGATGGGTGTCCTGGAGTTCCTTTCCTTCATGGCACGCCTGCACGGTGGGGTCCGAAAGGGCCGGATCGAGGGCCTCGCCGAACGACTTGAACTCGACATGCAGCGGCCCATCAAACATCTCTCGAAAGGCAACCGGCAGAAAGTCGGCCTGGTCCAAGCCCTGATGCACGAGGCGCCCCTCCTCGTTCTCGATGAGCCCAGCGCCGGCCTCGATCCGCTCAAGGAAGTCGTCTTTATGCAACTGCTTGCGGAGGAGCGGGCGGCGGGCAGGACGGTCTTCCTTTCCTCGCACAATCTCGCCGAGGTCGAACGCGTCTGCGACCGGGTTGGCATCATTCGTGATGGGTCGCTCGTCACCGTCGAGCAGGTGGAAGCCCTGAAGGCCAATCGGGTCCGCCAGATGACCATCCTTTTTCGCCAACCGGTGGATCCACGGGCCTTCGAGGCTGACGGCATCATGATCCTGGAGCGCAGCGATCGGCGGCTGCGGCTGTCCGTGCGGGGCGACATCAACCCGTTGATCCGGATGCTGGCCCGCTACGACCTCCAGGACTTGTCCTTCAGCGAGCCAAGCCTCGAAGACGTCTTCCTCCATTACTACCGGCCATCATCGCCAGCACGGGTCTCGGCATGAGTTGGACCTTGACCTCAAAGGTTCTGAAGCTCCAGGCACCGAGCATCCTCGCCTACGCGCTGGGCTCCATTTTTTACAGCTTCCTCATCGTGGTGCTGTTTCAGCGCTTTGTCGAACAGCACAAAACCTTCCTCACCCAGTACGTTTCGGTGATGCCCAGGGCCTTGCTGCGCGCCTTCAATGTGGGGGGCGACTTCACCACCTTCGGCGGCTTCGTCGGTGCCGAGTACCTGAGCTTTATCTGGGTCGTCATCGTGGCGGCATTCGTGATCGCCTTCACCAGCGGCGCGCTGGCCAAAGAGCTGGAGCAGGGCACCCTGGAGCTCATCCTTGCCTACCCATTGGGACGGGTTCGATTCTTTGCCAGCAAGCTGGCCGCCCTCGTCATCGGCCTGGCGGTGATCGTCGTTGCCACGGTGGGCGGCATCTGGTTCGGTGCGCTCAGCCAGCATCTGTCGGTCGGTCCAAACGCCTATCTGGCCGTCGGCGCGCTCGGCCTGGCGTTCGCCCTCGCGATCGGCGGCTACGGCTTTCTGTTTTCGGCGGCGGCCTCGGAACGCGCGCCGGCCGCCGGTGCCACGGCCGCCCTCACCGTGCTGTTCTACGCGGTTCATTTCGCGGCGCAGACCTGGGACCCGTTCAAGGGGCTCAGCCGGCTGACCCTCTTCAACTATTACCTTCCCCAGGATGCCATCAACCTCGGGCGGGTCGACCTGGCGTCGATCGCCGTCTTGCTCGGGGTGGCCCTCATCGGTACCATCGCGGCGGCGGTCATCTTCCGGCTTCGCGACTTGAGCCTGTGAGCAAGCCGAAATTCGGTGCCCTGCTCGACAACCTCCGCCGGCCCATTCCACTGCGGGAAAAGTTGCCAAAGATTCTCCGAAACCGGCTTTATGCCCTGACCAGCGGCCGGGCTGTTGACGGCCGGCTGAGGGCCCGGGTCCGGGCCATTGACAGACTGAGCCGTTTTCGCATAATATAACAGTAGCGCTATCACTTAGCGCGATACTCATTAGGGAGGTCGTGGTAATGGTCGGGTTGATTTGGACCGTGGTTGTCGTCCTCTTCGTTCTCTGGTTGCTCGGGTTCGCCCTGCACATCGGGGGTTCTTTGATCTTCCTTCTGCTGATGCTGGCAGTCGTCGGGATCATCTACAACTTGCTGGCCGGCCGCCGCGCGGTCTAGGCCCGCGACTCGATAGGGCGCGCCGTGGGCGCGCCCTTTTTTGTTTCCCTCGACGTGCGATAATTTGCCCGCCATGGGCGAGACGATGGGGGGCTTCCTCCGGCGCGGCACCGATCGCGTCGTTGCCGGCGTGTGCTCCGGGCTCGGCACCTATTTCCACATCGACCCGACGCTGGTTCGGGTCGTGTTCGTGATCCTGGCGCTGGTGCCACCCGGCGTTGGCCTCATCGTCTATGCCGCGCTCTGGTTCTTGATGGAGCCGGCCGGCCCGAGGCCGCCTGGCCAGGGCCGCACCATCCGGGATCGGGTTCGTTCGATGGGCGACGAGCTGCGCCACGAATTTCGCAGCGGCTTTGGGCGATCGGATCAGGGTCCCGGCGCACCACGTCCGCCTTCGCCAGCTGACCCGTCCATCCCCGGCGGCGGGCCGCCGCCCTCGGATCCACATGGATGGTGGGGAAGGCGCGGCTATCGTGATCGGCCGAACGGGCTGTGGGCCGGCATCATCCTGATCGCGCTGGGCGCCTATTTCCTGCTGGCGAACCTCGGCGTGCTCGAGGGCTTCCGCTGGGACCTCTTCTGGCCGGTCATCCTGATCGCCATCGGGCTGCTGGTGCTCCTCCGCCGCGCACGGTAGGCCGTGTCCCACCGCCACCGCGGATTCGTCTTCCCAATCATCCTGATCGTCGTCGGCGTGATCTTCCTGCTAGCCAACACCGGCATCCTCACCGAGGGGGCCCTGCAGCGCCTCGGCGACCTCTGGCCGCTCCTGCTGGTCCTTCTCGGGCTGCAGCTGGTCCTCAATCACACGTTGCCCCGCCCGCAGGCGAGCCTGGTCGGCCTGGTGGCGGCGGGCGTCGCGGTGATCGCCGCCCTCGCCTATGCCGAGCTGGGCCCCCCGATGCCGACCAGCAC
>DATCOB010000105.1:0-75958 GCA_036564925.1 Candidatus Dormiibacterota bacterium | reverse complement strand
CCCTCAACCGGTGTGCCGCACCAGCTAGTTGTACCGCGGAAGTCGCATCGCTCTCGCTGCGCAGCGTGGCTACGGCCTCCAGGCCCTCGGCAATCGCCCACCCGTCGCCTAGCTCGGCAAAAATCGTCATGGCCCGGTTAATCCGAGCGGTCGCCTCGGCGACCTGCCCCGTAAGAAGTCCCAGGTAGCCGAGCTCGACCAGAACTCTGGCAGTGAAGTGCTGGTCACCCAGGTCATCGTAAATTCGGAGCGCCTGCTCGAAGAGTTTCCTCGCCTCAGGCTTGCGCCCAGCCTGAAGTTCGGCAGTGCCGAGATTAAGTTGGGAGGTGGCCAAATGCCAACTTGTGCCCAGTTCCGAGCAGACCGCCAGTGCCTCACCGTAGGCAGCCACGGCGGCGGCGTTTCGACCGTCGGCGAGCGCAGCGCTCCCAACCAAGGTTAATGCGTTCCGGCGGTGCAAGGCGTCGTTTCGTCCGGACAAGAGCTGCAGCATCTCCTCCCCCAACTCGCGCGTTCGCCCGTAATCGCCGGCGTGGAAGGCGAGCCAACCGGCCCCCCAGAATCCCTGGCAGCGCACATCCAGTAGGCAGTCCGTGCAACCGGTCAGCGCCCCCTCCAACCAGGCTCTGCCCTCGGCGAATAGGCCGGCCCACCGCCAGAACATCCACAGCGCGCCCGCGAGGCGAAGCGCGACCTCGCTGTGACCGACCTCCAGGGACCAGGTGAGCGCAGCACGGAAGTTGCCCTCGTCTTCTAAGAGCCGCGCGTACCACTGTTGCTGTTGTCGGGCGCGCAATTCTGGCTCAGCCCGTACGGCCAACGTGAGGAAATAGTGGGCGTGACGCTGCCGCAGAGCGTGGAACTCACCGGCCGCCACCGAGCGCTCCGTAGCATACTCGCGGGTGATGTCCAACAGGCGATAGCGCGCTTCGCCGGTCGCACGGCGTTCAACCTGGACCAAGCTCGAATCCACCAGGACGCCGAGCGCACCCATCATGTCCGCCGCGCCCGTCGGATGGATTATTGCCTCTGCGGCTTCTCGGCCAAAACTGCCTCGAAAGGCGGCGAGGCATCGGAACAGGCGCATTTCGCTGGCACCAAGGAGGGCATAGCTCCAGTCATGCGTGGCCCGCATGGTCCGCTGGCGTCCTGGCAGGTCACGCGCGCCGCCGACCAGTGGCTCGAGGCGGTGCTCGAGATGCATCCGGAGATCGCCCAAGGAAATGTGCTTCAAACGCGCTGCGGCCAGCTCGATCGCCAACGGCAACCCGTCGGTACGCGCACAAATGTCGGCCACCAACCCGATTGCTGCTGGGGACGGAGTGAAACCAGGCGCTACCGCAGAAGCGCGCTCGAGGAAGAGCTCCACCGCCGCTGATGCGTCGGGTTCCGTGCCTATCTGAAGCGGAGGTACTTGAACCTCATGCTCACCGCGCAGCCGGAGTGGCGCGCGACTGGTCGCCAGGATGGTCAGGTCTGGGGATGCCTCGAGAAGATTGGCGATGGCAGGAGCGGCGGCAACCAGGTGCTCGAAAGTGTCCAGGACGACCAATGTTCGGCCCTCTCTGAGACGTCGCGCCAGCGCCTGGTGCATGTCCCCAGCGGCTGGGGAAAGTCCGACCGCTGTCGCGATCAACGGAAGCACCATCTTGGGGTCGTCCGCGTCGGACAGGCTGACGAAAAAGGTGCCACCAGGGAAGTCGAGTTGGGCTGTTGATGCGACCTCGATGGCGAGCCGGGTCTTGCCGATGCCGCCGGGTCCAACCAGCGTCACAAGTCGCACCCAAGGTTCGCGCATCAGTCCATGGACCTTGGCGACCTCTGACTCCCGGCCCAGCAGCCGCGTCAGCGGGGCCGGAACACGAGCCCGCTGGGCCGATGGGATCGGGCTAATCAACGGCGGCCGGGCATCTTCCCCTTGCGCGTCGGCGAGGAAGTCCGCGAGTTGATGACCGTGCACGTCAAGTGCCGCAGCCAGCTTGCGGGCAGTGGTCGGGTACACGGTCCCACGCAGGCCTCGTTCGAGATCGCTGATCGTACGCTCGCTAATCCCGGCGCGTTCAGCCAACTCCGCCTGGGTTAGCCCGGCGGAAGCGCGCAGAGTCCTTACCTGCCTGCCAAACCTAGTTCGCACGATCTCGCACGTCTCGATCTTCCTCGAGAAAATCCTAGGCCGCTGCATGCTTTCCGGAAGTACCAGACTCGGTGGGAAGACGGTGGGTAGCCGTCATGGCGCTCGGCGTCCGGCTACCCCACCGTAGTACCAAGCAGTAGCTCACAAGGAGGAACACCATGACTGGCAACGATAACAAGGCGGTCGCGAAGCGCTTCTATGAGGAGGTTCTAAACCAGCGAAAGGTCGACGTTCTCGACCAGATTGCCGCGGAGGACTACCTTGAGCACGATCCGTTTCCTGGCCAAGGCAACGGCCGAGCCGACCTCAAGGCGCGGGTGGCCGGCTTCCATAAAGCCTTCAACCCACTGCGCTTCAACGTCGAAGATGTCATAGCTGAGGGCGACAAGGTGGTGGTCCGGTGGACCAACTCTGGCACCGATAGCGGCGGGTTCATGGGCATTCCGCCCACCGGAAGGCAGTTTGGCATCGCCGGCATCGACATCCACGTCGTACGCGACGGCCGCCTGGCGGAGCACTGGCACGTGGTTGACCTGCTGGGGCAGATGCAGCAGCTTGGGCTCATCCCCGCTCCCAGCGGCACACCCGCCTAGACCAGGCCTGGACAGGAGACGCCATGACGATCGAAGCTAACAATGCGATTGTGCGCCACGGCAGCTCGGACTTGCTCCCGCGGCGCCGACTGCCACTGGGACGCGGTAGGTCAGGAGCGGATGGGGAGGCCGGCCGCGGTTTTGGGGTCCGGCCCTAAAAACCTCCAGTTGGCTTAAGGAGGTCAACGACCCCGAGCGGATTCGAACCGCCGATCTCCTCCGTGACAGGGAGGCATGTTGGACCGCTACACCACGGGGCCGCGGAATTTCCAAGTATATAAGGATGCCCCGGGGCCCTGTCCGCCGCCAGCGCCTTACCTTCGGGCCGTTTCCCGCCCCAACACGAAGCGCTCGAAGACGTCGGCGACCCCCGCCTCGTTGACCGTGCGGGTGACATGCCGGGCCATGGCGCGGACCTCCGGCGGCGCGTCGCCCATCGCCACGCCGAAGCCGGCCCAGGCAATCATCTCCTCATCATTCTTGTTATCGCCGATGGCGCAGACGTCCGCTTGAGCGACGCCCAGCCGATCGGCGACCAGCGCGAGCGCGCGCGCCTTGGATACCTGAGGGTTGATCACCTCGACAAACCAGGCGAGCGATCGGGTCACTCGCGCGACCGGGCCCATCCACCTGGTCAGCTCCGCCATACGTTCCGGGACGCCTTCCTGGTCGAGATCGACCAGCACCATCTTGGTCGAGTCACGGCTGATCCAGGACGAGAGCGGTCCGACCGTTTCGTAGGGGACGCCAGAAATCCGCTCGTAGAGATCCGCCTCGGGGCGGGCTCGCTCGGTAAAGACCTGCTCATCGACGTAGGCGTTGACATGCCAGTCCCGAGGCTCGGTGAAGGCCAGCACCCGCTGCTGCATCTCGACCGTGAGCTCGCACTTGAACAGCACGTCGCCACTGGCAATATCTCGAATGACCGCGCCCTGGTAATTAATGATCGGTCCAGCAAGTTCCAGCGTCTTCGCGTAGGGCAATGATGAGCGAAACATCCGGCCGGTCGCGATCACAACGTGGACGCCGGCGGCCGTCGCCGCCTTGATCGCCGCGATGTCACGTTGATGAATGGTCAGGGCATCGTTGACGAGTGTGCCATCGAGATCGATGGCCACCAGCCGGATCGGCACCTAGGCTTTGGCCGCCTGGACTTCCGGGTTGACCAGGTTGGGGGGTAACTGGCCATCCACGGCGGCGATCAGGTTGCGGGCTGCGGTCTCGGCCATGGCGGCCCGGGCGGTCACGGTTGCACTTCCCAGGTGGGGCAGGAGCACAGCGTTCCAGCAATCGGTCAGCCCCGGCTCCGTTTGCGGCTCGTGCTCGTAGACGTCGAGGGCGGCGCCTTTGATCCAGTTCTCCTTCAGCGCGCGCACAAGGGCCGTCTCGTCCACGATCGGTCCTCGGGCCGCATTGATGAGGTAATGGTCCTTCCCCATCAGCTTGAGCTCCCGCTCGCCGATCAGGTGACGCGTCTGATCATTCAGGTCCGCGTGGATTGTCACGTAATCCGCCTTGCGCAGCAGTTCGTCCAGCGGGACGTACTGCGCGCGAAACTCGCTCTCGACCTCCGGCCTGGCGCGTCTGGCATCGCTGTAGAGGATCGACATGCCGAAGCCGAGCCCACGACGCGCCACCGCCTGACCGATCCTCCCGAAGCCGACCACGCCGAGAACGCGGCCGAAGACATCGGTGCCAAGCAGCAGGTCGGCCTTCCATCCTTTGAATTTGCCCTCGCGCAGGAAGCGGTCGGACTCGGCCACCCGACGGGCGACTGCCAGCAGCAGGGCCCAGGTGAGGTCGGCCGTCGCCTCGGTCAGGACCCCCGGTGTGTTGGTCACCATGACACCGCGGCGGTTTGCGGCGGCAAGGTCAACGTTGTTGTAGCCGACGGCGTAGTTGGCGACGACGCGCAAATGGGGCGCCGCACCCATGATGCGATCCGTGATCGGCACATTGACCATGCCCACGATGCCGACCGGGTCCGTCTTTGCGATGTGCTCGGCCAGCACGTCCTCCCGCATGCCCTCCGCTTCGAGCATGGTGACCTCGAAACGGTCGCGGAGCAGGTCGATCCCCGGCGAGGGGAGCGGCAGGGTGACAAAGACGGTACTCATGCGGCGCGTCGAACCCGCAGATCCAGCAACATGACCTCCATAGCCAACCGCGGATTGACATTCTGGTCGATCAGGAGCTGGGTGCGCTGCGCCGCCGCCAGGGATAGGCGCAGGTGGTCCGGCGGTACCCGGACCACCCAGGCTTCGATGAGCGCCCGCCGGCTGGATGAGGCCGGGCCGGCCAATCCAGCGGTAAATAGCATCGCGTCCCTAAGAAAGGCGATGAAACCCCGTAGCGCGGTGGCGGCAACCACGCGCATCTCTGCCTGCGGGCCCTGGCCAAACCGCGCGGCGTAGCTCAAGACCGCATCGGCATCCTCAAAGGCCAGCGCCGCAAGTTCCTCAGCCCAGCGGTCCATGACCGTGACCCATCCGCCATCCGTCAGAGCCCGCAGCGCCAGGCCGGGCCGCCCATGCGCGAGCCCGGCGAGGCCCTCCGCTTTCTCGTCGTCACAGTGCTGCGCTTTAAGGAAACCGAGCAGCGCCGGCCGGCCCAGCGGGGAGAGC
The DNA here is from genome assembly GCA_036564925.1 of Candidatus Dormiibacterota bacterium. GTDB lineage: Bacteria > Chloroflexota > Dormibacteria > CF-121 > CF-121 > JALYYC01. Next base: position 70,607 of record DATCOB010000105.1, on the reverse strand, counting down.
GCGATCACCTGGCAACGCGAGAGGCAGGTCGGCAGCAGGTGATCCGGGAACGCGGTCGTCAAGACCAGCACGGTACTGCCGGGCGGCTCTTCGAGGGTCTTCAGGAGGCAGTTCTGGGCCGCCTCGGTCATTCGCTCGGCGTTCGCCAGAACGGCCACCCGCGTGGGGGCACTGAAGGGTTTCAGGCTGAGAAACTGCTGCAGGGACTGGTCATGCGCCTGCGCGCCCTTTTCGGGATGGAACCGGATCTCGTCGATACTGATCGCCTCCGCGCGGTCATCGGACCAGAAGTCAGGGTGCACATCGAGTCGCGGTGACTGCCCCGGGCCCAGGAGTAACTCCTCGGCCAGGGCGTGGGCCAGCGCCGTCTTACCGATCCCTTCCTCGCCGGTCAGGCAGTACGCGTGGGCAAGCCGGCCGGCAGCTCGCTGTGCCGTGAAGATCCGCAAGGCTCGCTCGTGCCCGGCGATCCGGGCGAACCCCAACGGAGGCTGGACGGTAGCCCCGGCGCTTCGACGTGTCCGTACGGCCGGCATCGTGTTCACCTTAACAAGTCTTTCCTTGACCACACGAGACCTCCCTCCTATCCTGTAGGCGTTTCGGATAGCGGCGCTGTCAAGTTTTGCCGCTTCTCTCGCATCGGCGTCGCCAACGTTGCCGTCTACGTCACAGCACCGATCAACCATGGATGCCGAAGACACCGAGAAAGCTAAGAAGATTCAGGAGTTGCAGGCGGTCGTCGCTCAAGCGCTGAGCGGCATCAACGACTGTCGCTACAAGAGCGAGTGCGAATTCGCTCGAACCTGCCCCGGCACCTGCTGAGCCTCTAGCCACAGCCCCGCCATCGCGCCGAGCGCCCGCCGGCGCGAGACGATGGCGCCCGTTCCGGGAACAGCGCCCGGCATGCTATGATTCATAAAGTTTTCTTTATATGGCACATTCACTCATCGCCCAACCATCCCTACGCGAGCTCCGCGCGCACTACCAGGCGCTGGCCAGCATCACGCGGCTCAAGATCCTGGAGTTTCTCGCCGGCACGCGAGAAATCACCGTCCAGGAACTGGCCGACGCGATGAACCTCAGTCAGCCGGGGCTCAGCTGGCATCTGCGCATGCTTCGGCGAGGGCAATTAGTTCGCGGTCGCCGCGCTGGCCGGCTCGTCTACTGCTCACTCAACCGCGAAGGCCCGAATGCCTTCCATCGAGAACTGTCGACATTGATCGCGCCTCGGCCTCAGGTCAGGGCGCTGAAAGAAAGGAGCGAGGTGTAGGAGCGATGGCAAAAACAAACGGAACCCACAAGAACGGTAGCAAGCCCAACGGGCGGGTGGCAGCGGTGGCCGCCAGCCGCAACGACGCACGATCCCGGCGCAAGGTACGCGTCGCCATCCTCGGCGTCGGGAATTGCGCCTCGTCACTCGTCCAGGGGATCGAGTACTACCGGAACGCCAAGCCCGGCACGGCGATCCCCGGCATCATGCACGTCGATCTCGGCGGCTATCACATCAAGGACATCGAGTTCTCGGCCGCCTTCGATATTGACAAGGAGAAGGTCGGCAAGGACCTCTCGGACGCGATCTTCTCCGGACACAACAACACGGTGAAATTCTGTGACGTCCCTCGCCTGGGTATCAAGGTCGAGCGCGGCATGACCCACGACGGACTGGGCAAATACCTGTCCGAGATCATCACCAAGGCGCCTGGCCCGACCGCGGACATCGTCGGGATCCTCAAGGCAACCCGGACCGACGTCGTCGTCAACTACCTCCCCGTCGGCAGCGAAGAGGCGGTCAAATGGTATGCGGAACAGGTTCTCGAGGCCGGCTGCGCGTTCGTCAACTGCATGCCCGTGTTCCTCGCCCGCGAGCCGTACTGGCGTGACCGGTTCGAGAAGCGTGGCATTCCGATCATCGGCGACGACATCAAGTCCCAGGTGGGTGCGACGATCGTCCACCGCATTCTTACCCGCCTCTTCGAAGATCGGGGCGTCAAGCTGGAGCGGACCTATCAGCTGAATTTTGGCGGCAACACCGACTTCCTCAACATGCTGGAGCGTGAGCGCCTGACGTCGAAGAAGATCTCCAAGACGAATAGCGTCAAGTCCCAGATGGCGGTCGACATCGGGGCCGACAACATCCACATCGGGCCCTCCGACTACGTGCCCTGGCTCGGTGACCGCAAGTGGGCATACATTCGCCTCGAGGGACGTTCCTTCGGTGATGTGCCGCTGAACGTCGAACTGAAGCTCGAAGTTTGGGATTCGCCGAACTCGGCCGGGGTCGTGATCGATGCCGTCCGCTGCTGCAAGCTGGGGCTCGATCGCAAGATCGCTGGCGCGCTCGATGCACCGTCCTCCTACTTCATGAAGTCGCCGCCGGTGCAATTCACCGACTCGGTTGCGCATCAAAAGACGGAAGCCTTCATCGCCGGGACGGAACCCAATGGCGAGCGGGCGACCAAGCTGGCCGTCACCGCCCGGCCCGCACGGGAGACCGCTCGCCGCCGATGATCCTCCCTCGCCTCTTCAGGCTGGGGAACTGGATCTTGCGGGCGCTGCCGCCGCGGGTTCGTTACCCGCTGGCGGCGCTCACGGGCCGGTGCGCCTTCTTCTTGATGCCGGGCCGGCGCCGCGTCGCGTTCGACAATTTCGGCCAGGTGCTCGGACTGCCGTGGAATGATCCTCGGGTCAAACGAACCGCGCGGCATGCCTTCGGCAACTATTTCAAAATGTTCGTGGATTTCATCCTGATGGATTCGCTCACGCCCGAGCAGATCCGGCGCATGGTTCGCCCGCAGGGTCGCGAGCATCTCGACCGAGCACTCGCTGCCGGCAAAGGCGCCATCGTGGTCACCGCCCACATCTCGAATTGGGACATCCTTGCCGCCGCGTCCGCGGTCTACGGGTACCCCATCAGCGCCGTGACCGATGAGCTGCCGCTCGGCCCGCTGACTGAGGTGGTGGTCGCCTCACGCGGGCGTATCGGTATGAAGATGATTCCACTCGGCGCGGGAAGCCTCCGCAACATCATCAAAGCCCTCGCCCGGAACGAACTGGTGGCGCTGGCCAGCGACCTCTATCGTGGTGATCACGGTGTTCGCGTGACCTTCTTCAACCGGCCCGCCCTGTTCCCCGCCGGCCCAGCCGCAATCGCCCTGAAGACCGGCGTCCCGATCATTCCCGCCTGGGGCCGTCGCGAGCGCAACAACCTCTATGTTGCGGAGATCGAGGACCCCATCGAGGTTAGCCGCACGGGCGACGCCACGCACGATATCCAGGTAACCACCGAGCGTATCGTCCGCTTCTTCGAGCGCATCATTCGCCGGGAGCCGGACCAGTGGTTGGTCTTCCTCCCGGTTTGGCGAGCCGAGCGACCAACGCCGGCTCCGGAGAAGCCGGTCCAGCCGGTGCTGGACCCGTCATGATCACGTACGCCGGCTTCCGCCTGATCGAGGGCATCATCGCGCGGCTACCTCGCCGCCTCGCCTACGCGCTGGGTGCCGTGATCAGCACGCTGGCCTTCCCCCTGCTCGCGCGACAGCGCCGGGCGCTGGAGTCGAACCTCCGGCATGTCTGCCCCGAACTGCCGGGGCCGCAACTGCGGAAGCTGGCCTGGCGAAACTGGCTCAACTACACGAAGGCGTGGATCGATTTCTTCAAGATCCCGCGCATGGATCGGGGTCCCCTTCGGGACCTCCTGACGGCCGTCGGGGTCGAGAACCTCGACCTGGCGATGTCGCGGGGCAAGGGTGTCATCGTGGTGGCGCCACACATGGGTTCGTGGGAACTGGCCGCGGCCAGTTGGGCGGCATCCTTCGGCCAGATCGGCGTGATGGCCGAGCAGATCGAGCCCCGGCGACTGTTCGACCATGTCTTTCGGACCCGATCGAAATTGGGAATCAAGGTCATTCCGCTCAGTCAGACCGGGGCCCGGGACATCATCCGCATGCTCAAAGACGGCCGGATGGTCGTCCTCGCCATGGACCGCGACATCTTGAACACCGGACAGCCGTTCACGTTCTTTTCCGAGGTGGCGCGCTTTCCCACGGGCCCGGTCGAGATCGCCCTGAAGACGGGGGCGCCGATCTTGCCGGCCTTCTGCGTCCGGGATCGCCATGACCGATACCTGGCGGTGGGTGGACCGCCGCTTTTCCTCACAAAGAGTGAAGATCATGCCGCGGACGTCCGAAGTGCCATGGAACAAATCCTTCAGACGTTCGAAGGTTATATAAAGATGTATCCGGACCAGTGGCACGTTCTGGAGCCGATCTGGCCCAACAGGTCCACGGTGCCGGCCATCTCGATGCCGTCACCGCCGGCGCAGGCCGCTGTTGGCGATCAAGGAGGATCTCTTGGGTAAAGCGGACTTCCATATGCACACCTCGTTAAATGACGGGACGGCGACCGTGCGCGAAGTGCTCGACTACGTGCGGGACAAGACCGACCTCGACGTGGTCGCCATCACCGACCACGACCGCCTCACCGGCAGCTACCAGGCGCAGGAAATGGCCAACGAGTATCCCTTCGAGATCGTGAGCGGCTCCGAGATCACGACGCTGCATGGGCATCTCCTTGCGCTGTTCATCGACAAGCCTATCCCGATGTGGCGGCCCCTGGACCAGACGATCGCCCGAATCCACGAGCAGGGGGGCCTCGCCATCGCGGTCCACCCTTTCTCCATGCTCACCCGCAGCATCGGGTTTCGCACCTTCGACGGCATCATGAACAATCCCTCACCCGAGATCTATTTCGATGCGGTCGAGACGTTCAACCCGTCGGTGGCGGGACGGACCTGCGCAGCGAAGATCAACCGGCTGAATCGGGACCGATTCCACCTCCCCGAGGTGGGGTGCTCCGACAGTCACCACCTTGAAGGCATCGGTACCGGCTACACGACGTTTCCGGGCAAGAGCGCCCAGGACGTCAAGAAGGCGATGCTGGCCAGCCAGACCCGGGCGGCTGGCGAGTACTGGGACTTTGTGACCCATCGCCGCATCGCCCAGTTGAAGTTCCGCCGGATCGGTCGGAACTGGGCTCGGATGGGGCGGTCGGCCGTGCGCGCGTTCTCTGGCGGATAATCTCTTCGGGAAGCAGGAGAGCCAGATGAGGATCGCGCTCGTGTCGGCGTATGACTATGCTCATCCGGGGGGCGTGACCGAGCACGTGCGGCACCTCGCCGCCGGCCTTCGCCGACGCGGGCACGAGGTGACGGTGTTCGCTCCCTGCTCCGCCAGCGAGGTGGACGATCGGGATGCCGACTTCATCCGGGTGGGACGGCCCTTTCCCATTCCGACGCACGGCTCCGTCGCTCGCATCACGGTGAGCTTCCACCTGATGAACCGGATCAAGCACTACGTGCGGGACAGCGGCTTTGACGTGATCCATTACCACGAGCCCTTGATGCCGGTCCTTCCGGTCACGGCGCTTCGATTCTCCGAGACCTGCAACGTGGGCACCTTCCATGCGTTCGCACGCTCAAATGTGGGCTACTACTACGGCAAGCCACTCTTGAAGCGCTACGTGCGCCGACTCCACGCGCGGATCGCGGTCTCGAATGCGGCGCGCGACTTCGTCGAGCACTACTTTCCGGGTGAGTACAACGTCGTCCCGAATGGAATCGATGTCAAGCGGTTCCACGGTGCGATGCCACTACCCGAGTTGCGGGATGGGATGGTCAACATCCTTTTCGTCGGCCGGCTCGAGTACCGGAAAGGCCTCGGCTACCTGCTGCGCGCGTTCGACCAGCTCAAGCCCCTGTATCCCAACCTGCGCCTCGTGATCGTGGGCGACGGACCGCTGCGACGCTGGTATGGCAACTTCCTCGCTCGCAAGCAGCTCGCGGACGTCGTGATGACCGGCTACGTGCCCGAGGAAATGAAAGCGCGTTATTACGCCAGTTGCGACATTTTCTGTTCCCCCGCCACCGGCGACGAGAGCTTCGGGATCGTCCTGCTCGAGGCGATGGCAGCGGGCAAGCCGATCGTTGCGACGAACATCGATGGCTTCCGCGGGGTCGTTACCCATGGACGCGATGCCCTCCTCGTCGACCGTAAGAGCAAACGCCAGCTGGCCTATGCGCTGGAGACCCTGATCAACGGGCCGCAACTCCGCCAGGACCTGGCCACGGCGGCCATGACGACCGTCCAGCGCTACGACTGGGAGCGGGTGATCGACCAGGTCACCGACGTCTACCAGCAAGCCCGTAGCCGGCCGAAGCCGGTTCCGAAGGCGCGACTCGAACCCAGCCTGAGGTCCGGCTGATGTTCACCCAGAAATTCCAGGCCTGGATCCGCCGATGGGCCGAGCGGGCGATCGGCGTCTTTAGGGAGTCGCCGATCACGCCCAACATGCTGACCCTCTTTGGTTTGGCGATCACCGCGTTCGGGGCGTTGCTGGTCGCCACGGGACACTTCCTCAGTGGCGGACTGGTCCTGCTCTTTGCCGGACTCTTCGACATCCTTGACGGCGCCCTCGCCCGGGCCGCGGGCAAGGTCTATCGCTACGGCGCCTTCCTCGACTCCACCGTCGACCGCTACTCGGAAGGCGTCGTGTACCTTGGGATCCTGGTCTACTTCCTGCAGCGGCACGACACGCTCGGCTCGGTCGTGGTCCTTGTCGCGCTGGCCGGCTCCTTCCTGGTCAGCTACGTGCGCGCCCGGGCGCAGAGCCTGGGATTCACCTGCGATGTCGGCATCCTGGCCCGGCCTGAGCGGGTGGTCATCATCGTTGCGGGCCTGCTGCTGGAACCCATCCAGTTCCGCGGCGTCTCGGCCCTCACCATCGCGCTCTGGGTGCTGGCGGTGGGAACCAACTTCACCGCCGTGCAGCGGGTGTGGGTGGTGTGGCAGCAGAATCGGGCGGAACTGCGCGCCCTGCGGGGTCAGCCCGTCGCGGAAGAGCCAGTGCCGGAGCGACCGGTGCGGGCGGCCATGCGACGGTTTTTCGAAAATCTCGGTAAGACCTAACTCGCGGTATCATGGCACCAATGCACGTCGCCATCTACCTCGACAATGACCCCGGCGGAAAGAAGCTGATCGCGACCCTGCAGCGCCGACTCAAGAATGAGGAGATCCGGGCCTGGCAGGTGAAAACGAAGGCGCCGTTCGCGCTGATCCACTCCGGTGACCGGTACACCAAGATCAAGGTGACCTTCGTGCCGGCCGGGACGGCATCGTTCAGCCGGGCTGCCAGGGCGGGGTCGCTGGGGGCCTTCCGCATTCCGGAGCCTGCCATGCTCGCCACCATATCCGAGGGCCCCTCGGCGGACCGCGTGCTCGGTTTTCTCGTTGGAATGCTGACCCGGCATGCCGGTCCTCTCGGGGTTGCGGGTGTCGGCATCCCGCTCGGCTCGGGGAACTCCCGCTAGCCGGTTTCCGTTTCCGTCGCGATCCCGCCGCGAAGCCCGAAGAGGTGCTTTTGCCAGGCCAGATAGATCACGATGGCGATGTTGGCCACAAGGAAGCCGATCCGCAATGGCGTCTGACGGTTGATGACCTCGCTCACCTCAAACGGAATGCCGATGCAGCCCGCGATCACCGTCAGGTATTCTGCCCACCGGCGCCGGCGGGCCAGGCCGACCGCTTCGGTCAGCTCGAGGGCCGCGAACAGGACGGCCCCAAGGCCAAGGACGATCACCGTTCTGGTGGAGAGCAGCCCGAAGGGCCGCAGCACCGCCACGGTCGCCCTCGGAATCAGGCGGCGCTCAGGATTGAGGTCGAGCTCAGCCACCCAGCGACGCACGAGTCGTCCGATCTGCCGGCTGTCGGTCAAGAGCGCGATGCCCAGGATCAAAACCAGCGTGCCGCGCACCGCGCGCTCGATGATGATCAGTCTCACGACGGTGCCGACCGGCTGTGTCTCACGGCCGAGCTCCTGCCGGGCGCGTTGCCAGAAGGTCACTGGGGAAGCGTGTCCAGCAAGCGGTTGATGTCCGCGTCGCTGTTGTAGTAGTGGGGGGAAGCTCGCAAAAAGTCGCCGCGGAGCGAGATGATGATGCCGGCCTCGCGAAGACGCGCGTGGACCTCGGCCGGAACGATCCGCGGATGCCGGAATGAGACGATCCCCGACCGCTCGGACGGGGTGGATGGGGTGAAGACCATCGCGTATCCACGTGGCGGAAGCTCGTCGCGCAGCCGGTCGGCGAGCCGGAGGACGGTGGCTTCGACCTGGACGGGATCGGCCCGAATCAGGAGATTGACCGCCGCGCCCATCCCCAGGATGCCGACGTAGTTGGGCGCCGCATCTTCATACCGCCGCGCGTCGGGCTTCAAGGTCAAGTCGTACGTGAAGTACTCGCGATCGGCGACCACGCTCTCCGTCCCGATCGCCACCGGGCTCATCCGTTCGAGCATGCGCGGCCCGACATACGCGAACCCGGCGCCGCTCGGCCCGAGCAGCCATTTCTGGGCCCCGGCGCAGAGAAAATCGACGGCGGTCGATGATAGATCGAACTTGAGACCGCCCACCGCCTGCATGGCATCGATGACGAGCAGGATGTCCTTGCCCTTGAGGCCAGTCGCCAGTTCGGCGAGGTCGAGACGGTAACCGCTCCCGAACTGCACCGCGCTGACGGTCACGATCCGCGTGCGCGCATCGCAGAGGTTGAGCAGCGCCCGCGTATCGATGCGGCCGTTGGCGGGCTGGTAGAGGCGTAGGTCGACCCCCCGTCGCTTCAGTCCCATCCATGGATAGATGTTGGCGGGATACTCGCCATCGACACCCACCACATTGTCGCCGTCACGCCAGTCGAGGCCGGCCGCCACGAGGCCGAGGCCGGCCGTCGTGTTGCGGGTGAAGGTGATGAACTGGGGCCCGACCGACAATAACTCCCCGACTCGCACCCGCACCTGGGCCCGTATCCGCTCCCAGTGGGCCAGTTCGAACGGTTCCTCCGATTGGCGATCGAGGAAGACCTCCATCGTCGACCGGACGGGCGCGGCCAGCGGCGCGATCGCGGCATGGTCGAGGTAGGCGTAGCGCCTGGCGATCGGAAACAGGTCCCGCATCTCCGTCGAACTCAGCGGCATGTTCTTGGGCACATTACACTAGGCTTCTTGGGACCGGAGGGCACGCTCATCGACATCGCGGCCTTCGAGCGTGTTGATATCCGCGTCGGCCGAATCGTCGAGGCCGACGAGTTTCCCGAAGCCCGCAAGCCGGCCTACCGGTTGCTGATCGATTTTGGTGCGCTCGGCCGGCGCAAGTCGAGCGCCCAGCTCACCGTCCACTACCGACCGGAGCAGTTGCGCGGCAAACTGGTGGTCGCCGTGACGAATTTTCCTGCACGCCAGATCGGCCCGCTACGCTCGGAGGTCCTGGTCCTCGGCGTCCCCGACGAGTCCGGCGCGGTCGTGCTGCTGGAGCCCTCACAGGACGTGCCCCTGGGAGGCCGCGTCTTTTGACGCAGGCGCCGGGGACACCGTACCTGATCACCGAGTGGCATGACGAGCCGACCGGGGCGCGGGCCTGGTTCGTCATCGACCGGCTGGTCTCGGGGATGTGCTCGGGAGGCATCCGCATGCGTCGCGGGGTGACCGCCGCGGAGGTCACCGCCCTGGCGAGGACGATGTCGCACAAGATGGCCGTGCTCGAGATCCCCTATGGTGGCGCGAAGTCGGGGATCGATTGGGACCCGGCGTCACCAGACGCGCAAGGCGTACTGCGCCGATTCCTGGAAGCGATCCGGCCTTACGTGGCGGAGCGCTATGCGACGGGCGCCGATCTCGGCACGCACGAGGACGAGATCATCGCCGCCTGCCAGTTGGTCGGACTGACGCACCCCCTGCAGTCAGGCTTCAAGACGGAAGGCGGCGCGGGCCTGAGCCGCGTGAAGCAGGCGCTGTCCCTGACCAGCGAAGGCGTCCCCATCACCGAGTTGATCGCCGGTTACGGGGTCGCAGAATGCACCTTCGAGGCCGCCGCTGCCCTGAACCTGTCCATCACGGGGGCGCGGGTGGCCCTGCAGGGTTTCGGCAACGTGGGCGGAGCCGCGGCCCGCTACCTGCACCGGGCGGGAGCCCGTTTCACCGTCATCGCGGACATCGAGGGTGCGCTGATCGACGACGACGGACTCGACGTTCCCCACCTGCTGAGCGTCCGCGATCGCTTTGGCCACATCGACCGCTCCCAGCTTCCGCGACGGGTGCGGCGAGCGCCAGAGGAAGCCTGGCTCGACCAGGCTGTGGACATCGTGATCCCGGCGGCGATCGGCGGAGCCATTCGCGCCGAGAACTACGGGTCCATCCGGTGCCGGTTGCTGGTCGAGGCCGCGAACAACCCGGTGACGCTGGAGGCGGAGACCGCGCTGGAGGCCCGCGAGACCACGATCATCCCGGACTTCGTCGCCAACGCGGCGGCCGCGTTCTTCTTCTGTGGCCTCCTGGAAAAGCGGCTTGAGCCAACCATCGACTCGATCTTCACGGTAACCAGCCGCCAGCTACGGATCATCACGCGCGCCGTCCTCGAGCGCGTCACGACCGAGCACGTGTCGGGCCGGCGCGCCGCGGAGGAGATCGCCGAGCATCGTTTAGACGGGCACGAGATCACCAGCGCTGGGAGTGCCGGCGCATGATGCAATCGTCCATCACCACATCGAGCCCCGCCGTCCTGGCCCGCGCGGCTGCCGCCTCGTCCACCACGCCGTCCTGGAGCCACACGGCTGTGGCCCCGGCGGCGATCGCCTCGTCGACGATCGGGCCGACGAATTCGGACCGGCGGAAGACATCCACGATATCAACCGGGTCGGGGAGACCCCGCACGCAGGCATAGGCCTTCTCCCCGAGGACTTCCTTAAGCGCGGGATTCACGGGAATGATGCGGTAGCCTGCCCGCTGCAGGTACCGGGCGACGCCATGGCTGGGCCGCCTCGGATCGGGGCTCAGACCGACGACCGCGATGGTCCTCGCCGTTTCGAGGATCCTGTCGATCACCTCGTTCGTTTGCGGCCGCGCCATCGAATCAACTTTACAATGGCCCCGTGCGTCCGTTGACCCGGCCTGCCCCGATTCCCGACGAGATCGTGGACGCCTTCCGCGCAATCGCTCCCGCCGTGGAGGCGTTCGCCCGGGAGAACGACCTCCTGATCGAGCGCTATCGACGCGGCAAGTCGGCCTGGGAGTTGCGCTTCGCCCGGCGACAGGGGGGAGAGGCCAGTCTCACCATTAGCTACCGCGAGCGGACGGGCCACGTCCTGGACATCAGCGCGATCTGGTGGGTCGACGATGTTGGCGCGCGCACCCGTCGACTGCGGTCCGAAAAGATCGCCGTCCACGACCGGCGAGACCCATCGCAGGTTCTTCGCGAGCAACTGGCGGCCGGCCTGGGCCGGGTCGACGCCTGGACGACCAACGATCTGGGCGAGCCACATGGACCGTTCAAGGACTGGAGCACGATCGGCGAGTCCCGCGATCAGTTGCCGTTGCGGTGAGGGAGCATAGCTCCGACCCATCCGCGGAGGACGAGCTGCGGCTCGCCTTCGGCCGCATGCTCGGCTTCGCTGGGGCGGCCGTGCTCCTGCTCCTCGGCGGCGGCATCGCCCTGATCCTGATCGCGGCCGCCTTCTTCCGGTTCGCCTTCGGCGGTTAGGCAACCCGCCGGGCGGCCGTGCCAGGTGGGGGCTCGACCACCTCCGGGTGCAGGATGCCCGCCAGGATCTCCACGCTGTCGACCAGGCGGGGCCCGGGGCGGCTGAAGAAGGCATTGCCATCCACGACGAAACACTCCCGGCCGGCGAGGCGCGGTGCGATACGTTCGACCTCGTAAAGACTCCGCTCGAGGGTGAAGCCACAGGCCATGACGACCAGCACCTCCGGCCCGGCCTCGTCGATCTGACGCCAGTCGATCGCGGAGGCGCGTTGCCCAGGCCGGCCCAGCAGGTCCTCGCCGCCGGCCAGTCGGACCAGTCCGGGGGTCCAATGCCCGGAACGGTAGGGGGGCTCGATCCACTCCAGCGCGACGAGGCGACGGCGAGGCCGCCCGGCCACCCGCCGACGCACCCTGTCAATCCGTGCGGTCAGGGCCGTCACGACCGCCTCGGCCACTTGCGCCCGTCCGGTCAACTGCCCGACCAACCGAATGTTGTCGAAGACATCATCGAGGCTCTCGGGTTCGAGGGAGACGAGCTGGGTGGGCGCCTGGAGACGGTGCGAGGCCTTCTCGACGATGGGATACGAGACGGCACAGACGGCACACAGCTCCTGGGTCAGGATCAGGTCTGGCTGGAGAGCCATGAGGCGGTCCTGGTCGAGGGCGTAAATGCTGCTGCCCTCGTGCACGAGCTTGCGAATGTGATGATCGATCTCACCACTCGAGCCGGCTGCCGGGAGAACGCTACTGGTGACGACGGGCTTGCGCGAGACCGACGGCGGATGGTCGCACTCATGGGTGATCGCCACCAGGTCAGCTTCCAGGCCCAGCGCGCACACGATCTCGGTCGCGCTGGGCAGCAGGGATGCGATCCGCATTATCGCGCTTGCGGGACGAAGGGGTTGAGGAGCATCTCCTCCTCGATCGTGGTGACGGGCCCGTGCCCGGGATGCACGACCGTTTTCAGCGGCAGGCGGTACAAAACGTTTTGGATGGACAGCATGATCTTTTGCGGATCACCGCCCGGGAGGTCGGTGCGCCCGATGCTCCGCTGAAAGAGCGTGTCGCCGGCAAAGCAGTCGAGGCCGAAGAGGAAACAGACCGAGCCCTGGGTATGGCCGGGCGTGTGCAGCGCGCGGAGAGCGACATCCTGAAATGCGATCGTCATCCCGTCTCGAATCTCCACGTCGACACGGAACGGTGCAAAATCCGGCGGGAGAAAGGGAAGCTGGGCGAATTGGTCCCAGTCAAGAATGGCACGGTCATCCGGGTGCATGGCGACCGCGGCCCGGCCCGCCGCCTGGACGGACGGCACGCCGGCGATGTGATCGATGTGGCCGTGCGAGAGGAGAATGTGTTCGACTCGCAGCCGGCTCGTCTCCAGATACTCGACCACGCGTCGGACCTGCAAGCCCGGGTCGATGACCATGGCCGCCGATGTGTCGCGTCGCCGCACGACGTAGCAGTTCTCGGCAAACAGCTCGTCCGAAAAGACGGCGATCTGCAGTTTCTCGCGTAGCGTCGCGGCGGGCGTCATCCCACCACAACATCCCGTGAGGCGGGGCTGATGATCTCCGGGCCTGCGTCCGTGACCAGGACCATGTCCTCGAGCCGAACCCCGCCCCAACCGGGCACATACACCCCCGGCTCGTTCGTGACTACCATGCCAGCCTGGAGGATCGTCTGATCGCTCGACGAGAGGAACGGCCGCTCATGCACCATCAAGCCGATCCCGTGCCCGAGGCCATGGCCAAAGGCATGATCCGCGCCAGCCAGGCTGACGGCCACCTCCCGGGCGCGCCGGTAGACGGCGTCGGCGGCCACCCCCGGCTTCATCATCACGAGCGACGCCGACTGCGCTTCCCGCACAGCGTCGATCACGCGCTGCTGCTCGGCACTTGGTTCCCCGAGGACGATCGTCCGTGTCGTGTCGCTGTTGTAGCCGCCGGCACGGGCGCCGAAGTCGACCACGATCATGTCGCCTCGTTCGAGCACCCGGTCAGATGCGCGACCGTGCGGCAACGCTCCCCGCTCTCCACCCGCCACGATGGATTCGAAGGAGGGGCCGTCCGCACCCAACTCGAGAAACGCCTGCTCGAGGAGGAAGGCCACATCTCGCTCACGGAGTCCGGGGCGAACCCCGTCACGAACCCGATCGAATGCGCGACCGGCGATCGCTGCCACGAGGCGCAGCTGGGCAATCTCGTCCGGCGTTTTGCAGATGCGAAGGTTTTCGACCAGTCCGCTCGTCCCCTCCAGCGTCGCGTTGCTCGGGATGGCCGCGCGAAGCCGATCGTACATGTCCACCGTGAGGTGCTGGGCCTCGAAGCCGACTCGCAGCATCCGGTGTCCCTTCAGCCGGTCGGCCACCAGCGCCCACAGCCCGACGGATGGTCCGGAGCGGGCCAGCGAAAAGGCCGGGGCTTCCTCCTCCATCTGCAGCCAGTAGCGACTGTCCCCAACGATCTCTGCCAGGTCATGCCCGACCACCAGGTAGCCCAGCGTGCCGGTGAAGCCGGACAGGTACCGGATGTTCGGCGGCGCGGTGACCACGAGCCCATCCAGCGATTGCTCGCTAAGCTGCCGGCGCAGCGCTGTCAGGCGCCGCCGGGATTCCTCCGCCCTCATCGAACCCATGATACGAATGGGTGGCTAGCCGACCACCCCCTCCGGACGCCCGAAACCAAGTGAACTGAGCGGTTCCGTGGCGAGCTCAGCCAGCTGCCGCAGCAGGTCCATGGCGTTCACGGTCACGTCCGCCCGGTAGACGGCCGCGGCACCCCAGATGGTTCCCCGTTGGGCGAGCGGCGTCGCCGCGATCGACCCGGACGGGGGGTCCGCGTCGTGCAGCAGGTAACGGGACCATCGGCTCTTGCCCAGGTCCTGGACGGCGACAGGAACTTCGCTGTACAGCGTCCACTCCACCAGCGCCTCGAGCACGGGGGCCAGCTCTTGCAGCCGGTCCGGCCGGCCCGGCAGCGCAAAGCTGTCGGCGTTCCAGCGTCCCTCGGCGTCCCAGTAGACCACCATGCCGCAGGCGGCGTCCAGCGCCTGGAGGGCCCGACCAAGGACGAGGTTCGCGGCCATCTCGCGGACATGCGTCGTCTGCATGACGGATGGTGCCGAACGCGTTGGGATCAAGAGATTGTCCACGCTCCGTGCTCCTCTTGCTCCAAGCGTAACCGGCCGGGTCAGTCTGTCAAGCGCCGGGAAGTGCGTCGTCGCTGCTCGAGGAACAGGCCGCACAGGAAGAGGATGACGCCAACGCGAATAGCGGCATCGGCCAGGTTGAAGTCGGCCGGCCACCATCGGACCGTGATGAAGTCGACCACGGCGGCGAGGCGGACTCGGTCGACGAGATTGCCCAGCGCACCGCCGGCGACGGCCCCGAGGGCGATAACGCTCAACGGGTCCACGACATGCCCGCGAACCAGGATGACGCCGATCGCAAGCACCACGAGGACACTGATGCTCGCAAACAGCCGGTTGTATCCGTGCAGCAGGCTGAAGCTGGCCCCGCTATTGCTCAGCAGCCTGAACCAGAGCCAGCCCGGGACAACGGTGACCAGCTGTCCCCTGGGAAGCGACACCATGGCCCAGGCCTTGCTGGCCTGGTCGGCGATCAGCACGAGCAGCGTCGCCACCGCCGATGAGAGGAGGGCGACGCGGGGGCGGGCCATCGGGCCCATCCTAACGGGGCTCGGCCGGCGGACTAGGGAGTTGGCGCCGGTTGGCCGGAATTCGACGGCTTTTCGGTGCCGCCAGCATGGCCTTTGCTGGGCTGCGATGACGGGCCGGTATCTTTGCCCTGACCCGACCGGGACGCGTCGGCAGCCACCTGGAGCGCCTGCTGGGCCTTGTCCCGCGCCTGCGTGATCGCGGCGATCGCCGTCGGGTTGGTCACCTCGCCCTGCAGGCTGGCCAGCTGCGCATCGTGCGTCTCAATCGCCTGGCGCAACTGTTGCTCGAGGCTGTTCCCAAGCGACGGACTCGTGTCCGCCAGCGTGCGCACCACCGCGGCGGCGCCCTGCAGCTGCTCGTTAAGACCGGCGAGGGCCTGGTCCGCGAGATCGATCCGATGGCGAGCGATCATCGCCTCCGCCTCGCGAAGCCGGGTGCCGGCCAGGCTGAGATGGTGGTTGAACTGGTCGGACGGAGTGAAGGTGAAGATACCCTGAACGTTTTCGATGGCACCCTTGACCGGATACAGCGCCGAATCCGGCAGGCTGTCGGCGGACGCGGCCACCGCCCCCGCGGCGAGCAGGCTGGCGGCAGCCAGCCCTGCCAGCACCAGCCGGCCCATCGACCGGGCGTGCGCACGGCGAGACCCGTACCGCTGGACCTCCGCAGCGACGAGGTTCCAACCGCGAATCTTGGCAGCCGGCGACGGGGCCACCGGATCCAGCGAGCGGAGCCGCTCCGCCAGCCGCTCGAGACGCTGCGCTTCAGGCATCAATTTGACGGCCTCCCCTGCAGGGCGCGCTCCAGCGAGCCAAGCGCCCGGTGCTGGAGCGCCTGGACGGCGCCAACCGACTTACCCATGATGTCCGCGACCTGCGCCGCCGTCAGATCCTGGAAGAACCGAAGGATCAGAACCTGTTGCTGTTCCTCGGTCAGATCCCGAATCGCGCTTCGCAGGCCTTCGTTCGACATGCGCTCGATGGCCATCTCCGAGGGATCGGCCGACTGCGGCAGCGTCGCGTTCTCCAGTGACACCAGCGTGACCTTGCCCTGCCGGCGGTAGTGATCGATCGTCGCGTTATGCGCGATCCGGTACACCCAGGAGGAGAAGGCGACCCCCTGATCCTGGAACTGGTCCAGCCTGGTCAGGCTGCGCGTCATCGTGTCCATGGCAAGATCCTCCGCGTCCTCGACTCGGCCGAGACGGGCATACACATAGTTGTAGATACGATCGAAGTAGCGTTCGAAGAGGGCCCGCGCCGCATCCTGATCGCCCCGCCGAACCCGCTCGATGAGGGGCCGATCGTCATCGGGGTTGGCCTTAGAGAACATCCGCACTTCGGCTCATTATGGGCGGTGGCTCCAATACGAGGCCCGTGGCTGAAGTGAGCTGCGCAGCGCATCATCACCTCTTAATACGAGCATTTCAGGCCCAGGCATATGTGTCCGAATGGACTGCTCGTGACAGAGACGTAACAGCGCGATACCGGGTTGGCGCCCCTTTTCAGCCCTCGACCGTGATGCTGCCCGGCTCACCTTCGACAAGCTCTCCGATCTGGAACGCCCCTTCCCCCCGGCTCCGCAGGGCGGCCAGCAGCGCGGGGGCCGACGCTAAAGGAAGGGCGATCAGCAGCCCACCGGATGTTTGGGCATCGCAGAGCAGGGTACGCTGGGACGCAGCGACGCCGGCGGCAAAGGTGACCCGGCTTTGGAGAAACCGCTCATTCGAGCGGGTGCCCCCGGGGACTTCGCCGGCCTCGGCCAGCATCTGCGCGTCGGGGAGCAACGGCACCGCCGCGGCAGAGACCACAGCCCCGACGCCGGAAGCCCTGGCCATGGAATGGAGGTGGCCAAGCAGGCCGAAGCCGGTGACGTCGGTCGCCGCACTCACGTCGAACGTCGCCATGACGGCGGCCGCCTCGCGGTTCAGCCGGAGCATGCTGGTGATGGCCGCCTCCTGGGCGCGAGCAGGCGCCACCTGATGCTTGATGGCTGTCGTGATCACGCCGGTGCCCAGCCCCTTCGTCAAGACCAGGCAATCGCCAGGCCGGCCCCCGATGTTGCGGATCACGCGGTCCGGATGCACGGTGCCGATCGCGGCAAGCCCGTATTTGGGCTCGTGGTCGTCGATGCTGTGGCCACCGAGGATGTCGATCCCGGCTTCCTGCACCTTGTCGGCCCCGCCACGAAGGATGTCGGCAAGGATCGAGGCCGGGAGTTCCTTGATGGGAAAGGCCACCAGGTTGATCGCCAGCAGCGGGACGGCACCCATCGCATAGACGTCGCTCAGCGCGTTGGCCGCGGCGATCGCCCCGAAGGTATAGGCGTCGTCCACGACCGGCGTGAAGAAGTCGGTGGTGACCACGATGGCCAGGTCTTCACGCAGTCGGTAGACGGCGGCATCGTCGCCCGTTTCCGTCCCGACCAGGACGTCGGTGTTCTGGAGTCTTACCGGCAGATGGCTCAGAACCTGAGCCAGGTCCTCAGGACCGATCTTGCAGGCTCAACCTGCCCCGTGCGACCACTGTGTCAGCCGAACCCGTTCGAGCATGGCTCCACTCTAGCGAGCATCCGGCTCGGCGTGGAAAGGCTCTGGTACCGTCACCTCGGTGAACCTCACCTTTCTCGGCACCGGTGCCGCGGTGTCACCGGATGCCTACAACGCCGCCATCCTGGTGGATCGCACCATCTTGCTCGACGCCGGCGCCCCGCTGTCCGTGCACTTACCGAAAGCCGGCCTTTCCCTCGACGAGCCCCGGGCGGTGTTCCTGACCCATTTTCACGCCGACCACACGTTCGGTCTGGCCTGGCTGATCCTCGGCCGGATCCTGATGCACGAGCAGGCAGCTCCCCTGACGATCTTCGGGCCTCCAGGCACCAGGGCGCACGTCACCCAGCTGATGGAGTTAGCGTGGGGGCCGGAAATGCTGCACACGGCAATGGAACGCCGGCAGATGCAGGTCGAGGAGATCGCGCCGGGACAGGATTTCCACGCCGAGGGCTACCGGGTTCGCGCCTACCCGATGGTCCATGCCCATCGCTTCAGCTGCTTCGGGTATCTCCTCACCCGTACCGGCGTCCGGCTCGGATACACCGGTGACGCCGAGATGTCTGCCGAGCTGGAGGCCCTGATCGCGGCCTCGGATCACACCATCGTGGAGATGACCTACGAGATGCCGGGCCCGATGCACCTTTCGAAGCCGGAGGTCGAGTCGCTGATCAGCCGACACCCGGGTGTCCGTTTCATCCTGACGCACCGCGGCACCCGGGCGACCATCAAGGGGGCGGTCGCCGCCCACGACTTCTTGACGCTTCGCCTCCCGCTGCGCTGACGACGTCGCCGTGGCGCATGGCATCGCGCCAGGCCCTGGCGATCAGCCCGGCGTACTGCCGGCGCACGTGATCCCAGGTCTCGCGTGCTTCGTTTGCCTCCTGCGCATTCAGACCGCCTTGACGGAAGTTCGCCCGCGTGTACAGCGAGGCCAGGGCGCGGACCTCCGCGTCGAGTGGCGGGACTGACTGGGCCAGCCGCCGGCCGAACTCCTCGGGCGTGTCACCGGCATGACGCGGGATGCGGAGGCGGTCTCCGAGGAACTGCAGCCGACGCCAGATGCGCGGGATGTCTCGCACGCCCATCAGCCATCGAACCAGGAATGCCGTCGAAACGAGGAGGAGCAGCAGGAGGACGCCGACCCCCGCCAGGACCTCGCCCCAGATATTCGGGAAGCCCGTGGATCGACCAGTGGTCCCGGTCTCTGGTCGGTCGGAAAGGTTGGGCCGCGGCCTCTGCGAGGGTTGCACGGGGGTGAGCGCGGGGCCATTCAGGTCGGCTGCGGTGTTGGGCCGAGCGACCGGCACGTTGATCCCGTCCGGTGTCGGCTCGAACGGGATCCAGCCGTATCCGGGGAACAACACTT
Organism: Candidatus Dormiibacterota bacterium; assembly: GCA_036564925.1. Taxonomy (GTDB): domain Bacteria; phylum Chloroflexota; class Dormibacteria; order CF-121; family CF-121; genus JALYYC01. Next base: position 51,429 of record DATCOB010000105.1, on the reverse strand, counting down.
CCACCCAGCTATGCGCATCCAGCGAGTTGACCAGGTAGCGTCGCGTCTTCTCGTCGAACACGCCCTGGCCGAATCCACTCATCTGACGGCTCGGAATCCCAAGGGTGCGCAGCATCACGTTCATCGCCGTCGAAAAGTCCTGGCAAAAGCCTTTGTGCGACGTGAAGAGGAAATAGTCAAGGGGCCTGACGCCGACGGGTGCGGCCGGCGGGGTCAGCGTGTAGGTGAACCGTCCCCGCTGGAGGAACCAGGACTCGATCGCCTTGGCCTGGTCGTAGGGGTTGGCGGCGCCCGCGTTATGAACAATGGTCTGCGCCAGGGCCGCGATCTCCGTGTCACGCGCGGTCGAATAGCCCTGTTGGATCCGTCCACCTTCGTACAGCGATTGATAGGGCGCCGACCAATTCGGATACGCGGTTCCGGCATTGCGCAGCGACGTCACGTCGACGTTGGGGATGCCCTCGGTCACGGCGTATGTGTAGGGTGGATGCAAGGTTGCCGTGAACCGGATCCGGTCCACCGTGTCGAAAACCGATGAAACGTTGCCGCCGACGTTGATCGTCGGTCCCCCGAACTGGCTGCCGGACGTCACGATGCCCCGGACCGTCGCCGGCTGGTTGTCGACGGAGATGATCTCTCCGGCACTGAACACGGCGCCGGCCGTCTGATCGAGCGGGACCAGCACCCGGATGGTGTCGTGCATGACCTGCAGCCGCGGCGTGTTCCGCGAAAGGTCATCCCGGGGGATCGACTGGCGAGGCGCAAGCCGGGTTTCGAGCACGGGGATCTCGGGGGTGTTGGGCAGCGGGTACCACTGGATGCCGTCCCAGCCGGTCAGGGCAATCCCGCGCCAGTAGGGGTAATAAGTCGGATTGTCCCCGCTCACGATCATGACCGTCTGGGATTTCGCCTTGAGCTGCGAACCCGGCCGGACGGTCTCGCTGTAGCCGATCGAGCCCACGACGCCGTGTCCGGAGCTCGACCCCAGCCCGAAGGGATGGAACTGGTCCGCGCTCAGGGTGCCCGGGACAAGAAAGCCACTGATGTCGGCATTACTGAGCGGGGGCAGCAGCAGGAACGACGCGAGGAGCAGGAGAGCAATGGCCTCCACCCCGACCTCGCCAAACGCCCACCCTGTATCCGACGCGCGCGGCAGGTGGCGCGCGCGCCAGCGGTCCTTGAGGGCGACGAAATTCAAACGGAGGAGGAGCAACGTGGCGGCCGCGGTCCACATGATCGCGAAGAACGTGACGGCGGCGTTGGTGTCGTTGATGATCTCGACCGCCAGGATGGCGCCGGTGGGCAGGAGCGCGACCAGGCCGCTCCGGCGACGAAAGGTCCACCAACTGGTCCACAGCCCGGCGACCAGCATGAGGGCGATCAGTCCGATCAGGAGCCAGACGCTTGACTCCGAAAGAACGGTCGCGAACCACTTTTGCAAGGCCGGGATGGACAAGCCACCAGCGGTGAGCGGCGATGGCGTCAGGAACGCCAGTGAGATGAGCACGCCCGGGATGCTCCAGAGGAGGTACCCCCCGCGCGAGGCGTGGCCGGCGGCCAGGATCCAGCCAATGACCGTAGCGATGGCCAGGGCCGGCACCAGGCGCCCGTCCGAGCCGTTCACCCACCCGGAACGTTCGACCGCCGCCGCCACGGCCCATCCCAGCACCAGGGCGAGGAGCAACAGCAGGCCTGTGTCACGCAGGGCAAAGGCCAGCGCCACCTTCGCCTGGCGGAATAGGCGAATGGTGAGCCGCCCGTCGTCGTAGCGGACGGCGATAACGCCGCTGGCCAGGGCGCCCCCCAGCGCGGCGGCGACGATCATCGCGATCATCGCTGGGCTAAACTGCGGCAACGCGACGCTCCAAGGCCGGCTCGAAATCATCCGGCCCCTTCACCACCCACCAGTTCAGCGCCTGTCGCCACCGTCCGGCCGCCGCCAGGCTCCGCTGGTTACCGCCAAATCCCTGCGGATCGAGGTACACGACCAGGCTTCGGTGACCACGTACGCCCAGATCGAGCAGCGCCTCGACCCAGCGCTCGTCCGGCGAGGCCGTAACCACGATCAACCCTCCACGATGGCGCCAGTGCTCCCGCTGCGAGGTCAACAGGGTGGCCAGCGGGACCGTGCCGTCGGCCTGCGCGATGGTGAAGTGCTCGAACAGCTTCTTTCGCTGCTGATCGCCCCGCGCCGCCTCGATGACGCTCAGCCGGCTGTCGTTGCTGACGAGCCCGATGGCCCCGCCACGCCGGAGCGCCGCGTCTGTCATCGACGCGCACAGGCTCATGGCGTATTCCAGCGTTGAATTCGGCGCGATGCCGGCGTGGGTGCCCGCCTGGAGATCCAGCACGATCCAGGCATCGCCGCCCTCGCGCGTCTCGAAACTGCGGCTCATCAGACGGCCGAGGCGGGCTGACGATGCCCAGTGGATGCGTTTCACGCTGTCCGTCGGGACGTATTCGCGGATGCTGGTGGCGTTCGGGGGCACATCCAGAACACGGCCCCGCTGCTGTTCGTCGCCCGCGGTGCTCGGCGCGAGGGCTTCCAGGGATCCGACCGGACGGATCACCGGGTACACGACGACGGATCGGCTCCCCGGGACCCGCAGGGTGCGAGCGAAGAGGCCGAAAGGATCGCCGAAGCGGAGCTCCACCGGCCCGAAGGTGAACAACCCGCGCTGCTTGAACTGTCCGCGCGAGGTCCAGCGCCGGGAGCGGCGGCCCTTCAGGCTGAACACGCGACCGGGGTTGTAGTCGGGGAGGTTGGAGAAATCCGTCAGCTCGATCAGCGGTACCGGGATCCAGGAACGATTCGTGATCGCAAAATGTTCCTCGAACTCGTCCCCGACCTGGTATTGACCCTCGGGACTGTCACGCTTGACGATGAGATTGTCAGTCGCCAGCCGGCCCCAGAGATAGCTGACGAGAAAGAGGAGCACGAGGGCATAGAAGAGGCTGTAGGCGAGCCGGATGCCCGTGATGTACGCGAAAAAGAAGAGCAGCGCCAGCGCCGTGACGAGCGGGAGGCGCGGAAGCCGCATTAGAGTCAGCTCGCGACACGCCGGCCGAAACGCGAAACGACATTCGGGGGCGGGACCGGCTCCGTCTCGAGGATCTGGCTCAACACCCTGGCCGGCGTCAATCCGCGTAATTCGGCATTGGGCTTGAGGATCAGGCGGTGCGCCAGCACGGCCTGGGCCAGCGCTTTGACATCGTCGGGAGTGACGAAGTCGCGGCCCTCGAGAGCAGCCCGTGCCTGGGACGAGCGGAACAATCCCAGTGATCCGCGCGAGCTGGCGCCAAGACCGATGTCCGTGTGTGACCGGGTGCGATGCGTGACGCGCGCGATGTACTCCTTCAGCTGCGGATCGACATAGATCTGCTGCACGGCCTTCTGGCAGGCCAGCACCTCGGCGGCCGAGGAAACCGCCTCCAGCTGCTCCATCGGCGAGTCGCGCTCGAAGCGATCCAGCACCTGGACTTCGTGGGCCACGTCCAGATATCCGACGTTGAGCCGCATCAGAAACCGGTCCACCTGCGCCTCAGGGAGGGGGAAGGTGCCGGCGAACTCGACGGGATTCTGGGTGGCGAGGATCAGGAACGGCAGGGAGAGCGGATAGGTCGTGCCATCCACGGTCACCTGCTTCTCTTCCATGGCCTCCAGCAAGGCCGACTGGGTCTTGGGCGTCGCCCGGTTGATCTCGTCCGCCAGCAAGACCTGGGTGAAGATCGGACCCTGTCGGAATTCGAATTGCTGGGTGTTCGGACTGTAGATATTGACGCCGGTCACATCCGAGGGCAGCAGGTCGGGGGTGAATTGCAGCCGCTCGAAGGAACAGCCCAGGGAACGTGCCAGTGATTTGGCGAGCATGGTCTTCCCAACCCCGGGCACGTCCTCGATCAGGAGATGGCCGCGGCTCAAAAGGGCAATGGCGCACAACTCGATCTCGGCTTCCTTGCCCACCAGCACGCGGCTGACGTTGTCGACGATCCGCGTCCCCAGCGCTTCGACCGAGCCGTTCTCTTTGTCCATCCTGATTTCCTTCCTGCTTATTTCGTATCGACGCTGAGAAGCGAACGGTGGGCGGGCCCGACTGGTTACCGCGTGGTGAGGCGGCGAGCGGTGCCGGCGGCCAGGCCGCCCAGGGTTCCTCCGCTCAGGACGAGCACGTCATCCAGCACCAGTCCGACGGTGTCGAGACCCGCCGAGCCAAGGGGGCCGACCGGGCCGAGCGCGCCGGCGAGCTCCTCGACCACGATGAACCCGACCCCGACCACCATCCCATTCCAGACCGCGCCGTGAGACGGCCCGAGATAGCCGGCGAGCAGCCCGCCCGCCAGCAGGGCGCCGAAGGTCAGCATGCCCTGGGTGAGCAGGGGCTCGCGATGGCTGCCGAACAAGAGCGTGGCACCCACCAGTTGCACGGCAACGGCGAGCACCAACCCAAGACCGGCGGCGAACCAATCGACCCGCTTCTCGCCACCCGGTTGCCTCTTCGTCATGGGCTCGCTAAGTCTATCGGTCAAAGGAGACGGACGGCATGCAGGAATCCACCGAGCTGCTCGGCCCAGCGTCCGAGTGGCTGCAGCCTATCGTCCAGGTGCAGCAGCTCGCCGATCAGCACGCCGGCGAGCAGACTCACCTGCAGCACACGCAGGAAGCTTACTCAGGGACTTAGACTTTCGGGATGGACATTTCGCTCGCCGGGCTCCTCGTGGTCTCCCTGATCACCACGGCCATCACGACGAACAAGATCATCGCGGCCGTTGTCGTGTTGATCGTCATCGTCGCCGTGGTCGTCTGGTACGGACGCCGCTCCCGCCCTTCGTAGCCTCAGCGCCAGGCCGAGCTCGGCCTAGAGTTTCTCGAAGCGGTCGACGTTGACGATGAAGACCGTCGCTCCGCCTACCTGCACCTCCACGGGATAGGGCACGAAGAAGTCGCCCGGCTCGACCAGGGGCGGCATCGGATTCATATACTCGCTGCGGGTCCGGCAGTTTTCCCGGAGCAGCCCAAGGACTTCCTCGATGCGATCGTCTTCGATGCCGGAAAACAGGGTCACGTTCTTGTGCTGCAGGAATCCACCCGAACTGGCAAAGCGGGTGACGGAGATGCCGCGGTCGTTGAGGGCATCCATGGTCGACGACGCGTCCTCGCTGTGGACAACGGCGATCAGGAGTTTCATGCCGACCGTCGCTCTGCCGGCTGGATCCCGGCGCCCGCCAGGGCACGCCTGGCCAGGTCGAGGATGTCGGCAGCCACGGCGTCTGGACGGCGCGAGGCATCGACCACCCGCCACCGCTCGGGAGCGCCGGCAACCATTTCCCGGTAACCGGCATGCACCCGCTGGTGAAAGGCGACCGTCTCGGTGTCGAGGCGGTCCTGCACCGTCCTGGGAATCCGCGCCAGCCCCGTCTCGACCGGAAGATCGAGGAGCAACGTCAGATTCGGTCGCAGACCGCCCGTGACCTCGTCCTGCAGCCGCCGGAGCGCGCCCAGATCGAGGCCACGCCCGTAACCCTGGTAGGCCAGGGTCGAGTCGCTGAAGCGGTCGCAGAGGACGACCTCGCCTCGCTCGAGTCGGGGCCGGATCACCTCGTCCACCAGTTGAGCCCGCGCCGCGCTGAAGAGCAGCGCTTCCGTCCAGGCGGCCAGCTCGGTCACCCGGTCCTCGAGGACGATGGGGCGGATGATCTCGCCGGCCCGGGTGCCGCCCGGCTCGCGTGTGGTCCACACGCGATAGCCGTCCTCGGCAAGACTCGATGCGAGCCGATGGATCTGTGTCGACTTGCCGCCGCCTTCGGGTCCCTCGAAGGTGATCAAGAACCCGCCCGGCTTCCCCGCGGTCATCCTGTTGCCGGAACTATACCGGCTTCAGTCCGCGCTTGTGTAGATGCGAAGGCGCCGGTTGGGCTCCTTCCCGGTGCTGCGGGCGGTCAGCTCGTGACGCTCGACCAACTGGTGCTGCAGCCGCCGGACATAGGCCGTTTGGGGTGATAGCTCAACCATCGCATTGGTGGCCTTCGCCCGGTTGATCCCCTCGATCGTCTCCTGCAACGCCGACTCGGTCGGGTCCGGCGTGTCCAATTGATAGACCTTGCTCAGGGCGTTCCGGATCTGGGTGATCGTGTTGCTCTTGAGGACCTGGATGGGGATCCCACCGGCCTCGGCGGCCTTGAGCGGCGAATCCTTTCGGCGGTAGTAGTTCTTCAAGGTGACGATCAGGTCGGCGTCCTCGATGTGGTTTTGGACCCGGATGGGTACGTGCAGGTCGCTGATCGCCTGTTCCAGGTAGTTGCGGCTGACCCCGTAGGGAAACACCGACACCGTCTCATGCAGATTCCGGGAGCGAGGCGCGTCGACCGGCTCCCGGACGGCCGCGACCCGCATCGGGGCGGGCTCGGTGATCCGGGCCACGATGACCCCATCTGTCCCACGAATCCGCATCTGCGGCGGTTTCATCGTTCCCCGCAGGGCCGCATCGACGACCTCGCCAAGCGGTTGGTGGATGGCCAGCCGATCGCGATCGTGGATCTCCACCAGCACGTCGAAGGTCGGCGGGGATTTGCGCTCGAGCACCGACTTCTGTGTGCCTCGCCGGCGCGCTTCCTCATCGGACAGGGTGACCGTCTGGATCCCGCCCAGCAGGTCGTTGAGGGTCGGATTCACGAGGAGGTTCTCGAGCGAGCTCCCGTGCGCGGTCGCCACCAACTGGACGCCTCGCTCGGCGATGGTCCGCGCCGCCGACGCCTCGAGTTCCGTTCCGATCTCATCGATGACGATCACCTGCGGCATGTGGTTCTCGACCGCCTCGATCATGACGGCGTGCTGCAGGGACGGCGTCCGTACCTGCATCCGACGGGATCGTCCGATGCCAGGATGCGGGATGTCCCCGTCACCGCCGATCTCGTTCGATGTATCCACGATCACCACCCGTTTCTTCATCTCGTCGGCCAGCACGCGGGCGCACTCCCGGAGCATGGTCGTCTTGCCGATGCCAGGCCGTCCAAGTAGCAAGATGCTTTTCCCGCCGATCACCATGTCTTTGATGATGTCGATGGTTCCAGTGATCGCTCGCCCAACGCGGCACGTCATGCCGACAATGGCACCCGATCGGTTCCGGATCGCCGAGATGCGATGCAGCGTTCGTTCGATCCCGGCGCGATTGTCATCGCCGAACGACCCAACCCGCGTGGCGACGAACTCGAGGTCTTCCGAGCTCACCGGCGTTTCGTCGAGAAGGACCTCGGCGTCCGGAAAGCGGGCCTCCGGCTCGCGGCCAAGGTCGAGGACGACCTCGAGCAGGAGACGCTGGTGGTCCAACTGCTTGACAGCCCGGTTGATATGGGTGGGCAGCGCCTGGAACAGTAAGTCGAGCTCGCCTGGATCCGCGTCGGTCAGGCCGTTAAGGGATCGTCCTGATTCTTGCAATGATCTCACCCATATTGCGGCACCAGCCGCTTTTCCTTGATTCGTACCCGGGCGCGCGCCGGAACCTTGATCGGAAGCTCCCTGACCATCAGCGTCTGCGAGGCGATCACCTCGAAGCCTTCCCGCTGCATCAGCGCGATGGCCCGCTCATCGTAGTGTCGCAGGCTGCACCATACCGGCCCCGGTCGATGCTGCGCGACGTAGCCCAGGCTTCGTTCGAGCAGGGACGGCCAGAGGTCGACCGGTTGCGCGGCGGCCATCAGTCCCAGCGTGTGGGGGCGGCCGCCGCCACCCGGCAACAGGCTCATCCATCCGATCACCTGGACCTGCTCGACGACGAAGCGCGGCTGGCCGTCCCGGCGCGGGATCCGCGAGCTTCGCGAGCTGGGCTGGAACGCCCGCCGCCACTCTGTGAAGTTGGCCGCCTCAACGGCGGCGACCCGCTTGGGGGTGGTGGCCACGTAGAGAAGGTAGAGACCAAGCTCATCCTCGCGGCGCATGACCCGCCAGCCGGCCAGCGGGACCACCGGGCGGGGTTCGACGGACTCCTTCAGGAGCGCGTGTTCGGTCGCGTAGGCCGAAAATCCTCGCGAGTAAAAGAGCTCGATGATCGGATCGTCGACGGGGACTCGCACGATGAACTTCGTCACGCCTCGGTTGAGGCCTTCGTTGAAGAGGTGGTCTAGGAGGGCGGTGCCGTTTTGAAATTGGTCCAGCTCGGGGTTCAGGCAGAGATTCAGGATCTGCCAGGCGTGCGGGCCTAGCGTCGAAGTCTCCGCCTGGACGAATCCGTTGATGGCCTTCCGATCGTCCTCCATGACGTACACATGATCAGCCGCCGAGGTGATGGGGAGGATCGACGCGAAGGCGTTGTTCAAAAGAAACCAGAGGCGGGAGGACGCGAACTGCCGCTTCAGTGGCGAGCGCTCCGCCTCGCGGACATGCTGGCGGTAGAGGGCCTCGATGCTCGCGAGGTCCTTGAGTTGGGCGGGACGTACATGCAGGCTCATCGGCGCTCGCCATCGAGAGAGAGGAAGAACTGGTGCCAGCGACGGTCCGGCGTGAGCTCCGGATGGAAGGCGAGCGCGACCCGATTGCCCTGCTTCAGGGCAACGGGGCACCCGCGGTGCAGCGCGAGCGCCTCGACCTCCTTGCCTCGATCGGTCAATTGGGGGGCCCTGATGAAGACCGCCGGCCCTGGCCCCCCGATGACGGCGGCGTCCACCTCCGCTTCGAAACTGTCGATCTGCCGGCCGTACGCATTTCGACGGACGCCGATGTCCATCAATCCAAGAGGCTCCTGGTCCGGGCGGCCATCCTGGATCTCGCGGGCCATCAGGATCATGCCGGCACAGGTCCCCAGGACGGGCATCCCGGCGGCCGCGCGGGCGCGGATCTGCGATCGGAGCTCAGGCTGCATGAGGCGCGCCATGGTCGTGCTCTCACCGCCGGGCAGAATCAGGGCATCCACCGGATCGAGATCGCCGGCCAGGCGCACGACGACACCCTCTACCTCACAGGCGCGGAGAGCGGCCAGATGTTCGCGGAAGTCGCCCTGGAGCGCGAGGACGCCAACCCGGCGCCGCGAGCTCACCAGCCTCTGCCGGCGAGCAGTTCCTCCTCCGGAATGGCCCCAATCTCGAGCCCCCTCATGGCCTTGCCGAGGCTCCGGGAGGCATCGGCCAGGATGTCCGGCCGATCGAAGTAGGTGGTCGCCGCGACGATCGCCTTGGCTCGCGCGGACGGGTTTTCCGCCTTGAAGATGCCCGAGCCAACGAAGATGCCATCGCAGCCCAGCTGCATCATCAGCGCCGCGTCGGCGGGCGTGGCGATCCCGCCGGCGGCGAAATTGACCACCGGCAGGCGGCCGAGCTTCGCCGTCTCCTCAAGGAGATCGAAGGGGGCTCCCAGGCGCTTGCCCTCCACGACGAGCTCTTCCGGCCCCATCCCCTGTAATCGTCGGATGGTGCCCGTCACGGCGCGCATATGGCGGACGGCCTCGACGACATTTCCAGTCCCCGCCTCGCCCTTTGTCCGGATCATCGCCGCCCCTTCGGCGATGCGGCGGAGCGCCTCGCCGAGGTCACGGCAGCCGCAGACGAACGGCACTTCGAAGCCATGCTTGTTGATGTGGTGCTCCTCATCGGCGGGCGTCAGGACCTCACTCTCGTCGATGTAGTCGACGCCCAGGGATTGCAGGACCTGGGCCTCCACGAAATGGCCGATGCGGCATTTCGCCATCACCGGAATGGTGACCGAATCGATGATCCCGGTGATCAACCCCGGGTCGCTCATCCGGGCGACGCCGCCCTCACGGCGGATATCGGCGGGAACGCGCTCCAGGGCCATCACGGCGACCGCCCCGGCATCCTCCGCGATCTTGGCCTGTTCGGCGGTGACCACGTCCATGATCACGCCGCCCTTCAGCATCTCCGCCAGGCCGGCTTTGACCTTCCAGGTACCGCGCCGGTCGTTCAGTGACGAGGAGGCTTCGACCACAGGTCAATTCTAACGCCGACCGGGGCGCGGTTTCGGTCGCCTGCAAGGCACGGCGAACTTACAATTCAGCGCGATGCAGAGACCCGGAGCCGGGCGCGGTCGGCGGATCGGGGTAATCATCCTGGCCGTCGCCCTGGGCGTTCCGGCCCTGGTCGGCATTGCCACGGCAATCGGCCTGGCCGTCACCCCACCCGTCGATGACCTTGGAAAGCGCGTGGACGCGGTGCTCAGCGCCCACGGTGGAGCCAGGGTGCCCCTCGCCCGGGTCCCAGACCAGCTCAGCGAGGCCCTGATCGCGATCGAGGATGAGCGCTTCTACGAGCACCATGGCATCGACAGCCAGGGTCTCCTTCGGGCGTTCTTTGCCGATCTCTACCATCGCCGGCCGCTGGAGGGAGGCAGCACGCTGAGCCAGCAGCTGGTCAAGAACCTCTACATGAACCACAGTGATGATGGCTGGCGCAAGCCCGAGGACCTGGTGCTGGCGCTCAAACTCGAGGCTCGGTTCGGCAAGCACCAGATCCTGGAGAGCTACCTGAACTCCGTCTACTTTGGTCACGGCGCCTACGGCATCGGACAGGCCGCCCGGGTCTACTTCCAGATGAGGCCGGATGAGCTCGATCTGGCTCGCGCCTCCATGCTGGCCGGACTCCCACAATCCCCATCTTTCTATGACCTCTACCACAACCCCTGCGCGGCTCGAGCCCGACACTTCGCCGTCCTCGCCCAGATGGTCCACGACGGGTACATCAGCCAGGACCAGGCCGCCGCCGCCTATCAAGAAGCGATCGGCTTCCCCTGCCCATAGTGTCCCCCAGGCCGGTCCACCTCGTCCTGCTCGGCCCGCCCGGATCCGGGAAAGGCACCCAGGCCGCCAGGCTTTCCCTCGCGTTGCGGATCCCGGCCATTTCCACGGGCGACATCCTGCGAGCCCAGCAACAGGCCGACAGCACGCATGGGGGCCAGCTCCGCCACTACCTCGACCATGGCGAACTCGTCCCGGACAGTCTCGTGATCGACATCATCCGTCATCGACTCGGCGACCCCGATACCGTGAATGGTTTCATCCTCGACGGCTTCCCACGAACAGGTGCCCAGGGTGAGGCCCTGGATTCGATGCTGGACGCGTTACAGCGTCCGATCGATGCCGCGGTTTACCTGGCCATCCCCCCGGCCACCCTGATCGACCGGCTGAGCCATCGCTACGTTTGCCCAAGATGCGGCGCCGTGTCCAGTCCGGCGGCGATCCCCCCGGGGACGACGCCGACGTGTCCCGTGGATGGGAGCGCTCTGACCCAGCGAAGCGATGACCGCCCAGAGGTCGTTCGGCACCGGATCGAGGTCTACCTGGTCCAGACCGCGCCCCTGACCGAGTACTACCGTCGAGGCCACCGGCTGGTCGAGGTCGACTCGGATCGGTCGCCGGAGCTCGTCTACCAGTCCATCCGCGCCGGCCTCGCCGGGCTTCGGGGCCAACCCGGTGGCGACGAGGACGCCGCCGTCGTCACCCCGCGCCTGCGGCTCGTTCTCCTCACCGCTCAGGCCATCCGCGATCTCCTTGCAGGCGACCGGCAAACGGCCGAGCGGCTGGTCGGGCTGCCGATCCCGGCCGCGTTCGGCGGCGACCAGGATCGGTCCTTTCTGGAGGTCCAGCTGCAGCGGATCCAGCAACTGCCGGAAGGACGCGGCTGGATGGTTCGGTTGATCGTCTTGCGGCAACCGCCGACCGTCATCGGGTCGATCGGATTCCATGGGCCGCCAGCCCTGGTCGGACGAGCGGAGATGGGTTACAGCGTCTTCCCACCCTGGCGGCGGCAGGGATACGCTATCGAGGCAGTCCGAGCCCTCCTCGAATGGGCGGCGCAACAGGGGACCCGTTCCGTATTTCTCAGCATCGGCCCGAACAACGCCGCTTCCCTGGCGATGGCGCGCCGCCTCGGGTTTCACCAGGTGGGCGTGCAGGAGGATGAGATCGACGGAACCGAGCTGGTCTTCGAGCTGCCACCAGTGGGGGAGTCCCCTGAGTGAGCCGCTTCACCAGTTTGGAGGCGGGGGATTTGGGCATAAACGAAATAGCTCAACGGTTCAACCCGGAAGAGCATTAGGAAGGAGTTATCCATGACCGATTTGAAGACTGACCTCATCCCACTTCTGCCCCTGAACAATGGGGTCGTGCTCCCGAACATGATGGTGACCATCCCGCTCGAGCGGGACGAGGCCCAGGCCGCAATTCGCGCGGCGCGCGCGGAAGGCAACCTCGTCCTCCTCGTCCCGCGGGTCGAGGGACGTTACGCCAGCCTCGGGACCGTGGCTCGCGTCGAGGACTCGCGCAAACTGCCCAATGGGATCGAAGTGGCCATCCTTCAGGGCCTTCACCGGGCCAGCGTGGGGAGCGCCGCCGCCGGAACCGGGCCCGCGCTGCGAGTCCTGGCGCAATCCGTAACCGAGCGCAATCCGCTCAGCGAGCGAGCCCATCTGTTGGCTCGCGAGTACCGCGCGCTGATCGAGAACCTGCTGGAGATCCGCGGCGCGACCGAGGCGATGCAAATGATCCGTGCCATCGACAAACCGAGCCAGCTTGCCGACATGTCCGGCTACTCGCCGGACCTCTCCCTGGAGCGCAAGGTCGAGGTGCTCGAAACCCTCGACGTGGAGGAACGGCTCAAGATGCTGATCGCCTGGACCCGCGACATCCTGGCCGAAGCGTCGCTCAAGGACAAGATCCGCACCGAGGTCAACGAGGGGATGGAGAAGCGGCAGCGCGAGTTCCTGCTCCGCCAGCAGATGGACGCGATCAAGAAGGAGCTCGGCGAAGGTGACGGCGACATCGTCGCGGAATACCGCACGAAGATCGGCGCCGCGGAAATGCCGGACGCTGTTCGCAAGGAGGTCGAGCGCGAACTCGACCGCCTCGAGCGCACGAGCGAGCAGAACCCGGAGGCCGGCTGGATCCGGAACTACCTCGACTGGATGGTCGAGCTCCCCTGGAACAAGCGAACGGTGGACCAGTTCGACGTCGCCGAGGCTCGGCGCGTCCTCGACCAGGACCACACCGGGCTCGACGATGTCAAAGATCGCATCATCGAATTTCTCGCGGTTCGAAAGCGGCGCGACACACGCGGCCTCGAGGTGATCGGCGGGCGCGGCTCGGGCGCCATCATCACCCTCGTCGGGCCGCCCGGGGTGGGCAAAACCTCGCTGGGCGAATCGGTCGCGCGAGCCCTCGGCCGCAAGTTCACGCGCATCTCGCTAGGCGGCATCCACGATGAGGCGGAGATCCGGGGTCACCGGCGAACGTATGTCGGCGCACTGCCGGGTCGAATCGCGCGCGCCCTCAAAGAGGCCGGGACTCGCAACCCGGTGATCATGCTGGACGAGATCGACAAGGTCGGCCAGGACTGGCGCGGGGACCCGGCGTCCGCGCTGCTCGAGGTTTTGGACCCAGCCCAGAACCACTCCTTCCGCGATCACTACCTCGACGTCGATCTCGACCTGTCGGAGGTCCTCTTCATCCCCACCGCGAACGTGGCGGAAACGATCCCGGCGCCGCTCCTGGATCGGATGGAAATCATCCGGCTGGACGGCTACACCGAGGAAGAGAAGTTGGGCATCGCCCGAGATCACCTGCTCGGGCGTCAGCTCGAACGAAACGGACTGACGGCGGACGAGGTCGTGGTGTCAGATGCCGCGCTCCGTCAGATCATCAGCGATCACACTCGCGAGGCGGGCGTTCGCAACCTCGAACGGGAACTGGGCCGGCTGCTGAGGAAGGTGGCCACCGGGCTGGAGTCCGGGAAGGCGAGGACGCCGGTGGTGGTCGATGGCGGCGACATCCGCACGTACCTGGGCCGCGCCAGGTTTCACGCCGAGGCCGCCGAACGCACCGAGGTCGCCGGCGTGGCGACCGGGCTCGCGGTCACCGGGACGGGCGGTGAGGTGCTCTTCGTGGAGGCGGCCCTGATGGACGGGGCCAAGGGTCTCACCTTGACCGGGCAGCTCGGCGACGTGATGAAGGAATCGGTCCAGATCGGGCTGTCGTACGTCCGCTCGCATCGCCAGGAGCTCGGCATCGACGCGGGCTTCGAGGACAAGTCGATCCATGTTCATGTGCCCGCCGGCGCCGTACCGAAAGACGGGCCCTCGGCGGGCATCACCATGGTCACCGCCCTGGTCAGCTTGCTCACCGGCAGGCCGGTCCGGAGCACCGTCGGGATGACCGGCGAGGTAACGCTGCAGGGCAAGGTTCTCCCAATCGGCGGCGTCAAGCAGAAGTTGCTTGCGGCCCATCGTGCCGGCCTCACCGAGGTGATCCTGCCGTATCGCAACGAGGCGGATCTCGACGACCTTCCGGAAAGCGTCAGGACGGCGATGACGATTCATCTCGTCAAGGACGTGCGCCAGGTCCTTAAGACCGCGCTCGAGCCCAAGCCGGTGACGCTGCCCCAGGCCGCCTGACCCGTCTTATCGTGGCTTCGCGGCCGCGGCGAAACCCGAAAAGAGACGCTTCACCCAGGGGAGATCCAACAGCTCCTCTGGGTGCCACTGCACCGCGATCAGGAAGCGGTGATCGACCGACTCGACCGCCTCGACGACGCCATCATCCGCGTGGCCAACGATCTTCAGGACCGGGGCCACCTGCTTGACCGCCTGGTGGTGCAGGCTGTTGACCATCAGGGTGGTCTCATCGATCAGTTGAGCCAGCCGCGAGTCGGGGTCCAGGCGGATCCGGTGAACAAGGTCCGCGCGACGACGCCCGTCGGCGTCCGAGTGGTCGACCGCGGTCGCTCCCTCAACCCGTAGGTCCTGGAAGAGCGTCCCACCCAGTGCCACATTCAACAACTGCTGGCCTCGGCAGATCCCCAGCACCGGCAGATCGTCGGCGACAGCCCACCGCGCCAGCGTGAGCTCGGTCCTGTCGCGCGACGTCTCCACCACGTTGAGGGTGCCGATCGGCGCCTCACCATACTCCTGCGGGGCGACGTCCTCGCCGCCCGGAAACACGATGCCGTCGAGGCGCTGGTAGATCGCCCGAAGTCGGTCGTCGTCGTCGATGATGGGGATCAGAACCGGGGCACATCCGGCAAGAAGCAGGGCGTGGACGTAGGCCTGGTTGATGCCAAAGCGCGGCGGCTTGACGCCCGCAGGAATGGCCAGGGCCGGCAAACCGATGACCGGCGCGCTCAACTGGTAAACGTGAAGGCCTTGAGGCGGACGGCCGGGACGCGCGCCGCACCGAAGTACTCGCTCGCCTGCAGCTTGGTGGTGGTGCTCAGCGCTTGCGTCCCATCGAGGGCGCTGAGAATACTCTGCGTGAAGCGAAGATCCTTCACCGGTCGGGTCACCTTGCCGTTCTCGATCAAGAACGTTCCCTCGCGCGTCATCCCGGTGATGATCGAGGCCTTGGGTTGAACGACCCGGACGTACCAGAACCGGGTAATCCAGATGCCGCGTTTGATTCCGTCGGCGAGCTGCTCTTTGGGGACCGTGCCCGGTGCCATGAACAGGTTGACCGCGTAGGGGCCTTCCGTATTCGGTGCCGGCAGGCCGTGCCCGGTCGATGGTCGCCCGGCTCGCCTGGCCGTTTGCTGGTCATAGACCAGGCCCGTCGCGACCCCGTTTTTGATCAGGTCGACGCGCTGTTTGGGGACGCCCTCGAAGTCGAAGGGGGCCGGCAGTCCGGATCGATCCAGGCCATCGTCCCAGATGGCCACCGGTTCCCCCGTGATGCGCTCGCCGAGGCGCATGAAGCTTCGCTCTTCCTGCGCCGCCAGCGCGCTGAAGCCCATCAGGCTGAGGAACTCCAGCATCTCCGCGACCGCGTACTCTTCGAGCACCACCTCGTAGGTGCCCGGCTCCACCGGCTGGGCATCCTGGTTGCGGCGGGCCTTGTCGATCACCTCCTGCGACAGCTCGTCGCTGTCGAGATCGGCCACGGCGATGGCAGACCGGTCGGCGTACCCCGAACCGGCGTCGCCCATGACCACACAATTCACGACGGCCTGAGTGGACCGGTGATACTGGTACACGCCTAAGGAGTTGACGATGGTGAACTGGCCGGCGGTGGTGCTGAAGGCGCCGAATGCCTTGAGCGACGACGCGCTCGACTGGCGGCAGACGTTCGCGACGAAATCAGCGCGCGCCTCGGGCGTGGCATTCGCGGTCGCATCCGACCAGGCATCGACCTGCGGCGCCTGGGCCGGTTCGGGCATGGGCACGATCTCGCCCGGCCGTTGCAGGTCGGCGATCGCCAGGGCGCGCTCCAGCACCGTCCGCGCCGCCGCCTCGTTCATCTGGTTCAGCGACGCGACCCCCGTCTTGCCATCCTTCACCACCCGCACGCGGACGCTGACGTTGCGCTCCGCGACGTTCTGGTGAATGCCATTGTTGGCGAACCGGGTCAGCGCGCTGTCCCATTCGGTGACCATGACCTCCGTCTGGTCGGCCACAGACCGGGCGATGAGGCCGTCGGCGAATTGTTTGACCTCATCCGCGTCGGTCAGCGTTCCCACATCCAGACGCTTCATTTGAGGATCCCGACTTTCACGTTCTGGAATCGAGCGGGTGCCGCGCCATGAGCGACGTGGGCCACCTGCGGCGGCTGACCCTTGCCGCAGTTGGCCAGCCCCCACACCTTCCACTCCGCGTGGCCGGCGACCGCATCGCAGGAATTCCAGAACTCCGGAGTGATCCCCGCATAGGTGGCGTTCTTCAAAAGCCCGGCCCGTTTGCCGTTGACGATGGCGTAGGCGAGCTGGGTCCCGAACTGAAAGTTGAGGCGCTTGTCGTCAATGCTCCAGCTGCGGTTGGTCTCCATGTAGACGCCGTCCCTCGTGCCGGCGATCATCTCCTCGAGCGTGGACTCGCCTGGCTCCAGGTTGACATTCGTCATCCGAATCAAGGGAATTCGGTTCCAGCCGTCGGCGCGCATCGTGCCATTACTCTCCTGGCCCATCACCGACGCAGTCTCGCGCGAGGTCAGATAGCCAACGAACAATCCGTCCTTGATGAGGTAGGTCCGTTGGGCCGGGACACCCTCGTCATCCCAGCCGAAGGTACCGAGACCGGTCGGCGTAAGCGCGTCGGCCGTGATGGTGACCGCTCCGGATCCGTAACGCAGGTGATGGAGCTTGTCCGGCGTCATGAAGCTCGTGCCCGCGTAGGCGGCCTCCATACCAAAGACACGATCCAGCTCGGTCGGATGCCCGCAGGACTCGTGGATCTGCAGGGCGGTCTGGCTGGCATCGAGGATCAACGTTTTGACACCGCTCGGGCATTGTGGCGCCCGCAATAGCGCCACCGCCTCTTCCCCGATTTGCTCGCCGTGACGATCGAGATGCATGGCTTCGATGTACTCATAGCCGCCCGCGCCCTGGTGCCGCCCGAAGGAATTCGGATAGGAGCGGTTCTGCACATCGTCGGCACTGGTCGCCGTAGCCTCGATGCCGGCACCACTCTCGTACAGTTCCTGCTCGGTAAAGGCGCCCTCCGTGGACGCGAAGGTCTTCACCTCGCGGATGAACTCCATCGATCCTTCGCGGATGGTGACCCCTTTCACCGACGCCATGGCAGCGTCGGCGCGAAGCAGCAGGTCGATCTTATCGCCAAGGGGAATCGTGAACGGGTCCCGCTCGACCGGCGTCCTGTAGGTTCCCCGCGACGCCACCGGCGCACCCAGGTCCACCCGGCCGGACCGAACGCGCGCACTCGCTTTCGCGATCCGGATGGCGCGGTCGACCACGGACTCGATCTCCCCACCGCGTAGTCGCGCACTTCCCGCAAAACCCCAGGCGCCGTCCACGATGACGCGGACTCCGAAGCCCTCGTTGGCGTCATCGGACACCGCCGCGAGCTCGCCATTCTTGACGACGACGTTTTGCTGCGCGTGGTGGCTCAGACGAACGTCGGCATAGCTAGCCCCCTTCACCTGCGCGGCATTCAGCGCCGCCTCCGCAAGATCTTTCACGGGTCCTCCTCCGCGATTACGCAACGTGGCACGCCGCCGGAATTCCCGGGCCGGAACGTCAGGAGTTGATATACCAGTCGGCGGTCTGATTCATCCACCAGAACTCGTTGCCCTTGTAGCCACCAAGCTTTTTGTTGAAGGCTTCCACATCGACGGCCTGGTACAGGGGGATTTCCGGAAGGATCTCCGCGAGCCGCTTCTGCGCCACGATGTACTTGTCCTTGCGGTCGGACATCTTGACGGACAGTCGAGCCTGGTCAAGGGCCTGGTCCAACTGGGGATCACTGATGAAAGTCGTGTTCTGACCGACGCAACCGTTGGCGTCGGTTGGAATCTGCGAGCTGTGATAGGCCGTGTAGGCGAGAGAGTCCGGCTCGGCCGGGTAGCTGTAGTTATTCGTGTACATGGCAAGGTCGAAGTTGTGACTGTAGATGACACCACCGCTGGTGCACGATCCAAACATCCGGGTGGCTGGCACGTTGGCGAATGGCTTGATCACCTGGACCCCGATCGACGCCAGATCCGAGGCAACGACAACTTCCTGCTCTTCGCGCAGCGGCAGCGTCGTCGTGATCAAGTGCAACTGGACGCATCGGCCCTGCGCATCGGTCCGGAATCCCTTGCAGGACCCCTGCGTCTGCATCTTGTAACCGGCATCATCCAGCAGCTTGTTGGCCTGCGACACGTCGTATTGCGTGTGCCGGGCGTTGGGGTCCAGGCACCAGGCGCCCGTCTGGATGCACATCCAGGCGTCAGGAGGCACGACCGTCTTGCCAAGCAGCAGGGTGTCGACGATCTTTTGCCGATCGATCGCCATCAGGATCGCTTTTCGGAGGGTGACGTCGCTCAAGAACGTGTTGTGCAGGTTGATGTCCAGATGCTCCGAGGCACTGTCGAGGATGGTCACGGTCGTGACGTCGGGCAAGCGCGAGAGCGGGGGCAGCAGCGAAGGCCGCATGTCGAGCCCCATGTCGATCGTGTTGGTGCGCAGTTCGTTAAGTTCGGTGTTAGCGTCGGCATCGAACTTGACCCGAATCTCGTCAAGGTACGGCTGATGCGGCCCCCACCAGTGCGGGTTCTTGACCAGGGTCAGGTGATCGCCCGTGACCCACTCCTTGAACATGAAGGGCCCCGTGCCGACCATGACCTTGTCGAGCGTGTCGGAGCCGCTGTAGCCGCCGGGGATGTTGACCGTCACCTTGTCGTGCGTGACATCACCGGTCTTCGCCCAGACCTGCTGCAGCAAATGGTCGGGCAGGATGCCGTAGGGACCGGTGCCCAACGTCAGGTAGGCCGCATACACGCTCTTGAAGTGCACGATCGCTGTGTAATTGTCCGGCACGTCAACGCTGTCGACCTGATCCCATCCGCTGGTCGAGACCAGCGGAGTCGGATTCTTGTCGCGGTACTTGAGCCACCAGAATTCGAAGGTTGCCTTGACATCGCGGGAGGTGAACGGCACGCCATCGTGCCACTTGACACCGTGGTGCAACTTCCAGGTGACATCCATCCGGTCGCCGCTGACCTTGATGTCGCCGTTCTCGAGGCTCGGCACCTCGATGGCGAGCTGGGGCACCCAGTAGTCGGTGAGCTTCGGATTGCTGGGTATGTCCTGATTCGCCTTCACGGTGAGCAACCCCTCCATCGCCGGGTTGATGTACGCGCAGGCATGGGAGGCAGCGGCCGTGATGTTGCAGGCCAGCAAGCTGTCCTGCTCCTGCCAGGAGGCGACGGTCACCTTTCCGCCCGCCTTCGCCACCGACAGGGTGGTGCCCCCGGCAGGGGCGCAGGCGACCAGCAGGATGGCGCCAATGGCACTCACCCCGAGCGGCCTCAGCCAGCGCAGGTTGCCTGCTGTCATGAGGACCTCCTTGGGGCTCTTACGTGCATGATGTGGGTTCCAATCAGCGGCGAGTGCCATCCCGTCCCGACAACGGGGCTGTCGCGCGGTATTCTACGAGCGCCCAGTTGGTAGGTCAACTAACCCCGCTTTTTCTAAGGTTGTCTAATCAGTCGACCCACCAGTCCGCCGCGTTCCACAATGTGGTATCGGGCCCCACGTTGGGTCGCAGGTTGTGTAGGTGCGACCCCACGAGCACCGTCTGCACGCGTTCGAACAAGGGCAATTCGGCACCGAGGCGTGCGTAGGCGCGCTCGAAGGCGGCGTAGTCGTGCCCTCGCTCAGCCGTGACCAGCGTCGTTCGGCCGCGGTCCAGGCTGCGGTCGATCTCGGCGCTGTTGATGCGGCCGTAGTTCGCGCCATGACCCTGGTTCTGATCTCCTGGGATCTGCGTCGAGTGTTCGAGCGGATACACCCCGTCCGGATCGGGGCCGGTACTCCAGGTCCAGAGTCCCGCCTCGAACTGGCCCCGGGCGAGAATCCCGCCCTGGGCATAGCCGCTGAATAGCTCACTCGGGTGGGCGTCGACGGGGGCGACCTCGGCCCCGATCTTCCGCCACTCGGCGATAAGGTCATCACGAATCGCCGTACGCAGGGGGTTGCCGAGCGCCGTCACCAGGCCGAAGCCAAGACGCCGACCGTTCTTTGTGCGGATGCCGTCCCCGCCCATCGCCCACCCGTCGGCGTCAAGGAGCTTCCTGGCCTGGTTCGCGTCATACGCCAGAGCCACATCCGCGTCGTGAAAGTCCGTCAGTGCGCTCGGGATCGGTGACTGGGCCAGCTGCGCCGTATCCTTGAACACCCTCCTGACCAGGGCCGGCCGGTCGATCGCCATCCGGAGCGCCTGCAGAAGCGCCGGGTCACCCTTCCATTCAGGAGCCTGGCCGGTCTGCGGGTTGGGATCGGCCTGGTTGAAGGTCACCTGCTCGTAGGCCAGCTGGGATCGGCGTTCTTGCGTCATCGGGCCGATGTTCCCCAGCGTGGCGAGCTGATCGTCCGGGATCTCCAGCGCGAGTGAGACCTTCCCGGCCCGAGCCGCATCGAGCAGCTGCCCGACCTCCGGATAGATCTTGAAGACCAGACCGTCCAGGTGGGGTCGTC
Source organism: Candidatus Dormiibacterota bacterium (assembly GCA_036564925.1). Classification (GTDB taxonomy): domain Bacteria; phylum Chloroflexota; class Dormibacteria; order CF-121; family CF-121; genus JALYYC01. Next base: position 30,534 of record DATCOB010000105.1, on the reverse strand, counting down.
GTCCCGACCGGCCCTGTGACCAGGCCTCGTTTCGAATGAGCGTGACGTGCTCGTCTGGGACCAGGTCCGAGATCTTGTAGGGTCCGCTCACCACATCAGGCCGCGCCCAGAACGAGTCCTCCGAGAGCCGCTCGATCGGAATATTACGCAGGCGGTGCTCCGGAAGAACGGCATGAAAGAGATCGAGAAACTTGGGATAAATCCGATCGAAATGCAGCGTGAGCCGGAGGGGATCGTTGACCTCGATACGCGAAATGGCGTCGTATCCGTCGGGGGAAAGGACGCCATGGAGGCGCGGGTCCACGATGACCCGCCAGGTGAAGACGACGTCGGCCGCCGTGAGCGGCTGTCCGTCGGACCACCGAAGCCCCGGCCGGAGTTGATAGGTGACATCCATGCGCTGGGTGCTGCGATTCCAGGTGACGTCCCCGTTGGCCAGCGTCGGGACGCGGAGCGCCAGGTCGGAGATTGGCCGTAAGTCTGAGTCCCTGCGGGTCAGCCCGGCATACAAGAGCGAATCGATCTCCATGGCAGGCACTTCCTGATTGAAGAGTGGGGAGAAGTCGGTTGGGCTTTCCCAGTCCCCGATCGTAAGGACGCCACCCTCGTGCCGGGCTGGTTCTGGCAGGTAGGCTGCCGGCAGCGCGCTGGACGTCGACAGCGGCACGCCATGGACGGCTGGCAGGCCGCTGCAACCGCCGGCAAGCGGCAGAAGCCCGAGGGTTAGCCTCGCGAGCTTAGATCGTATCGAGGATCTTGCGGCGCTTCCGCTGAAATTCACTCTCGGTGATGGCTCCGCGCTGCCGAAGCTTTTCGAGCTGGCCCATGTCGGAGACCAGGTCGACGAGAGGGGACGAAAGCCGCTTATTCAGATGCAGGTCGTGTTCGCCGTCGAATTCCGGGGGTCTGGCATCCCAGGACTTCACGTAGAACAGAGCCTTGACCGCCGTGTACGGCACCTTGAGGGTCTCGATGTGGTCCTTTTCCACGTTCAGGAGGCGCAGGGTCAGGGCGTAGTGAGCATGCTGCAGGTCACCGTCGAGGTAGCCTTTGAGTACCTCACCATCCTGGAATCGAATCGCGACCTTCCGGCCACTCCGCTCCCGCTCGGCCGCCGTCGGCTTGCCGGCCTTGATGGTGATCCGTTTGATCGATGGCAGCGGGATCAGGGCGCGCTCGTTGTTACTGGACTCCGGAAACTCGAGATCGATATTGGGTTGATCGAGGCCGATTCCGCCGACCGTGCCTTCCATGATCTCGTCGTCGAGGAACCGGATGGTGACGGTCGCGTCGTTCTTCGTGCCGGGAGTGGCCAATCGGGTAACCCCCCTTCAAGTTGACGTCAGCGGAATTATAACGGCCGTTTTCGCGAACGCTTGCGGAAAAATCGCGGGCGTGTGACAAAGCTGGAAATTAGCCCACGCAGAGGTGCAATCTGCGCAAGAACGGGTGCTATGATGGCGCCCGCGACTCGGTGGGAGGGACCCCACGACAACCGATTTTGCCGAGTCCGGGGTGGAACAAGATAAAGACGCGAATTGCCAAAGGCCCCTCGGATCTCGATCTCATCCGTGATTACCTGGCCGGCGACGTCGCCGCCTTCGACACGCTCTTCGGCCGTTACCACAAAGCCATCTATGGCCTCACCTTCCGGCTACTCCGCGACCGTCAGCTGGCCGAGGACTTGACCCAGGAGACCTTCTTCCAGATCCTGCGGACGATCCACCGGATCAACGATAGCTTCAACTTCTCCGCCTGGATCCATCGGATCGCCACCAATCTCTGCTACGACGAACTGCGCCGCCGAAAGAAGTTTCCCGAGGCCCACGAGATCGACGACGAGGAGAACGAGGAGGCGGTCCTTCAGGTGCCCGACGGTGACGCGCGCAAGAGTCCAGAGGTCGCGCTGGAGATCAGGGAGCTGCGGGACGCCGTCTGGTCAGTCGCCCGACGGCTGCCGGACAAGTACCGCCTGGTGCTCACGCTGCGCGAGCTACAGGGCCTGAGCTACGCCAATATCGCTCGCAAGATGAACGTCTCGGAGAGCGCCGTCGAGACCTTGCTGCATCGGGCCCGCCGCCGGTTCAAAGAGGAATACCTCTTCATGGAGGGAAAGGCGCAGACGGAAGAGTCGCGTTGCCCCACCATCGCCTACCTGCTCGATAACTTCCCGCCAGGCACGCTGCGGCGAGAGCAGCGCAAAATGGTCGCCCAGCATCTGGACCAGTGCCTCGCATGCGCCGAACGCTATCCGAACCCCCCGCATCTGCAACGCAACGATGTCGTGGTGCCCTTGAACAGCGAGGTGAGCGCGCGCGGGCTGACCTCAAAAGTCCGCCATCCCAAGATCTCGTTCATGGACGGCCGCCTCCAGGGCGGTTACCGCAAGCACTAGCGTCAGATCGCCGGCCTGATCAGCCGGCGACCGATCGGACCGCGCTGGCGGTCGCGGCGGTAAGGTACGACCTCGCGTTCTTGAGCGTATCCGCGAGATCGGCGCCGGCCGGCGATGCAGACACCACGGCATCGAACAAGCGCAGCAACTCCGCTTCGTCCGCGACGCTCCCACCGATGCCGATCACGCGGATCCCGGCGTTCCTGGCATGGCGGGCAACAGCGGCCGGACCCTTGCCGTAACGGGCGGTCTGCGAGTCGAGGCGACCCTCACCCGTGATCACGAGGTCGGCCCCCTCGAGCCGCTCGTCCAGGCGCACCGCCTCCATCACCATCTCGGCCCCCGGCCGTAGTCGCGCACCCGTGAAAGCGACGAGGCCGGCACCAAGGCCGCCCGCCGCACCGGCGCCGGGGAGATCGATGACATCCGCACCCAGGTCGCGCAAGATGACCTGGGCCAGCCTCTTTAGGCCCGCATCCAGGTCCCGGATCAGGGCCGAGGTCGCGCCCTTCTGCGGGCCATAAACCGCGCTGGCCCCGTTCGGACCGGTGAGTGGATTGGTGACGTCGGTGGCGACGTTGACCTCCAGTTCCCGCCAGTTGGTGTGCACGCCGCCGATGTGGATGCGCGCCAGCCGCCGTAGGGCAAGACCGCCCGGTGGCAGCTCGAGGCCGCCTTCGTCGAGCAGATGGTAGCCGAGCGCCTGCGCCATGCCGGCGCCCCCATCATTGGTGGCGCTCCCGCCTATCCCCACGATGAAGCGCCGGGCTCCGGCATCGCTTGCGTGCTGGAGCAGCTCGCCGACGCCAAACGTGGTGGCGGCGCCCGGATCGCGCCGGTCGGGGGGCACGAGGGCAAGACCCGACGATCGAGCCATCTCGACGACCGCCGTCGAATCGTCATCGATCAAGCCGTACTCGGCCTCCACCGGCTCGCCCAGCGGACCGCAGACGCGCCGACGGCGAATCACGCCGCCGGCCGCGGCGACGAGGGCGTCGACCGTGCCGTCACCCCCGTCAGCGATGGGGACCATCACCACCGCCGCGTCCGGGAGCGCCGCGAGGACGCCATCCCGCATCGCCTCCGCCGCTTCCGGGGCGGTGAGCGTGCCCTTGAACGCATTCGGCGCAGCGACGATCCGCATCAGGGACCCGGCACGCGGAACGGGTCGACCGCGGCTAGTAGACCGGAGTCAGCCAGTGGCGATACTTTTGGTTGCCGCCGCGGACCACGTCGAAGTAGAGCGTCTGCAGGCGGCTCACGACCGGGCCGACGCTGCCCTCGCCGATCGGCCGGTGGTCGATTTCGATCACCGGTGAGATCTGGGCGCCGGTGCCACAGAGGAAGACCTCGTCCGCCATGTACAGCTCCGAGCGATCGAGCGACCGCTCCACAACCTCCATGTCCAGTTCCTTTTTGAGCAACTCCATCATGCCGAGGCGGGTCAGCCCCTCGAGAATGTTGTCCGAGGTCGGCGGCGTGTAGACCGTGCCCTCCCGGATCACGAAGATGTTCTCGGCGCTCCCCTCGCAGACATGCCCATCGTGGGTGAGCATGATCGCCTCGTCGAAGCCGTTCTCCATCGCTTCGGTCTTCGCCAAGGCCGAGTTCACGTAGATGCCGGTGATCTTGGCGCGTGGCGGGGCCGCGTTGTCATCGATGCGACGCCAGCTCGACACCATGCAACGAATCCCGCGCTCGATGTCGACGTAGTTGCCGTACGGGGTCACGTAGATGGCGAAGGAGTCCTTGAGATTGTGGAGCCGGACCCCGATCTCTTCCGAACTCTTAAAGGCGAATGGCCGAATGTAGATATCCTGCCTGAACTGATTCTTCCGGACGAGCTCCACGCTGGTGGTGCAGAGCTCGTCCAGGGTAATCGGGATCTTCAGCTTCAGCACCTTCACGGAACGCTGCATCCGGGCGTAGTGCTCCCGCAGTTTGAGGATGAAGAGTTGCTCGTGCTCCGGACCCCAGTAGCCACGGATGCCCTCGAAGACACCGGTCCCGTAGTGCAGGGCGTGGGTCATGAGCCCCAACCGAGCGTCGCCGTACCGCTTGATTTCCCCGTCGAGATAGACCCAGTATTGCGACTGCTCCTTACGGCGAGCCTCCGCCGCGCGGGCGACGCCCTCTGCCTTGATCGCCATCGAGAGACGACCTCCTTTTAGCCTTTCGAACCAGGCCGCCTGAACTGGGTCTGAGTTGACTCCCGGGACCCTGACTCGATTATATGCCCGCCCCGGCTGGCGGGCAATCGGCCGAATGGATGTAACGAAATGGGCCTATCAAGCGCTCAAAAATCCTGTGCTAAGCTTGGGGCGCCGGTGGCCCCTATACGTATGAACCCCCGGGTGGTGCGCTGGTTCACCCCCGGCCTCCATGTCAAGCGTTGGCTCGTCCTCCTCATCCTGGGGATGGTGCTGATCAGCCTCGGGATCGGCTATCTCCTGCGCAACTTCTACCAGTACGGGACCTTCCCAAGGGTCGTCGGACCGCTGACGTTGCAGTTCATCCCTCGCGCCGCCCGCGCGATCCTCTTTGGCGCCCTCGGCGTTGGCATCATCCTGTACGCCCTCTACAAGCTGACCCAGTCGGTACTGGGACCCTTCCTCCCCGGCCGGGACCGGGCGCTGTCCGAGATCATCTACAACTACCGCTTCCTCCAAAAAGGACCTCGCGTCGTCGCCCTGGGGGGCGGCACGGGCCTCTCCACCCTGCTCCGCGGGTTGAAGAAGTACACCGGAAACCTGACAGCGATCGTCACCGTGGCCGATGACGGCGGCAGTTCGGGCCGGCTGCGCCAGGAGTACCGGATCCTGCCACCGGGAGACTTCCGACAATGCATCACGGCCCTGGCGGACGTGGAGCCCTTGATGACCACCCTCTTTCAGCACCGGTTCAAGGAGGGGAGCCTGTCCGGCCACTCTTTCGGGAACCTGTTCATCATGGCGATGGCGGAGATCACCGGCGACTTCGAACATGCGATCCGGGAGTCGGGCCGGGTCCTCGCCGTCCGGGGACAGATCGTCCCGTCCACCCTGCGCGACGTCACGCTGATGGCCGAGATGATGGACGGCGAAACACGGGTCGGCGAATCCAGCATCCCACACCCGAACGGGCATGCGGGTGAAGGCGACACCGCCGTGGCGACGGCGAGCGCGATCAAGCGCGTCTTCCTCGAACCCGAGCCCACCATCAACCCGGAGGCGGAGGAAGCCATCCTCAATGCCGAGCTGATCACGGTTGGCCCGGGCAGCCTCTACACCAGCATCCTGCCGAACCTGGTCGTGGACGGCATGGCGGAGGCGCTCAAGGCCTCACCGGCCATCAAGGTCTTCATCTGCAATGTCGCCACGCAACCAGGCGAAACGGACTTCTTTCGGGTCAGCGACCACCTGAAGGCGATCGAGAACCACCTGGGCACCAACATCTTCGACTTCGTGGTGATCAACAGCAACAACAACTTCCCAATGCCGGCCTCTGCCCAGAGCGCCGGGATCCGGCGGGTCATCTACGACCAGGCGACCGTCGCCCAGCGAAGCATCCACGCAGTGCTCGTCGACGTGGTGAACTCGAAAGTCTCCACGCACCACGACCCCGACAAGCTGGCGAAAGCCATCATGAAAAAAATCTGGAGAAGTTAGGTTCTTCTTAGCTCGCGGGATTGCCACCATCGGGTGAGCCCGTCCTCCCCAAAGTAGGCCGCCGCGGCCAGAATAATGCCACCGATGACATCGACGACATAGTGCTCGCCCAGGTAAACGACGCTGAACCAAACGCAGCAGGTGTAGGCGAACAGCGGGAGCGCGCGCCAGCCGAAGGTGCGTGCCGCGAAGAGCGCGCCCAGGAATGGATAGGCGGCGTGGATCGACGGCATGGCCGCGTACTTATTCGCGTAAAAGAAGTGATAGATCGTCGCGGGCGTGCTGACGCCGGGCAGGTCGGTGAAACTTGGCAGGGTATGGTCGATGATCTTGACCACACCGGGCACGGAGATCCAGGGGGGCGCCACCGGCACCAGCAAGAAAAAGAAAAAGGCGGCAAAGGACATGGCGATGAGCGTCCGCGAGAATCGCAAGAAGGCGTGCCGGTCGACGATCCATAAGAGGTAACCGACCCCCAGCGGAAATGCGAAATGGAGGAAATAGAACATGGTGGCCGCGATGTCGTACCAGTTGACCTGCCCGGTGCGGTACAGGGCATGCTGCAGCCAGAGGGTTGGGACCTGCCCGCGAAACAGCACCCGCTCGAGCGACGTCACGTCGTGGATCGGCATCCCGGCCTTGCCGCTCAGGCCGCGCAGGTATTCGTAGGAGAGAAAGAGAATCAGGAACGGGATCCAATCAGCGAGAAAAAGCTTGCCCCGTCCAAGCACGAGCGCCGCGATCAGCATCAGGATCAAAAAGCGCTCCGGTGATACGGAGAGGTGCAGGACGAAGACCATGAAGAGCGTTACCGCGGCCAGGTAGCCCCCCACGATGGAGGGAATCAGCCATGAGCGCCTCGTCCGCCCCTTTTTCGCCAGCATCCGGGCAAGCTTACGCAACTTCCTTAGATACGGCTGAGAAGCGGCGCCAGAGCCGGGATTTCCGACGGATCGCCGTTATATTTGGGCTGGCATGGCTGACACGGCCCTATCCGAGAGTCAAGCCCGGGCGCCACGGGTGCTGGTCGTCGATGACGAACGGAGCATCGTGGACTTCATCCGGCTCGGGCTCCAATACGAGGGGTTCCAGGTGGAAACCGCACCCGACGGCCAGACGGCCCTCCGCTTGATCAGCGAGTTCAAGCCGCACGTGGTCGTGCTCGACATCATGATGCCGAAGATGGACGGGCTGGCTGTCGCGGCGGCGGTGCGAGGAAACAAGGACACCGGCATCGTCATCCTCTCGGCGAAGGACGACGTCCAGGATCGCATCAAGGGGTTGGAGGTCGGAGCGGACGACTATCTCGTCAAGCCCTTCGACTTCGGCGAGTTGCTGGCCCGCATCCGGGCCGTCATGCGTCGACGCAACCCGACCGCCGGACCGCAACTGCAGGTCCAGGATCTGACGATGAACGAGTCGACGAGAGAGGTGCGGCGCGACGGCCGGGCGATCGTGCTTTCGGCTCGCGAGTTCGACTTGCTCCGACTGCTGATGATGCACCCAAACCAGGTCTTGCCGCGTGAGCGGATCCTGGATCAGGTCTGGGGCTACAACTTTTTCGGCGACGCCAACAACGTCGAGGTCTACATCCGATACTTGCGACAGAAACTCGGTGATGAGAGCCACCAGTTGATCCAAACGGTCCGGGGCGTCGGTTACCGCATCAGGGCGTGATCCGCCGGCGCTAACCCATGTCGCACTTTCGCTCCCTTCGCTGGCGGCTGACCTTCTTCTACCTCGGTCTCTTGTCCGTGCTGCTGCTCCTCGGTGGCACCGCCCAGTATTTCGCCGCCCGCGAAGTCCTGTTCCGGAGCAACGCGGATGTCCTCACGAGCGAGTACAGCGCCGTCCTTCAGGCATTCCGCCGCCAGAACGCCGCGCGGATCGGCCTCTCCCTGCCCGGCACCAGCGGCACCGCCGCAGCGCCCGTTCGCGCCATCCTTCTCTCGCAGCAATTCGCGACGCAATTGCGCTCGCGCCGTATCTCCGCCGCCATTTTCGATGTCAACGGTGGTCTGGTCGCCGCCGCACCCGCCACCATTGGCCCGGCTGACGTCCCGACCCTGCGGACACAGGACTACCTGGCCGCCATCCGGACGAAGCCGCTACCGTACTACACGGCGACCGGCGATGCCCCAACCAGTTACCTCCTCGTCCTCAATGTGATCAGGAATGGGACGCGACCGATCGGCCTGGCGCAGCTGGCGATCTCAACCGACGACATCGACCGAACCCTCAGGCTCGATCGCGAGGTCGCAGTGGCCGGATCGCTCCTGCTGCTGCTGCTTGCCCTGGCGCTGAGCCCACTGATCGTCGGGCGGGCGCTGCATCCGTTGGAACAGATGTCGAGAAGCGCCGGGGCGCTCGCAGCCGGCGACTACAAGCAGCGGGTTTCGGCCACGAACACCGGCGACGAGATCGGCAACCTGGCGGAGGCCTTCAACAAGATGGCCGCCGGCGTCGATCAGGCCTTCGAGATCCGGCGACAATCCGAAGAGCGAATGCGGCAGTTCGTCGGCGATGCCTCGCACGAGCTCCGCACTCCGCTGACCTCGATCGCCGGCTACATCGATGTCCTCTTGAGGCGTAGCAGCGTCGAACCGGAACTCCTGCAGAGCTCGCTGTCGGCGATGCAGCGTGAGAGTACGCGGATGACCCGGCTGGTCAACGACCTGCTCACTCTGACTCGCTTCGAGTCGCGCGGCCCGTCCAACCGGCGGCCGCTACGTGTGGACTCGTGGTTGAGCGAAGCCCTCGACGAGATCAACGTGCAGGGGAGGGGCGTCGCCGAGTCGCGATCGCTGCAACCTGGGCTGGTGGTGGAGGCGGACCCGGACGCCCTCAAACAGGTCATCAGCAACCTGGCCCAGAACGCCCTGAAGTACGCGCCGGGCGCCGCGCAACAGTGGAGCGCGCTCTCGGAGAAGGGCGAGGCCATCATTCGGCTGCGAGATGAGGGCCCGGGCATCCCGGCGCAGGATCTCTCCCACATCTTCGAACGCTTCTACCGCGGGGAGAAAGCCCGCGACCGATCGACCGGCGGCTCCGGCCTGGGCCTGGCGATCGCCCGCTCGATCGTGGAGGCCCATGGCGGCCGGATCGACGCCGAGAGCGAGCCAGGCAGGGGCGCGACCTTTACGATTCGCCTACCACTGTCGGCCGCGACCGAAGCCGGATGATCGCCGAGATCTCGACCGGGACGCCGAGCGGCAATTCGCTGGTTCCCAGCGCCTGGCGGGTATGCCGCCCACGCTCCGCAAATATCCGGTAGATCAAGTCCGACGCGCCGTTGAGGACAGCCGGCTGATCCGAAAACCCGGGCGCCGAGCGAACAAATCCGCTCAGCTGGATGAATTGCTCGACCTCGTCGAGGGAGCCGGTATGGTGCCGGACGAGGCTCAGGATGTTGAGCGCGCAGATCTCGGCAGCCCGAGCGCCTTCGGCGACGTCGAGGTCGAGACCGACCACCCCGCGATAGCGGACTTCGCCGTTCCAGTTGGGTATCACCCCTGAGGTGTACAGGAGCTCGCCGACCTGTTGCACGGGGACATAGGACGCCAGTGGCCTGGGCGGGGCCGGCAACTCGATGCCGAGCTCGCGCAGGGCGACCTCGGCGCTCCACGAGCTACTCACGGCGAGTAGGTGCGGCGGTCTTCCCGGCGCATCCGCCAGCGACGCACCAGCGCGAACAGCACCAGTGCCATCAGGACGGCCAGCGCGACCGCATAGGTCGCGGATGCCGGTTGGTTGACATGCGGACGGGTGACCACTGGCACCGCCGCGGTCACGGGAGGGGCCGGCGTGGGTCGGGCCGCGGCCGATCCACTCACTGACGGTGCGACACCAACGACCGCGGCCGCTGGATCGGCGATCCGGTAGGCGCCGGCCTGGCCGCTGGTCGGATTCCAGGACGCGGCGACGATCTCGGGTGGGTTGAGTGGCCGCAGAACCAACGCGGTGATTCGAGGGCGCGCCGGGAGCCCGGTGCCGAACGTGCTCCAGCTCGAGCCTCGATCGAGGGATCGAAAGACCCCTCCGTTCCCCTGATCGCCATCGCTGCCGACGTAGATCTGGTCGGGGTTTGCCGGATTGAAGACCGCCACATTGAAGTCGGCCGTGGGGAGTCCATTGAGCGGACTCCAGCTTGTTCCGCGGTCATCGCTTCGAAACAGGCCCTGCGACGTCCCCACGATCACGGGCGGCTCCGTGCCACCCGATGGGGCCGCGGCGACCGCGATCGAGGCAACCGTCGCGTCGCCCGGAAAGTTGCCCTTGACCACGCGCCAGCTGCCCGTCAGATCGTCGCTCTTGAGCAGATACCCCGCGCCGGAGGTACCGCTGTCGGAGCCCGGCGCACCATTGTCGGCGCCCGCGAAGATGGTGAACCCGCCAGTCCGAGGCAGCATCGCGACGGCCGCGATGTCGAGGTCGCTCAGGCCGAGGGCATGCCAGCTCATCGCCGAATCGGTCGAGTAGTAGATGCCCATGGCCGTCCCCGCCAGGATCGTCCCGGCCGACATTTCGATCGACCGGACATCCGACGGTAGACCCTGGCTCGCCGCGGTCCAGGTCCGGCCTTCGTCGACTGACTTGAAGAGCCCGGCTGTCTGGGTGCCGGCGTACGCGAGCCCCGCGCGCTGCGGGTCGAATCGCACCACCCACGCCGCCTCCGCCTGCGGGATGACGGGTGTCCAGGTGGCACCGGAGTCGGCGCTTCGCAGGACACCGCGGCCCTGCGTGGCGGCGAGAATGACAGCCGGCTGGCCGGGCGCTACGGCGAGGGACCAGGTCGGCCGGTCGGACTCACCGGGCTGCTGCGCCCCAAGCGCGAGCCAGTGGGTTTCGGCGGCGGTGGCGCCGGCGACGTGCAAAACCGACCCGGCGGCCACGGCGATGAGCGTGAAGGAAACCAGACGGCGCGGAAATCTCAAATGGAGTGCCCGAAAAACGGTGTAAGGATAACAGACCTTTGTCGTTAGAGCCGTCGATTTGGACTCGGGGTCCAGAGCGAGCGTAATTTCGCGGAACCTCGACTACAATTCTGGCGTGCGCCAGCTCTCGCGAGCGCTGCATGCCATCCCGCAGTTGCTCCTTGTGCAACCGGATCAGCTCACGTATGACCTGGCCTTCGCCCTGGCCCTCATGCCGCTGGTGCTGGCGGGCCTCGTCTTCTTTCGGCAGGACGCGGTGTTGCTCTTCGCCATCTCCTTCCTGGCCGGGATTGTGTGCCTGCTCGCCCTACAGCTCGGCCGGCTGACCCTCGGACTGCCGGCCTGGGTCGGCCATCGGGCGAACCACCCGCTCGTCGCCAGCATGCTGATCGCCTGTTTCTTCTCGCCGCGAACGCCGGTATGGGTCGCGGCCTGCGCCGTGATCCTGTTCGTGATCATGGATACGGTGATCTGGCCTCAACTGCGACGGGTGATGCTGCATCCGGCCCTGATCCTTTTCGGCCTCCTGTTCATCGTGCAGCGGCAGCTCGGAGTTGTCTTCTTGAACCCATTCGATGGCCGCCGCCTGGGGGATCCGCTGACGCTCTGGTATCACCTCCGCGTCATCGTCGACCCGGTGAAGCTGTATGTCGGCAATGTCCCCGGGCCGATCGGGGCCACCTCCACGGGCGCCGTCCTGCTGGGGCTGACCTACCTCTGGTACACGCGGAAGGTGTCACTCGGTATCGTCCTCGGGTTCCTTATCGGGATCGCGGTGCCGGCCCTGGTCATCGGCACGGACCTTGCCTTCCAGCTCAGCTCGGGCCCCGCGCTTTTCATCGCCGGATACATCGCCGCGGACCGCCGTCGCGTGCTCCTTTCCGAGCGGCTTACCTTCGTGTTCGGGGTGGCGGCGGGCGCCGTGACGATGGTGCTGCGGGGCTACGGTCAGGGCCAGGAAGCCGCCTGGGAGAGCCTGCTGTTGCTCAGCACGCTGGTGACGGTCTACATGCGGCTTGCTGGCATGGCGCGCGCGTCGGTCTTTCGGCTACCCACGGGTAACCGACCGTTGCGCACCCTTTCTCTCGAGTCGAGCCAGCCCGAGTCCCGATCGGCCTTGCGCCCGCCGGCGCGAACTGAACTGCACCAACCGGCCATGGCCGCCGCCTCCGTCCGGGGTTCTTTGGAGCGACCGCCGTCGGCCCGATCCATTCGTGGCTTCGAACCTGGCACCGATCCCGATGACCTGGTCCGTCAGATGCGGAGCGCAGCATCGCGGCGCCCTCTCCAGGCGCGCGCATCGAATCGGGTTGGGCTGGCGGTCTGCCTCGTCCTTCTCAACCCGGTCGGTCTGTGGCTCCTCTGGTCCAGCGGATCAATGTCGCGGGGCGCCAGGCAGCGCATCACCGCCGCCTCGGTCATCTGGTACCTAGCGGTGGCTGGACTGGTGCTCGCGCTGATGCACTTCCGCTAGCCCGCGCCGGCCCGCCGCCATCCAGATCGTCTGATCGCGTGAGGGGCCGACAGAAACGATGTCGATGGGGGCGCCGCAGAGCTCGCCGATCCGGTCGATGTAGCGCCTGGCGGCACGAGGCAAGTCGTCCGGCCGGCGGACCTCCGCGATCGATGACCCCCACCCGGGCAACTCCTCGTAGACCGGCTCGCAGTGCTTGAGGTGGCTGATGTTCGACATTGGATAGCGCTGCAGCTCGCCCTTGCTGAGATATCCGGTGCAAATGCGGATCGGGTCGAAGCCATCGAGAACGTCGAGCTTGGTCAGGGCGATGGAGCGGATGCCGTTGAGCGCCACGCTGTAGCGCGCGACCGCGGCGTCGAACCAACCGACCCGGCGTGCCCGGCCGGTCGTGGTCCCGTATTCGACGCCGATCTCCCGCATCTGCTCGCCGATCGCATCCAGCAATTCGGTTGGCATCGGACCGTAGCCGACCCGGGTCGTATACGCCTTGAAGACCCCCACCGTGAGGTCAACGGCGCTTGGTGGAATGCCCGACCCGGTCAGTGCGCCACCCGCCGTGGGCGACGACGACGTGACGTAGGGGTAGGTGCCGAAGTCGAGGTCCAGCATGCTGCCCTGCGCTCCCTCGAGGAGAATCCGGGCCCCGCCCGCCATGGCCTCGTGCACGATGGGGAAGATGTCGTGGATATGCGGGCCAAGGCGTTCGCCGTATGCGGTGTACTCATCGAGCACGACCTGGCGGTCAAGGGGATCGACATGATAGAGCTGCTGGAGGATCGGGTTCTTGATCTTGCTCAGGACAAAGTCGAGTTTCTTTTCCAGGAACCGGGGTTTCAGAAGGTCACCGGCACGGAATCCGATCCGCCGGATCTTGTCGGCATAGGCGGGACCGATGCCCCGCCAGGTGGTGCCCAGGCGATCGTCGCCACGCTGTTCTTCCTCTAATTTGTCAAGGATCGGATGCCAGGGCATGATCAGGTGGGCGCGGTCCGAGATGATCAATCGGGCGATGCTGATCCCGCGCGACTGGACCTGGTCCATCTCGTCCAGCAGGACCCGCGGATCGAGCACCACACCGTTCCCGATGACACAGGTGGTCTTTGGGTACAGGATGCCGGAGGGAATCAAATGGAATCGAAATTCCTGCCCGGCGTTGACCACCGTGTGGCCCGCATTGTTGCCGCCCTGAGAGCGAATCACCATGTCGGCCTCCTCCGACAGGAGGTCGATGATCTTGCCTTTCCCCTCGTCTCCCCACTGGCCACCGACCAGGATGGTCACCACGACTATCGCCGCCGGTCGAGGTTGGCAAACTTCGTTTGCTCGTCGATGAAGAGCAGTTCGAGCTTGCCAGTCGGCCCATTGCGGTGCTTGGCGACGATGATCTCCGCGATGTTCCGCCTGTCCTCCGCAACGTTATCGTTGTAGAAGCGCTCCCGATAGATGAACAGGACGACGTCCGAATCCTGCTCGATGCTGCCGCTCTCGCGAAGGTCGGCAAGCTGCGGGCGGTGATCGTTTCGCTTCTCCGGCTCGCGGCTCAACTGGGAACAGGCGATCACGGGGATCTGGAGCTCACGCGCGAGCCCTTTGAGGGATCGGGAGATATCCGAGATCTCCTGCACGCGATTTTCCTGGTTCCGTCCCTGCATCAACTGGAGGTAGTCGACGATGATGAGCCCAAGATTGTTCGCCGACTTTAGCCGGCGCGCCTTGGTGCGCATCTCCATCACCGAGATGTTCGGTGAGTCGTCGATGTAGATCTGCGCCTCCGACAGGGCGCCCATCGCCTGCGCGATCCGGGGCCACTCCGCATCCTTGAGCAGCCCGGTACGAAGCCGATAGGAATCGACCGAGGCCTCGCTGCAGAGCAAGCGGGTGACCAGCTGCTGCTCCGACATCTCAAGCGAGAAGATGGCGACCGGAATCTTGTAATGAATCGACGCGTGCTGGGCGATATTCAGGGTGAGAGACGTTTTGCCTACGCCAGGCCTGGCCGCGATCACGATCAGGTCCGATTTCTGAAAGCCGCCCGTTTTGGCATCGAGGTCGGTAAAGCCGCTCGGGACCCCGGAGACGATGCTCTGGTCTTTGTGGATCGCCTCGATCTGGTCCCAGGTGGTCTTGAGGATATCTTTCAACGCGACGAAGTCCTGGGTGATTCGCCCTTCGGCAATGTTGAAGATGACGCCTTCGGCGGTGTCCAGGGCGGTCGCGGCCGGCGTTCCCTCGTCAAAGCCTAGGGCCGTGATCCGGGCCCCGGCGCTGATCAACTTCCGCTTGGTGGCGGCCTCCTCGACGAGGTGGCCATAGTACTCCACGTTGGCCGCCGTCGGGACCCCGCTCTCCAGCTCGGCCAGAAAGGCCTGCCCGCCGATCCGTTCGAGAACCCGCATCTTCTCCAGCTCGGCAGCGAGCGTCAGCAGATCGATCGGATCCGCTCGGTCGTAGAGATTCAACGCGGCGCGGTACACCTGCGCGTGGTTGTCCAGATAGAAGTCCTCGGGGCGCAGAAAGTCCGCAACCCGGACGATCGCGCTGCGGTCCAGCATCAGCGAGCCCAGGACCGAGGCCTCGGCCTCGAGATTCTGTGGCGGGAGGCGGCCGCCGGTTGCCGGCTGGGACGCCGGCGCGTTCCTGACGTTAAGCAGTGGTGACCATCAACGGGATGCTCGCGCTGACATCGCGGTGCAGCTTGACCTGCGCCTTCGCCGGACCCATGGCTTTGACCGGTTCCGGGAAGTCGATCTTGCGCCGGTCCAGCGTGATCCCGTGCTGCTGCTTCAGCGCCGACGCGACATCCGCATTGGTGACGGACCCGAAGAGCTTGCCGTCCTTCCCGGCGCGCAGTTTCAGGGTCACCTGGACGGCCTCGAGTCGTCCTGCCAGGGACCGCGCGTCGTCCAGTTCGCGTTGCTCGCGCTGCACGGCGGTCGCCTTCTGGCGGTCAACGCGATCGACGGCCCCCTTGGTTGCCGGCTGGGCGAGCTTCCGCGGCAGCAGGTAGTGGCGAGCGTAGCCATCGGCCACGTCTTTCGTCTCACCGGACTTCCCGGTGCCCTTCACATCCTCGACGAGAACGACTTTCATACGGCCGACCGCCGCATGGCCCTCTGGCCGCGCGTACGAAGGTCGCGCAAGCGTGCGCGAATCCCCTGCTGACTTTGACGCATGTCTTGATCGAAGACGCTGGTGCCCAGCGCGATTCGTTCCTCGTGTTCGGCCACCACCTCTTTCGGCGCCCGATCGACGAACAGGCGGATGGCGAGGACGGACAGGGCGACGGCGTCCATCTCGCCGAAGATCGGGAAACGCAACGGGACGTCTACGGCAGGGTTCAAGATCAGGGCGAGGGCCGCCGCCAGGGCCAGCTTGTTGCGCTGCGGCACGCGAGAATCTCGGTAGAGACAGTAGGTGAGCTTGCCGTATCGGGGAAGTTCCCGAGCGATCCGTCGCAGGAGCCGAAGACTGAGCAGCATGTTCCCCTATTCCACGGTGAGCGTTCGATGGGTCTGCGTGCCCCGACGCGGGCGCGGCTCCGAGATTTTACCAGAGCAACGGTCTAGCGAACCGTCGTGACCGCCGCATAGCCGTCGACGCCCAACAGCCGGAAGACAGGCCCCATCGACAGGCCCTGGACGGCGAGCGACACGAAGATGAACCCGAAGACCAGGGCCAGGATCTCCATCCGCTGCGGCACCGCGGCCGGAATGCTGAGGGCGAGGGCCAGGGAGAGCGCGCCCCGCAGTCCCGCCCAGCTGAGCGCCGCCCGTAAAGGCCACGGCCAGCGGCGAGGCGCGGGGGCCGTGACCAACAGGACCATCAGCAGGCGGGCCAGCCAGACCGCAAGCACCAGGAGGGCCAGGCGCCCGCCGACCGTCGCGATGACGTCGGCGCGAACCTGCAAGCCGACCAGCAGGAAGACAACACTGGCCATGATGAAGCCGAGTTGCCGCCAGAACCGATGGACATGGCGGTGGGCTCCGGCGTGGGAGGCGGTCCCAAGCACGAGCGCCAGGACGATCACGCTCAGGAGCCCGCTGCCACCGAGGCGGTCGGCCAGGATGAACGCGAGGTAGGAGGCGGCCACCGTCAACGGAATGTCGCCCCAGCGCGGCAAGATCGCAAGCGCACGCCGGGTGATCAGGGCCATCATCGCGCCGATGCCGAGCCCGACCACGGTCAGCCGCGCAAACAGCCCTGCCAGGTCGAGTGGCACGGCGAGGCCGGTCTGACTGATTCCGAGGGCCATCGCAAAGAGCACGACCGCGACGGCGTCGTTGACAAGGCTCTCGCCCTCGAGCGCCACCCGAAGGTGGGGCGGCGTTCGGAGCCGGCGCAAGGCGGCAAAGACGGAGATAGGGTCCGTCGCCGCAAGGACCGCGGATAAGAGCAGAGCCTCGCCGGCCGGAAACCGGACAGTGATCAGGAACGTGAAGGCGAGCGCGCCAGCAAAGACCGAGCCGGCGAGTCCGAGCAGCATGATCCAGCGCAGCTCACGCCGCACGGCGGAGGCCTGCATCGAGAAGCCGGCGTCGAAAAGGAGAGGCGGCAAGAACACGACCAGCACGATCGAGGATGAGACGGCGATCGGCGGGAGGACCCTGGTGGTGGCTACACCCGCGCCGATGATCAGCAACATGAAGGGCCAGGGCCAGGTCCGAATGGCCTTCACGAAGAGAGGAGGTCGGGATGGGCCTTCAGGTACTCCCAGGCGGCCGCCGGATCGGGAGTGAGCGTGCCATCCACAATGGCTTCCTCCAGCGCCGACTTGGCCCGCTTGATCCAGGACCCCGCCGGACGCCCCGTCCCCGCCATCAACGCCTCACCCGTCAGCGGTGAACGGATGGCGTTGATCGCCCGGGCGTCGAGTCGCTGGATTCGAGCGTCAAGGTGATCGATCTTCGCCACCTCCGGATAGCGGCTCGCCCGCATGTCAGCCCTGGCCAGGTCGAGCAGCCGGTCGAGCTGCGGCCCGGCATCGCGGACGAGCCGCCGAACCGCCCGGTCCTCCCAGACGTCCGGGTCGTACTGGATGGGACGCATATGCAGGCGAACCAGGCGGGTCACACCGTCGATCACCTCGCCGGAAAAGCGCAGCCGCTTTAGCGCGTCCGCGGCCATGGCGGCTCCCACCTCCTGGTGGCCGAGAAACGTGATCTTGCCGTCCCGCATCTCGTGGGTCGCCGGTTTCCCGACATCGTGCAGCAGGCCGGCGAGACGCACGATCGGGTCAGCGCGCGTCAGCGATGCGGCCAGGAGCCCGTGGCCGAACACGTCGTGGCTGTGCCAGCCGCCCTGTTGCATCCCCTTGCCGGCTTCGAGCTGGGGAAGGATCCGAGCGAGCAGCCCGCAATCGTCGAGCATCGTCAGGCCCTCTTGAACGGCCTCGGCCATGAGCACCTTGACGAACTCGTCCCGGATCCGTTCCATGGAGACCACCGGTGGGCCCAGGCGGTCGGCCTGGCGCCGGATGGCGCCGGCCACCTCCGGATCCAGCGCGAACCGCAACGTTGTCGCGAACCGGACGGCACGAAGCATTCGCAGCGGGTCCTCGCCGAAGGTGACGCCCGGTTCGAGCGGCGTGACAATCCGGCGCGCCGCAAGGTCGTCCAGTCCCCGGCCGGTCAGGTCGAGCACGGTGCCATCCCAATCCATCAGCAGGGCGTTGACCGTGAAGTCGCGCCGCATCACGTCGCCCTCCAGCGTGCCCGCGCTCACCTCCGGCTTGCGACTGGTCCGATCGTATCGCTCGCGCCGCGTCGACACGAACTCGACGGCATATCCCCCTGCCTCCACGCGCGCCGTCCCGAATCGCTCGAAGATGACCGGTGGATGGACGGCGGCCCGCCTGGCGAAGGCCTGCGCGAGCGCGATGCCCTGTCCACCTTCGACGAGCACGTCGACCTCCTTGATCGCCAGTTCACGATCGCCCCCGAGCAGTCGATCCCGCACATAGCCCCCGACGACGAACGCGCGCGACCCGAGGCGGCCTGCCTCGGCTTCGATCACCTCGAACAGGGGACGGAGCGCAAGCGGCGCCGGGGGGTCAACGCGGACGGGCATGCCGGGCTCGAAGCCGCGCGTACTCGACCGCACCGATCAATCCGGCATCGGCGCCGAGCGCCGGCCGGACGATTCGAAGGCCGCGCCGAGCCGACCTCCAGGATGACTCGTCCATCGATCGGCGCATCGGCCGCAGGAGAAGACTCCCTGCGTTCACCACGCTTCCGCCGAGCACGATGAGCTCGGGGTTGAACAGATTCACGAGCGTCCCCATCGCGATCCCCAGGGCCTCGCCGGCATCACGGAGCAGCGCGATCGCGAGCGTGTCGCCCGCCCGAGCCGCGCGAACGACGTCGGCCGCGGTGGGGGCGTCGATCCGGTGGAGCGCGCTCTGCGGATCGACGCCGGCGGACTCACGAGCGGCACGCGCGATGCCGGTGCCGCTGGCGATCGCCTCGACGCATCCGCGGTTACCGCACGCGCACACCGGCCCCCGCGGTTGTACCACGATGTGGCCGACCTCACCCGCGATCCCATGCGCGCCGCCGTACAGCGCCCCGTCGAGGATCAGGCCAGCCCCGATCCCGGTCGAGACCGTGACATAGACGGTGTTGTCCGCGCCCCGCGCCGCGCCCTTGAGGTACTCGCCGAGGGCGGCGAGGTGGGCGTCATGATGGAGGAACGTCGGAATCCCCGTCGACTGGGTCAAGATCCGGTTCAGCGGAACGTTGACGAAGCCCGGTAGGTTCGGCGGGCTGATCACGGTGCCGGCCGCCGGATCGACCGGCCCCGGCATGCTCAGGCCGGTCGCCCGTACCGAGGCAGCCTTCGTTTGGTCCAGGGCCAGCACGTCGTGGACGGCAACAACGATGCGATCGATCACATGCTGCCGGCCTCGGTGGGCCTCGGTCGGCCGGCGCAGGACCGTCCGCAGGCGCCCGCGCCCATCCGCGACGGCCACGCGGAGCTGCGTTCCGCCGAGGTCGATGCCGAGGTAGGCGCTCAATGCCAGCGGGGACGCGGCAGCGGCCGAAGCGTGACGGCAGCAATCACCGCGCCGATCATCAGGGTGATCGCGGTCGACTGGAAGATCAGGTGGTATTCGTCGAAGATCGCCTGCCTTACTTTGAGGGTGTAGATCGCGAACCTGGTGGCGAAGTCTGGAAGCAAGCCGGGCAACGGCGGCAGCAGGTGGGCGGTCGCGCGGTGGAACTGCCACAGCCCGAACCCTGCCACGAGAGAGAAGCCGACGAGCATCCCGATCAGCCGCATGACGATGAGGAAGGAGGCCCCGGCGCCCCGCTCGCCCTCGCCAACGGCGTCCAGCAGGGCCGCGCTCACCGGCGCGATCTCCAGGCCGAGGCCAAGGCCCGTCAGGAACAATTCCGCCGCGGCAACCGTGACCGGCAGACCGAGGAGATGCGGCCGGAGCGACCCTTCATTCCAGCCTGATAGCAGAAGGAAACCGAGTGCCGCCAGGCCCAGGCCCAGTGCGGCGACGAACCGGTAGCTGCGCAGGCGTTGCGCGAGCCAGCCACCGAGCAGTGCCCCGATCGGGATTCCAAGCATGAGGCGGAAGAGCAGGAGCGCAGAACTGCTCGCGTTCATGGAGAAGACCGCGTTGGCGAGCACCGGGATGTACACCAGTGACACCATCAAGCCTGCGCCGGCGATCGCATTGGCCAGCGCCGCACCGCTGAATGAGGAGTCGCGGAATCGACGGATATCGATCAACGGCCGCGGGGTCCTGCGTTCGTGCAGCACGAAGAGGATAAAGCACAGGGCGGCGAGCGGCGCCTGCCAAAGGAAGCCCTCGCCAACGGGACTCCGTTCAGGATCGGCGGCGTAGAGCGCCAGGGTCAGAAAGGCGAGCCCAGCGGTCGCCAACAACGCCCCAAGCCAGTCAACGTTGGCCGGCCGCCGTGCCTCGCCACCCGCGCGAATCTCCGGCCAGAGCGCCCACATGAGCAGCGCGGCGACGGGAATGTTGATCCAGAAGATCCACGTCCACCCCAGCGTGGATGCGGTGATCAGTCCTCCCCAGAGGGGGCCGAGCACGCTACCAACCTCCTGAAGCGCACTGACGGCACCCAGGACCGGGCTACGTTCCCCGGCAGGATACAGATCCGCAGCCAGGGCGAGCACCGCCGGCACGAGGGCGCCGCCGCCTGCTCCCTGCAGCACCCGGCCCGCGACGAGTTGGAAGAGGGATGGTGCGGTGGCGGTGAGCAGCGAGCCCAACGCGAAAAGGGCCAGGCAGGCGGCAAACAGGCGCACTCGCCCGAAGCGGTCGCTGAGCCCGCCGGCGATGGGCATGACCGCCAGGTATCCGAGAAGGAAACCGGTGATGATCGGCGTCGCCTGTTCCGGCCGGTTGACAGCGATATTGACCGACTTCAGCATCGGCAGCAACGCGGTGACCACGACGTACCCGTCGAGCGAGGCCAGAAACAGGCCGGCGCCTGTCAGGCCCAGCAACGCGGGCCGGTTAACCGAGCGGAGGCGCAGAGACTGAAATGGGCTGGTCATGATTTGAGAAATCGAAGGTCACGGTGGCGGCGCGCGCGGGATCAAACAGGTTGCCGGTCAGCTGCGCCCGCCAGAGGGTGTTCGCGGGGCTTTCGATCCAGTAGGTGGCACGATACGAGCCCTGATCCCGGATGAGGGCGAGCAACTGATGCATGCGCGGCGCGGGAATCGAGCCGCTGACGGGATAGGTATCGTGGCCATCGACCGATTCCTGCGTTCCGACACGGGGCGACTGCGTCTCTCGCATCGCGGGAAAGAGGCCGGCCTGCTTATCAAAAAGCGTGCGGGCATCGAAGAACTGCGAGACCTGCGCCTGGGTGAGGCGTTGCCAGCCCCCCGTGAGCGACTTGAGGTAGACATCGGTCCCGCTGAAGATGACTTCAACCTCGACCAGGAAGCTGCTTTCGCGGAGGTTAACCCTCGCGTGCAGATCCGGCGGGTGAGCCTCGCCTTCGGCGGTTTGAACCGGTTCGCCGGTGCCGGTGTAGCCCGTGATCACCATTCGGAAATGGAACCCTTTGAGGTGGGCCATGCGATCGCTCGTTTGCTGCAGGAGCGGCTGAGCGGCAGGAGGCGCCGATCCACAGGCGGTGAGCGCGGCACCGATCACGCCGACGGCGCAGGCGAGAGAACGACCATGGGAGGGCATCAACCCCTCAGGATACGGTCATCTCCCACTCGACGCGTGATCTTCTGGGCGTCCAGCCATTCGAGCAGCGGAAGCACGTATCGCCGGCTGGAGCCGAGCAGATCTCGTGCCGCCGCCACCGTGAGCGTTCGGTTCTCACGGAGGTAGGTTCGCAGACGAGCCGCCGCCTCTTCGAAGGCACGTTTCGACAGCACGATGTCGTCCGTCAGTCGAATGACCTGACCTTCGGCGACCAGGTACTGGAGAAGTTCCGGCGTGAGGCCGTGACGCTGGATCAGCTCGGCCAGCGGCGGGGGTGCGAATGGCTGGACGTGCAGGGCGGTCAATGATTGCTGGATGGCGGCCTCTTGAGCGGGGGAGAGGCGGGGTCGGTGATCGAAACGCGCAACCTCCGTGCCGTGCTCGACCACGACGCTGTCGGCCACCAGCGAGGAGAGGACCGCGGGAAAGAGTGCCGGGCTCAGGTTGGTCCGCGTGCGCAACTCCTCCTTGGGCATTCCCCGGCGCAAAGGCTGGGCCGCGTGGAAGGTCTCAAGGATCCCGGTGACCCTCGCCGTCAATCGCAGCACCTGGTCACGGGTCATGGTTGTCCCGCCGAGGCGGCGGACCGCGCCGGTGCCGTCCAGGCGCCGGAGCACGTCCTCAACCTGGGCCGCCGGCAGATCGAGCCGCCGAGCGATGGCCGGCTCGTCAAGGCCGGTCGGGTGCTTGGCCAGTTCGATGACCAGCCGGGTCGACGCATCTCCCCGCTCCCGCGATTCCAGTTCGTCAATGACAACGCGGTCGCGGCGGCGATGCCGGCGGGGCGCGATATCGACGATAACGCCGCCGGCCACGGTGGTAGCGGGCGACGGCAGGCGCACGATAAAGCGATCACCCGCGAGCGCCACGGCCGGCGCCCCCGTGTACAGCTGAGCCCAGCCGGACTGACCTGGACGAAGCTCGTCCCCATCCAGAAGATTCACTTCGACCGGAATCTCGGCCGTTTCGTGGTACATCAGGAGGCGGGCGCGGTGCCGCACCGATTGGGTGGCGTCCGCCAGCACGGTGAGATGGGTGTCGAGCCGACGGCTGGCGCTGAGCGTCCCGTTGGTGGCAAGCACGTCCCCCCGGCGTATCGCCGCGCGCTCGAGCCCGGCAAGGTTCACCGCCGTCCGGCTGCCTGGCCGCGCCTCCCTGACGGGCCGGTTGTGCTGCTGCAATCCCCGAATGCGGGCGCGGCGCTCGCCGGGGAGGATGATCACCTCGTCGCCCTCGTTGAGCCGGCCCCCCACCAGCGTTCCGGTGACCACCGTTCCGAAGCCCGGCATCGTAAAACACCGGTCGACCGGCAGACGCGGCCGGCCGAGATCGGGCCGCGGGAGCGTCTGCGCGAGCTCGGCATCGAGCGCGCGGCGAAGGTCCGTAAGACCGGCTCCGGTCGTACTGGAGACGGGGATGAGGGGCGCTCGACGCAGCGATGAGCCGCTGACCATTCGCCGGATATCCTCACGGCAGAGATCCAGCCAGTCCTGCTCGACCAGGTCCGCTTTGGTTAGAGCCACGACGCCATGCTCGATCGCGAGCAGGTCAATGATGGCAAGGTGTTCGCGAGTCTGCGGCATCGGCCCTTCATCGGCGGCCACCACCAGGATCACCGCATCCATGCCGTGCACCCCGGCCAGCATGTTCTTCAGGAATCGCTGGTGCCCTGGCACGTCGACGATGCCAAGATGCCGTCCACTTGGCAAGTCCATGTAGGCAAATCCAAGGTCGATGGTCATGCCTCGCCGCTTCTCCTCGTCGAGGCGGTCGGGATCGATCTGGGTCAGCGCTTTGACAAGCGTCGACTTGCCATGGTCGATGTGACCCGCGGTGCCGACGACAAAGGAGTCCGGCAGCTCGGTCATGAGACCGCCGCGAGAACGGCCTCGACCACCTCGTCGTCCTGGTCGGGCAGGACGGTGCGGGGATCGAGCACGACCCGGCCCGCATCGATCCGAGCGATCACCGGCGGCCGATGACCGCGCAGCCGCTCCAGGAGGCGGCCGGCGCGGGCTCCCGGTGCCGCGAGGGCGAGCAAGGTGGTGGGCAGCCGTTCTCCGGGGAGGGAGCCACCACCCACGGTCGACTCCCCTGGCTTGAGCTCGCACTTGACCCCACGCGCCTCGAGGCGGCGCTGCCACGTCGCGCTACGGCCCGCGAGCGCGGACGGCGTGGCGGCGATCATTTCCCAGATTGGCAGTGTCGTCGCGGCCCCGGTCAGATAGAGGTCGAGCGTGGCGGCCAGCGCGGCCAGCGTCATCTTGTCGATTCGGACGGCGCGGGCCAGCGGATGTTTGAGCGTGCGAGCCACCAGGGCGGCCCGCCCGAGCAACAGCCCGGCCTGCGGGCCTCCCAGCATCTTGTCCGCACTACACACCACGAGGTGGACACCCGCGGCGATGCTGTCCTGGATCCGGGGCTCCCCCGCCAGGCCATAGGCGCTGGTCTTAAGGAGGGCGCCGCTGCCGAGGTCGTGCAGGAGAAGCAGGTCGCGGTCGCGGGCCAGGGCGGCCAGGCTGCCGAGGTCAGCGCTCTCGGTGAAGCCGACCACCTGGAAGTTGCTGGCGTGCACCTTGAGGATGGCTGCGGTCCGCGTCGTGATGGCCTGCGCATAGTCCTCCACCCTGGTCCGGTTCGTGGTGCCGACCTCCACCATCCGCGCGCCCGACAGCCGCATGATCTCGGGCATTCTGAAGGCCCCGCCGATCTCCACCAACTCGCCCCGGGAGACGAGGACCTCTTTGCCCCTTGCCAGCGCCGACAGCATCAGCAGGGTGGCTGCTGCACAGTTGTTGACCACGGCGGCCGCCTCGGCGCCGGTCAGATGCGAGAGCATCCCGCTCACCAGGTCGTGGCGCAGGCCGCGCTTGCCGGAGCCCAGGTCAACCTCCAGCGTCGAGTAACCGCGGGCAACCGCGGCGGCGGCGGCGGCGGCCGCGTCGGCCAGTGGGGCCCGACCGAGGTTGGTATGCAGGATCACACCGGTGGCATTGATGCATGGCTGCAGGCGAGGCTCTCGCAGGCGGCGAATGGCATCGTCGACGCGCCGCCAGCGTTCCGGATCGTCATGGACCGCGCCGGTCTGCCGCTCCTCTTCCAGCACGGTCTTCACCGCGAACAGGACCAGCGCACGACCGTGCCGCTCGATCAACGTGCGGCCGAACGACGCATCCAGCAACGCGTTGACGCTCGGGAGTTGCCGCAGGGCATTCATCAGGAAACGGGCCGGATCACATCACCAAGCAGCAGCGTGGAGACGGGATCGTACGCGTAATTGAGAAGTCCCGGGATGAAGACGACGAGCAGCACCACGACCCCGATGATGACCTGGCGGCTGGAGTCGACTCGAAAGAACAGCCGCGAGAAACGGCGCCGTAGGAGGGCCGCCAGCACGTTGTACCCATCCAGTCCAGGGATGGGGATCAGGTTCAACACGGCGAGCAGGACGTTGAAGTAAAAGGCCGTGAGGAGGACCTCGAAGACCGGCGAGCCGATGCCGACGACGGGCGCTGCGATCATCCACTTGAGAGGGAGTGAGAGGGCGACCGCTATCAGCAGGCTGGCCACCGGTCCCGCAAGCCACACCAGGATGGGATCGAAGACGCTCCGCATCCGGTAGGGGTTCAGCCGTAGTGGGCGCGCCCAACCGAAATGAATAAAAAATACGGCCAGCGTCCCCCACGGGTCGAGATGGTGGCTCGGATTGATGGAAAGGCGGCCATCGATCCGCGGCGTCTGGTCCCCTCGTGCCACAGCGACGCCAGCATGAGCTAGTTCGTGCGCCGTAAGGCCCAGCACCAGCGCCGGGACCAGGTAAAGCACATCGAGGATGAAGCGGGTGGGATCGCCGAGGTTCACGAATCTAGTATCAGGGAAAAGAAAATCGCGACGGACGCTAGGCCAGCAACAGGTGCCTTAACACGATCGACCCGACGATCAGCAACACGAACATCAGGCCCGCGGTGATCGCAATGCGGCGCAGGTCGGCGCGGAAATACGGGACCCGTTCCAACGGGATGGTGGCGTCCTGCGGTGGGAGCGGTCCGGCGGCCATTCGTCCGCGAACCGACCGGGAGGCCGGACGGGGAACGGGCGCGGGGCGCGGCACCGCCGGGACGGTTACGGCGCCGAGCGGTTCGGCCGGCGGGACCGGCTTGGGCGCGGGGGACAGGGAGCTGGCCGGCCGGCTGACCGGGGAGGCGCCAGACGGTCCGCGCTGGGGCTTACGAGGCTGGGAGCGCTTGTTCTTTCTGGCCATCTGCGCATTCGCGCAGTGGAGTTTACCGCGAAAGTGGATAAGCGCTTGACACGTCCAACGGGCTGTGGTAAAAATCCCCGCGGGTACAACATATAGCGTGTACCTCAAGCCGCGAGTCAACAAGGGCCAGATTTCTGCAGCCGTCCTGCCATCGCCGCTGCAATGCCCCTCCTCATCTGGTCCTTGTTGTATTTCCGGCCTCTGCCAGCGCGGGCGCCGCCATCCACGCGGCATCCGCATACCGGCTCGCCGCCAGCCGCCCCGCCGCCTCCGCCTCAGCGGGCTTAAGCGCGCCGGGCTCAAGCTGGATGCCGAACTGCTCGGCCAACCCGCGGCCCACTGCCGAGGCCACGTCGCGAACCTTAAAGGCGCCCACCTCGCAAAGGCCGGCCAGGTGAGACCCGAGATAGCCTGGCGGCTGCTGGTCCTCGGGAAGGTGCAGGCAGGCGGATAGACGTTCGACCTGCGGCTCGAACAGGATGCTGCCGTGCTGGAGCACCGCACCGTTGCGGCGAACCTGGGCACTCCCGACCAGCTTGCGCCCGTGAAGCAGGAGTTCGTTTGCCGACGCGCGATCGAAGCATGCGGGTCCATGCTCTGGCCCGGTCCCGATGGCCGCCGGAGCGAGCGACACGGGCACCTGAAGCGCCCGAAGGCCAACCAGAATTCCGAGGCTCAGCCGGCGGTATGACGACAGGACCGCCTGATCATGACCGAGCCTCGCCACCGGCATGGCCACGCTGTAGGTGAGCTCGCGATCGTGCAGGATGGCGCGACCGCCGGTCGGGCGACGAACCACGTCGACGCCCAGTGTCCTGCAGCCCTCGAGGTTAACGACGGAGGGCGGCTGAAAGTACCCCAGCGAGAGGCATGCCGGTTGCCATTGGTAGAACCGCACGGTGGGCGGCGCCGTCCCGAGCGCCACGCCATCCAGCAGCACCTCGTCCACGCCCATGTTCCAGGCTCCGCGCGCATGCGCATCGATCAGCAGCCGCCAGGTCGGATCAGACATTGAATCGGAACAAGCAGACGTCGCCGTCGCGCATGACGTAGTCACGTCCCTCCAGGCGGACCTTGCCCCGCTCCCGGGCCGCCGCGTAGGCACCCGCCTCGACCAGGTCCTCATAGGCGACGATCTCCGCCTTGATGAATCCCCGCTCGAAATCGCTGTGGATCACGCCGGCTGCCTCCGGTGCCCTGGCGCCTTTTCGCACCGTCCAGGCCCGCACCTCCGGATCGCCCGCCGTCAAGAACGTCAAGAGGTTGAGGAGCTGGTAGGCCTCCGCAATGAAGGCATTCAGCGCCGGCTTCTCCAGCCCGGCATCTTTCAAGAACTCCGCCGCGTCGTCCTGCGAAAGCTCACGGACGTCCGATTCCAGCCGCGCCGAGAGCGCAATCACGCCGGCCTTCTCGGCGTCCGCTTCCTCGCGGACCGCAGTCAGCTCGGGCGTTACCTTGCCGATCTGGTTCTCGCCGATGTTGGCGACGTAGATGACGGGCTTGGCGGTGAGGAAGGCGAAGCCGCGCAACAGGCGAGATTCGTCCTCGTCGAACACCATCGTGCGGATGGGCTTTCCCTCGTCCAGGTGGGCGCCAATCCTGTCGAGCAATCGCAACTCCTCCTGTTCCTTCGCGCCAGGTTTCAGCCGCGCGCTGGTCCCGATCTTCTCGCGCCGCTTGTTGACCACATCGAGGTCCGCCAGCGCGAGCTCGAGGTTCACCATCGCCATGGCGCCTTTCGGGTCGAGCTCCTGCGAAACGTGAGGCACGTTCGGATCGTGGAAGCATCGCACGACCATGGCGAGCGCATCCAACTCGCGGATGTTCGAAAGGAACTGGTTGCCCATTCCCTCCCCCTTGCTCGCCCCCGCCACCAGGCCCGCGACGTCGACGAACTTCATCACCGTCGGCGTCACTTTCTTGGGGCGATACATTCGTGCCAGCACGTCGAGCCGAGGGTCGGGGACCTCCACCATGGCGGTGTTCGGTTCGATAGTGCTGAAGGCGTACGAGGCGACTCCCACGCCCGCCCGGGTCAGGGCATTGAACAGCGTGGACTTCCCGACGTTTGGCGGTCCCACCATGCCGACGCCCAGAGCCATCGCCAGAAAGGTTAAGCATTTGGGCGCCGGCGGGAGGGGGAGCGGTCACCAGGTCAGCGGATCATCACCATCGATCAGGTCGCGCGGCGAGTAGCCGGGCAACCGATTGACCAACTCGGCGCCGGTCTCGTCGAACTCGTCGGGATCGTAGTCGTCATAGAGATTCGTGCTGCTGATCACAATCCGTCCCTCTACGCGCCGACGGCTTCAGCCACAGTCGGACTGGCGTCGACGGCGTTCTCACTCTTCGGGCTCAACATCTTCATTTCGTCCATGACGACTTCGGTCGTGTAACGGCGCAGGCCGTCCTTACCGTCCCACTCGTGACTCCGCAACCTGCCTTCGGCATAGATGAGACGGCCGCGGCTCAGATATTCCTGGCAGATGCCGGCGAGGCGACCGAATGCCACGAGCGAGTGGTACTGCACATCTTCTACACGGTTACCGTCGTCGTCTTTCGAGTAGTTGTTCGTCGCGAGTCGCAGCTTGGCAATGGCGAGGCCCTTCGGGCTCGTCACCGTTTCCGGGTCGCGTGTCAGACGCCCGACGAGGATGACGCGGTTGACCATTTCCTACTCCTTGAAAAGCTGAGCGGATATCAGCGAACGACCGTCTTGTCAGCGACCACCTCCCCTGGCCAACTCGGGCACCAATGGGAGTGGATCGACCGGCACCCCCGCGATGCGCACCTCGAAATGCAGGTGCGGTCCGGTACTGTTGCCGGTCGATCCCATGAGGGCGATCAATTGCCCGCTCGTCACCGTGTGACCGGTCTCGACGACGGGGAAGTCCAGATGCCCGTACAGCGTGCTGAGCCGTGGGTCACGGACCACGAGGATGTACAGGCCGTAGCCACCCCGCTCCCGGCGAACGATCACCGTTCCCGCGCTGGCGGCATAGATGGGAGTATCGAGAGCTGCGGCGAGGTCCACCCCCGCGTGGAAGTGGTGGGTGGGACAGGCCGCTGACCACGGCTCCAGCGCCAGGGCACTGCACCCGAACGGCTGGGTCAGGGTGGCCGCGCGCACCGGGGGGGCCAACGGGCCGGTCGGGCCTTGCTGCGCCTCGACGACGATGGCGGCCATCACAAGCGGCGCGACGAGGCAGGTCACGGCCACGCCGACCATGGCGCGACGCCACGACCAGGTCAAGAGCGCAAGCCGGCCCGCCAGCAGCGGCGTCACGCGAGGGCCCGAGTCGCCATGGCGCCTTTGATGGCTTTCTTGGCAAACGCCTCACCAATGTGTTCGCCCTTTCCCTCGAGGTGTGCCGAGGCATTCATGAGGCCGGGCACCTTGATCAGCAAGTAGAGGACGGCCAGCCCATACAACGCCTGGATCGGACTACCGTTGAGGTCGCTGACGAAGAGACCGGCGAAACGCAGGACAAGCACCTGGGCGAACTGCATGAACACGGTCAGCAGGAAGAGACGCAACCAGGACTGTGCGTATGCCTTGGTCTCGGGAAGGATCATGCACAAGGCCGCCAGCGGCGCGATGGCGAGCAGCACGGACAGGAGGGCGAAGCGCACGACGTAGGTCAGCGCAACGATCGCCAGCATCACCACGATGGCCAGCCGGACGATGATCTGGAATAGAGGCATGCCGAAGCCGTTCGTCAGCGCGAAGAGCCAGGGAAAATGAGCGGCACCGCCAGGAAACGGCTGCGTCCAGACCGCATGAACGAGGGCGTTGTTCAGATCGATGGCCATCTGGCCGAAAAGGAGGGCGAAGTGGCCCATGGCAATGGCGGCCATGGCGCGAGGCAGCACCACTTTGAGCGTGTACCGAGCCCGAAAACTGCGCTCCCACTGGCTTCGAAAGAACGCGTACATAAAAACCAGAACGAGGAGCAGATCGCCGAGCGCCAGGGTCAGGTGAAACATTGCCTGGAGCGCCGGGTCGTCAGTCAGCGGTCGCGGCGACAAGGTCGAGACGTCGTGCGTGCTCAGCAGGTAGGCCTCGACGGTGCCGGAGACAGAGTCGCGGATGTCGTTGATCAGCTGGTCGAAAAATCCCGTGACGAGTCCGGAGAAGATGTCGGCCATCGCGCTAACCCTGTCGTGTGGCCCGGTCTAGTGGTTGACCGAGTCCACTAATACGTGCACGAGCAGCCCGGCCATCTCGACGCCGAGCGTGCCGAAGACGATCCGGCCAATCCATCGCTTGGCTTCCATGACGCTCCTTGGTTCGATCGCGACCATCTTCCAGATGAACGCAAACACGAAGGCGAGGGCGCCGATGCTCCCCGTCAGACCCTGCGCATACCCGGTCCAGAGTTCGATCAGATGCTTGAGCTGATCCATCAGCGTCCTCGCTCCATTTGTGGCACCACACGTTCGCGGACATAGCGTTCGACGCCACTGATCAGGCTTCGCAGAATGTCCCACTGGGTGGCGGCGAGGTTGCGGTCGTCATGACCCAGACGTGCGACCCAGTCGGCGCTCAGCGCCACCGGCTCAAGACGGGCCGGAGTCGGACGTGGCGCCACGATCGGCCGTCCCGGGCTCGGTC
>DATCOB010000104.1:0-44766 GCA_036564925.1 Candidatus Dormiibacterota bacterium | reverse complement strand
TCCGAATACCACCCAGAGTGAACGTGACGCCAATCGTCACAACCGCACCCTCCCGCCCCTAGAAGCCGACAGCAGCCGCCCGGGGTCGCTAAATTGTGGATATCCGCGCCGATTCAGCTTCGCAGGATTCCCGCGGTTTGGGTGTTCGAAGTAGTGAGGGTTAGAGGGCGTTCCAGAGGCCGTTGGGGACCTCTAAATTTCGCTCAGACCCAGGAGAGAGCATGGCAGAATCACGGGAGAGGGTTAAGACGGAAGTCACGACCGTTCGCCCAGCCTACAGCCTCCGCACGGAGCAGGCCGTCTGGCTAGTCACTGGGGTCGTCGCTGTGATTCTGAGCATCCGGTTCGTCTTCAAGCTGCTTGCCGCTTCCACGCAGTCAGGTTTCGTCGGGTTCATCTACGACATTACGCAAGCGCTCATCGCGCCGTTCCATAGCATTTTCAACACTGTGGCCAGCGGCAACCATGTCATCGAGCCCGAGACGCTGGTCGCCATCGTTATCTACTCGTTGATCGGCTGGGGACTGGTGGCTCTGGTCCGCATCCTTACGCGGCACAACCCGAGCAGCCGTACCGATACGGTCGCCTGACAGGCGACAACGAAAGCGCAACAGCTCCGTCCAATTCCATGAGCCGGCGGATCGTCGTGGCCGACACCCGGTAGCCCAGCTTGGCAGCTCGCCCTGCAGTCGCTGGTAGCCCCAGCGCGGGTTCTCCGCAGCGAGGCGCAGCACGAGCTCGCGGCATTCCGGCGAAACGGCCGGTCGTCCGGGTCGACGCCGTCGAGCGAAGAGCGCCCATTTGCGCCGGACCAGTTCCCGATGCCAGCGAAGCAGCGTCTCCGGCCGCACGGCTGGGTGAGCGAGCCGTCCGCCTTGAGTTGATCGTGCTCCGACAGGAGATCCGTAATGCGCCGCCGACGAACAAAGCGACTGGGCTGGCGCCCAACTGACCGTCTGGTGCTGGCGGCGTTAAGCCGCTACCTGCCGAAATCCGCCTGGGCCGTCTTCCGAGACTAAAGGCGTACAGTTCCTCGGTTCTTCTCAATCGTCGATGCTGTGTATCGCCTGCTCGTCAATCTGGTCGCGGTTCAACTCCGCAGGTGGCTTCCGGTCATCCGACTCGCATAATTGCACCCCCACACCCCGGCTTTGCACCGAGCGTGGTGCTCGCCGCCGCGCCCGATACCCGGCTCGGTCACGCAACGTTACTGATATCTGAAGCAGTTGATTTTGTGAGTCTCAGACGGTAGGGTTTGCGACAGACTCGACGGCAAATCGCGAATTCGAAAGGAGGACGCATGACTCATCCCACTGGCGAACACGGCGGTCAGCAACAGCCCGGCAAGCAGGGTGCCGGCCAGCCGCAGCCCGAACGGCAGGGTGGCGGCCAGCCGCAACCAGAACGGCAGGGCGGGGGCCAGCCGCAGCAGCAACCGGGCAAGCAGGGCGGGGACCAGCCGCAGCAGCAACCGGGCAAGCAGGGCGGCGGCCAGCAACAGCAGCAACCGGGCAAGCAGGGTGGCGGATTCCCGGGCGGTGGTGGTGACGGCGGGGGCCAGCGCCAGGGCGGCGGCCAGCCCGGCGGCGGTGGGCAACCCGGCGGCGGTGGCCAGCGGCAGGCCGGAGGCGACCAGACCGCCGAGTAGCGATTTTTTGCCGTTGTCCGGCGCAACGAAACGGTCGCAGTCCGGGCAACGGCCCCACCAGAGCCTTCCGAAAAGCCGCGGGTGCCGGTTGACCTAACAGTGGCGCACTCCCTGACGGTCGTCCTTCCGAAGAGACGGCCCTTCCTCCTCGCGCAGCGATGCCAGCGCATCGAAGTCGGAGCGCTCCCAGGCGTCCATGAACCGAGCGAGCAACCTTCTCTCAACGACATCGCTCACCGACACGGCGTTCGTTCCTGGTTCCCCACTCTCGAAGCGAGCCCGGAGCGTGCAGCGGGCGCACTGCAGAGCGCTGTTCACGCTCGCAACTGAGCACTCGAGAGAGTTGGCGACCTCGCGAGCGCTCCAGGCAAGAACGTCGCGTAGGAGCAACACTGCGCGCTGTCTCGGAGGAAGGAGCTGAATCACGGCGATGAAGGCGAGCGCGACGCTTTCCTTCTTCTCGAAGCGAGCTGCCGGATCAGCTGCGTCGTCCAAAAGGCGATCCGGGTAGGGCTGAAGGTATTCGATCTCCTCCAGCGGCGGGGCACGTCCTGATTGGACGGACTATTGCCCCCCAACAACATTCTCGCCAAGAGATCGCATGTGCCGTTGCTTCTTGATTAGTTTGGCCAGTTGATGCTTAAGTCGACTTGCAGCACCGTCGTCTTGAGCTTTCGCCGCCAATACCGCCTCCCGACGTTCGTGGTTTGGGCGATCCGCTAAGTCTTTGGCGACGGCCTCGGCAAGGCGGCGGCATCGGTCCCACTCATCGCCGGACGACTGAAGGTTGCTCTGAAGAATCTCCCACTCTTCCCCAGCAGGTTCGTCGGCCAGCCTCCTGTACAGACGTCCATAGGCTGATCCAATGAGGGACGGTTGTGCGGACCGGTCATTCAGGCCGGCAAGTAGTAGCAAGGCTAATCCACGATGCAGCTTCGCCAGCCGATGTGGCTGCGTCAATCGCAACCACGGCTTTATCCCTCCCGATAGCACTTCGCGGCTGGCGGGAGTAAGTTCGGCAAGCATACTCAGTGAAGCCTCCGGCGGTTCATGTTCCAAAATTTCGACGAACTGCTTCGAGTACGGTGCGGTCACTGGGCCCCACCTGTTTGGATCAGAACCAGCCGCCGCCAAAGCCTTGACGAGCGCATCGACGGCTAGCCGGCTATCTAGCGCGGCTACGAGTTCCCAGATTCTGGTCGCCTTCTCAGGTTCTATGTCTGTGCGAACCAGCGCAAGGCACGCTTGATACGCCACCTCGGCGGTGAGACGCATTCCTCGGCTTTCCATCGAGGCAAGGCTGTCGTTTATGGTGGCGGCAGGCATTGAGACCCACGCTGACCACCATTTCGCGTCCATGTGTTGCGCCAGAATTGGCGCGATTAGTTCCGGGGCTCTGTCCGCAACCAGCGGAAGGTCTTCGACGGCCACCAACTCGACAATTGCTTTCGCGATCTCATCACCCTCGAAATGGACGTGCCAGCGCTCGCGCCGTGGGAACCGATCTTGCTCGGCATCGGACGCACGTACCGCCCGGAGCATGCGGAGGCCGTAGCTCCGCAAGCGAAGACGCAGGGCCTCCTCCGCTCGCGGCAAATCTAGCTGGTCGATATACATCGCCTGGAAGTGCTGGTCTCGATCCAGTTGACAGCGATCGTTACACCGGTGATCGAGGAGCACGACCGAACTGTACTCCGGTCCTTAAGGCTCACCGGAGCGCCAGCCGTCAAGCCTCTTCTGGCGCCGCTGAGCCTGCTTAAGCCAAACGGGCGCTCACGGCGTCAGCTGGCCAGCGTGGAGGGCAGGCCGTAGCGCCCGCCTGCCTGAGTAGAGCCGCCGGGTCGTTTCGCAATGCGTATCGGCACGTTCGGGAATCCGGCCAGCGCTTGCCGGCGGGTTAACCTGGGTACAGCCAACAACGGCGAGGGTCTCGTGTTCGCACATGACCACGCACGGGAGAGCTAACAGGACAAAGTTCGGAAGGACCACCCAGAATTCCAGTTCTCTCCATCGCTGTAGCAGGAACCCTTCAATAACGCCGACGAGGAGGATTCCGGCCATGACGTCTATCGTGCGAAAGAATGACGCGAGTTCATCCCGCGAATTCCTCATGGCCCCACTGCTCGAACCAAGCGCTCCCCGAATCGCCCAAGCTCGTTGTAGATGCAGCCGAGAGCGACTCAAAACAAACTGCCATGTCAAGCGGGGCATCCTTGTATGACGCAAACGAATCGTCAATCTCGCATGTGGACCGAACGACTTGAGCGAAAGCGTACCCGTCGAATGAGCAGCAACGACTGGGGTTTGCCGCCGCGGCGGGGCGTCATCACCGATTGGGATTATCAACGGGGATGCCGCGCCGGAGCCGTGCCGCTGACCGCTTGCTTGTCAAAATCCATACTCAGCAGGGCATCCATCGTCCGGGCGGCTTGCTCATGAAGCGGCTGCGTGAGATGGCTATAAGTGTCGAGCGTCAACGTGATCGTGCTGTGGCCGAGCAGATCCTGGACGACCTTGGGATGTGTCCCGGCGGCGAGCAGGATACTGGCTGTCGTGTGGCGAAGATCATGCACACGAACGCGGGGCAAGCCAGCGTCGGCCAGCGCCTGGACGAGGGCACGCCCCACGACTCCTTGTTCCAGTCCTCCGCCCGTGCGATTGGTGAAGGCCAGTCCGCTGTCGGTCCACCGCTTGGCGCTGCTCCGGCGATCGCCCTGCCGTTGGCGTTGCTCCGTAAGGGCCGATTGCGCGAGCTCTGACAGATAGATGGTTCGCCGGCTCCGCGGTGTTTTCGGCGGAACCAGGACCAGCCCCCTCCCCCGCTGCCGTTGCAGCGCGCACCGCACGGCCAGCCGCCGTCCAGCCAGGTCGATATCCTGCCAGTGCAGCCCGAGCGCTTCGCCCAGGCGCAACCCGCTAGTGCCCAACAACACCCAGAGCGGATGCCACTGGCTCCCGATTGTGACTTGCAGAAGCTGTTGAAGCTGGTCACCGGAAAGCGCCGTCATCTCGCGCCGGACCGAGCGAGGCGGCGATACCAACTCGGCCGGATTGCGAGTGGTCAGTCCCCAGTGCATGGCCTGGTCAAGCGCCCGGTGCAGGACGGCATGCGTTTGCTCCACACTTCGCTTCGAGAAGCCGTCCTCGAGCAGCGAGGCGTACGCCGACTGGATCAACCCAGGGGTCAAGTGGCGCAATGGAACCTCACCAAAGACCACGGTTAGCCGCCGCACGTCGCGGGAGTAGGTGACCAGGGTCATCGGCCGCAGCCTTGTTCGGCACACCAGCAGCCAGTGTTGGAGGTAGACCCGCAGCGACGTTGTTCGCGCACTGACGGCCAATCCCTGGCCGAGCGCCCAGCGGGCCTCACTCAGCCGGCGGACCACATCCCGACGGGTCCTCGCGTAGAACGACCGCCGAGGACCTCCCCGAATACGAATTCGGCCTTCCCAGCGCCCATCGCGCCGTTGGTACACCCCGCCCAGCCCGCGGTGCCGCCGGTCCATCTGAGCCACCTCCTGCAGCGAAAAAGATGGACTCAGGATGCGCGATCGACCGTCAGATTGGCCGTCAATTATTAGAAGCGGTCAGCAGCGAGGCCGGAAGCTGAATACGATTTTGTGGAGGCGAGTGCGGGATTCGAACCCGCGATGGAGGTTTTGCAGACCTCTGCCTTACCACTTGGCTAACTCGCCGTCGCCGCCACAAACAATCGCATAGTCTACAAGCCGCTCGAGCCCTGCGACCGTGGTGGTCGCGCTATCAAACAATCGATACGTGGCCAGCCTTTCCTTACATCTCGGACGGGAGATAATCACCGATCGTGCGGGGATCCTTGGCGTGCATCGTCTCGTTTGTCACTGTGGGTTCAATTCTGTCGGCCTGCACCCAGGCCGCGGCCCCGATCGCGCCACCTCCATCCGGCACCGTCATCAACGTCGGGGCCGTCGCCTCGCTCACCGGCAGCCAGTCGGCCGACGGCCAGATGGTCAAAGAGGGCTACCTCTTCTGCCAGGACTGGATCAACGCCAAGGGCGGCGTGCAGGTTGCGGGCGTGGGTCATCCTCTCAGCATCGAAATCGCGGATGACCAGAGCCGCCCATCGCTGGCCGCGGACGCCACGGAGCGACTGATCGTAAAGGACCATCTGTCGCTCCTGCTTGGTCCATCGACCAACGCGGGAACCGCGAAGGCGGCCCCGGTCGCCGAACAGCACCAGGTGCCGATGGTCAGCGCCGGCGCCTCATCCGACGCCATCTTCAACAATCACTACCACTATCTATTCTCGGTGTTGGCGCCGGACAGCCGGCAATTGCAGGGCGTCATCGACATGGCCCTCGCCCAGACGCCCAAGCCGCAGTCAATCGCGTTCCTCTTCGCCAGTGACAGCCTCTCCACGGCGATGGCCAACGCGGCCTCAACCTACGCAGCCACCCAGGGGCTCAACGTCGTCTACGGGACGAGCTATCCCACCGGCGTCAACGATCTGCGAGGCCAGCTCGGCGCGGTCGCCGGGACCGCTCCCGACCTGATCATCGAAGCCGGACATCCCGCGGAGAGCGTTCGCACCGTGCAGCAGGCGCAGCAGATGAACATCCAGCCCAAGCTCCTGGCGTTCAGCGACGGACCGGGGACCTTCGACTTCACCAGGCTTCACAAGGCCGCGAACTATGCCGCCGGCGCGACCCAGTGGACGCCCTCTGCCAGGAATCCCACGAGTTATTTCCTGGACAGCTTTCATTACGCGCTGGCGTACCAGGCGCAGTTCGGCCATCTGCCGGACCAGCACGCCGCCGCCGCCACCGCCGCCTGCCTCACGCTCGAGGTGGCCATCGAGCAGGCCAACTCGACGCTCCCGCAGTGGGTGCGCGAATCGCTGGCGGTCATCGATCTCAACACCTTCTTTGGCGAGATCAAGTTCGACGATCGCGGTGCCAACGCGGCGAAGTCGGTCTATGTCGCACAGGTGCAGGGAGGCCGGACGGTACTTGTCTGGCCACCGGCCGTGGCCAGCGCCCGTCCGCGATACCCCGATCCTGGCTGGGCGAAGCGTTAGTCACGCCGGCAAGTCATCGCAAGTCGGTAACAGCCTCGCCCCCGATGCCGCGTGTCCGCAAAGGAGCGTTTCCGGTCGTGAGTTCCCGCCTCTGGCCGTCGTTTAAGTATTCGAACTGATGGTTGAACTCGTTCTCACCGTAAGCCTGCTGGCCGTTATGGGTCTCGCCCTGATGATGACCCTGAACGGCAGTCGCGTCACCCGATGGCCGATTGGCGGCGCGGTCGCCCTGCCCGTGTCCTGGTCCGCCTCCGCCCTGAGCGCCACGCTCACCGGTCACCCTGGCCATCTCCCCTTACTGTTCGCCGGTACCTTCCTACCGGTCCTCCTGCTTGGCCGGATCTTGCGCCGGCTCCGCTGGCCGGCCCGCCTTTTTTTCAGCACCTTCGTCCTGGCCAGCTCGCTGTACGCAGTCGCCCTGGTGTGGGTGACGTTTGGCGGTTCGCTGCCGCCGCTCTCCCTTGGGATGTCCCTGGTCCTCCTGGCACTCGAGCTGTTCGGGATCGTCCTCTCCGTCATTTTTGCCTTCGAGATGGTCGAAGCCCTCGGCCACGATCCGCTGGTTCCGGCCACCCCCCTCGGCAGCGCCAATCACCAACCGTTGGTCTGCCTGCAGGTGCCGGCCTACAACGAGCCGCCCGAACTGATCCGAACCACCCTCGAGGCGCTGGCCCGGCTCGACTACCAGAACTACATGGTGCAGGTGGTCGTCAACAACACCACCGATCCTGCCCTGTGGCAACCCGTGCAGGCGGCCTGCGCGGAACTCGGACCGCGGTTCGAGTTCATCCACCTGCCGAAGTGGCCGGGGTTCAAAGCGGGAGCGCTGAACGAGGCCACGCGACGGTTGCCGCGGCAGGTCGAGGTGGTCGGCATCATCGACGCCGACTACGTCGTCGAGCCAAACTTCCTGTCCGCCTGCCTTCCGTACTTTGCGGATCCCACGGTCGCCTTCGTCCAGACCCCACAGCACTACCGCGACTGGCAGGACTCCGCCTACTTGCGGGGCCTCTTCCACGCGTATCGCTATTTCTTCGACGTGAACATGGTCGCCCGGGCGCGGGTGAACGCCATCATCTTCGGCGGCACCATGGGCCTGATCCGCCGCTCGGCCCTGCATGAGATCGGCGGATGGGCAGAGTGGTGCATTACCGAAGACGCGGAAGCCTCGCTGCGGATCCTCGCCCGCGGCTGGACCTCCGTGTACGTGAATCAGCCATTCGGGAAAGGCTTGATGCCACTGGACTTCGATGGCCTTCGTCGCCAGCGGTTCCGCTGGGCCTTCGGCGGCATCCAGATCATCCGTCGCCATTTCGCGATGTTGCTGGGGCTGACCCCCTCCCGGCTGACCCTCGGTCAGCGCTACCACTATCTTGCCGGCGGTCTATCGTGGTTCGGCGAGCCGTTGGTGGCGGCCCTGACCTTCTTTCTGCTGGTAACGGCCGGCCTGATGGCCACCGGGCATCCGATCCTGCTGCGGCAGTTGATCGGCCTGCTGATCGTGATGCCCACCGTCATGCTCGTCGCCGGGCTCACCCGGCTGGGCTGGGCCCTGAAGGTCGCAACGGGATGCCGCTGGAAGGACGTTCCCGTGGCCATGATGGTGATGCTGGCCCTCTCCTGGACCGTCACCCAGGCGTGCGTCGCGGGCCTGGTGCGCCAGCGCGGCGTCTTTTTCCGGACGCCCAAGGTCCGGTCGCCTTCTCACCTGCGGACCGCCGTCCTCTCAACGTCCCTGGAATCCGCCGTGAGCTCTGCGTGTTTGGTGCTGGCGCCGGTCGTGCTGTTGCTCGGGCCTCGGCCGCTTGGGCCGGTGATGGCCGTGATGCTGGCCTGGCAGGCGATCGCCTGGGGCAGCGCCCCGACAGCGAGCCTCATGTCCCAGGGGGTTGCCCTCACTCCGCTCCGCAGGCTGTTCGGCCAGTCGCCACAGAACACCGGCATGCGGGCCCTACAACTCTCCGCCGCCCCGCGCCGGTTCATCGTCGCGCCGGCGATCGCGCTGGCCGCGTTTTTTCTCTTGCCGGCATTGCTCACGGCTCCCGACGACATTCCGGTACCCGGGTTGAACCTCGGGCCGCGGGTCGTTCCGGCCCAGGCGAACAATGCGCGCCCCTCCCCGCCTCCCGCCCAACCCGCGTCAGGACGTCCGCCGGTTCAAGGCGCGGCGGCGACCCCGGGGACCAGCCCGTCCCCGAGCCCCTCCCCGACCCCCTTCGTCACACCCGGCCCTTCACCGCGCCCAACACCCTCGGGTAGTCCGTCGCCGCTGCCAAGCCCCACGACGCACGGACGTCCGTCCGCAACGCCAAGCCCTTCACCGACGCCCCATCATTCTTAGTCCGGAGCGCGATCGATCGCGTACCAGACGTGCTCAAGGCCCCGCCACTCCACCGTGCCCCGATAGGTCAGCTCGAGCCGCTCCATCACGGCGCGTGATCGCATGTTCGCCGTGCGGGTAAAAGAGTACAAGCGCGAATCGTCCAGGAGGATGTCGCGCCAGCACTGGAGTGCGGCCCGACCGCCTTCGGTGGCGAGCCCGCGACACCAATAGTCGCGGTGAAGCGCCCACCCGACTTCGATCGGGTCCGGCGCCAGCGGCCAGTCATGATGGCGCATGAGACCGATCCTCCCGATGAGGCGGTCGCTCTCCAGGTCCACCGCCGCCCACTGGCAGACGCCATCGTCACGCCAGGCGCGCGCGAACCGCTCGAGTTGCTTCTCCGTGGCGGCCGTGTCGAGGGCAGGCATGTGAGCCAGGAATTCCGGCTGTGCATAGATCTCGGCCAGGGGGGCGACGTCCTCCGGACGCCACTGGCGCAGCAGGAGCCGTTCGGTCCGCAGCTCCAGGGGAATTCGCCGGTCGGCCGACCATGGCGGACCGGCCCCGAGCCGCGCGGCGACCTCGGCAACGTGTTCCGGGACGACCAGGTCGTCGGATTGCCCCAGTTCCGCTTTGGTCCACCACCGGTGATCCCTGAGGATTCGGGCTTCGTTCTCGGGCATGTGGCTGAAGTTCACGTCGGCGGTCCGTACATGCGCGAGAAAGAAGTGCTCCGGTTGATGGAAGTCGCGGCCATTGAACCGGAAGGATCGCCAGAGCATCACGGGCTTGTCGACGATCGACCTCGCCGGCAGGCCCGCCTCTTCGAAGAGTTCCCGACGCGCCGCATCCAGGGGTGTTTCGCCAGGTTCGATGCCGCCACCCGGGACCTCCCAGATCAAACGCTGATCAAACGGATCCTGGAATCGCAGTAACAACAGGCGCGCCTGCTCGTCGAAGCAGAGCACGCGGGCGGATGGCCGCCGGGTCGCGCTAACGGTCGGCGAGCAATTGGGCCAGGTGCGCCATCAGCCGCACCCCCGACCCGGTCGGCCCCTTGGGTACGGTCTTGAGCTCGGGCGCGTCCTGCCAGGCGCTGCCGGCAATATCGAGATGCACCCACGGGTGG
Source organism: Candidatus Dormiibacterota bacterium (assembly GCA_036564925.1). Taxonomy (GTDB): domain Bacteria; phylum Chloroflexota; class Dormibacteria; order CF-121; family CF-121; genus JALYYC01. The sequence goes on along the minus strand of DATCOB010000104.1, from coordinate 34,610 downwards.
CCGTCGACGAACTCACGGAGGAAAAGCGCCGCCGTGGTGGCGCCAGCCCAGGGCACCGTCGAGTTCTTGATATCGGCGATCTCGCTCTCGATCAGTCCGTCGTAATCCGCCCAGGTGGGGAGTTCCCAGACGCGCTCGCCCGCGAGGTCGGCCGCCTCGCGGACCAGGTTCATGAGGGGCGGGTCATTCCCGAAGGCGCCGATCGCGAGCGGACCGAGCGTGCGCCCGATCGAACCGGTCAGCGTCGCAATATCGACGATCTGCGTCGCGCCTTCGTTGACGGCGTAGGTGATCCCATCGGACAGGATGAGCCTGCCCTCAGCATCGGTGTTGATGATCTCGATCGTCTTGCCGCCTGAGCCGGTCACGACGTCGCCGGGCTTGATCGCCTTGCCCGATGGCATGTTCTCGGTCGTCGGGACGACGGCGATCACATTGATCTTCGGCTTGAGCTCGGCAATCGCCAGCATGGCGCCGACCACGGCGGCGCCCCCGCCCATGTCCGACTTCATCATCTCCATGTGCTGCGCGGGCTTGATCGAAATGCCGCCGCTGTCGAAGGTGATGCCTTTACCGACAAGGGCCAGCAGCGGGCCGCCCTTCTTGCCGCCGCCGTAGCGCAGGACGATCATCTTGGCCGGCTCGTCGGAGCCCCGCGCCACCGCCAGCAGCGCGCCCATCTTGAGCCGGCGCATCTCGTCCATCTCCAGGACCTTGAGGTCGAGTCCGGAGCCCTTGACCGCCTCCTTGACCTTCTCCACAAAGATCGTCGGCGTGAAGGCGTTGGCCGGCAGGTTGACCCATTCCCGGACCCGATTCGTTGCCTCGGTCAGGGTGAGCGCTTGCCTGACCGCGGGGCCGACGACGGTCTCCCCAAGCCCGATGATCTCCAGTCTCTCGATGCGTCCGGCTGTCCCGTCGGGCCTGGTCTTCAGCGAGGCGGCCTCGAAGTTGCTGAGACCGATGCCCTCGGTGACAGCCCGCGCCAGGTCAGCTCCGATCCCCCGCCGCGCGACGTCTTTGGGAACCACGACCGCGATTCGGCGGTTGCCGCGCTTGCGGAGCGTGCGACCGGCGGCCTGCAGGGCGTTGCGGAGGCGGACCATGTCCAGGTGCTCGCGCTTGCCCACCCCCATCAGGACGGTCCACGTACTCGGAACGCTCGCCTGGTTATGGACGGGCACCAGCTCCATGAACTTTCCCTTGAAGCCGTCGCCCTTGAGCAGTTCGCTGATGCTTCCCTTCAGCTTCTTATCGAGTGCCGCAGCTTCGGCCGGTAACGTCTTCTCGCCTTCGAAGAGCGGGAGGATGACGGCATCCCCCTCGACTTTGTCCGCCGCCGTATTCGCCAGCCGTGCCTGCATGCAGCCTCCTGATTTCCCCCCCGGTAAATCGCGCTCAATTCTACGGGTCAGATGGATTTGCGCCGCTTCTCCGCCTGCCGTTCCTGGAAGCGCCGCTGCATCTCGACGATGTCGGCGTCTGTATAGCGATTGCGTCCCAGCTCATCCTGGCGGCTCGCGGTGACAATGCCGAGGCGGATCCAGGTCGCGATCGTCGCGGGGGAGACGCCGAGCTTTTCGGCAGCTTCGGTGATCGAGTAAAGCCGCTCCTCCGGCATCAACAACGGCCTACCGCGCGACGGCGGCGTGCAGTTGCCCGGCCAGCGTCTTGCCGGCGAGCTCGATGAACTCGGGCGATTCCATGTGCGGCATGTTGAAGATCACCCCGTCCAGGCCGGCGTCAAGCAACCGGATCACCTCTTCGGTCACCTTGTCCGGGCCGCCCGCAATGAAACCGCCCCGAACCCAGTCCTTGTTCACGCCCGGCCGGTTCAGGATCTGCTCCAGCGCCCGATCGGCCTGCGCGTCGGTCTCGCGGACGATGAGGCTGCCAAGCCGTGTCTTGAGGATGGTCTTTGGATCGCGACCGACCGCCTCGCAATGGCGCTCGAGCACGTCCATCTTGTGCCGGACCATCGCCGGGTCGCCAAAAATGTTGCACATGTCGGCATACTGGGCGACCAGCTTGAGCGTGCGCTGCTCGCCCCCGCCACCCACCATGATCGGCGGCCCATTGGGCTGGATCGGGCGCGGTGAATTGAGCGCGGCCTCGATCCGGTAGAAGCGGCCCTGGAAGCTGGGCGCCTCCTCCCGGAACATCGCCCGGCAGATCTGCAGCGCCTCCTCGAGACGACTGAGCCGCTCGCCGACCGGTGGAAACTCGTAGCCGTAGCCGCGATGCTCGTCCTCGTTCCAGGCGGCCCCGATCCCAAGGATGGCGCGGCCTGACGAGATGATGTCCAGGGTGGTCGCCTCTTTCGCCAGGAAGGCGGGATTGCGATAGGTGACGCCGGTGACCAGCGTCCCGAGCCGGACGGTTTTCGTTCGAGCGGCCAGTCCGGACAGGACCGCGTAGCCCTCGAGCATCGGGTCGGTGCGCGGCCCGATGTTGGGCAGCTGATAGAAGTGATCCATGACGAAGACCGAATCGAACCTGGCGCGCTCCGCTGTGTTCGCCAGCATCGCAATATGCTCGAAGAGCTCCACCCGCTCGACACCGGGAAAGGTGAAATTCGGAATCTGAAAGCCAAGCATCTTGAGCGCGCCCATCTCACGGGTACTATAGCGTCGCATGGAAGAGATTCGCCCACCGGTGCGGTGCCCCCGCTGCAATGCCCAGCCCAACTGGCAGGAGCAACGACAGGCGCAGCGCGAGCGCGACACTGTGGGGCGCCTGGGGGAGCACCCGATGATCGGATGGCGCTGCAATCTCTGTCAGTATTTCCTCGCCGTCTCGCAGTGGGAGAGCTGACCGAATCCATGTATCATTCAGCTGCGCCTTTGCATGTTTAGCTTCATCCTTCAACCCCGTTCCGGCCTGCCGACCTACCTGCAACTGGTCCACCAGGTCAAGGAGGCGCTTCGCGTCCGCCGGCTGAAACCCGGCGACCAGCTGCCCACCGTCCGCGAGGTCGCCGATCAGCACGGGATCAGCGCCAACACCGTCCTCAAGGCGTACCGCGAACTGGAGCGCGAGGGCCTGGTCAGCGGCAAGCGCGCCGTGGGCACCTTCGTGGAGCGGTCGCTTGGCGCAGCATCCCGGGCGAGCGACGCCGTCCTGCAGCGGAGCTTGCAGCGGTGGATGCGCGAGGCAGAACGCGCCGGCCTCGACGAGGAAAGCGTGGCCGCCCTGTTCGCCGTGACGCTACGGGATCGCCGCCGCAAAGGCGCCGGCTAAGCGTCGACGACCAGGCCCTGGAGCGGACCGAGCAACAGCCCCGATCGCTTGGAGACACCCGGTAAGAGCGTCAGCCGGTGGGTCGGTCGATCGCGACGGGCGCTTCGCTCGGCTTGCTCGCTCGCGATCGGCCGCCAGGCCTGGTCGATGAGGTCGGTCGGGTCACCGGTCACCGCGGTGAGCGGCCGCTCGAGATGTTCCGACCAGAGCCGATGGCGGGTCGCCTGAATCAGGGCGGCGTTGTGGGTCACGATGTTCATCTCGGTGTCGTTGAAGAGCGAGTGCTCGTTGAGGTTGGCTGACCCGATCGTCATCCACTGGTCGTCAACGATGCCGACCTTCGCGTGGATATAAACAGGCCAATCCCGCTCGCCGCCGCGCGCGACCAGCGTGCACGCCAGCAGCCGCTTCCGGTCCCCGTCGGCCCGCAGCAGCGTCCCGAGCTGTCCGCGCGTGTCGTCTCCCCCGCTGTTGGGCTTGACGGGCAGCAACACCAGCAGGCGAAAGTCGGGCGACGGTGGATTGCGTAACTTCTCCCGCAGAACGCCGAGGATCTCCGGCGACCACAGGAACTGGTTTTCGAGATAGATGAGCCGTTTTGCCGAGCTCAGCGCCCGAAGGTAGGACTCGAGAATGCGAAAGTCGCCGCGCGGATGCTGCGTGTACATGCCGTCCGGCATGGTGCGCACCACCTGGAGCTCCACGTCGCCGGCCCGCGGCGCGGGAGTTCCGGCCGGGACGACCTGACCGGTGATCGCCTGCCATCGGAGCGCGAAGTTCGCGGCAACGTCCGCCACCGCCGGCCCGGTGATGCGCGTCGCCACGTCGTGCCAGCCGACCGAGCCCCGGGCCTGATGGCGCGGAGTATCCCAGCGATCGCCATTGAAGGAGGTGAGGTCGATGCCCCCGACGTACGCGACCCGGTCGTCGATCACGATCGTCTTCTCGTGGTGACAGTGCATCGGCCGCTCGCGCGCATCCAGGGCGCATTGGATGCCGTTTCCTGAGTCGAGCTGGGCTTTGACCTTGCGAACGTCTCCCCGCCATGGGCGCAGGAGCGGCAGCGGCGCGCCCGCCCATACCAGGACCCGCACAGGCATGCGTTGCGACAGCTCCGCCAGGAGGTCACGAAGGACTGCCGGTTCGCCTTCGCGCACGAGCTGGAAATCCGGCGTCACATGCCAGCCCGTGAGGTGGACGTGCGAGCGAGCCGCCCGCAGATCCTGGACCATCCGTCCGAAGGCTTCCGCCCCATCGATCAGCACATCGAGGGTGTTCCCCTGCCGCGGCGGCGGGTCGCCGTCCGCCCAGAGGCCCGGCTTGCTCACCATCGCGGTTTCCCAGCCCACCCGGCGGAGCCGGCGACGGTGATGCGACGTCGTGAGGCGTTCGAGGGCCTGGCCAAGGGCGCCGTCCACCCGCTCGATGGGACTCGTCATCTCGGAATCGGCTCGAAGCGCGCCTCGAGCCCACGGAGCGCGTAGCGGGCGGTAAGGGCCCAGGCGACGCCGATCAGCAGGCCGGCGATGTCATCGGTCGGATAGTGGAGGCCGAGATAGATCCGCGAGACGGCAATCCCCGCGATCAGGGTCCCGGCCACCAGCAGCAGGAGGAGGCGCAGGCTGCGGCGGCGCGTAAAGACGAAGACGGCTAAGAGGATCGCCAGGTAGAGCGCGGTCGAGTTGGCGACGTGACCGGAGGGAAAGCTGGAGCCGCCCGGGTTCTCGAGGTGCTGCACCGGGGGCCGAGGGCGGCCGACCCAGCGCACGATCAGCTCGTACAGGTACAGCGTGCCGACGGTCGACCCGAGCACAGCGAGCGCGTCGACCCAGCGGCGCGCCAGCAACAGGGCCAGCAGGGCCACGGCGAGGATGACGATCACGGATAGCTCCCCACCGACATCCGACAGCCGGTGCATGAGGGGCGTTACGGAGGACGTGCGGTGAGCGACCGTCGCCTGGACGACCGCCAGGTCGACTGGCTGCAGGGTGTGCACGACCACCCAGCCGAAGGCGATCCCGAGCCCGGCGAGGGCAATAAAGCCGACGGGCGCGAGCAATAACGGGGCCAGCATGCGTCGCACAGCCGTAAAGACTAGCTGGTACGCTTCCCCGGATGTCGCACTTCCTGATCCAGCTCGTCAGCGGCGGCGGGCTGATCGCCATCTTCATCCTGATGGCCGCCGAGAGCGCCGGGATCCCCATCTCGAGCGAGATCGTCGTTCCCCTCGGCGGCGCGCTCGCCTCGCAGGGGAAGCTGCCCTTCCTCGGCGTCGTGGCGGCCTCCAGTCTCGGGAACCTGGCCGGGTCGCTGGTCGCCTACCTGCTGGTGCGACGCTATGGCGAGGGATTGATCCTCGGACCCGGGCGCCGGGTCGGACTGACCCACGGCCATCTGCGGCTCGCCACCCGGCTCTTTGACCGATTTGGACTGTTCGCGGTCTTCTTCGGCCGTCTCCTCCCGGTCGTCCGGACCTACATCTCCTTTCCGGCCGGCCTCTCGCGCCGGATCAGGCTCCTGCCCTTTATCATCGCCACCACCCTGGGCGCGATTCCCTGGAATTTCGCGCTGGCCTATGCCGGGCTGAAGCTGGGCCAGAACTACGAGCGGGTCACGAAGGCCGTGGGCGGCTTCACCATCCCGCTCGCCATCGCGGTGGTTCTTTTGGTCGTGGTCGCCTACTACTACGGCCGAAAGATGGGGGAAGAGGAAGCGCCGCCCTCCGCCCTCGCGAAGTAGGTTGCGACCTAGGGGGACTGAGCGAGCCCGGTGATGTTGCCGTCGGCGTCTTTGACCGACGCCGTCAGCTTGCCCCCACCGACATCTTTGACGGCCTGTTGCGTCTGTGCGCCGGCATCCAGGAGTGCTTGCAAGCTTTTCTTGATGTCCTTGACCTCCCAGTAACCGACCGGTCCCGTCATGCCCTGCTGGTGGCCGCTCGGATCGAGTCCTAGCTCCACGCTTCCGACCCGGAAGCCCACGTAGTAAGGCGCATCGACATATGGCTCCGCGCCCAGTAGCTTGCTGTACAGAACCTTCGCCTTAGCGATGTCTCTGACCGGATAGACGATCACGCTCATACCCTGGTTCATGAGAACTCCTTCTTACCGCGTTGAAGACTCAGCCCGCGGACGATGTTAGCGGACCGCGGCAGCGATCGAGCGGTCAAGGCCCGGATACTTCGCCAGTTCGGTGACCCGCTCCTGCTTGAGGCTCTGGACCATCTTCCGGTATTCGTCTCCGCGTCCAGTTCGGTCATAGAGCCGCCTGGGCTGGAGCACCTCGATGTCATCGACCCCTGGCACCTGTTCCGCAACCTCGTAGCCGAAGTCGGGGTCCTTCACCCAGGCGATGGTGCCCTCGGCGATCGCCTTGACGATGGCGCTCGAATATTCGATGGTCAGCTTCTTGCTCTCGGCCGTGCCGTCCGGCCCTCCGACCCGACCGGTGTTCATCAGGTAAACCTCGAACGGCCGCGACCTGTGCAGCTCTAGGAATCGATTTCCCTGCTGTTCGTGGCGCAGCGGAAAGAACGGGTTGGTCCCGGGCACCCGCAATGACTTGCCAATCTCGTCTTTGCCGCCCGCCGAGGTGCCTTTCGTTTCCCCCAGCATGAAGTAGGCAGCGGCGTGCTCAGAGTCGAGGCGCGCGACGCCTGGAATGATGTTTTCGTTGCGGTTCAGGATCAGGAGCACCTCGGCCGGTCCGATATTCCGCGCGTCCTCGACCCAACCGAGATCCGCAAAGGCGAAGACCGCCCGACCATTCTGGGTGTAGCTCGCGTCGTAGAAATCGACCGGGCCCCCTGCCTCTTTTTGGGACACGTTTTCGAGATAGGCCTCCGGCTTCGTCACCGCGCCGTAGATGGTTGGCTCGTGCTTCGGGTCGAGGCTGAAGGTCTTGGCAAAGCAGCCGTTTTCGGTACCGACGATGCGGGCTCCGGGCATCAGGGCGATGAAGTCGTCCTGGACCGGCTTCGACTTGTTCTGGGTCGTAAAGGTGGTCGTGGTCTTGCCGGTGCCGCTCAGCCCGACGATCAGGAAGACTCGCTGCTGGTCACGGACGGGGATCACCTTGCACCCGGCATGCATCGCCAGGCCGCCGGCCTCGTAGACCTTCTTGTTCCACATCCGGAGCCCGCCCTTCTTCGACTCGCCGAAGTAATCGGAGTTCAGGACGCGGGTGATCCCCGCGTCGAGGTCGACGAAGATCGCGCGGTCGTTCGGGTACCCCGGCGCCGGCAGGTTGGGCGTATAGATGATGGTGATCTCCGGCTGCGGCCGGTCGCCCTCCATCGGGTAATAGAGGATGCGCTGCATCCCGGCGATGTTCGCGTTGCGGGCCTCGATGATCAGGCGGGCCGGCGTCTTAAACGCCGGGTCGTTACCGATGAAACCGTCGACGAGCACCATCTCCTGGTCGCGGATGTACTCGTCCTGGATCTTGGCCCATTTGCGGCCTTCCTCCGGTGTCACGGTCTGGCCGCTGTGCTCCTCGGGCCGGTCCGTGACCACGTACGTGCTCTTGGAACTTCGGGCGTCGACCCTGGTGTGCACGTTGTAGTTGTTGAAGGAGGTCCGCCGAGCATTCGGCATTTTGGCGGTCAGCTCGCGTAGCTCGCGCGGTCCGGGGTTCTCGATCAGGCGCCTGGATTCGGGGATGTAGCCGCTTCGAATTTCGATGGTCATTCCCTACAGGATACGGGAGACCCGGCTAACATCGAAGCATGACATCGGCATGGACCAAGGAGGCTGACCCGAGCTTCGAGGGCTCGATCGCCGACCGCTTCTGGCAAGGATTGCTCGGCCTGGGCGAGAGCGACTGGCCCCGGGTGGTCACCGAGTACGAGGGTCAGCGGGCCCGTGCCGCCGGCGAGATCCTGGCGGCCCGCCGCGCGGCGGAAGAGCTGTTGGGATCGGACCGGTACAGAGACGCCTTCGAGTCAGGCTCGAGCAAGGCACCCGGACCGGACGATGGGCCCGCCCGGTCGGCTGCTGGCGACGCCGCCGTGGCCGTGACCGCGCGACGCCGACTTCCGGCCGAGCACTACCGGGTGCTGATCGCTCCACTCGCGACCAGGCTGCCCTGGCTGAACGTCGCGGGAGGCTCCTAGCCCTAGATCCCCATCACGCCGATCAGTTCTTTGACTGAGTCGGCGGATTTCTGCAGGGCGGCCTGCTCAGCGTCGGTCAGCTCGAGCTGGATGATCTGCTCGACGCCCTTCGCTCCGAGCTTCACCGGCACCCCCACGAAGAGGCCCTTGATCCCGTACTCACCCTCGAGTCGAACGGCGCAGGGAAGGATCTGCTTCTTGTCGAGCACGATGGAGTCAACCATCTGCGCGACAGACGCCGACGGGGCGTAGAACGCGCTTCCAGACTTCAGGAGATTGACGATCTCAGCACCGCCCTCGCGGGTCCGCTTCACGATCGCCTCGATCCGGTCGGGCTTGATCAGCTTGCTGATCGGGACCCCGGCAACAGTGCACATCCGGGCCAGCGGCACCATTGTGTCGCCGTGGCCACCCAGGACATATGCCTGGACATCTTGAACCGATGCCTTCAACTCCTGGGCGATGAAGGTCCGGAACCGCGCGGTATCGAGGACACCCGCCATGCCGATGACGCGCTCACGTGGGAACTTGCTGACCTCCAGCGCCAGCTGCGCCATCGCATCCAGCGGGTTGCTGACCACGATCAGGATGGTGTCCGGCGAGCGCTTGACCAGCTCCTCGGTCACGCCCCGAACGATATTCATGTTGGTCTTGACCAGGTCGTCGCGCGACATCCCCGGCTTCCGGGGGATGCCTGAGGTGATCACACAGACGGTCGATCCCGCTGTCTCCTCGTAACCGTTCGTCCCAATGACGTTGGAGTCGTAGCCCACAACGGGCCCCGCCTCCAAGAGATCGAGGGCCTTCCCCTGCGGCATCCCTTCCACGATGTCGACGAGGACTACGTCGGCATACCCACGCTCGGCCAAACGCTGACCTAACGTCGCGCCTACATTGCCCGCTCCAACGACCGTGACCTTTACCCGAGCCATCCCGGATAAACGTAACAAACGAGCTAGACTGCGGGCATGGCGACCGCCGTTGGGGAACGGCGCCGTTTCCTGCGCACGCTTGACGAGACCGCCGCGCGGGAACGCATTTCCTGGCGCGGCATGCTGGTTCTCAGCGGCTTCTGGTTCGCGATCGCGTATACCATCCAGCCGCTGGGCGGCAACATCATTCCCCTGCTGGTCGCCCGCTTCACGCACCCGATGACGGTCCATTTTGGCCCGGCCGCCCTCCCGGTCGACGTCAACACCTATGTCGCGATTCTGGATACGTTCGGCGCGGCGTTCGCCATCGTGTGGCAACCGGCGATCGGTGCGCTCAGCGACGGCAACCGCGCCAGGATCGGCCGTCGACGGCCCTTCATCGCCATCGGCGTCGTCGGCGACATCATCTTCCTCACGATCATGGCCTTCGTCACCTCGTACTGGATGCTGCTGATCGTCTACGCGCTCTTCCAGATGGCATCGAACACCGCCCAGGGCCCCTACCAGGGGATGCTGCCGGACCAGGTACCGGCCGAGCAGCGCGCAGAGGCCTCCGGCTATTACGGCGCCATGAACATGGTCGGCACGATCTTCGGCTTCATCGTCGTCGGCGCGATCCTGATCCCGACTGGCCATCTGCGGCTCGCCATCCTGACGCTGCCCCTCGTGGTGGCCGTCGCCGGCGCCCTGGTGTTCTTCGGCGTCGCCGACCGGCGGATCACGCGTCGGAGTAGTCAGCCCGTCGCTCGGTCGATTTTCCTGAGTTTTGCGATCGATGCGCGGAAGTATCGCGACTTCGCCTGGCTGATGGTGTCCCGCCTCTTCTTCCTGATGGCTCCGGTTGGAATTTCCACCTACGCGTTGAACTTCATCCGGTACACGTTTCACTACTCGGAAGGCAAGGCCTCCCTGTATTCCAGCGCGCTGCAAGCGCTGGTTGTGGTGTTCGCGGCCGTCATGTCCCTGAGCGCCGGCTTCCTCGCCGACCGCTACGGCAAGAAGCGACTCGTGGCCGCCGCCTGCCTGATCGGGGCGGTCGGGTCAACCCTCTTGATTTTTGCGCCCAGCCTCGTGTGGATCCTGGCCTTTGGCGTCATCGTCGGCATATCGCTGGGCGTCTTTCTGTCGGTGGACTGGGCCTTCATGACCGACCTGATCCCGAAGGCCGAGGCCGGCCGCTACATGGGCGTGTCGAACATCGCGACGGCCAGCGCCGGGTTCATTGCCCGGCCCATCCTCGGCCCGATCATCGACGCCTTCAACAACAACCGGACGAGCGCCGTCGGTTATCGCGTGATGTTCGGGATCGTGACCGGCTTTTACCTGATCGCCTTCTTCACCCTCCGCCCGGTGCGCGAGATCAAGGTCGACTAGCGATTAGGGCTGCGGGCAGCCGGCCCCGGAGCTCCCACAGAGTCCCTTGTTCAGCGGTTGCCGCTAGTCAAGAGCGGGAAGACTGACGGCGACCTTCGTGCCATGGCCCTCCGCGCTGTTGACCTCGATGTCGCCCTTGTGCGCGTCGACGATCCACTTCGCAATGGCGAGGCCGAGCCCGCTTCCGCCATCCTCGCGGCTGCGGGCCTTGTCGGCCCGGTAGAAGCGCTCGAAGATGTGGGGCAGATCGGCCGAGGGGATGCCGGCCCCGGTATCCGTGACCGTGACGCGGGCGTGACCATTTTGCCGGACCACACCGATTGAGACCTCGCCGCCGGACGGCGTGTGGGTCAGCGCATTGTCCAGAAGGATCAGCAACAACTGGCGCACGCGGCTGGCGTCGCCCTGGACGCGCACGCCACCATTCAGCTCAGGACGAAGGCGGACGCCGCGCTCGTCGGCGAGTGGCTGGGTCTGGCTCATCAGGTCGCGCACGACGTCGTTGAGCTCGAGGGGTTTCCGATCGATTCGCAGTTGGCGGGCATCGGCCAGGGCGAGGGTCGTCAGATCGCCGACGATGCGGTTGAGCTGATCGACCTCGTCCAGCACGTTGTGGGCGTAGGCGGGGGTCGAGCCCCGCGCGCGCCGCACCCAGGCTTCGACATTGGTGCGGATCAGCGTCAGCGGCGTCCGAAGCTCATGCGAGGCATCGGCCACGAACTCGCGCTGCCTCTGGAAGGCCACGCTGATGGGGCGCAACGAGCGGGTCGCCATCAACAGGGAGGCGAGCGCTCCGAGGATCAGCGCCGCGATGGAGGCCAGGACGAGCTGGCGATTGAGCCGGGTCAGCGCCGCATTCACCCAGGAGATCGGCTGCGCCACCTGCAGGACCCCCACGACCTTCCCCGTCTTCGTATTTTTCACCGGGCTCGTGCTGACAACGAAGGTATCGTGCGCCGTCGGCACCTGGGTCTCGAAAGACTGGCCGTCCTTCGCATAGGTCACCGGGCCGTCCAGGAGCGGGCTCAAGAAGACCTCCGCCAGGCCGGCGCCCGGCAGCACCAACTGGTGGGCATTGATCTGCTGGACTCGGACGAAGGTATCGGCATTACTCGGGTTGGCCAGCACCAGGGAGTTGGCACTGATGGTGTCACCGGTCACCGTCAGGCTGGATCGGGCAAGACGGATCGAGCCCTGGAGGTCCTGGTCCACCCGCGCGTTGAGCGCCTCAGAGACGGTGAAGTAGACGAGGAGGTTGAAGAACCCCAGGATCAAGACGAGGAGAAGGAAGTACTGGGCCGCCAGGCGCACCAGCGCCCCGCGGAACATCATCCCGACAGCCGGTAACCGACGCCATACACGGTCTGGATCAGCTTCGGGGATCGGCCCTCGTCGATCTTGTCGCGCAGGTAGGAAATGTAGACCGCGACGCGGTTGGTGGTCCCTTCGAAGTTGTAGTCCCAGACGCGCTCGGCGATCTGGGCCTGGGTCAGCACCTGGTTGGGGTGGCGCATCAGGAATTCGAGCAGAGAGAACTCCCGGGCCGTCAGGTCGATCGGCGTGTCACCTCGCCGGACCTGGTGGGTCTTGAGATCGAGCACGAGATCGTCCACCTGCAGACGGTTGGCGTGGCCGTTTTTCTGATCCCGTCGCATCACCGCCCTGAGTCGGGCAAGCAGTTCTTCGAACGCGAACGGTTTGGGCAGGTAGTCATCGGCGCCCGCATCGAGGCCGGCCACCCGGTCGTGGATCTGCGCACGCGCCGTCAGCATGATCACGGGCGTCTGGATCCGGTTCTGGCGCAGCCACCGGCAAACCTCCATCCCGTCCTTCTTGGGGATCATCAGGTCGAGGATGATGGCGTCGTAGCGGGCCGTTTCCGCCAGCGCCTGGGCCCGTTCGCCGTCCGCCGCGATGTCGACCGCGTATCGCTCGTCCTCTAACAGCTGCTTCAGCAGTGTCGAGAGCTTCCGCTCGTCCTCGACGAGGAGGAGGTTCATGGGTTGTACCCCCAGTCTACCGGCAGCCGTGCCAGCTCTGGCTAGGGCCAAAGGTAGCAAGGACGAGTTAGAACGGTATTAGAGGCCGGGCCGACGCGAGGTAAACGCTAGCTGGCGACGGCCTGCGGCGCCTGCGCGCGGAGTTCGGCCGCCGTCATGAGGTGATTGCCGGAGATGCGGGCGCCGCTGTCCAGGAAGCGGGTCAGGCTGGCGCGGGCCCGGCCCACGTTCCACCCCAGGATGTCGCAGTACTCGTCGAAGGTCTCCCCGGCAAAGAAATGGTCAGCCTCGTCCCGGTGGGCGGGGACGCCCAGGTCGGCGACGGCCTGCCAGATCACCCGCGTCAGCAGTGCCTGTACGGCTTCCAACGGAATATCGGGTTCGGACGTCGGCTTCCGCATCCCTTCCTCCTAACGTCGCCAACTCGCGGCCCCCCCGCGAGGTTCAATGATAGTTCCGCTAATTTAACAAGTGTTAGTGATAATGTCAACGCCGCCCGGCGCGTCGCCGGGCCGCGGGACCCGCCGACGGGTGCGTGAGCAGGCCGGCCTCCTTCAGGCGGCCATCGAGCGGGCTGAGCTGCCGGGCACGTCCCGGGGTCAGGAGCGTGAAATGCTGGATCCGTTCGAGGTATTCGGCAATGGGCCACAGGTCGTCCTCGGTGGTCATCCACTGCGACCGGTCGAAACGGCGGAGGTTCACGGGGCGCCCGTAGCCGCGAAGCGTGCGCTCGCCCGCCAGGTTGAAGTAGTGCTCGAAGTAGGACATGGCCAGTTCGCGAAGCGTGCGATAGACCGGCTCCCGGTAGCGGAGGCCGGTGAACTTGCTGGTCCCGATCGCCCCCCAGTGCCGGCCGCGTTGGAAAAGGGCAAGCACGTGATCTTCATCGTGCACCGCGGTGAGGTCCATGATGAGCGGCGGCCGGCCCTGGACCCGCAAGGCGGCCGCAGCCAGGACCGCGCCTTCGATGCAATTGGCGGTCCGGTCCAAAAGAACGCGACGGGGGGAGCGAAACGTCTCCCCGCCCGCTTCCACGTTGTAGGGGATCTCGTCCAGAAACGCCTGGATCTTGGGCGGCGTGGAGAGGGTCGATCGCAGGACCCGCCGCTCGCTCGGCGTCAGCTGACCGGGCTGGTTACCCGTGCCCGATCGCCTCCGGGTCGGCTGTGGCAGAATCTGTAGTTCGACGCGGCTGTGGTGAAATCGGTAAACACGCCAGGTTCAGGGCCTGGTGAGCGCAAGCTCTTGGAGGTTCAAGTCCTCTCAGCCGCATAACTAACCACTCCTCCCGCTCACCGGCCCACCTCTACGTACCAGTCGTTGATATGGGCAAAGCGCTCCGGAGGCTCGATGGCGACGTCGAGATGGACCCCATGGATTCGCCGGTTGACGGCCATCGCATACCGCGGACTGTACAGGTAGATCGCCGGGACCTCCTGGGCGAACAGTTCCTGGAAATCGGCGTACGCCTTGGCCCGGGCATGCAAATCCAGCGTGCCCCGACCGTCCTCGAGGTCCTGGTCGATGAAGACATTCTTTTTCATGGAGGAGAAGTTATAGCCACCGGCGTGGGCCTGGGATGAATGCCAGAACGTAAAGACGTCCGGATCCGGGCCGTTGTCGAAAGCCGTCAGCGCCATGTCGAAGGTGCGCGGATTGAGGTAGTCATGAATCAGGGCCGCGGTCGTGACCGGATGCACGTTGACGCGAATACCAACCGCGCCGAGCTGCGTCGCCACGGTCTCCGCCACTCGCTGGTAGGGTGGGACGTCGACCGAAACGGCCAACTGGAAGGCCAGCGGCGTCCCGCCTTTCGTTCGCGTTCCCGCCGCCAGCGGCCACCCGGCCTGGTCGAGGAGCTGCGCCGCGGCGATCGGATCGTAGGTGGGCCGCCTGGCGTTGCCGTCGTACGCCCAGCCGATCGACCTCGGGATCGGCCCATCGTCCACCGAGGCCTGCCCGCCAAGGACGTCATGGATGATGGCGGCGCGGTCGATCGACATGGCGATCGCCCGGCGGACCTGCTTGTCCTGAAAGAACGGCTCATCCGTCTTGAGATTGAGAACGAGCTCGGCGTACTGGTAGGTGCCTGCCGTCAGGACGGTCACCTGCGTATCCCGCGCCGCCCGGGCGCTCCCGGCGGGCGACAGGTTGGACAAGCCGTCGATCTGGGAGCGATCCAGCGCGTCGAGCGCCGCCTGCTGCGTGGCGAAACTCCGGACGGTGATCGTGTCGAGCCAGGGCTTACGCCACGCGAACGGGTTGCGTTCCATCAGGATCCGATCCGGCAGCTGGGTGGTCATCCGAAACGGGCCGGTGCCGACCGGGTTGATATTGGGGGACGCGGAGGCGAGCTCCGCCATCGACTTCCCCGCCAGCAGGTGGGCCGGGACGATGTCCAGCAATTCCAGGTTGGCGAGGAACCCGGCGTTATGCCCGGGCAGGGCGAAGCGGACGTGGCCGCTGTCGATCGCCGTCGCGATGATGTCCTTCCAGCTCTGGTTGAGCAGCGCGCCCGGAAACTGGGGGTCCTGCACGGTGCGGACGGTAAAGACCACGTCGTCGGCGGTCAGCGGACTGCCGTCGGACCACCGCGCATTGTCGCGCAACGTAAAAAC
Organism: Candidatus Dormiibacterota bacterium; assembly: GCA_036564925.1. Lineage (GTDB taxonomy): Bacteria > Chloroflexota > Dormibacteria > CF-121 > CF-121 > JALYYC01. Next base: position 19,333 of record DATCOB010000104.1, on the reverse strand, counting down.
GTAACTCCGCTGGTCAGGGCTGACCTCCCAATGCGAGGCCAGCAGGCCTTGGACCGAGCCATCGGGCAGGACCCGGACCAGCGGCTCGAAGAGCAGCGCATCGAGGTCGTTGGAGCCGGCCGCGGCCCCGCCGAAGAGCGGGTTGAGCGGCCCAAACTGGCCCACCACGCCCTCGGTGTACGTCCCCCCGGGCCGCGCTGTCTCGGGCGCCAGGATCACGGCGCGGAAGACGAGGGTCAGCAAGGTGAGCAGAAGGAGGAGCGGGATACTGATCGCCAGGGCCAGCAGCCCGCGGCGGATCAAACCCGGATGTAGGCGACCGACACCACCACGAACAGGACCACCAGGCCGATCGTGGCGTAAAAGAGGTTCTTTTCCAGGCCGCGCTTGGTGCGGTAGCCGCCCCCCGAGTCTCCCCCGCCCCCGATCGTCCCGCCAAGGCCGCTGGCTTTGGGCGTTTGCAGGAGGATGCCGAGCATCACCAGCAAGGCGAGCACGAGTTCAACGACGGCGAGGAAGGTCCGCATGAGAAAGCCGCTGAATTATACAGCCGAATTCCCGGTAGCCTGGCGACTGATGTCTTGACACATACACAAACTAGTAGTACTGTTGCGCCGTGTACGGCCCGGCCCGCGGCCCCGTGGCGCCCCTCCTCCTGGCCCTCCTGGCTGCGTCCTGTGCGCCGGGCCGTACCGCGACACTCATCCCTCTCCGCGTCTCCGGGCTTCCCACCCCGGCCGCGTTGCCGGCGATCAGCGCCGGGCCCGACCAGCTGGTGCCCCTACCCGACGGGCCGACGGCGTTCGCCGCGATCGGGCACGAGCTGGCGGACGCGCATCGCTCGATCCAGCTCGAGATGTACGAGTTTCAGCGCCCCGACCTGGCGGCCTTGCTGGTCAATGCGAAGGAGCGCGGCGTCACGGTCACGGCGATCGCCGACCCGACCGAACGCAGCAGCCGCGCCACCTGGGCTCGCCTGGCGCAGGCCGGCGTCGAGGTCATCGCCTTTCCCGTCGAGGCACGGACGATCGACCACGTCAAGCTGCTCATCGTCGACGATAGCCGGGCGATCGTCGGCGGCATCAACTGGGGTCGACGGTCCCCGGCGAACCATGACTTCGATGTGCTGGCCGTCGGACCGGTGGTCGTCAACCTGGAGCGGGTCTTCCTGGAGGACCTGCTCCTCGCCGGTCACCCCGGGCTGATTCCCCCCGCCGTGCCGGATCCGCGGGTCCAGGTGCTGCCAACCCGTCCGGGGGAGGCGATCCGCAATGCCGCGCTGGCAGCCATCGACGGCGCTCGCCGGTCGGTGGTCCTCGAAATGTTCGACCTGAGCGACCGGCTGATCCTCGAGTCGCTGAGCGCCGCGCTCAGCCGGGGGGTACAGGTCCGAGCGCTGCTCGAACCCACGCAGCCGCAAAACGTCGAGGCGATGGCGCAATTGCGGGCCGCCGGCGCGACCGTCCGGTTCTTCGCCCCGCAGCATGGCGAACTGCTCCACGCCAAGCTCGGGATCGTCGACGAGCACGACGTCCTCTTCGGCAGCTGCAACTGGACGCGATCGGGTTTCACGCGCAACCACGAGCTCGACCTGTTCATCACCGACTCGACGGTGGCCGGGGTGTTCCTCGCGCAAGCGGATCGCGATTGGGCGACGATGTCACGCTCGTAGGTTGTCGCCCGTCATGGCATCCGGCACGTCGACGTTCGCCAGGCGAAGCAGCGTGGGGGCGAGATCGGCAAGCTTTCCGCCCTCGCGCAACCCGCCCAGCGGCTCGGCACCGGCGATGATCAGCGGAACGGGACTCGTGGTGTGGGCGGTGAGCGGGGTGCCGGTGGCCTTGTCGACTTTCAGCTCGGCATTCCCGTGATCCGCCGTGATCGCCAGGATGGCGCCACGGCCGAGCACGGCGCTGGCGACGTTCCCCAGCATCTTGTCCACGACCTCGACGGCGCGTACCGTGGCCGCGAACACGCCGGTATGGCCGACCATGTCCGGGTTGGCGTAATTCACGACGACCAGCGCATCGCCGCCTCGCGTGACCCGCTCAACGACGGCATCCGTCAGGGGCCCGGCGCTCATCTCGGGCTGCTCGTCGTAGGTCGCCACCCTGGGAGACGGAATCAGGAGCCGATCCTCCCCGGGGAATGGCTCCTCACGACCACCGTTGAAGAAGTAGGTGACGTGGGCGTACTTCTCGGTCTCAGCGGCGTGGAACTGCCTCCATCCGTGCCGCGCGATCACCTCCGCCAGGCAATCGCCGAGCGGGGCATCGGCAAACGCCACCTCGGCAGCCAGGCCCTTCTCGTACTCGGTGAACGTGACGAAGTGAGCCAGCCTGGGCGAGGCGGCACGGTTGAAGTGTTCCCATCGCTGGTCCACGATCGCGTGGCTCAATTGCCGCGCGCGATCGGGCCGGAAGTTAAAAAAGATGACGGTGTCGCCGTCCGCCATCGCCGGGGGCGCCTGGCCACCGGGCGGCACGATCCGGGTGGGCGGCAGGAATTCGTCGGTCGTCCCCGCCTCGTAGTTCTGGGTGATGAAGCGCAGCGGGTCGGTTGCCGTCGGTCCGGACGCCTCGACAACGGTGCGGTAGGCCTTCTCTACTCGATCCCATCGTTTGTCGCGGTCCATGGCGTAGTACCGTCCACTGACCGAGGCCAGCTGCCCGGTTCCGATGCGCCCGATCTCGGTGATCAGGTCGCGAACGTACTGGCCCGCACTGGTCGGCGGCTCATCGCGCCCGTCGGTGAAGGCGTGGACGTACACGGCCCTCAGCCCCAGGTCGTGCGCCATCCGCAACAGCGCGTACAGGTGCTGGCTCGAGCTATGCACGCCGCCGGGCGAGACCAGGCCCACCAGGTGCAGGGCGTGTTGGTTGCCAGCCCCCCGCATCGCCTCCAGCAGGACCGGGTTGCGGGCGAAGCTCTGGTCTGCGATGCTGAGGTTGATCCGGGTGAGGTCCTGGTAGACGATCCGGCCCGCGCCGAGGTTCAGATGGCCGACTTCCGAATTGCCCTGCTGGCCGTCCGGCAGACCGACGGGCTCTCCCGATGCGGCCAGGGTCGTGTGCGGCCAGCGGTCCCACAGGGCGGTCCAATTCGGGGTCCTCGCCGCGACGATCGCGTTCCCGAACGGATCCGTCCGAAAACCCCAGCCGTCGATGATCACGAGGACGAGCGGCCGGGGCGGCGCGCTCACGCCCGTCCCGGCTGGCCCACCTCGGCCGTGGCCTGCGCGATCTGCGTAAAGTCGCCGGCCTTCAGACTGGCGCCGCCAACCAGGGCGCCGTCGATCTCCGGCTCCTGCATCAAGCCGCGCGCATTCGCGGGCGTCACGCTGCCGCCATAGAGGATGCGCATGCCATCCGACGACTCGCCGAACGCCCGCGCCAGCAGGTCACGAATCAGGCCCATGGTGCGGTTGGCGTATTCGGGCGTGGCGGCCTTGCCGGTTCCGATCGCCCAGACGGGCTCGTAGGCGACACTGAGGTCGCTGGCGCGCGTGGGGTCGACGCCATACAACGCGGCGTTGACCTGTCGCGTGATGACCTCCGCCGTGCGTCCGGCCTCGTGCTCCTCCAGCGTTTCGCCCACCGCGAGGATGACCTTGAGGTTGTGGCGAAAGGCGGCCCCGACTTTTCGGTTGAGTTCCTCGTCGGTTTCGCCGAACACCTGCCGTCGCTCGGAATGCCCGATCAGGAGATAGCCGCACCACCCGGCCAGCATCCGTGGCGAGATCTCGCCGGTGAACGCTCCCTGGTCAGCCCAGCCCGCGTTCTGGGCTCCCACCTCGATCGGGCTCCCCCGCAGCGCATTCGCCACCTCCCACAACATCACCGCCGGCGGGAGGACCACCAGGTCGACGACATTCGTGTACGGCTCGAGATCGTCCCGCAGTCGCAGGGCCAGCTGCAACCCCTCAGGGACGGTGAAGTGCATCTTCCAGTTGCCGGCGAGCAGCGGTCTACGCATGACCTCGGTCCAACAAGGCGCCGATACCCGGCAACGTCTTCCCTTCCAGGAACTCGAGCGTGGCCCCGCCGCCGGTCGAGACAAACGACATGCGGTCGGCCAGTCCCTGCTTCTGGAGCGCGGCGACCAGGTCGCCGCCGCCGATGATGGTCTGCGCGTCGCTGGCAGCGAGGCCCCGGGCCAGCCCATCGGTACCGCGATCGAAGGGTGGGATCTCGTAGACGCCCATGGGACCATTCCAGACGACCGCGGCGGCCCCATCACAGGTCTGCAGGAACCGCTCGACCGTCATCGGGCCAATATCGAGGACTTTTTTGTCCGGCGGCACGGCGTCGATCTTGACGGTGCGGGTCGCGATACCGGCCCTCGCTTCGTCGGCGACCTCCGCATCCAGGGGAAGCACCAGCGTGCCGCGGCTTTCACCCTCTCCCGACAGCAGGGCGCGGGCCACCTCGAGCTGGTCGTCTTCCACCAACGAGCGGCCCATCTCGAGCCCTTTGGCCTTGAAGAGCGTGCAGGCCATGGCGCCGCCGACGCACAGACGGTCCACCCGGCGCAGCAGACTGTGCAGCACGCCGATCTTCGTCGAGATCTTGGAGCCACCGATGATCGCGACCAGCGGGTGAGGTGGATCGGTCATGATCCGCCCCAGCGTGGCAATCTCGCGCTCCATCAGCAGGCCGGCGACGGCAGGAACGTAGTCCGCGATCCCGGCCGTCGAGGCGTGCGCGCGGTGGGCCGTGCCGAAGGCGTCGTTCACGTAGAGGTCTGCCAGGTCGGCCAGCTGCCGGGCAAACGCTGGGTCGTTCTTTGTCTCACCAGGGTGAAAGCGGACGTTCTCCAGCATTACGATCTCGCCTGGCTGCATCGCGCCGACGGCCGCCACCACGGCCGGGCCGACACAGTCGTCCAGGTGCCGAACTGGCCGGCCGATCAGCTCGGTCAAACGATCCGCCACCGGCGTCGTTCTCGCCGCGTCATCGACCTGGCCGTCGGGCCGACCAAGGTGGGTGGCCAGGATGACCCGAGCTCCCCGGTCGGCCAGATCACGAATCGTGGGGATCGCCTCGCGGATCCTGGTGTCGTCGACGATCCGACCCTGATCGATTGGCACGTTGAAGTCGACGCGAACGAGGACCCGCTTCCCGGAGACCTCGACGTCCCGGATGGTGACCTTGCCGACCGCAGTGGCGTCCGTGGTCAGTTCAGCCGGTCGCCCATGAAGACGGCAAGGTCGACCACACGGCAGGAGTAGCCCCACTCGTTGTCGTACCAGGCAAAGACTTTGCCGCTGCGGTTTCCGACCACCATGGTCAGTTCCGCATCGACGATCGAGGAGTGGGGGTTTCCTCGGAAGTCACTGGAAACGAGTTGCTCGTCCGTCACGGCCAGGATGCCCTTGAGGTCGCTGGCGGCGGCCTCGCGGAGGGCCTCGTTGATGGTCTCGACCGAGACCGGGTCGCGGAACATCGCGGTGAGGTCGACGATCGAGACGTCCGGGGTCGGCGCCCGCAGGGACATCCCATTCAAGCGCCCCTTCAACTCGGGCATGACGAGGGACATCGCCGACGCCGCACCCGTGCTGGTGGGAATCAGCGACAGGGTGGCCGCCCGGGCCCGGCGGAGGTCCTTGTGGGGCGCGTCGAGGAGGCGCTGGTCGCTCGTGTAGGAGTGGACCGTGGTCATCAGGCCGGCCTCGATCCCGAAGCTCTCATGCAGGACCTTCGCCACCGGGGCCAGGCAATTCGTCGTGCAGGAGGCATTACTCACGACGTGATGTTGTTTGGGATCGTAGCGGTCGCCATTCACGCCGAGAACGATCGTCAGGTCCTCGTTCTTGGCCGGCGCCGAGATGATCACTTTTTTGGCCCCGCCGCGCTCGATATGGACCTTCGCCCTGGTCGCGTCGGTGAAGAGGCCGGTCGATTCGATGACGATGTCGACGCCGAAGTCTTTCCAGGGCAGGTTGGCGGGATCTCGTTCGGCAAAGACCTTGATCCGCCGACCGTCGACCTCGAGGTGGTCGCCATCGGCCGTGACCGTCCCCGCGTAGTTGCCGAGGATGGAGTCGTATTTCAGCAGGTGGGCGAGGGTTGGTGGGTCGGTGATGTCGTTGACCGCGACGATTTGCAGGTCGGGACGGCCCTGGGCGGCCCGGAAAACGTTGCGGCCGATCCGCCCAAACCCATTGATCCCAACCTTCACCGGCATGCGAACCTCCCTACGGTCAACGTGACGCTATTAGACCATGTCCGTCGGCGCGCTCCATCAGGCGGCGCAGGCGGTTGGCGACCGCCGACTTGCTGAGATTTGCGGCGGCCGCCAACTCCAGCAGCCCCGCCTGGGGATGTGCAAGGCGAAGTTCCGCCACGTTCCGCAGGGCCGCCGGTAGCGTCGCCAGCCCGCCCTCACTGGCCTTCAAACGACGGATCGCCGCGACCTGCACCAGCGCTGCGCGCAAGCGCTTGTCCAGGTTGGCGGTCTCGCTGTTGACGCGGCGGTTGGCCTGGCTCCGCATGTCGCGGAAGATGCGATCGTTCTCCAGGCGCATGACCGCCCGGTTCGCCCCCAGCAGCCCCAACAGCCGCGAGATCGGCTCGGCGCCCTTCAAATAGACAATTGACTGGCCGCGTCGCGTCCCGCGCTTCAACGGTATCCCGGCTCGTGTCGCGGCGGTCACGACCGGGCCATCCGCGCCGGCCGGGAGGGTGATCTCGAGGTGATACGCGTTGGCCGGATTCCCGATCACCCCGCGGGCGAGAAACGCGCCGCGCAAGGTGGCGCGTGCGCAACACGGGCCGTCGGAGGCCCGGCTCCCCGGCAGGGTGACCCGTAACCGGTAGGTCGGGCGCTTTTCGGTCGCACCCTTCGTCACTTCCTGGACCGTTCCCCCCGTCGTTTTGGTCAGAAACACGATCTTGCGGGCTACCGCATTGCGCGGCACTCGCAACCGCGAGACTGGGCCCTCGATCCGCGCGACGAGCGCCTGGACCATCGCATGCAGCTCGGCATGCTGGCAGCACGGACGGGCGGGATGCACGTTGACCAGCTCGGCCTTGATCTGATCGGTGAATGATTCACGGTCTTTCATGGGCTCTCACATTAAACTGAGATCGTGCTGATCAAGATTGGCCTCGATCCTGTCGTCTTCACGATCGGGGGCCTCAAGGTTCACTGGTACGGCATCATGATCGCGCTGGGCCTCTACGCGGGCATCCAGGTCGGCCTGCGTGACGCGCCCCGTCGCGGCATCAGCCGGGATCAACTGATGAACGTCGCCCTGCTCGGGGCCATTCTTGGCGTGGCCGGTGGGCGGCTGTACTACGTCGTGCAGAACAACCCCTCGTTCTTTATCCATCATCCGGCGCAGATCCTGGCCGTCTGGCAGGGTGGGATGGCCTACTTCGGCGCGATCTTCGCCGGCGGGCTGGCGATGGCCATCGCCGCCCGGCGCTGGCACCTGCCGTTCTGGAGCCTCCTCGATGTCGGCGCGCTCGGCATGACGATCGGCCAGGCGGTGGGCCGCGTCGGCAACATCATCAATGGCGACATCGTGGGCTACAAGACCAACGGGTGGGGCTTCGAATACACGAACCCGAACACGTTCGGGCCCCTGAACACGCCGGTCCAACCGGCGAATCTCTACGAATTGCTGATCTCATTGGGCTTGTTCGCGCTCTTCTGGAGTCTCCGCAAGCGGATCCATCCGGAGGGCATGCTGGCGATGCTGTACATCGTGGCGTACTCCGTGAGTCAGTTCTTTATTTTCTTTCTTCGGGACAACATCGTGATCCTTGGCGGCCTCAAGCAGGCGCAGGTCACGGCCCTGGTGGTGATCGCGCTGACCATCCCGGTGATCGTCTACCTGTTGCGCAAAGATCGCATGACGCCGCGCCGCAAGGCTGCGCACGCCGCGACCGAAGCGCCGGCCGGCGAACTGGCTACCTAGGCCGAACTTCGCTCCGGACCCAGCCACCACCTGGGAGGCCGTGGTCGGTCGGCGGCTCCGCGGGTCCCTCGGGGAGCGACAGGATCTCGGTGCACAGCCGAACGCACTCAGCACAAATCGTCACGTCGGCGGGCCCGGCGATCAGTCGCCGTCCCGCCTCCTGTAATTTGCCGCAGAACGAGCAACGCCGCGACAGGCCGGAGGGCATAGCCCGATTAAAGCATTTCTTTTATGGCAGCGGCGACCGGACGGGTGAGGCCTTTGACGGCCATCAGGTCATCGATACTCGCGGTGCGAATCTGCTCGACGCTGCCAAACGCCCGCAGCAGGGCGCGGCGCCGCGCCGGCCCGAGGCCGCTGATGCCGTCGAGCGCGGAGGCGAAGGCGTCTTTCTTTCGAACCACTCGATGAAACGTGATGGCGAAGCGATGGGCCTCGTCGCGCACGCGCTGGACCAGGAACAGTGCCGCCGAATCGAGCGGCAGTCGAATTGGCTCGCTCGCCCCCGGATGGAACAACTCTTCTTGTTGCTTGGCCAGCCCGAACGTGGGGACGGCATCAAGGCCGATCGATTCGAGCACCTCGCGAGCCGACGACAGCTGGCCCTTGCCACCATCGATCAGGACGAGGTCCGGTAACTGGCTGAAGCTCGGCTCCTCCGGGTTGCCTTCGTCGGAGCGGGCCAAACGCGCAAATCGTCGTCGCAGGACCTCTTGCAGCATCGCGAAGTCGTTAGCGCCCTGGATGGTCTTGATCTTGAAATGCCGGTAGTGGGCCGGCTTTGGCCGTCCATCCTGGAAGACGATCATCGAGCCAACCGGATGCTTGCCCTGAATATTGGAGATGTCATAGCACTCGATCCGATTGGGCAGCGCCGGCAGCGCCAGGCGCGCCTGCAAATCGTTCAAGAGCGACGCCGTCCGCTCGGCGTCGTAGTCCAGCTTGATCCGCATCTGGCGCATGGTCTCCTGCGCGTTGACGGCCGCTTGTTGCAGCAACTCACGTTGCTTGCCGCGCTGCGGCACTCTCAGCGCAACCCGACTGCCGCGACGCTCGCTCAGCCATTGCTCAATGACAGCCTGATCGGGCAGCGTCTCGGGGACAAAAATATCTTTGGGTATATGCGTCGCGCTGGCGTAATACTGGCTGACGAAGGCATTCAGGACGTCCGCGGCCGTTTGCTCCTTGTCCAGCCCGACCAGGTCGAAGTTCTCCGACGCGGACAGCTTGCCTTCCCGGACGGCAAACACCTGCACGCATCCCTGGCCGTCGCTGCGGGCGAGGCCGAAGAGGTCCTGGTCCAGCCGGCCGAGCGCCTGCATCTTCTGCCGCTCGGCCATCGTCTGCATCGCCTGCAGACGGTCGCGGTAGCGCGCCGCGGCTTCATACTCCATCGCCTCGGCAGCCCCACTCATCTGTTGCTTGAGTCGCTTCGCGACGTGGTCGGACCGCCCGTCGAGAAACAACGCCACCTGGCTCAGTTGCTCGTGATACTCGTCCCGACTCACGAACCCGGCGCACGGCGCCGAACAGAGATTTAAGTGATAGTAAAAACACGGCCGGTGCAGCGCAAACTCGGTGTCCTTACAGCTGCGGAATGGAATGACCCGGCGGACGGTCTTGAGTGTCGTTCGCAGGGCCAGCGCGTGCGTGTAAGGGCCCCAATATTTTGCTCCGTCGCTCGCCGGCTTGCGCACGGTGTAGATCCTGGGGAAATCTTCCGTGATCGGCAGCTTGATGTAGAGATAATTCTTGTCGTCGCGTAACCGAATATTGAAGCGCGGCCGGTAGCGTTTGATCAGCGTGCACTCGAGCACCAGGGCCTCTTTCTCGTTCGCCGTGGTGATGACCTCGAACTCGTTGACGCGCTCCACCATGGCGCGGATGTGCTCGGGCAACACGCTGCCCGCCTGAAAGTAATTCGGCACCCGGTTGCGCAAGCTCAACGCCTTGCCGACGTAGATCACGCGGGTCTGCGAATCGCGCATCAGGTAAACCCCCGGCAACTCGGGTAACGCCTTCAAACGCTCGCGCAGGTATTCCGGCCGCAGAGTGATTGCCATGGGGACGATTTTCAGGCCGGGGGCTTGGCGATCGCTCAGGCTATCGCCAGCTCTCGGTCGATGACGCTTTTGAGGTACTGACCCGTGAAGGAGCGGCGATTGCGCACGATCTCCTCCGGCGTGCCGACCGCGACCACCTCGCCGCCCTTCTCACCGCCCTCCGGACCAAGGTCGATGATGTGGTCCGCGGTCTTGAGGACGTCGAGGTTGTGCTCGATGACGAGCACCGTATTGCCGGCGTCGACCAGCCGGTGCAGCACGCTCAGGAGCCGCTCGACATCGGCGAAATGCAGGCCGGTGGTTGGTTCGTCAAGGATGTAGAACGTTCGCCCGGTATCGCGCCGGCTCAGCTCCTCGGTCAGCTTGACCCGCTGGGCTTCCCCACCGGAGAGCTGGGTGGCCGGCTGGCCAAGCCGAATGTATCCCAGGCCGACCTCGCAGAGTGTCTGGAGCTTGCGCTTGATCCGTGGGATCCTGTCGAAGAGCTCGGTCGCCTCTTCCACGCTCATGTCCAGCACGTCGGCAATGCTCTTGCCCCGGTACTTCACCTCCAGGGCCTCGCGGTTGTACCGGCTACCCTTGCAGACCTCGCAGGGGACGTAGACGTCGGGCAGGAAGTGCATCTCGATCTTGATGATGCCGTCGCCCTCGCAGTTCTCGCACCGCCCCCCCTTGACGTTGAAGCTGAAACGGCCCGGCTTATACCCGCGGACCCGTGCCTCCGGCATCTGCGAAAAAAGATCGCGAATATACGTGAACACCCCCGTGTAAGTCGCCGGGTTCGATCGAGGCGTCCGCCCGATGGGCGACTGGTCGACGTTGATGACCTTATCGATGAAACCGAGCCCCGATACTTCGCGGTAGGCGCCGGGCCGCTCCTTCGCGCGGAAAAAGTGTTGCGCCAGCTTCCTGTACAGAATGTCACTCACCAGCGAGCTCTTACCCGACCCGCTGACGCCGGAGACACAGATCAACTTGCCCAGCGGGAAGTACACGTCGATGTTCTTCAGGTTGTTCTCGGTGGCGCCGCGCACCACGAGCATGGAGCCGTTCCCCTTTCGCCGGCGCGCCGGCATCGGGATGTTGCGCTCGCCCCGCAAAAAGGCGCCGGTGATCGACTCTTTCGATTTCAGAATGTCGTCGATCGTGCCGACGGCGACGACCCGTCCGCCATGTTCGCCGGCGCCGGGCCCGATATCGGCGATGAAGTCCGCGGTGCGGATGGTCTCCTCGTCATGTTCGATCACGACGACAGTGTTGCCAATATCGCGAAGCGCGATCAGGGTATTGATCAATTTCTTGTTGTCGCGCTGGTGCAGGCCGATCGACGGCTCGTCAAGGATGTAAAGCACCCCCATCAGTTTCGACCCGATCTGGGTGGCAAGCCGGATCCGCTGCGCCTCGCCACCGGAGAGTGACTCGGCGGCGCGCGAGAGACTCAGGTACTCGAGGCCGACGTCAACGAGGAACTGCAGGCGTTCCCGGATTTCTTTCAGGATGGCGCGCGCGATCAGCATGTCCCTCTCGGGCAGCCGCAGGTCCGCGAACCATTGCTGCGCCGCCGAGATGGAGAGGTCGGAGACATCGATGATCGAGCGGTCGTTCACCGTGACCGCCAGGTATTCGGGCCGCAATTTTTTTCCTTTGCAGACGGGGCATGGCCGGGCGCTCATCATGCGCTCGATCTCAGCACGGATGAACTCGGACTCCGTCTCCCGGTGCCGCCTTTCCAGGTTCGGGACAATGCCCTCGTACGACGTCTCGTACCAGCGGCGCTTTCCCTCGCTGTTGAAATACTTCACGCGCAGCGGATCGCCGTTGTTGCCGTAGAGAATGATCTGGCGCTCTTTTACCGTCAGCTTGGCAAAGGGTCGATCCATGGGGATCTTGTAGCGCTGGGCGACCGCCCCGACGAGGTCGTTGTAGAAGAACGATGACCGGCCCCAGGTGCGCACCGCCCCATCGCCAAGCGACTTGTCCTTATCGGGGATGACCAGGTCGGGATCGACCTCGAGCTTGCTCCCCAGCCCGGTGCAGGCCGGACAGGCGCCGTGCGGATTGTTGAAGGAGAAGTCCCGGGGCGCCAGCTCCTCCATGGAGAAGCCGTCGTACGGGCAGGCAAAGCTCTGACTGAAGAGCTGCTCTTTCCCTTTCCCGTCCGCGGGCGCCACGAGCACCATTCCGGACGCCATCTTGGCCGCGGTCTCCACCGACTCGCGCAGGCGACTGATGCCCTCGGGCTCGATCACCAGGCGGTCGACCACGATCTCGATGTTGTGTTTCTTGTTCTTGTCCAGGCTGACCCGCTCGGTCAGCTCATACAGGTTGCCGTCCACCCGCGCACGCACGAACCCGGCCTTGCGGGCGTCGACCAGGATGTCATGGTGCTCGCCTTTCCGGTCTCGGACGACCGGAGCCAGGATCATGACGCGACTCCCGGCGGGCTGCTCCATGACGTGGTCGGCGATCTGCTCGGTCGTCTGCCGGGAGATCTCGTGGCCGCTGATCGGGCAATGTGGATGCCCGATCCGCGCGTACATCAAACGCAGATAGTCATAAATCTCGGTGACGGTTCCCACCGTGGAGCGAGGGTTGTGGCTCGTCCCCTTCTGGTCGATCGAGATCGCCGGTGACAGCCCGTCGATCTGGTCGACGTCCGGCTTGTCCATCTGACCCAAGAACTGCCGGGCATACGACGAGAGCGACTCGACGTACCGGCGCTGCCCTTCTGCATAGATCGTGTCGAACGCGAGTGACGATTTTCCCGATCCTGACAGCCCGGTGAACACGACGAGCTTGTCCCTTGGAATCGTTAAGTCAATATTTTTCAAGTTATGCTCGCGCGCGCCTCGAATGACGATCTCGGTGTGCTGCACCCGCTTTTTCTCAGCCACGGATGCGGACCCTTCGACTGTTCTTCGCCCGGTAGGTATAGGCGCCCGACTCAGCGGCCGCCGCCGGCGGCAGGTTCTCGCGATAGTCCATGGCGTCGCGGCGCAACGCGACCAGCCGGTCGCGAAGCTCGGCCGCGCGCTCGAACTGCAGGTCTCGTGCCGCCTTCTTCATCTGCCGTTCCAGGTCCTTGATCAAGCGCTCGATCTCGTCCGGCGGCAGGCCCGAGGCGATCGTCGCGATCGCTTCTTCCACCGCCTTCTCCTGATGCCGCTCCAGGTTGTAGACGGCCTTCACGATCGTCGCCGGCGTGATGCCGTGCTCCTCGTTGTAGGCGATCTGGATCGTGCGCCGGCGATCGGTTTCGTCGATCGCCCGCTGCATGGATCCGGTGATCGAGTCGCCGTACATGATCACGTGCCCGTCCAGGTTGCGAGCCGCCCGGCCGATCGTCTGGATCAGCGAGCGGGCATCGCGCATGTAACTCTCTTTATCGGCATCGAGGATCGCGATGAAGGCGACCTCTGGAAGGTCGAGACCCTCGCGCAGGAGGTTGATGCCGACGAGCACGTCGAAGACGCCCAACCGTAAGTCTCGCAAGATCTCGACCCGGTCCAGGGTGTCGACGTCCGAGTGCAGGTAGTTGACGCGGATCCCCATCTCGCGCAGGTAGTCGGTGAGGTCCTCCGCCATCTTCTTGGTCAGCACGGTGACGAGCGTGCGTTGCTTCCTATCGACCCGCTTGCGGATTTCGCCAAGCAGGTCGTCGATCTGACCTTTGGTGGGCCGCACCTCCAGCGTCGGATCGACCAGGCCCGTGGGGCGGATCAGGACCTCGATCGTCTGCTGGCTCCGCTGCTCTTCATACGGTCCCGGGGTGGCGGAGACATAGACCACTTGTTTTACCTTGCTTTCCCATTCCGCAAACGTGAGGGGACGGTTGTCCAGGGCGGACGGGAGCCGGAAGCCGTAGTCGACGAGCGGAATCTTCCGCGATCGATCGCCGCCGTACATCCCGCCGATCTGGGGCACGCCGACATGGGACTCGTCGACGATGATCAGCGTGTCGGCCGGAAGGAAATCCATCAACGTGAACGGTTCCTGGCCCGCTCGCCGGCCGGTCAAATGACGCGAGTAGTTCTCGATGCCGGCGCAGCTGCCGGTCTCCCGCATCATCTCCATGTCGAAGTTGGTGCGCTGGCGCAACCGCTGCGCCTCCAGCAGCTTGCCCTGGCTCTCGAACCACGAGACCCGCTCCTCGAGCTCATCATTGATCGCGTCGACGGCGCGGACGAGCTTCTCCCGAGGCGTGACGTAGTGCGTCGCGGGAAAGACCTGAAGGCTTTCGACGTCGCCGATGATCTCGCCGGTCAGCGGATCGAGTTGGACGATTCGCTCCACCTCGTCACCGTTGAACTGCACCCGGGTGGCGATCTGGTCGTACGACGGCTGGACGTCGACCGTATCGCCACGAACCCGGAAGCGCGAGCGGCCGAAGTCGACGTCGTTGCGCTGATACTGCAGGTTGGTCAGCTTGCGCAGGAAGATGTCGCGTCGAAACCCCTCGCCCGCATGGATCTCGACGGACTCGCCGAGGTAGTCCTCCGGGGAACCGACGCCGTAGATGCAGGAGACGCTGGCCACCACGATGACGTCGCGCCGGGTGAGCAGCGCCCGCGTGGCGGACTGCCGTAGCCGGTCGATCTCATCGTTGCGCGAGGAGTCCTTCTCGATGTAGGTGTCGCTTCGCGGGATGTAGGCCTCGGGTTGGTAGTAGTCGTAGTAGCTGACGAAGTACTCGACCGAGTTCTGGGGGAAAAAGGAGCGGAACTCGCTGCACAACTGGGCCGCCAGGGTTTTGTTCGGTGACATGACGAGCGTCGGTCGCTGGATCTCCTGGATCATCTGGGCGACGACCATCGTTTTGCCGGAGCCGGTGACCCCCAGGAGCACCTGGTGTTTGAGGCCGTTCTCGATCCCCTCGCCAAGCTTTTTGATGGCCTCGGGCTGGCCCCCGGCCGGCGAAAAGCCAGCCGTGAACGCAAATCTGGGCATCTCCCAATTGTAAGTTTTGGGAGGCGCGAACTGACAGGGGTCCAGGCACCCAGAGTCGCGCTCCCTGTCAGGCGGACCGGGCATGCGCCGCGACCCTGCTGGCCGGTGGCGTGGTGACCCACTGACCCACGTTCCGGCTCAGGCTCCAGCCTTCTTCGTGGATCATGCGGTGATGGCGCCCGCAGACCAACGCCAGGTTGGACAGCTCCGTCCGGCCACCCCGCGTCCACCAGACCACGTGATGTCCATCGCACCAGCGGTCATGTCGCGATGATGCGCCATGCTCGCGACAGCTGTCTGTCGCGGTTCAGAATCGCATGAAACTTCGCGCTCGCCTGACCCGTGATCTCTTTGGGATGAGACGCCGATTGGTCATTGTCGGAGCCGCCCTGGCCCTTCTGGTTCTGGGGCCGCCGGGGTGGGTTTTGTACAGCCCCGTCTACAGCCGCGTTGCCTTCGGAACGTGGAACCCTATGGATCAGCCGACGCGCATTGACTATTGCGGGCGCCGTTATCTACCGGGATCTCATGTCAATGGGGCCCGGATCGATGCCGAGGGCAACGACTTCGGTACATTCCCAGTCCGGCAGGTCGGAACCGCTCCCTCGGGCGCCCCCATTTTCGCCAAGCCCCTCCCGGATAGCGTCCGCCACAAGTTTCCCAACGGACCACCCCTTCCGTGTGCCATGGATGTCTACCTCAAGGTGGCGAGGGACGACTACGTCGCCTACGTGATCAGTGGCGGGCCCTAAGAGGTCACCCCTTCGGGCAGACCTGAGTTCACCCATGGCTGCCCGTGGGGCGCTTGACCGGGACTGGCGCGGCGCGCTCAATAGGCGAAGGCCAACATACCTTGGACGGTACGCACGCGCTCAAGCATGAACAGGACGGCAGCGGGCCGGCACCCGCAGTCGCCCGCACGGAAACAAGGCAGCAGCCGGAGGCCGGTGCACGGTGGGCCGGGGACGAGGACAGCCTGTCGGCCAGCAGGCTGATGATGCTGCAGCAACTGGCCGGAAATTCGGCGGTCAGCCAGCTCCTTGCCTCACAGGTCGGCCGCGGTCAGCCTCGGCAACCCCTTCAGACACCGAAGCCACTGCCACTCCGGCAGACGGTCAAGGCACCCGCGATCCCGACGCCAAACGCTCCAGCGGCTCCAGCGGCTCCAGCGGCCGCCGTTGGCGAATCCTTGCCGGCCGCCGATCAACGACCGCCAATCGAGTCGGCAGATGCCGCCAGCGCAACCGGCGGAACGGCGAGCCCTGTGACCGACCTGCCTCCCCCACCGCCGGCGGACGGCGCAGCGCCCGTCCCAACGGGCTATGACCCGGCAGTCGCACGCCTGGTCGTTCAGCAACGTGTGGCGGAGCTCCACGGTGCCGCTCGGCGCTCGACTGCATCGATCAAACAGAAGGCCGCTGCGGTGCAACGGTCGATCCGCAAGAAGGCGACGGACGAATCCGCCGGCATCCATGCCGCCGTCAGCCATCAGAAAGGCGCGCTGGCGGCCGGCTTCGCGGCCAGGCGCGCCCACATCGGCGCCCAGGTCGAAGGCCAGCGCCGCGCGATCCACGCCGCCGCTGAGCAGGAGAACCAGCAAATCGCGACAAGCACGGCCACGCGGCTCGAGGCGTTCACCACGGACACGGAGGCCGAACGGACGGGGATGCATGCGCAACTCGACCAACAGGCCAGCCGCCCGGGGGCGACCGCCCACTCGGATGCGGCGCGCGCCGAAGCCGAAATTGACGCAGCCGCCAACGAGGCACGCGAGGTTGGCCGGCGCGAGGCGACCCAGTACGGCGGAGACGAGAAGGGCCGGGCCCAGGCGGCGGCGGCCGTAAAGGTCGCGAATGACACGGCCGCCGACATCGCCGGGAAGGGACCGGGCATCGCGAAAGAGCTGCGGGGCGCCGCGCCCGGCTTCGATCAGAAGCACGTGGAGTACGCCGCGACCGTCGACCATCAAGTCGCTGAGGCCGTGCCGAAAATCACCGAGTCGGTGCAGGCTGAAAGTCAGGCCGCCGCGAGCCAGCTGGAGACGGTCACCGATGCGTCGCAGGAACAGCTCGCGTCCACTGAGTCGCATGTCTCCACGGCGCTGAGCCACGCCGAGGCGGGCGCGGTCCAGATGCTGGAAACCGCCGGCCAGCGACAGGCAGACCACGTTTGGACCAGCGCGAACCAGGCCTCGGCCGCCGTCGACGGAGCGGCCCGTGAGCGGGCCCAGCAAATCGAGCAGCGCACCGCGCAGGTCGGCGCGTATCTCCTGGCGGCCGAGCTGCCGAACCCGGAGGCCGCGGATGAAGTCGTGGTCAGCGAGCACACACAACTGGCCGAGACGGAGAAATCCGCCGTGGGTCAACTCGACTCCGCCCTTAGCCAGGCCGGCGACGGCCTGACCCAGGCGGCCGGTGTCGCGACGCAGGGACTTCATGCGGCAGCGGCGTCCACCCAACAGGCCGCCGACGAAGGGGTCGCCCCGGCATTGCAGCAAGTGCAGACCGCCGCGGAGACGCGCCAGGCGTCCGTTACGGCCGTCGTCAACGCGCTCGGCCAGCAGCATCAGGTGATTACCGCCGGCTCGCTCGACCAGATCAAAGGCGCTGTCGTCCAGGCGGTCGCGAGCCCGACCAGGGTCAACGACCAGTTCGCCGGCGACTCGCGGAAGGCGACCGATCAATCGGTAGCCAAAGCGAGAGAACCGCTCGGCGGTCTGCCGGCCAACGCCAGGGCTGCCGCCGACCAGGCGGGCAAGGAGCACGATCGCGGTCTGTTCGCGCAGATCGGGATGGGCATCCTGAAGGCGCTCGGCGGTCTATTGATCGGGCTCGTCATCGTCATCGCCGTGGCGCTGGTCGTTGCCTTCGTCGCCGGATTCTTCGGCATCGCCCTGACGGCTTTCGGCGCCATGATGATCGCCGGCGCCATCCTCCTTGCGGCCGGCGCGATCTACGCGTTTTATCAGCGCCGCACCAATCCGGAGACCGCGCACATGGGCGTCGGCAAGCAGATGGGGCTGGCGCTCCTTGACGCGATCGGCGTGACGGCCCTCTATGAAGGCATCCGGTCGAAGTCGATCGCGACGGGTCGCGAGCTCAACCTGAATGCGGAGGAGCGGAGCGAGAAGATCACGACCGGGACGATCTCCATCATCATGCTGTTCTTCGCCGCTCGCGGCGCCGGGGCTCGCCCCTGGGTGCGGCCGGTCGAGTTGCCGCCGACCGCCGTCGCCGCCGGTCGGGCAGCGGCCGGTGGTGTTGCCGCCGAGCTCTGGTCGGGAGCGAGGCTCGCGGGCAAGGACGTGATGGACCGGATCGGCAAGAAGCTGGGCACCGACCGGCCAAAACCAACCGCTCCGTCTGCCGGTGCGAGGACCACGCCGGCCAGTGGGCCGAGACCGACGAGGCTTCCCGATCTCGTCAGGGTCTTGAGGGAGGAGGCTACGGCTCGCGGCGATACGGTCGGCGCGGACAAGGTCGGATTCATCGAGCGCGACCCCAGTGCCGCCATGACGCAGGCATTGAAGGCGGAATTCTTCCGCCGCGTCGATGCCCGGTTGCAAGCCGATCCGAAGCTCGGCGTCTGGGACGCGATGAAAGAGGTCGTCCGCAACGACCCGAAGGCGTTCCTCTTTAAAGGCGACGACATTCCGCCACACGTCATCGATGAGCACGGCGGAATGACCAGAATCGTCGACCTCGAATCAGCTCATCGATACATGCTCGACCCGGCATACAGAAGGAGCCACTTCGACTTTCAGACCTGGATCGAGGACATGCAGAAGGACCCGTCGGTTTTCGATCCCATGCAAGACTGCGACCCAGCGGCGTTACTTTCTGGAAAGGGTCAGGTCGGCTGGTGGGTACCTCGATCGAAAGCGGGTCAGTACAGTCTGGCCGAGCTGGTGATCGACCTTGCATTGCAACGCGGTCGCTATGCTCCGGGCACCGTTCGATTTACCCTCGATCCGGCTGCCGCCAAAATGGTCGGTTTCAAACGGCCGACGCCCTTCGATGGCATCGAGTTCGGCGAGTGGGGCGAGGCTGACCCGAGCAGTGTATTCGGCGTCACGCAAGGCGGCACGCCCGAAGCGGTGGCCCCGCAGATTCCCGTCGGACAGGCGACCGGCGGATACGTGGTGGTCCCGTCCGGCCAGTACATCCCGCCGGCGCTGAGCGGCGCCTCGGTTCCAAGGAACGTCGAGCCAGCAGACAAAAGGGAAGCTGTGGGCACCGGCGTTACCCGGTAGGCTGGTCGGATGGCGGGCGCAGATGTCGTCGTTGACGGTGTCCCCATAGGGCCTAGTTCTGACCTCGTCGCGATGTTTCGTCGTCAACTGAAAGGCGATGTTGTCTTCCCATCTAAGACCGCGTATGGGCCCGAGGATGGCGTGGCT
>DATCOB010000103.1:0-1988 GCA_036564925.1 Candidatus Dormiibacterota bacterium | reverse complement strand
CGGAAGCGGTGCGGTCAATCCGCACCTCGACCCGTTGGTCGCGTCCAGCTGCGACGAGCGGCTGCTGGACGCAGATGCGGTCATGACGCTCCCGGATGTGATCCTGGTCGAGGGACGGGGGGACCTGATCGACGTTTTCTTTGCAGGCGGTCTGCAGATCGACGCACACGGCAACTGCAACCTGGGCCCGGTCGGGCCCTGGCGCCACCCCACTCTGCGCGGACCGGGAGGTGTCGGTCTTCCTTTCGTCTCACGCGCCGGGCGAGTCGTCATCTACTCCATGTCGCACGACCGCCGAACCTTCGTCGAGCACGTTGACTTCGTGAGCGGACCTGGCTTCCCCGCCGGCTCCGTCGCGCTTCACGGCGGCGGTCCGGCGCTGATCGTCACCCCGCTGTGCACGATGGACTTCGATTCCGAGACCCACCTCGCCCGGCTGGCCACCCTACACCCAGGCGTCACCCTGGGCCAGGTACTTGAGTCGACAGGCTTTGCTCCCATCGTCCCGCCGAAGCTCGAGACCACCCCGGTGCCGACGCCGGACCAACTGGCAATTCTCCGCGGCCTGGATCCGACCGGCCTGCTGCGTGGGGGCGCCTGACAGTGAAGCGTTTTGAGGATCACGTCGCGATCGTCACCGGAGCCGCTAGCGGCATCGGCCGGGCGACGGCACTCCGGCTGGCCGCAGAGGGCGCGGCGGTCGTGATCGCCGACGTCAACACGGAGGGCGCCGGCGTCGTCGCCAATTCGATATCGGATGGTGGTGGCCGGGCACTTGCCCTGCAGGTCGACGTCACGGATGCCCCGGGAGTCAGGGCGATGACCGATCGGGCCGTCGCCGCATTTGGCAAGGTCGACATCCTCGTCTCCAACGCGGGTTGGGATCGGGCCGGACCGTTCGCCGACACCGACGAGGAGCTCTGGGACCGTGTCATCGCCATCAACTACCGCGGTCATCTGGCCACCTGTCACGCCGCTCTTCCTTATATGAGGGAGCGGGGCGGAGGTAGGATCGTCACGGTCGCCTCGGACGCCGGCCGGGTGGGATCGAGCGGCGAGGTCGTCTACTCGGGTGCCAAGGGCGCAGTCATCGCGTTCACCAAGGGCCTGGCTCGCGAGGTTGCCCGCTATGGGATCAACGTCAACTGCGTGGCGCCGGGCCTGGTTGACACACCGCTGCTCGCCGGGATAGTCGAGGGTAACAAGAAGTTGATCGCGGCGATCGCCCGCTCCATTCCTCTTCGGCGCACCGGGGTTCCTGAAGAGGTCGCGGCGGCCATCTGTTTCTTCGCGTCGCCCGATGCGGCGTACATCACGGGCCAGACCCTGAGCGTCAACGGCGGCTTGACAATGCCATGAGCGTGACTATCGGAAGTTGACGATGACATCAATCATGGACGAGCTATTGCGGCAGCATCGTGACGCGGAGGCGATGCTGGTCAAGCTGGCAGCCGGCGTGGGCCGAGTGCAGCGCGAGGGCGTGAGGGGAGCGGGCGTTCTCGATGACCTCCGTGAGCTACGACGCGAGATACAGGGGGAGGTCCTGAGCCACTTTCGCGAAGAGGAGCAAGCGCTCTTCCCGGTGCTGGGCCGGCACATCGACAGCGCTTCGGGTCCGATCGCGATGCTCATGGAGGAGCACGCGATCTTCCGCCAGCTGGAGCTCCAGTTCGAGGAGGCGGTTGCGGCCCTCGAAGCCGGTCACGGTGACGGTTGGGAGGAGAAAGTGTGCGAGGCCGGCGACTCGATCGCCCGCCTACTGCCGGCGCATATAGAAAAGGAGGAAGGCATTCTCTTCCCGATGGCCGATGACATTTTGAGCGCGGACGAGTGGGATCAGGTGCGGCGGCTCTGGGCGGAGGCGCTGGCTGCGGTCATCTCCTGAGGGCAGCGGTGATCCCAAACATCAGGTTGGCAGGTCTCTCGGCGAGACGGCGCAGGTACCAGGCGGCCCATTCCGAGCCATAGCTGATCAGCACGGCGCTCCG
>DATCOB010000102.1:0-12236 GCA_036564925.1 Candidatus Dormiibacterota bacterium | reverse complement strand
AGACAGGTTCTGGAGGCGGTGACGGACGGCGATACGGTCCTGATCGATGGCGATGAGGGCATCCTTTTGATCGACCCACCAGCCGCCGCGCGGGATGCGGCAAAGCTCGATCGCACCCTCCCGACTGATCGGGAACCGGCCCGGACACGAGACGGCAAACTTGTCGAAGTCGGGTGCAACGTTGACAGCGTCCACGACGCCGTGCGCGCGGCGCAGGCCGGCGCGGACGGCGTGGGCCTGCTGCGAACCGAGTTCCTCTTCCTCGGGCGGGAGCGCCTACCGACCGAGGACGAGCAGGTTGCGATCCTTGAAGAGGTGCTTCGCCCTATGCGCGGCCGGCCGATCGTCCTGCGCACCCTCGACATCGGAGCTGACAAACCACTCCCATCGCTGCCCCAACCTGCCGAGGCCAATCCGGCGCTCGGCGTCCGGGGCCTGCGGCTCCAGCTGCACCGCCGCCCGGACCTGCTCGAAGACCAGCTTCGCGCTGCCATTCGGCTCAGCCGCGAGCACATCCTCCGCGTGATGTTTCCGATGGTATCGACGGTCGGGGAGCTGCGCGCGGCCAGGAAACTGCTCGATCAGGCGCTCGGAGGCACGACCGGACATGAGCGGGTGCCGTTTCAGGTTGGCGTGATGATCGAGGTGCCGGCTGCGGCCCTGGCTGCGGATGCCCTGGCCGCGGAGGCGGACTTCTTCAGCCTGGGGACCAACGACCTGGTCCAGTACACGTTCGCTGCCGATCGGACGAATCCGGCCCTGGCGGAGCTCGCAGACTTTCTTCACCCGGTGATCTTGCGGCTGATCGGCTCGGTCGCGGCGGCTGCCCACAAACATCATCGGTGGGTCGGAATTTGCGGCGAGATGGCCAGCAATCCCTGGGCGCTCCCGCTGCTGGTGGGCCTGGGCCTGGACGAGCTCAGTATTCACCCGCCGCTGGTGGCGCGGGTGAAGCAGCGGGTGCGAGGCCTGGACGCCGGCGAATGTGCCCGGGTAGCGCAGGAGGCCGCCGAGCTCGAGGATGGCGGTGCCGTGCGAGAGCTGCTTCGCCGTCGCCGGCTGGGTCCCTGACCGTGAATCGGGCAGTTGGGGCTGCGGCGATCCTGCCGCCCCTTGCGCGCTCGCAGCTGATTCACTACTCTTGTCGGACAAGCAATCGTTACCGCATTGCACGTTTGTGACTCTGGAAGGGAGGGATGCGATCGGCATGAAGCTCCAGGATGTGGCCAGCCAGGTGGCCCCCGCACGGCCGCTTGCCCGCGAGGAGATCTTCGAGCTCGGTCGTGATCGACTCCGTGAAACCCTTGCGTTGATGTGGCGGGTCCGCTTCTTCGAGGAGGAGGCGGAGGAACTCTACAACGTTGGCAAGGTCCACGGGACCTTTCACCTCTCGATCGGCCAGGAGGCCGTTCCGGCGGGATGGTCGCTGGCGCTGGAGCCGGACGACTATCTCCTCAGTCATCACCGGGGCCACGGGCACTGCATGGCCAAGGGAGCAGAGGTCGGCCCGATGATCGCCGAGCTGCTCGGCAAGGAAACGGGCTACTGTCGGGGCCGTGGTGGGTCGATGCACATCGCCGACGTCAGCCGCCGCAACCTCGGGGCCAACGGCATCGTGGGGGGCGGGATTCCCATCGCGGTCGGACTCGGGCTGAGCATCCAGATGAAAAAAGCCTCGGACCTGGTGCTCTGCATCTTCGGTGACGGCGCGGCGAATCAGGGCAGCTTCCACGAGGCTCTCAATCTCGCCGCCTTCTGGAACGTGCCGGTGATCTTCCTCTGCGAGAACAACCAGTACGCCATGTCGATGGCCCAGTCGCGGGCGATGCGAGTGACCGTCGCGGAGCGCGCCAAGGCTTACGGGATCCCGGGCGTTCGGATCGACGGCAACGATATCTCGGTGGTGTACGGAACAGTGGCCCAGGTCGCGACCGCGGTCCGCGCCGGCGAGGGCCCCCAATTGGTCGAAGCCGTCACCTATCGCCACCGCGGCCACTCGCGCAGCGATCGCAATCTTTATCGGACCAAGGCGGAGATCGAGCAATGGCGGCAACACGACCCGATCGGACGGCTGGAGCGAGCCCTGATCATGCGCGACCTGGCCAGAGAAGAGGAGATTGTCGGGGTCCGGGAGGCCGCTCACGAGCAGATCCTGGACGCCGTCCGTCAGGGGGAGGGCGATCCAGAGCCTCGCTGTGATGACCTGCTGGAAGGGATCTACGCGCCGTGAGCGAGCTCAGCTACAAGGATGCCCTCAAGGCGGCGCTGAGTGAGGAGATGCGGCGCGACGAGCGGGTATTCCTGCTCGGAGAAGACATCGGAGTGTACGGTGGGGCCTTCGGTGTAACGGACGGCCTCTTGCGCGAGTTCGGAGAGGACCGCGTTCGAGACACTCCCATATCGGAAGCGGCGATCGCTGGCGCTGCGACGGGTGCGGCTCTGGGCGGCTTCCGCCCGGTTGCCGAATTCCAATTCTTCGACTTCATCCTGATCGCGATGGACCAGATCATCAACCAGGCCGCCAAGATCCGCTACATGTTCGGCGGAAACGTCTCCGTCCCGGTCGTCTTCCGCGGCCCGGCTGGCGCGGGCACGGGGGCCGCAGCACAGCACTCCCAGAGCCTCGAGGCGATCTTCGCCCACATTCCCGGGCTCAAGGTGATCGCTCCCTCTACTCCCCGCGACGCCAAGGGATTACTGACGGCGGCGATCCGGGACGACAACCCGGTGATCTTCGTCGAGCACAAACTCCTTTATAAGCAAAAGGGGGAGGTTCCCGATGGCCAGTTCGTGCTGCCGATCGGTGTCAGCGAGGTCAAACGCCAGGGAAAGGATGTCACCGTGGTGGCGACCAGCATCATGGTGCCGCGAGCGCTGGCCGCGGCGAACCGGCTGGCCGTGGAGGGCATCGAGGTGGAAGTCATCGACCCGCGTACGCTCAGCCCTCTGGACATGGCGCCGATTGAAGCCTCGATCCGCAAGACAGGTCGGGTCCTGGTTGTGCACGAAGCGGTCAAGTCGGGAGGCATCGGGGCGGAGATCGCGGCACGGATCGCCGAGGGGCCGGCATTCGACTACCTGGACAGCCAGGTTGGCCGTTTGGGCGGCGCCTTTACGCCCGTCCCATACAGCGACGCCCTGGAGCGCTGTGCGATCCCCCAGGAGGAGGATATCGTCGTCGCCGTCAAGAATCTCCTGGCCTGAGGTCCGCGCGCGCAACCGCTTGAAACCGGCTCAGCGCCTGGAGAAGAACCAGGGCGGCGGCCATGGCAGTGAGTAGCGGGCCCAACGAAAGCGGGCCGGTCGCCTGCAGCACGTACCCGGTGCCTGCCGGGAATCCGCTGGCCCCGAGCGTGCCAGCCGCGAGTTCGTAGCCCACGGAGTGTGCCGTCATCGCCACTCCGACTCGAGCCGGCGTGATAGGCCCCGGTCCAGGCCGCGATCAGGATGCCGAGTCCCGACAGCGGGGCGTGGATGGGCAGGCGCATGTAAGGCCACGCCACTCCGATCGCGCCCGCCGGCAGGCCCAGGGCGACAAAGGCGAGGAGTGGCGTTCCGGAGGCCAGCCTTGGCGCCAGGCGTCCAGTCACCCGGCGAATTATCAAACTCTCGCCCCGGGCGCCGCCGAATTCCGCCAGAATTCTTCTCTGCCGAACCGGCTCGATTTGGACCCTGTTACGTATACTTCAACGCACCGAAAAACGACGAGACAAAAGGGGTGACCAGTGGAGGTACAGGCGATCATTCCGGCCGCTGGGGCCGGGCTTCACAACGGGGAGTCCAGCGCCAGGGTCCTGATTCCGGTTGGTGGTCGTTCGTTGATCCGCCGCACGCTCGAGGCGTTCGACCGGTGCGCGGAAATCACCGGCATCACCGTGATGGTGTCCCAGCGGAACCTCCTGGAGGTCACCCGCGAACTGGATACCGACGGGTGGCGCAAGCCGATCGACGTTCAGCTCGGCGGCGAGCGCCGGCAGGATTCCGTTCGCCTCGGTCTGCAGAGCCTGCTGGGCCGGCCCCCGGACTTCGTCGTGATCCACGACGGCGCCCGTCCGCTGGTCGGCGATGACCTGATCCACCAGGGCCTTGAGACCGCCCGGCAGTTCGGCGCGGCCACGGCGGCGGTCCCGGTCCATCACACCTACAAGCACGTCGATAGCTCCGGGTTCGTGCATGGCACGGTGGAGCGCGCCGACCTGGTTCAGATCCAGACGCCCCAGGTCTTCCGCTTCGACTGGATCCTGGAGGCGCATGAAAAAGCGATTCGGGAAGGGATCGTCGTCGAGGATGACGCGGAACTGATCGAAAAGCTCGGCAAGCCCGTCAAGGTCTTCTCGGGCTCCTCCAGCAACCTCAAGGTGGCGACTCGCGAGGACGCGCTGATGGTCGAAGCCCTGCTTGCCGCCGACCCCTTGTGCGTGTAGGGACCGGCTTCGACCTTCACCGGCTCGAGGTCGGCCGGCCGCTGATTCTGGGCGGGGTCGAGCTTCCCTGGGATCTGGGACTGAGCGGGCACAGCGACGCGGACGTCATCTGTCATGCGCTGATCGACGCCCTCTGTGGCGCGGCCGGGATTGGCGACATCGGGACGCTCTTTCCGGACAGCGACCCGACATATAAGAACGCGCGCAGCCTTGACCTGCTTCGCGAGGTCGCGGAGCACTGCCGCCGGGCGCGCTGGATGGTCGAGAACGTTGATGTGACGCTGCTGGCCCAGGCGCCGCGCCTTGCCCCGTATCGGGAGGCGATCCGCAACAACCTGGCGGAAGCGCTCGGCATCGACCCGGCGGCGGTCGGGCTGAAGGGCACGACCACCGATCATGTTGGCGCCATCGGGCGTGGCGAGGCCATGGCAGCGCAGGCGGCCGTGCTCCTTCGAGAGATCCCATGAGCGCGCTCCGTCTCCACAACACGATGTCAGGGCAGCTCGAGACGTTCACGCCGATCGAGCCGGGTCACGTGCGCATGTACACCTGTGGCCCGACGGTGCACGACTACGCGCACATCGGCAACTTTCGGACCTTCCTCTTCGAGGACCTGCTGCGCCGGGTGCTGCTGCAGCAGGGGTACCGGGTGACCCAGGTCATGAACCTGACCGACGTCGAGGACCGCATCATCAAGAAGGCCGCGGACCGCGGGGAGACCATCGAGGAGTTCACGGAACCGTACATCGAGGCCTTTTTTCAGGACCTCGATACGCTTCGCATCCAGCGGGCCGAGCATTACCCGCGAGCCACCCACCACATCTTCGAGATGGTATCGATGATCGATCTCCTCGCGGAAAAAGGGTACACGTACGTCAGCGAGGGCTCCCACTACTTCCGGATCGCCAACTTTCCGAGGTATGGCGCGCTGGCGCACCTCGACCACGCGGGGCTCAAGGCCGGGGCGCGGGTGGACGTCGACGACTACGGTAAGGACGACCCCCGCGATTTCGTGCTCTGGAAGGCACGCAAGCCCGGGGAGCAATCCTGGGAAACGCCGCTGGGCGCGGGCCGCCCGGGCTGGCACATCGAATGCTCGGCGATGAGCATGAAGTACCTGGGAGAGAGCTTCGATATCCATACCGGTGGGGTAGACAACATCTTTCCGCATCACGAGAACGAGATCGCCCAGAGTGAGGCCGCCACTGAGAAGTCCTTCGTGCGCCTCTGGCTGCATGCCCAGTTCCTCCAGGACTCGGTGGGCGAGAAGATGTCGAAGCGGCGGAAGAACTTCACGACGCTGCGCGATGTCCTCAACGAGGGCTACCATCCACGCGCGATCCGCTACGCGCTGATGACGGGTGCGCACTACCGGAGCGGGCTGGCGTTTTCGCCGGAATTGTTGAAGAGCGCCGACAGCGCCGTGAAGCGCCTCGACGAGTTCGCGGTTCGCCTGGGTGAGGTATCTTCGGATGCCGAGCCGCCGGCGGATATCCGGGGGCGATGGGACGACGCCCTGCTGGACGACCTGAACCTCCCAGCTGCCGCCGGCCACCTCTTCGAGTTCGTCAAGCTCTTCAACACCCGGCTGGAAGCGGAAAAGGTCTCGGCCGATGAGCGAGCTGCCGCGATGGCGATGCTGCGCCACGCGAACGGGGTCCTTGACGTGGTGGAGTTTCCCGGGGGCGGTCTCGACACCAGGGTGGAGACGCTGATCGCCGAACGGGAGGCCGCCAGGCAGCGGCGGGATTTCGCTCGCTCGGACGCCATTCGGCAGGAACTTCTGGATCTGGGCATCCAACTGGACGACTTAAAAGACGGCACCCGCTGGAAGCGGATCCGCTAGGCCCCGCCCGTGCCGCGACCGCCTGACATCATCTACGGCCGCAACCCGGTGCTGGAGGCCTTCCGCGCGGGCCGCCCGGTCCGCCGTCTGCTGCTCGCCGAGGGTTTGCGCGAGGAGCCGCGGCTCAAGGAGCTTCGCAAGCTCGCCGCCGGTCACAGCATCAGCATCGAGCCGGCCGATCGCCGCAAGCTCGATGACATCGCGCATTCGGAGGCGCACCAGGGCGTGGTCGCCTATGTCGCCCCACGGAAGTACTGGGAGCTCGATGAGATGGCGCGCGAGGCGCTCGCCGATGACGCGCATGCGGTCCTCCTGATGCTCGACAGTCTCCAGGACCCGCAGAACCTGGGCACCCTCAGCCGGACTGCCGAGGCGACCGGGGTAGGCGGCATCGTCATGTCGCATAATCGGTCGCCCGAAGTGACGCCCTCGGTGGTCAAGGCGTCGGCCGGTGCCGCGGAGTATCTGCGCTATGCGCGGGTCGCGAACCTGGCCCAGGTCACCGAGACGCTCAAGGGTCTTGGCTTCTGGGTCGTCGGCCTGAGTGGCGACGCCCCGACCCCTTACACCGCGTTCGACTACCGGCGGCCCCTGGTCCTGGTCGTGGGGGCCGAGGGTGAGGGTATGCACCAGTTGCTGCAAAAGAAATGCGATGCGCTGGTGCGGTTGCCGATGCTGGGCAAGGTCAGCTCGCTGAACGCGGCGGTTGCCGGTTCCATCCTGCTCTACGAAGTCGTCCGGCAGCGCGCTGGCTAGCTGATGACCGGTGGGGGCGCCGGAGGCTCGGTCGGCCGACCTCCCGCTGGAGCGCCGGAGCCACCGCCCATCTGCGTGCGGTGGTCCTCCAGCGCGGCATCGTACTCCTCCAGGGAGCGATACTCCTCCGCCTCGAGCAGCACCTTGCGGGTCGCGGTCACCCAGTCGCGATCCAGGGTTTTGAGCATCGGCAGGCCCCGGCGGCGTCGGTAGATGCCGAACAGGACGATGGCGGCGACGACCCAGATCGGGCCCACGATCCGGGCGTACTGATGAGTGAGCAGGACCATCACGAGGAAGAACAGGACCCCGAGTAGCCCCAGCACCCCGAGGAGGGGAAACCAGACCGGCGTGCCCTTGTATCGGATCTGGATGTTGAGGGGCATCTTGTAGGGTCGCGGCGTGAATGGGTCCTTGAATCGGAGGACGAACAGCGAGATGAAGACCAGCAGGTAGCCGGTCGTCGCGCCGAACGCATAGAGGTCCGCCAGCACATCGATGGCGGCGCTTTTGCCCGGCGGACCGGGCGTAAAGAAGGCGAAGATCGTCTGGAGCAAGGCGACGCCGCCGAAGACGATCACGGCTCGGGACGGGGTCGCATACTTCCTGTTGACCTTGGAAAACCACCCGGGCAGCAGGTCGAACTGGCTCATCGAGTAGCTGAGTCGCGAGGAACTGACGACGCCCGAGTTCGCCGAGATGAAGACGATCAAGGCGCCGATGGCGGCGGTCAGCGGCGCGGCGACGATGCCGATGGCGGGGATCCGGCTGGCGATCAGCGCGACCGGATCACCCTCGTGGCCACGGAAATCGAGGGGATTGACCAGGCCGACCGCCAGTACCGAGAAGGCCATCGCGAACAGCAACACCGAGATGACCAGGCCGATGGACGTCCGGGGAATGATGGTTGCCGGCCGGCGGGTCTCCTGGGCGACCTGCGAGATGGTCTCGAGTCCGACGAAGGCGATGATGGCGAGCGAGGAGCCAAAGGCGAACTGGCTCAGGCTCGGCCGGTCGAAGAGGAATTCGTGCGCGACCAGTCCGGGGTTCCACACGAGGACAAACCCGGCGACCACGATGATGGTCTGGGCGAAGATGGCGATCGTGCCGATCACGCCGTTGAAGTCGGTCGAGATCTTGATGCCGCGCACGTTCAGCCAGATCAGGAACATGATGCCCGCGAGGGACTCGACCAGCCACAGCCAGGTGAGGTGGACGGGGCCCAGGCTGACGGTGAAGTCGGTGATGTGATGCCCGAAGCTGATGAAGGGCAAAAAGAAGTTGAAGTAACCGAAGGCGACCACGGTGAACAGCGAGATGTCGATCGTGTAATCGAGAACCAGGGCGGCCCCGGCCACCAGTCCCCAGAAGTCACCCAATCCGCGCAGCGTGAAGTACTGGCCGCCCCCGGCCAGTGGATACGAGGAGGCGAGCTCCGCGTAACACAGCCCCACCAGCGCGAAGACCAGGCCGGCGGCCAGGAAAGCGAGCGGCGCGAGGCCCAGCGCGGCGAGTGTGATGATGCCCAGTGCGGTGTAGATGTCGGCGCCGACCGCGGCGTAGCCCCACGTGTAGGAGCCCCAGACCGAGACGTCCCGGCGAAGCTCGCTCCCGGAGATGCCTTCCGGCGTCGGCTCCATGGCCACAAATCATAGTGGCCACCGCTCCCGCTGGCCTACGCTTAGTTCGTGGAGCAGCTGATCGTGGACGGCTACAACATGATCTTCGCCTGGCCGGAGCTTGCCGCGCTGAAGGACGTCAAGCTGGAGGATGCGCGCGACCTGCTTGTCTCGATGCTCGCCGACTACGCGGCCATGACGCGCCAGAAGGTCACCGTGGTCTTCGATTCGCACCGTCGTGCCGATACCGATGCCTCGGAGGAGCGGATCGCCGGTGTCCAGGTGGTGTACTCCGGTCGCAAGACGTCGGCCGATCATGTGATCGAGCGGCTCGTCTACTCGGCCAGGGCGGCCGACGAAGTCACGGTGGCGACCTCGGACGGCTTGCAGCGGGACTTCGCGCTTGGTCGTGGGATCAAGACGGTGTCGGCCATGGTTCTGCGTGGGCAGATCGAGGCGACGCTACAACGTCGAAATCAGCAGATCGGGGACACTCGGGCTCGCTCCGACATCTCGCGGCGCCTGGAGGACCGGCTCGACGCGAAGAGCCGCGAGCGGCTCGACCGGATTCGGCGTGGGGAGGACCCCGGGAAATAGCAGGAGGGCCGCTGTGCGGCCCTCCTGATGAACGTCGTCGTTAGCAGTGCGGTAGCCCGGGGGTGAAGTTGTTGAAGGCCGGGGTGGTCGTGTAGTAGTCGGTCACATAGGAGCCGTCACTGAGGCGGTCCCAGATGCTGGTGCCATTAATGGCGCTGCCCGACCTCGTCTGGCAGGTGATCATGATTTGCTGCCCGTTTTGCAGGTAGCCGACGGTCGCGAAATTCGTGCCTGGTCCGGACCGCTGCCGGAGCATATCGGTCACGCGATACGGGTGCCCGGCCGGTTGTGTCGGCTGTGGCTTCGGCGGCGCCGGCGCAGTCGCGGATCCGGCGACAAAGTGGATGTAGCGTGGCGCCTGCGCGATTCGCGTGTCATACGCGAGGCGATGCGACCAGTTGTATTCCTCGAGGACGGCCCGGCCCGACGGATCGATGGCCATCACGTAGGCGACGTGGCCGCCCCACCAGGCATGGTCCTCGCCACCGTGCCACACGGCGACCGCGCCCACCGAGGGCCGGCTGTCGACAACGTAGCCGATGGCGCGGGCGGCTCCGTCCCACGATCCGCCGTTCCCGAAGAAGGCGGTCTGCCCGTTGGGGCCGCGCAGTGACGCGCCGTGGAAGCGCACGCCCTCCTGGCTCAGGCGAAAGGCCACAAAGGACGTGCAGTAACCCGTGTAAAAGCCCCACGGATCGAGCCGGTTGACGGTGCCGCGGTAGGGATAGTCATTGACGCCGGCCGCCATCACGGTGGCGGATGAGATGCCCACCGTGAGCACCATGGCGGCCATCACGGCGGAAAGCGCCTGGCGAACGCTGAACGATATCGTGTCGCGGATCATTGGGCTTGAGCCCCCCTCTTTTTGCTTCGCGCGCGTCGCGCGGAATTTGCTCCCCGATCGCTGCAGGTTTAACGTCGGGTGAGGGAGTCCGGCATCACTCGCCGTGAAATCGTTTCAGCCGTTCGCAACGCCGTGCGTGGTCGTTACGGCGGGCGCAACGATTCGTGTCATGGCGCCTCGCGGCGCATCGTCCCTAGGACTTTGACGCGGGTGGAACGATCTCCGGACGGCCGGGACCTTTCAGTTCCGAGCGCGCGTAGCGGAAGATCCCGATCACCCAGAGCCAGCCCAGCAGCAAGCCCGCCGTGACATCGGTCGGGTAATGCACTCCGAGGAAAACGCGCGAGCCGGCCACCAGGAGGGCGATCGCCACCGCCAGCGTGAGCGCAATCCCGCGCCAGAATGCTGGCCGCCCCTGCGTCAGCAGGCTCGCGATGGCGAGGTAGATCGCGGCGGCCTGCGTCGTGTGCTCCGATGGAAAGCTGAGCGACGTTAGATGGGTCAGGTGCTCGATTGTCGGCCGCGGGCGGGCGACGATCAGCTTGACCACCGATGGGAGGGCGGCGCTTCCGGCCGCGACCACGATGAGGGCCAGGTCATCGGCCGGACGCTTCCAGCGACGAAGGAGCAGCAGCGCAATGGTCAGCGGCGCCAGGATCCCGAAGGAGCCGGCATCACTGACGATGCTCGCGATGGTGGTGCTGACGGTCGTTCGGTGATCGGCGACGGCGTGCATCGCCTGGAGGTCAAAGGCCGGCGACGTGGCGCGGATGATGATGCCCGCGACCGCCGTCACCACCGCGAGCACGACGAAGATAGCGGCGAGGTTTAGGCCGAATCGAGCCAGCGATCTCCGGTCAGGCATGTTCGGTACGGAATTCCGGTCGCGTGATCACGCGTAGGCCGTCGGGAACCACTTCAAAGGTCCCGGGAATCTTGCCGCACACCTCGCCATCGAGCGCGACCTCCATCGGCTGCTCCGGCGTGACCGTTACCTGCGTCACCCGGACCATGCGCACGCCGCGGATCCCCTGCCGCCGCCCGACCAGGTTGTTGATGGCGGACCGCACCAGGCGGCGGATGGGCAGATGTTCAACCAGCAGGATCTGGAGCGTCCGGCTCGCCGGGTCGACTCCCGGCACTTTCAGCCCCAACGCGCCGCCGATCACCGGGGTATTGATCACCGACAGCTGCTCGAGCCGAACCCGCTCGTTGTCCCCGTTGACCGTGAGGTCGCAGGTAAACGTCGGCCGGTCGCGGAGCGCCATGACGCCCGCAACGGCGTAGGTCAATCGCCCGAGGCGGTGCCGTAGATCCGCCCGCGTCGCGAGCCGCGCGAAGTTGACATTGAGGCCGGCCGTGGCGGCGTGAACGAAATGTTGCGGCGGGCGACTCTCGCGCACCAGTCGGCCGGCGTCGATCGTCGACACTTTGCCGTCGCGCAGCAGTCGGGCAGCGTGCTCAACTCCCATCGGCAGGTCGAGCGACCGCGCAAAGTCGTTCGAGGTGCCGAGCGGAAGCACGCCCATCACCGCGTTGGTTCCGATCAGGTAGTTTGAAACGGCGCCCACGGTGCCGTCCCCACCCGCGACGACCACGAGGGGCGGGGTCGGGACCAGGAGGAGATCGGTGAGCCGCGTCGCCTCGTCGACGGTGAACTCTTCGACGATGTCGAGGCCGGCCTTGCTCATGGCGCGACGGGCGCGGGCGAGTTTGTCGCCCGACCCGGCGTGGGGACTCGTCACCAGCACGACCCGCGTGCTCGCCGGCCGCTGCGATGGTGGCGTGGCGGCGCGCCCACGGGATCGCTCGCGAGCCGCGCTGACCAGGCGGTTGCTGGCGAACCCGATACCCGTTCCAATGGCGGCGCCGGCCAGCACATCGAATGGATAGTGGACCCGGAGGTGGACCCGGGAATAGGCAACCGCACCGGCCAGGGGGAGCACGCCGATCAACAGGCGGGGATCCTCTCGGGCGACCGCCGTGGCGAAGGCGAACGCCGACGCCGAGTGACCGGAAGGGAAGGAGAAGCTCCCCGGGATTGGCAGGAGCGGAGGCCGATCCCCCAGTCGGCGCCGGGGACGCCCGCGGCGGGCGAGGTATTTCAGCGGCAGGTTGACCATCGTCGACGTGATGCCGATGGCCACCAC
>DATCOB010000101.1:0-18041 GCA_036564925.1 Candidatus Dormiibacterota bacterium | reverse complement strand
GTTTCGGGGGTGGCGGCAATGGTCAACAACGCCTTCCGCGCCAACGACCTCGTGTCGGTGCGACAGAGCGAAGCCTGGATCGGGGTGCTCGGCCCGGTCATTCCCGCCGGGGCCGCGAGCACGGTCAGCGTCGCGCTTTTCGCGCTGGGCCTGGGGTTTCTGCTACTCGTCGCCTGGCGGCGGCCATCGCTACCGGCCTTTGCCGTCCTGGCCGGATGGATCGGCGTGCTCGAGTCGCCACACGCCCTGCCCCATGATCTCCTCATCCTCGCCGCGCCCGCCTGGCTGGCCTTTCGCCTTCACCGGGACGGCACGATGCCCTCGCCCGTCGTCGTCCTCCTCCTCGTCGACCTGGCCCTCCTGATCGATCAGCGGGCGATCGGCGTCGTCCTCTGTCCCGTGGTCATGACGGCGGCGATGTACTTCGGCTGGCGTTCGTTCAGGCAGCGGTCTGATCGGCGGCTCGTGGCGACGTCTGCTGCCTGATCGCACCCTGGCGCTCCAGTCGGAGCATCTGCAGCAAGAGAAGCCAGAGGCCGATCAGCCCAATGAGCTTGACCGAGGTAGCGATCAGGACGAGGGCGACCTGGCCTGCCGTGTGCACCAGCTCCGGTGCTGGAAGGGGGAAGGCGCGGCGATCCATCCAGCAGAGCAGGTAGGCGGCAAAAAGCCACCAGGCATAGTGTGCCGGCGCTCGCCGCGCGAGGATCCAGGTGAGGCCGGTCGCGAGCGGCAGAAGCAGCATGACCAGATGGTGCTGCCAGGTGACGCTGGAGACGATCAGCAGGGACGTCACCAGCGCGGCGACACTCAGTCGCAGCGTCCAGGCGTCGTCCGATCCGCCTCGCGAGCACCAGAGCGTCAGGCCGACCACGACCACGACCGCGAGCGCGATGACGGCCTTCGCCGTCGACTGGGTGGCCGCGCCGAGGACGGTGGGCGCGTACTGCACGATGCGGCTGACGAGTCCGTCGACCGAGCCGTTATCCCAATTGGCCGTTCCAAGCCCAATGCGCGGCAGCACCACGGTGAAGAACTGCCAGCTTCCCGGCGACAGGAGGACCGTTGCCAGGGTGGTTACCACCAACGCGACACCGCCGACGACGGCGATCCGCCGGCGGCCCAGCCGCCAGAACATCGGGATCAGGAACACGGGGACCACTTTCAGGGAGGCCGCCAGGGCGATGAAGATGCCCGCGGCGGTGTTGCGCCGTCGAAGCGATGCCAGGAGCGTCGCCGTCACGAGCAGAAGCCAGACGGTGGCCACCTGCTGAAACTTGAGGTTGAGATACAGGGGCATGAAGCTCAGGGCCGCCACGAGGAAGAGCCGGCGCCCGTTCCGTCCGAGCTCGGGATGGGCGCGAAGGATCAGCGCCAGCGCGGTGAAAAAGGCGACGTGCACCACCAGCAGCCAAACGCGGCCGGCGGCGACCAGACCGAAATGGGTCAGCGGCGCCAGCACCAGCGCAAAGAACGGTGGGTAGATGTACGCGACCACCCAGGCCTGCGTCCCCCAGGAGTGCTTGAACTCGGCGTAGATGTCACCGCCGTGCGCGGCGGCAACCGCGCCGCCGTAGTAGTTGACAAAGTCGAAACGCAGGGCCGTCGCGTCCAGGGTTACCCACTGCACGACCGACCAGGTGACGTAATAGCCGGCCGCCACGATCAGCAGCAGGAGGAGCAGCCGGCCACGGAATCGGGGTTCGTAAAGGCGGCGAACCAGGAACCAATGACTCATGCGGCCGCCTCAAGACGCGCTGGCGGCCGGGCAATGACCTGGCGGTGCCAGGCCAGCCCGAGCAGGACCACGGGGATGGCGGTAAAGCCATTGAGGTAGCCGACATGGAAACCGGCGAAATAGAGGAGCGGCAGCGTCACGAAGGCCCAAAGGGCGAGCTCGACGCCGGCGTCTCGCCAGCCCTGAAGGGTCGGTCCCAAAAGGACGACCAGCACCGGCAGCAGGAGCAGGCTGTCGTACGAGTGGGCATAGGGGGCGGCGAGCACAGTGAGGAGAAGGACGGTGAGGGCCCGCGTCCGTGGGGCCGGGCACCGGGTAAACGCCCGGGCGAGATAGCCGGCTGCGGCCAGCAGCACCAGTCCCAGCGCGGCCTGGCGGAGGACGTTGTGCAGCGCCGGATAGTAGAACGCATTGACCGACGCCATGTCCGCTTGCTGCAGCGCACCCGACCACTGCCCCAGCACCACACCGGGCCACTCGAGGAGCGCGCCATGGAGCACGATGGCGGCCAGCGCGAAGGCGGCGACGCTGCCGGCGCCAAAGCCCAGCAACACGCGACGAGCAGGTCCCTCACCGAGGAGCAACAAGACAATCAGGAGGGGCAGCCCAAGGTGCGGCTTGATCCAGGCGACCGCCATGATCGCCCCGGCCAACTGCGGCCGACCCGCTCGCGTCAGCCACCAGGCGGTGGCCAGGGCCAGGAGCAACCAGGGTACCGGCTGCCCCTGGAAGAAGTTGATGAAGGCGACGGGGGAGCACAGGACGGCGCCGACCGCGAGCCAGACCGCGCGCCCTCGCCAGCCGGAGAGCCGCAAGAGCCCCCAGGCTGCGGCGCCCAGGGCGAGGAAGGCGAGCAGCGACGAGACGAGATACGCCAGCGGCCATGGCAGCGGGGTCAGCGGGGTCAGGGCCAGAGCGACCCAGGGGCCCTGCGGATAGGGCAGCGCGTCGTAGTAGGCCCGGTCACCTGGCCGCAGGTGATCCGGTTGGTTATAAAGCCGGTCTTGCTCTGCCGCGAGCGCCGAGGAGTCATAGGGGTCCTGGCCGTGGGCCACCAGCGTGGCGGCCGCAAAGAAGTCCCGAAAGTCCTGGCCATGCGATGGCGAGATGAGGAGTTGCCGAGTATCGGCCAGGGCGAGCAGCAGCAGGAACGCGAGGAGGACCTTTTGGCGGAATGCGCGCCCGCGGGCGGCCGCGGTCACGACGCGCCGGACGATTGCGCGTAGGCGCGGTTCTCGGGCGTGTCTCGCATCATGATGGTGGCCTTGTCGAAGGTCCGCAGTTCGAACCAGCCCGTGTGGCCAGGGGCGCTCCGGTCCTGGCGAAGTTCGGTGATGATCGGGTCGTCGCGGTGGAAGATGACCCAGTTGATCGCGTAGTGGTCAAAGAGCTCGGCCTGATTCCGGCCGAGTGACTGCAGGTGATCGTAGTCCTGGAGCAACTGGTCACCCGTCACGGCGGCATCGCCGAAGATGAAGACTGGCTGCGGCGGCTGGACACCGTGCAGTCGGAAGATGAGGTAGCCGCCCCAGCCATACACGTTCAGCATGTGGCCGGGAGCGGGGTGTCGCTGCAGGAAGTCGGCCGCCTTGATCGGAAAGTCCCGCGCGACCAGCCTGCCGCCGACCCGCTGCGTAAGGCTGGGGGCGCTCGCCACAAGGACGATCGCGCACAGCGCGGCCAGCAGCAGGCTGTGAATGGCGAAGCTGACGCCGTTGACCGGCCGGGGCCTTGCGGGCCACTGCCAGCTCAGGCGCTCGCGAGCCTGCTGGCCATAGTCGGCAAGGGCAGGAACAGCCACCAGCATGAAAAAAGACAGATTGCGGACGGAATGCAGCGCGAGGCCGAGACCCGCCATCAGAAAGAGGAACTGTCGCAATTCGATCCGCCGCGAGACGGCCAGACCGCCGATGAGCAGGAAAATCATGGCCTCGAAGGCGATCATCTGGGACATCTGGAAGTTCGGTGAGAACCACTCCACGATCAGCCGTTGCTGCGCGCCACTCGACAGGGTCTGAAACGGGTACAGGTAGATGTCCCAGCCGTTCGGGTTGACGATGGCCGCGGCGACCGAGGCCGCCAGCACCAGGACCAGGTTTCGAAGACGCCGCCCCGGCATCGCATCGGGGCGTTTCATCAACCAGCGGAGTCCCTCCGCAGCCAGCGCGATGGAGAGGAACGCGTAGGCGATAAAGAACCCGGCGTGCAAGTTGACCCAGAACAGCATCACGATGGGGAGGGCGTAGATCGCGCGCCCGCGCCCTTCGCAGTACCGTTTGATCCACAGGTAGGTCAGAGCGGCCAGGGCAAAGGTGACCATCTGGATGCGGGGCCCCCAGATGGGATTGGCGGCAGCCACGCCCAGGGTAAGGGAGAGAGCGGCGATGACGAAGTTGACCCGTCGATCGATCGCCATGTAAACGAGGAGAAAGCCCGCGGCCGTCACACCGCCGAGGACGAGGCTGACCAGCGGTAGGTGGCCGATCGCGAACAGCGCCGCGACGATGGCCTCGCTCAGCCACTCGTGAGTGATCCAGCGATGGGTCGGCACCGTGTAGGTAAAGAGGTCGTGGTGGGGGACCGCGTGGTGGCTGAGAATCCAGTTCCCGGTCGTCACGTGCCACCAGAAGTCGGGATCCGTGACCGGTTGCACGGCAGCGATGAGCATCGTCAACAACACCGCCAGGGTGAAGAATCGCGGCAGATCCAGCCAGCGGTACAGGCGCTGGCGGCCGCGAGGGGGCTCTGGCTCAGGCAGAACGGCGTGGAGCGGGCGGGCCAGGCTTGCCAATTTAACAGGAGAGTAACGGCGTTACGCGCCAACCCCTTGCAGGCGGGAGGCTGGCTGGCCGCCCAAACCGCCTAAAAAATGATCGGAAGCAGCCGTCGCGTGCGCGCGGCGTAGGCCTTGTATTCGGGGTAAACCCGCTTCAGCACCCGCTCTTCGTAGTACGTCCGGCCAATTTGCGCGGCCACGAACACCCCGAAGACGAGAAGCGAGAAGCCCAGGAATGTGGGAAGGATCAGGCCAAGTCCGGCGGCGATCTCCCCGAGGTAGATCGGGTGCCGGACGATAGCGTACGGGCCGCCCGTCTCCAGTCCGCGCGCCTCGGGGACGATGCTGAACCGATTGCGGAGATAGCTCAGAGAGTAGATCGCCCAGATCATGCCGAAGGCAAGGAGCATGTCGCTGGCGGCGAGGACCGCGAGGTCGGAGCTCCGTTGCTGCCCGGGCACCAGCCAGAGCGCGTACAGGATGAAACTTCCCATCATCGCGGCGATCACGGCAATCGGGTTGTGGTCGCTCGCGATGGCGCGACTCCGCACCGCGTAAATGACCAACAAGAAGGTAAAGAAAGCGAGGGTCAGTCCCCGGTTCAGCACGTACATCAGCTGCGCCCGGTTCAGCCCCCCTACCATCGCTTGCTGGGCGCCGGCGATAGCCAGTTCACCCTCGATGGCCACGAGGAAGCCGAAGACGCCGAGGGGAAGGGCACGTCCGAGGAGGAAGCTGACCCGCGCACTCATCCGCGATCGAGATTCGACGGGAATTCGCCGATTTTCCTGATATCATATGGCCCGCCACACGCGGCTCCGGCGCGAATGGGGGCCCAATTTCCTATATGAGTGCGATCCAGGCCACGGATGAGACCTTTGATCCATTCGTGCTCGTCCACCAATCCGTGACGACCCGCCTTCAGATGGTGGATGCGGAGCTCGAGACGGCCGAGCAGAAGGCGCGTGAGTTGGAAAACTCGCTCGACCAGATGCGTGAGCTGGCGGAAGAGTCGCGAGTGGTCGAGAAGCACCTGCTCAACAATCTCAAGCAATTTTCGCCCTCCGAGGTCCAGGAGACGTTTGCCAATATTCGCGAGACCCAACTCAACGTCGAGCGCGCGCACTTCGAATACGAGGCGCTGGCCTCCCGCCGGGCGGAGCTGAAAGACCAGGGGCAGTTCCTCCGCTCGGCGAGCCAGATCCTCGCGGACCTGCAGCGGATGTACGGAGAAAACGGCGCTCATGCGGCTCCC
The DNA here is from genome assembly GCA_036564925.1 of Candidatus Dormiibacterota bacterium. GTDB lineage: Bacteria > Chloroflexota > Dormibacteria > CF-121 > CF-121 > JALYYC01. The sequence goes on along the minus strand of DATCOB010000101.1, from coordinate 12,272 downwards.
GACGGTGATAAGCAGTTCCGCGACGCCTCGCGCCAGGTCTTCCAGATCATCGAGGAAGAACGCATGCGCATCGCCCGGGACATGCATGATGGGCCAGCCCAGTCCATGGCTAACCTCGTCCTGCAGGCGGAGATTCTGGAGCGGCTCCTGGAGCGGAATCCCAAGCAGCTCGTCGCGGAATTGGCGGAGTTCAAGAACAGTGTGCGCAACGCATTAGAAGAAACGCGCCAACTGATCTTCGACTTGCGCCCCATGACACTGGATGACCTCGGTTTGATCCCAACCCTGCGCAAATTCATCAAGGAATACGGCGATCGGTATGGCCTGGCGACCCGTTTCAACGTGGTGGGCCAGGAGCGGCGGCTTCCCGGGAACACCGAGGGCGTGCTGTTCCGGATCATCCAGGAGGCCCTCACGAACGTCCACAAGCACGCTCGGGCCAAAATGGCGGAGGTCACCATGAACATGCAGCCCGCCCGGGTGGTGATCGTGATCAAGGATGACGGCCAGGGCTTCGATGTCGCCCGCACGGAGGCCAATCTGCACAAGAACAAGAACCTCGGGCTCATCAGTATGCGGGAGCGCGCCGAGCTGGAAAAGGGAACCCTCGAGATCCGTAGCCAGCCTGGCCGTGGGACCGAAGTCAAAGTCGAGGTCCCGCTAGCCAAGCGATAAGGCCTTTGCGGGACGGTTAGCGCAGAACTGACACGGGCTGATGCTCGCTCGTGCTAAGGCCGATCAAGCTCGGAGACTATCTCGCGCCGGTGCGCCGTCCAGCCGCCCATGCGCGGCTCGGGCCAAATTCCAATGCCCTCGCCCTGCGCGTACAGGCGCCATGCGGCGCCGGCGCTATCCGCGCGAAAGCGCGGCTCGCCCTTGGGCTCGCTGAATCTGCTTAGCTTACGCGGATCGCGGCGGGGCGGAGTGCGGTCGAGCATCGGCCGCGGTAACCCGACGGGGCCTCGCCCCACGCGAGCCGCGCTTTAGTGCGATGCGAGCGTTTGAGAGGTCGTGGCCGGGCGCAGACCGACGCGCAGCCCCGGCGCGACCCGTGGGGCTGGTCCGGGCACGCCCGGCGCCGGCGCACCGGCCCGAGAAAGTCTCGGCTTGTTACAGGGTTGCGAGAACTTCTTCGCCAAGCCTTGCCCGGAAGCGCGTTGCTACGGTGACGGCCCGGTGTGAAACTGGGCTTGTTCAATGGCGGGCGGTTCGTCGAATGCCGAGCCAAATGCCTGAAGACAGTCGAAAAGGAGGTGAATCGCATGTTGACCAACCTTTATCTGCGCCTCCGTGAGCTGCTTAACCGTGAGGAAGGGCAGGGCATGGTAGAGTACGCCCTCATCCTCGTCTTGATCGCCGTGGTTGTCATCGTAGTTTTGATCGTCCTTGGCAACCAGGTCAAGAACGTGTTCTGCAACATCTCGGGCGGTCTCGGTCAGTAAGGCATCCAGCGCTGCTGGAAGCAAAGAGAGGGTCTGCGCAAGCAGACCCTTTTTGTTTTTCCGTGACCGAGCGTGCCTGGTGCCCGGGCGTGTCCGACGGATTTGGTTTATGTCAGCGAAGGCCGCAAGGAAGCGGGGAGATTTCTAGATACAGCATGCGAAGAGTCGTCACGCCCGGCGTGGAGCGATGGCGCAGAAAATCAGGAGGTGAGTCGATTGGCGACTGAGGTAAAACCGAAGAGCAACCGGATCCTCTTGATCTTCGGTATCTTCCTCGCCGCGTTGGCGTTCGGGCTTAATCTGCTCCTCGCGAGAACCCCAGGCGGCGGTACGGCGATCGGAACGGGATCAAAGAATGTGCCGGCGGTCGTTGCCGTCAAGGACATTCCGGCGTCGACCCAGATTACGGCGGATATGGTGACCGTCCAGCAATTCAGCTCGGATCAAGCACCGCCGTACGCGTTCCGAGCCAAGGACCTGGTTGTCGGCAAGTATGCCGGCGTGCCGGTCCATGCAAACGAGGCGATCATCGACTACGATCTCGTCAACACCGCTGGCGAGGTCCAGGCCGCCAAGCAGGCGTTCCTGCCGATCCCGGGCGGACAGGTCGCGATGCAGATCCCGACCGGCGAGCTGGTTGGGGCTGGTGGCTACATTCAGCCGGACGACCGAATCGACGTCATCGTCAGCTACTCGCCCCCGGGCGCCAAGAATCCGAAGACCAAGACCGCCTTCACGAACCTACACGTCATCCGTGTGGGGCCGGCGGGCGGGGCCAATACACGGGGCATCTCCTCGAGCTTGACGGTCATCGTGACCCTGAAGCAAGCTGAGGACCTCAAGTGGGCGCTCGACAACACCAACTACAAGTTCGTGCTCAAGTCGGTCAAGGACTACGATGTTCCTGATCCGGACAGCGCTCCGACCGACATCGACGGCTTCTCCAACGCATACCACATCCACTAGACCGACCAGAAAACCGTTGACATGCTCCCCGCGAAATCGGAAGATTTTGCGGGGATGCGTCTTTAGAGAGATAGTGGCATGGCCGAACTAATCAAAGTTCTGATCGTCGACGACATTGCGAGCACGTTGGACAACCTCCAGAAGCTGTTGTCCTTCGAGCCCGATATCCAGGTCGTCGCCACCGCCGCCAATGGGAAAGAGGGCGTGGAACAGGCCAAGAAGCTGGTTCCGGATATCGTCCTGATGGACGTCAACATGCCGGTCATGGACGGCATTCAGGCAACCGAAACCCTCGCCCAGGAGGCGCCGAACTCCCCGGTCATCATCATGTCGGTCCAGGGCGAGCGCGATTACCTCCGCCGCGCCATGCAGTCAGGAGCGCGGGAGTTTCTGATCAAGCCGTTCTCCGGTGACGAACTCATCGCCAGCATCCGCCGCGTGTACCAGCTGGAGCAGAAGAAGGAGTCATTCCTCGCCCAGACGGCGGGGGCCGCCTCCCCGGTCGCGGTGGCCCCGGCGGACGGGGAGGGGCCACGTCGTGGGGAGCAGGGCCAGGTGTTCTTCTTCTATTCGGGGAAGGGTGGTGTCGGGAAGTCCCTGCTGGCGGCCAACCTGGCGGTGTCGATGGCCAACGAAACCAAGGGCAAGGTGGCGCTCGTGGACCTCGATCTCCAGTTCGGAGACATCGGGGTTCTCCTGAACCTTGACCACTCGCAGGGCATCACGGACCTGATCGAGAACATCGATCACATGGATGCCGACTTCGTCCGCGAAATCATGGTTGACGGTCCAGTCGGCATCAAGGTCCTGCTCACGCCGACCAGCCCCGAACTGGCCGATCTGGTGACCGTGGACCATATCCGCCGCATCTTCTCCGAGCTCCGGAAGATGTTCGACTACATCATTGTGGACAGTAGCGCCCACCTGGGCGAGATCAACCTCGAGGTCCTGGACCACGCGGACAAGGTCATCGTCGTCACCTCCTTGAGCATTCCGTCGATCAAGAACACCAAGTTGGCGCTCAAGATCTTCGATTCGCTGTCGATCGCCCCGGATCGGGTGGTCCTGTTGCTCAACAAATCGGATGCGCATTCTGAGTTCAACAAGGAGAGCGTCGAGGCCAACCTTCGGTTTCCAATCGCCGGGCAGATCCCCAACGATGCGAAGCTCGTGATCAACTCGGTCAACCGGGGGAACCCCTTCGTCAGCACCCATCCCGAGGCCGAGATCAGCCAGCGGATTCGGGAGCTGGTCGCCAAGCTGCTCCCGCCGACTCCGGCGGCCGAGCCGGACTCAACCGACAAGAAACCGCGCAAGGGTCTGTTCGCCCGGCGTTAGTAGTAGAGATGCATTCTGTCGTGCCGGCGTGCCAGCGGATGTTACGGAACGTGGCGTCTAGGGAACGCCGCGTGGCGCTGGGCGTGGGGCACTAGCCATGTCGCTGCTGGATCGGGTACAGAAACAACAGGCCCCGGACCCTTCGGCCATCCCCGACGGGGCCTTCGTGCCGCAGGGCGGAACCGCTCCCGCGCCCCGCGCGCAAAGCCCCGGGGCCCGCGCCCGGACGCCGTTCGAAGTCCAGGCGGAGCGGATCAAGAACCGGCTCCAGGCTCGGCTGATCGAGAACCTGGACGGCTCCGAGGACGACGACCGCGAGCAACGCATGACGCGGATCACCGAGGCGCTCAACGGGGTCATCGCCGAAATGGGCCTCACGCTCACCAAGCCCGAGCGCCAGCGACTGCTTGATTCCGTCCTCAACGACTTCCTGGGCCTCGGTCCCATCGAGTCGCTGATCAACGACCCGACGGTAACCGAGATCATGGTCAATGGACCGGACCAGGTCTTCGTCGAGCACAAGGGCAAGCTCACCCTCTCCGGAATTCAATTTGAGAGCGACGACCAGCTCCGCCGGGTGATCGACCGAATCGTTTCGACGATTGGCCGACGGATCGACGAAAGCTCGCCGATGGTCGATGCGCGCCTGAAGGACGGGTCTCGTGTCAACGTCATCATCCCGCCGCTGGCCCTCAACGGCCCCGTGCTCACCATCCGAAAGTTCTCCAAAGATCCGTACAAGATCAGCGACCTGATCAGGTTTGGATCCCTCACCGATCCGATGGCCCAATTCATCCGGGGCTGCGTTCGAGCGAAGCTCAACATGCTGGTCTCGGGCGGTACTGGCTCCGGCAAGACCACCACGCTGAACGTGCTGTCCAGCTTCATCCCCGAGGAGGAGCGAGTTGTCACCGTCGAGGACGCTGCCGAGCTCCAGCTCAACCAGGAGCACGTTGTAACACTTGAGTCACGGCCGGCCACGGTAGAAGGCCGCGGCCGGATCGCCATTCGGGACCTCGTGGTCAACGCGCTCCGCATGCGGCCAGATCGAATCGTGGTCGGCGAGTGCCGCGGTGGGGAGGCCCTGGACATGCTCCAGGCCATGAATACAGGTCATGACGGATCGTTGACGACTATCCACGCCAACTCGCCACGTGACAGTTTGAACCGCCTGGAAACGTTGGTGTTAATGGCGGGAGCAGAACTGCCCTCTCGGGCCATCCGGGAGCAGATCGCGTCCGCCATAAACGTCATCGTGCAGCAGAGCCGCCTTCGCGATGGGTCTCGCAAGATCATCGCCGTCAGCGAAGTGCTCGGACTGCACGGCGACCAGGTGAAAGTACAAGACATATTCATGTTCAAGCAAACCGGCGTTAGCGAAGACGGCAAGGTGCAGGGCTACTTCACGGCCACCGGCATCATTCCGAAATATTTCGATCACCTGCAGTCGTCAGGCGAGGGCGTGTCGAAGGATCTCTTCACGCCGGTGCCGGATCCTGCCGGGCAAGGAGGCAAATAAGTGTCGCTCTCACTGCTATTCGCGGCTATGGCGGCGGTCGGTGCCTTGATTGTGGTCATGGCGTTGTTTGCCAACCGGCCACAGACCGAGGCCGCTGATCTCCACCTGGACAATTACAACCCGGGGGCCGCCGCCGCCAGGAAGGGAAGCTTTATCGAGGGCCTCATGGAAGGCTTCAACAAGAGCCTGACCAAGAAAGGCGGCCGGACGTCGAAACTCACCGAGGAACTGGCCAAGGCCGACCTCAAGCTCCGGGTGTCCGAGTACGTCATGGTGATCGTCGGTCTGATCGTCCTGGTCAGCGTGGTGCTCTTCCTACGGTTCCACAATCCCCTCCTGGCCTTGATCGGCCTCCCGGTCGGTTACTTTGCGCCGGGCTTCTTCCTCAAGTTCCGGCAGCGGCGCCGGCTGAAGGCCTTCAACAACCAGCTGGGCGACACGATCGTTCTCCTGTCGAACGCCCTGAAAGCCGGCTATTCGTTCGCCCAGGCCATGGCGACCATCGCCAAGAGCTCCTCGCCGCCAATGGCCGACGAGTTCAGCCGTGCCACCCGCGAAATGAACCTTGGCGTCTCGGTCGACGACGCCCTACAGCACATGGTCAAGCGCATCGAAAGTGAGGACTTCGACCTGATGGTCACCGCCGTCCAGATCCACCGCGTCGTCGGCGGTAACCTCGCTGAGATCCTGGACACGATCGCCTTTACGATCCGCGAACGAATCCGGATCCAGGGCGAAATCCGGACGCTCACGGCGCAAGCCCGCGCGTCGGGCTACATCATCACCGGTCTTCCATTCGCGTTGGCGCTGCTTCTTACCTTCATCAGCCCCAGCTACATCACGCCGTTGTTCCACGAATGGCTTGGCTATGTCCTGATTGGGATGGGCCTGGTCTCGATCACGATTGGCTACGGCATCATCTCGAAAATCACGAACATCCAGGTGTAGAAAGACATGAATATTTTTAGTATCGTTTTTGCCTTCCTCGCCTTCAGTGGTGTCTTCATCGCGATCCAGGCCGTCACCGCCAAGCCGCGGCAGGACCTGATCGCCGAGCGCCTCGCGCAATACCGCGATCACAACCTGACGCTCGACGAGATCGAGCTCTCGCTGCCCTTCACCGAGCGGTTCATCAAGCCGGCCCTGGAACGCATCGGCGGTCTACTGACCTCCCGCATGGCCAAGAACCGCCAGATTGTCGTGCAGAACAAGATCAACCTCGCGGGCCGGCCGTATGGCCTCAGCGTGAACGGCTTCGAAGTCCTCAAGGTCATTGCCGGCATCGTCGTCGCCGTGGTGGCGCTCGGCGTGGCGGGCTTGCTCGGCGTGACCGGGATTCCCATCAAGGGGGCGGCCCTCGGGGTCGGCTTCCTGCTGGGACGCTTCCTTCCGGACGTCTGGCTCAACAATCTGATCAAGGGCCGGCAGAAAGAACTCCGGCTCGCGTTGCCGAATGCCCTGGACCTCCTGACCATCTCGGTGGAGGCTGGCCTCGGTTTCGATGCCGCCATCGGGCGGCTCACCGAAAAGTTCAAGAACGCCCTCTCCGACGAATTCGCCCAGGTGCTCAACGAGATTCGTCTCGGACGACCCCGGCTCGAGTCGCTGGATGAAATGGGTCGCCGCTCCGGCGTCGAAGAACTGCACACCTTTATCCAGGCGCTGATCCAGTCGGAACAGCTCGGTGTTGGTATCGCCAAAGTGCTTCGCATCCAGTCGGAAGAGATGCGGCGCCGCCGCCGCCAGCGCGCCGAGGAACAGGCCGCCCAGGCTCCGCTCAAAATGCTCTTTCCGATGATCGGCTGCATCTTCCCGACGCTGTTCATCGTGCTGATGGGACCGGCCGTCATCCTCATCATGCACACCTTCACGCACAAATAAGAGTGACGCGGGTTAGCAGAAGAGCGAGCCCGCAGGGCGAGCCGCGCTTTCGCGCGTGTAAGTGGCTGAGCTTGATGGGCTATAATACGAAAGAGGAGTTATGCGACTAACAAAACAAGACGGCACCGTCGTCGCCGAACCGCTGGAGGTCGCCAGCAACATCTGGACGCGCGGCATGGGCCTGATGGGCCGCGCCCGTCTGCCGGAGAAGGGCGGCCTGTTGATTCACGGCTGCAATGGCATCCACATGATGTTCATGCGGTTCCCGATCGACGCCGTCTTTGTCGATAAACGGGGGACCGTGATTCGCGGCTACGAGCGGGTTCGTCCCTGGATCGGCATGGTGCCCCTCGTCTGGCATGCGGATAAGGTCGCCGAATTGCCGGCGGGCGCGATCCGCCGACATGGGATCGTGCCCGGCGATCGGTTGACCGTCGCCGCGTAATGCGCCTTCTGGACCTGATCTTCCCGCCCCGGTGTGCCGGCTGCTTGCGCCCGGGCCACGCCTGGTGTGCGCGTTGCGCCGGCGGGCTGCGACCGGCGATGCGCGACCGGTTGCGCGGCGTCCCGCTGGTCGCGGCGGGCCGGCTCGAGGGCCCATTCCAGCAGGCCATCCACACGTATAAATACCGGCCGCGACCCGCGCTCGCCGGGCCCCTGGCCGAACCGCTCTTGCGTGCCATCCGGCCGGCTGAGTTCAGGCTCGATGCCCTGACGTTCGTTCCCCTGCACCCGGTCCGGCAGCGCCGACGCGGCTTCAACCAGTCGGAGCGGCTGGCCACGGAACTGGCGCGCCCGCTTGGGACCCCGATCCTGCCCGGTCTCGCCCGGGTCCGAGCCACCCCGCCCCAGGTGGGCCTCAGCGAAGCGGAGCGGCGGGCCAACCTGGCGGGCGCCTTCCGCTGGGTTGGGCCCCTGCCGGCGCCCCGTGCGGCCGGCCTCGTGGACGACGTGTGCACCACCGGCGCCACGCTGGAAGCCGCGGCCGAGGCGATCGAGGAGGCCGGCGGCCGCGTCGCCGCCTTCCTGGTGCTGGCGGTCGCGCAAACTTTGCCGGGGACCGTCGTTACATTCCCGGGATCGTCTACCTATTCCCAAATCTGATTATCTGGGGGATCCGCTCATGGTCAATGCGTCGGAAGTTTCGCAGGATGAGCTTGCCCGGTATTACGAGGCGCTCGGGCCGATCCGAGATCTCGTCCTTGACGACAGCTTGACCGAAGTCATGGTCAATGGCCATGAAAACATCTACGTCGAACGCAGCGGCAAGATCCTGTTGACGGATCGCAAATTCGACGATGAGAACCACCTCTTGCGGGTCATTGACTTCATCGTGTCGGCGGTCGGTCGCCGGATCGACTTCCGTACGCCGATGGTGGACGCGCGGCTTCTCGACGGCTCGCGCGTGAACGCCGTCATTTCGCCGATCGCGCTCGACGGGCCGATGTTGACCATCCGGAAATTCTCTCGCGACCCCTACCAGGCTGAAGACCTGGTCAACTTCGGAACCATCACCTCCGAGGCCGTTGGATTCCTCAAGGCCTGCGTCATGGCCCGGTCGAACCTGCTGATCTCCGGCGGAACCGGCACAGGAAAGACCACCCTCCTCAATGTGTGCTCATCGTTCATCCCTCCGGACGAGCGGATCGTCACCATCGAAGACGCCGCCGAGCTCCAGCTTCACCAGGAGCATGTTTGCCGCATGGAGTCGCGTCCTGCCGACCTGAATGGTGAAAACCGTGTCGGTATCCGGGAACTCGTGATCAACGCCCTTCGTATGCGCCCGGACCGGATCGTGGTCGGGGAATGCCGTTCCGGCGAGGCCCTGGACATGCTCCAGGCGATGAACACCGGCCATGACGGCTCGCTGACCACCCTTCACGCCAACACCACCCGCGACGCCCTATCCCGTCTCGAGACCATGGTGCTCATGGCCGGGCTCGATCTTCCGACCAAAGCCATTCGCCAGCAGGTGGCGTCGGCCATCGACCTGATCGTGCAGCTCTCGCGCATGCGGGACGGCCAGCGCAAGGTCACCAGCATCACGGAGATCACGGGCATGGAAGGCGACACGATCACGATGCAGGAGATCTTCCTCTACGAGTCGCACGGCGCCGATAAGAACGGTGTCATGACGGGGGTCTTCCGGCCAACCGGAATCCGGCCCCAGATCATGGACAAGCTGTTCGCGGCGGGTGTGCCGATTCCGCCGGAACTCGCCCGCGTCTTCCCGGATCGCCGCGCCAACGAACGCGCCACGAAGTAGGGCTAGTCCGCGACTGTCTCGCGCCGGCGCGATCCGCGCGAAAACGCGGATCGGCCTGCCGGCTCGCGATTTTGCTTAGCCATCGGTATACTTCGTTCCACGCGAGATCTCGCGATGGAGGCAGGCCATGCAGATCTTGATCCAGGCCAAGAAGTCCGCGGCCGATCCCCAGATGAAGGCGTACGCGCAGGCCAAGCTGGAAAAGCTGGCCCGCCACTTCGATCACATCCTGGAAGCGCGGATGGAGCTTGGCACGGAAAAGAACAAGAGCCTGGAGAGCGTCAAGGTGGCCGAGCTGACGGTGCACGTGAGCGGTCGAACTGGCAATATCCTGAAGGCCACGCAATCGGCCGAGCACATGAACGAGGCGGTCGATCTCGTGATCGACAAGATGGATCGGCAGATCCGCCAGCACAAGGAACGGCTCAAGGACCATCGGCCCGGCAAGGCTGCGGCGGCCCTCAGCCAGCTTGCGCGCGAACCGAGACCGTCCAATGGGGTGGCCAAGGTCAAACGCTTTAAGTTGAAGCCCATGACGGTGGACCAGGCGAGCCAGGAGATGATCTCCCTGGGCCACGCCTTCTTCCTCTTCCTCAATGAGGACACGCAGGAGCTGAACGTGCTCTACCGGCGGCACGACACGACGCTCGGAATCGTGGAAGCGGATCTGGGTTGAGGCCTGCCGACCCGGCGTAGGCCGTTTTGGTCCGCCGGAGTCCGGGTATCCTTATGAATTGCGGATAGACATACCTCAATGAGCGTTATAACCAAGGTTTTAGGCGATCCCAACGCGCGCGAGGTGAAGCGGCACCTCGAGCGGGTCGCCGACATCAATGAACTCGAGCCGCTGCTCGAGAAGCTGACCGACAGCGAGCTGACGGCCAAAACGGCCGAGTTCCGTGAACGCTTGCGCCAGGGCGAGACGCTGGAGGACGTCCTCGTGGAGGCCTTTGCGGTGGCTCGCGAAGCCGCCCGACGGGCAATTGGCCTGCGCCCGTTCGACGTGCAGATGGTGGGAGGCATCGTCCTGCACCAGGGAAAGATCGCCGAGATGAAGACCGGCGAAGGAAAGACGCTCGTGGCCGTCCTCCCCCTGTATCTGAATGCGCTGGAGGGCAAAGGGGCTCATCTGGTCACCGTCAATGACTACCTGGCCCGCCGCGACGCGGGGTGGAATGCGCCGATCTACCGGCTGCTGGGAATGACGGTCGCCGTCATTGGCCATGAGATGTCCCTCCTTTACGACCCGGAATTCGTCGACGAGACGCACCCCGACCCGCGGTTGCAACACCTGCGTCCGGTCTCGCGTCCGGAGGCCTACCAGGCGGACATCACGTACGGGACCAACAGTGAGTTCGGCTTCGACTACCTGCGTGACAACATGGCCGTCGATCTGACCCAGTGCGTGCAGCGTTCGCTGAACTTCGCCATCGTCGACGAGGTGGACAGCATCCTCATCGATGAGGCACGCACCCCGCTCATCATCTCGGGTCAAGCCCAGGAATCCACCGAGAAGTACTACCAATACGCACGCCTGATCCCCCGCCTGGCCGGGTCGGACTACACGGTCGACGAGAAGACCAAATCCGCAGCACTGGCCGAGGAAGGAATTGCGAAGATCGAGCGCTGGACCGGGATCACGAACGTCTACGAGTTGGAGCATGTCGACGAGGCCCACCAGATCAACCAGGCGCTCAAGGCGTTCACGTTGTACAAGCGCGATCGCGATTACCTCGTAAAAGACGGCGAGGTCATCATCGTTGACGAGTTCACCGGGCGGCAGCAGCCAGGTCGCCGCTGGGCCGATGGGCTGCACCAGGCAGTGGAGGCCAAGGAGGGTGTCAAGGTCCAGCAGGAGACGCAGACCATGGCGACCATCACCTATCAGAACTACTTCCGCCTCTTCAAGAAGCTGGCCGGGATGACCGGCACCGCGGTCACGGAGGCGGAAGAGTTCGACAAGATCTACAAACTCCAGGTGGTCGTGATCCCAACGCACCGCCCGATGGTTCGTCAGGACCAATCAGACCTCATTTATAAGACGGAAGACGCCAAGTTCAAGGCCGTTGCCGACGAGATCATCGAGATGGCGCAATCGGGACGTCCGGTTCTGGTGGGCACGGTGTCGGTCGAGAAATCGGAAAAGCTGGCCCGACTGCTGGAGAAACGCGGAGCGCCGCACGAGGTCCTCAATGCCAAACAGCACGAGCGGGAGGCGTTGATCGTGGCCAACGCCGGTCATGCCGGCGCCGTTACCATCGCCACCAACATGGCCGGCCGCGGAACGGACATCGTGCTTGGACCCGGCGTCGTCGAGGCGGGTGGGTTGCACATCGTGGGCACCGAGCGGCACGAGAGTCGCCGCATCGACAACCAGCTCCGGGGCCGGGCCGGCCGCCAGGGCGACCCGGGCTCGTCGCGGTTTTTTCTGGCGCTGGACGATGACTTGATGCGCATCTTCGGCGGGGAGCGCATCAAGGGCATGATGAACATGCTGCGGGTGGCGGACGACGAGCCGATCGAGTCGCGGATGGTGTCGCGACAGATCGAAGGCGCCCAGACCAAGGTCGAGGGTCACAACTTCGATGCGCGGCGCTACCTGGTGGAGTACGACGACGTCATGAACAAGCAGCGCGAGATCATCTACGGTGAGCGTCGGAAGGTCCTCGAGGGCGCCGACCTCCGCGAGCTCGTGCTTTCCTGGGTCCGCAAGGTGATCGAGGACGCCGTCAATGAGCACTGTCAGTCCCGGCACCCGGACAACTGGGACCTCGACGCGCTGGTCACGCAGCTGCAGACCGTATTCCCGCTGCCGCCTCTGGCGGAGATTCCACCCGAGGAGCTGGGCGAGGTAAAGGAA
>DATCOB010000100.1:0-12907 GCA_036564925.1 Candidatus Dormiibacterota bacterium | reverse complement strand
GGGTTGGGGTTGGGGTCGGCGGCGGGAGAACGCCGAGCGTCTCGAAGCCGTAGTCGAGCACCAGCGACATTTCGTGGTAGACGGCGGGGGAGCCAAAGACCACCGCCAGCAGGCGGTGACCTCCGCGGCTCGCGGTCGTGATCAGGCATCCCCCGGCGATCTCGGTCCAGCCGGTCTTCAGGCCATAGACACCCGGGTAGAGCTGCAGCATCTTGTCGATGTTCACCATCGCGAAGGTTTTGTGCGTCGCGGTGGCGCCGATGGTCATCGACGGGACGGCCGCGATCGTGGTCAGGGCCGGGTAGTGATACTCGAGGTAGGTCGCGGCCACGGACAGCTCGTAGGCGGTCGTGGTGTAGCCGGCGCCATCGAGGCCGGTGGGATTGACGAAATGGGTGTTGTGGAGACTGAGCCGGGCCGCCTTCGCGTTCATGTCCGCCACGAAGGTGGCGCGCGAGGTTACGGCCGACGCCAGGGTCTCGGCGGCGTCATTGGCTGATCGGAGGAAGACGCCGTCAAGTAACTCGCGCACGCTGAGCCGCTCGCCAGGGCTCAATCCCATCACGGTCGAGTCCCAGGGCAACTGCGTGACCGAGGCCGGGACGGTGACCTGGGCGTCGAGTCGCATCAAGTCGGACGCCACCATGGCCGTGAAGATCTTGGCCAGGCTGGCCGGGGCCCATGGCCGGTTGGGGTTCGACTGCCACAGATACCGTCCGGTATCCAGGTCGAGCAACGAGACGGACGTCGCACTGACCACCGGGAGCGGAACCACCGGTGCCGGCGCGTGGTGCACGGGCGTCGAGGCGGGCACCGGCCGTGCATTGGCCGCCGGCGTCGGAGTCGCCGTCGGAGCCGGCGTCCGTTCGACTGGAGGACGCTCCGGCCGCCATTCGACGTCGTTGGCCTGGACGTTCCCGATCAGCAATGGACCAGCGGTGATCCGAGGGGCTGATCGCTGGCTAAGGATCAGTCCCAGGGCACCGGTTACGACGAGCGTGCTGATCAGCGCCGTCGCCGTCCGGCGAAGCCACAGGGTCATAGGGGTCAGACGATAGCAGCCTTGCCGGCTTGCGTTTTGCATCCCGGTGTGGCGTATTCGGCCGCGCCGGCGGGCAAATACATGACACGACGATGTGGGATTTACTCTCAAGGACCCCCGCTGGGGTCATAGAATGGGCTCGCGCCGGGGTGACGGAATAGGTAGACGTTGGCGACTTAAAATCGCTTGCCCGTAAGGGCGTCAGGGTTCGAGTCCCTGTCCCGGCACCAATCCGCTGGCCATCGGCCGCCACCCTTCGTGCTTAGATAGGACGGATGCTCGGGCTTCTCGAATACCTGCTCGGGGTCGCGGTCACGATCTTCTTTCTGAACGACGTGTTCCAGAGTGTCGTGGTCCCGCGACCGACCCCGGCTCGCTACCGTCTTTCCCGGTGGATCGTCGTCCCCGGCTGGCGGCTCTGGCGCGCCATCGGGCTTCGGCGCGCCGCCTCGGAAGGTCGCGAGCGGATGATGGGGACCTTTGCACCGGCGATCGTGGTCATCCTGCTGATCGCCTGGATCGCCGGGCTCGTCCTGGGATTCGGCCTGCAGTTCCATGCCCTGCGAGACCAGATCCACCCCGTGCCCGGCAACATCGGCACGGCCTTCTACTTCGCCGGTACGTCGGTGCTCACCATCGGTTTTGGCGACATCGTCGCGACCTCGGGACTCGCGAGGCTCGTCGCCCTCGCTGCCGGGGCCTCGGGCCTGGGTACGATCGCGCTCGCCATCAGCTTTCTCTTCTCGCTCTACGCCTCCTTCCAGCGTCGCGAGGTCGAGGTCGTCACCCTCGATGCACGGGCCGGCGCGCCGCCATCCGGCGTGAGTCTGCTCGAGGCCTATGCCCGGCTTGGCCTGCTGGATGATCTGCCGCGGATCTTCGTCGAGTGGGAGAAGTGGTCCGCCGAGGTACTGGACAGTCATCTGGCCTATCCACTCCTCGCTTATTTCCGGTCCAGCCACGACAACGAGTCCTGGGTCAGCGCGCTCGGCGCCGTCCTGGACGCGGCGACGCTGGTGTTGACGACGGTGGTCGATGCGCCGCGTGGCTCCGCCCAGATGATGTTCGCGATCGGGCGGCACACGGTCGAAGATCTCAGCAACTTTTTCCGAATGACCGTGGACCGGGAGCCTGGTGTCGAGCGCTATGAGTTCGATGAGGCTCGCGAGCGGCTGGCGGCGGCCGGATACACGTTGCTCGGCCCCGACGAATCATGGGTGGCGTTCGCCAAATTTCGTTCGCAATACGCCGGCCAGCTCAATGCGATGGCGAAGTGGTGGGCCGCTCCCCCCACGCAGTGGATCGGTGACCGATCGTACGTGCACTTCGGACTGGATCGACACCGGGAAGCTCCGCCGGTCAGGCTCGCGAACTAAGCCGCGAACGCTTTCGGCGGGTCGCCGTGCAGCCGCAGGTAAAAGGCGGTGGCGATCGCGTATGGGACGAGCACGCTGATTTCGAGGTCGGCCGGCCGCTTTGCGATTCCGGCGAACAGATCGGGCAGCACGCGGCGCTGCATCACCTCGGCAATGCGCTGGATGGTAAAGGCGTCCGAGGCGCGGACGCGGGCGACGCTATCGTTCCATACCGTCCTGCCGTCCTCGAGCTGGCGCCATTCCGCCAGCAGGACGCCCTGGGCCGCGCACCAGGCGAGCGCCTGGGACAACCTCGTCGACCCTTCGGGAAGCAGCACGACCTGTCGCGAATGCAGGAGCCCGAGCGTCTTGTTGACGGCGGCCTCGACGTTGGGCCAGGATTCGACATCCGCGGCGGCGTGAGCAAGCAGGTCTGGCGCGTCGATGATGCGTTTGGCCCGGCCAAGGGCAAAGCCGTCCAGTTGCCCGCGCGCGGTCGCCGACAGCCCGAGCTGCGCGAGCGGGGCCGCGTGGCCCGCGAACATGTCCACCTGCGGTTCCGCCCAGCCGATCAACGGATCGTCGACCGGCGCCGGAAGCTCCTGGTGCTGGACGGTGGGCCGCCAGACCGCCGATGTCGCGGGTCTTTTTGGGGTTCTGCTGGACCGGCGCGGCAGGACGACCGCGGCGGTGACCCCGAGGGTGAGGACGAGGATGGTGGGGAGGACGCCGAGGCGCGCCAGGGCGGCAAATCCGGCGATCACGGTCAACGCCAGGATGACGGGACGACGCCGTAGCCAGGACACGCCCCATGTAACGGCGGTGGGACGCCGGTCTTCTGGCGTTTGGCTAGTTCAGGTTTCGAAAGAGGGTGGCGATTCCCTGGCCGCCGCCAATGCACATGGTGACGATGCCCCACTCCAGCCCCTGTCGCTTGAGTTCGTAAGCCAGCTTGACCGTCAGGATGGCCCCGGTGGCGCCCACCGGGTGGCCGAGGGCAATGGCGCCGCCGTTGGGGTTCACCTTCTCAGGGTCGATCTCCAGCTCGCGAATCACGGCGACCGCCTGGGCGGCGAAGGCCTCGTTCAGCTCCATCAGGTCGATGTCGTTGATCGTCATGCCGACCTTCTTCAACAGGTTCTGCACGGCGAAGATCGGTGCCACGCCCATGATCTCGGGGCTGATGGCCGCGACCGCGTCGGCCACCCATTCCAATTGCGGGGTCACGCCGAGCTCCCGCGCTTTCGAGGTCTTCATCAGGACGACGGCCGCGCCGGCGTCGTTGATCCCGGAGGAGTTGCCGGCGGTCACGCTGCCGCCTTCGCGAAAGGCCGGTCTCAGGCGCGCCAGCGACTCGGCGCTGGTCCCGGCCCTGGGGTGTTCGTCGACGCTCGCCATGACGGGGTCACCCTTCTTCTGGGGGATCGGGACCGGCACGATCTGTTCGGCGAAGCGGCCGTCGGCGATGGCGGCCGCGGCCCGTCGCTGGCTTTCGGCGGCGAACGCGTCCTGGGCCTCGCGCGAGACGCCATAGCGATCGGCCACCTTCTCCGCGGTGCAGCCCATCTGGTAGCGCCCGAACGGGTCGGTCACCAGCGAGAGCGTGCCGTCGATCAGGGCTGCCTCACCCAGCCGCCAGCCGACCTGGGCGCGCGGCAGCAGGTACGGCTGGATCGACATGTTCTCATTGCCACCGGCGACCACGACCTGCGCCTCGTCCTGGCGGATCTCGTGGACCGCGCTGTTGATCGCCTGCAGGCCCGAGCCACACAGGCGATTGACGTTGTAGGCCGTCGTTCGTTCCGGGAGACCCGCCTTCAGGGTGGCGAGCCGCGCGTTGAACGCATCCTCGCCCACCTGGCCGACACAGCCGAGGATGACCTCGTCCACCGCCTCCGGGCTGATCCCGGCCCGGGTCACCGCCGCCTTGATCGCGGCGGCACCCAAGTCTGAGGTCGGCAGCTCTTTGAACGAGCCGGCGAACTTGCCGATCGCCGTACGGGCGACGCCCGCGACGACGACCGGGTCCGCGCTCATTGCCACGACCTAAGTGTAGTCAGGTCTTGCGCTAGGACGCCGCGGAGTCGTTGCCCCGGTTGGTGATCCGCTGGGCCTGCTGCTGCGCCTTCGAGATCCCGCGCTCGACCTGTGGGCGGGCCGTCTCGACGACGCCCTGCGCCTGGTCGATGACCGGCTGGACCTGGCCCCGCATCTGGTCGAGTTTCTCGCTCAGATCCGACCGCATCTCGCGTCCCGGCTTGGGCGCGTACATCAGCGCCACCGCGCCGCCAATCGCTAATCCGTGCATCACACCTCTGAGATATCCCATCGCGTCCTCCTGGTAATGGCAGCCCATGCCGCCGCTGGCCCTATCGGGTGCATCTTACCACGGCGCGACCTTTCTTGTTATAGCCGCGATATCACGTATTGAGGGGCGGGCGAGGGAATGGGTCAGGCCGGGGAGGGTTCGAGCATGCTCGGCGCTGGCGCAGGGGTCGGGGCGCTCCGGATCCAGTGTCGCAGGTAGAGGACGCCGCGACCGGCCAGGTCCAGCAAGGCGTGTAGGACCACGGCGCTGATGCAGCAGACGCTGTACAGGAACACTTCTGCGATGCGAGCGCGAAGGAAGGGGAGGCCGGCCGCCAGGCCGGCGATCAGCAGGCCCACCGCGAAGAGCGAGGCCAGCAATTCCACGCCGCGCGCCTCGATCCAGCCCTGCGCACCCATGGTTGTTGGAATGTGTATAGGACAAGTGTCAAGAAAAGTCAACACAAACCCGAATATTGTCAAATGTCGACGGTCTGGCCCACCCCGGCGGCCGTCGCCCGGTCCACCACGGTGGCCGCCAGCGCGACATCCTGCTCGGCCAGGAGCAGATCGCCGGCCTCCAGGCGGGCCGCGCTGACGTCGTCGGCCACGATGAGGTCGGCCCGAGCCACCGTCTTGCCATCCACTTCCCGGCGCCCCGGGTAATTGGAGCCGGCCACGTTGAGATGCTGCCCGGCCGCGAGCCAGTTCCCCGGGAAAAGGGGTGCGCCGGCCGAGGTCATGGTCGTCACGACATCGGCCCCCTCGGACCGCCGCTAGAGCGCCAGCTAGTGGATTATGTCGTCATCACCACAATTGAGGCTCCCCTTCGTCGCGAGCTCGGCCGGACCACGGTGGGCCATTTCGCCACGACCGATGGGCAGCAGCCCTCCGTCGTCCCGGTGTGCTTCGCCGTGCTCGGCTCGACCATCTACCACGCCATCGACGCCAAGCCGAAGTCGGGCAACCCGCTCGCCCTGCGCCGCCTGCGCAACCTGCGCAGCAACCCCGGGGCGGCGTTCCTGATCGACCACTACGAGGCGGACTGGCGACGACTGTGGTGGGTGCTGGTCCGTGGTCGGGTGCGCCTGCTCGACACGGGCGCCGAGCACCGGCGCGCCATTGCCGCCCTGAAACGGAAGTACCCGCAGTACCGGCAGGACCTCCCGCTCGATGACGGTGCCCTGGTTATCGCGCTAGATGTACAGCGGCTGCAGCATTGGCGGTCCAGCTCACCCGCCCGCCCCCGCGGGCGCCGCCCGGATCCGCCGGCATGAAGGTCCGGATGGAAACGATGCCGGTGGCCGGATCGCCGTACCGGTCGCTGAAGTTGACACTGTCGGCAAACCAGGGATCGTTGATCGTCAGGCCCCCCTCGGTCGCGTAACCGGTCAGGAGGACGAAATGCTGGTTTGCGCCAAGGCGCACCTCGGCCACCACCGGCCGCCCGGCATCGAGCTCGCCTCGAATGAGGTCGAGGTCCGCCCCGAGCCAGCCCGAGAACGCGACCCGACCGCCCGTGTAGGCGGTGACCGCATCCCAGATCACCTGGTCGTCGAAGGCGTAGCCGCCGTTGGCGGTCATCCAGCTGTTGAAGGCGCCGGGATCCGTGTTGATCCCGTAGTAGCGCAGCATCATGGTCACCGCGGTGATCGCACAGCCGGAGGAGGCGATGTTATCGGTGGTCGAGGTTCCCAATGGGGCGCCGCCCCAGGCGCCGTCCTGCTGGCCCATCAGCGCCACGTTCATGCTCGCGTCGGCGGACGCACCGATGGGAACGGCCAGCAGGGCCCCCACCGTAAGCACCGTGCTGATGACAACCGGCCGAACCAGGCGACCCAGCCCCCGAAATTGCACTATTTGACAAACCCCCGTGGACTAATCGATACGTTGGGGGCATCTTCAGGGCTGGGCCGAACTCAAGCAACCGCGCTCGCCTGGTGGAGGTGGGGGAGCCCCTTTGGGCCACTACGGCCCTATGCCGCTGGCATCAAATGGCTCCCCGCGAGGACGGCGTCTCCACGTGGTGTTACAAACTATGGACTCTTTGTGCAGTTCCAAGCCGGTGGCTGAAACGGCCCCGGGTAGAGCGGCGCATCAACGCCCCAGTGCCGGTAGCAGCTTTTATCCGCGGGCGGGAGGCGGTGGGGGTGTGAGAGCGGGATCAACCCCTGGCCGACCAGGTCGGAGGGGGAAAGCCGTCACCGAGTCGTGACTCAGGCGGCTTGCTGGCGGGGGGCGGCGAGCCGAGCTTTCGCCCGCTCGATCCGCTTTTCTTTGGCCACGCGGCCACGCCGAACGTGCGGCTTCATCGACGGTACAACTCGCGGGGCGACGTTCGCTTGCAGGTGGGGTTGAGCTTCGGTTGCTCACCCGATTGCCAGGCGAGGGTCGCTCGGAGTTCAATAGGAATAGGGCTTGTTAACATGGGCACGGCATGAGTGACCCGCGCCCCATCGGGGTGTTCGACTCGGGCGTGGGCGGCCTCACCGTTCTGCGGGAGCTCCAGCGACAGCTCCCCAGCGAGTCCACCATCTACTTCGCCGATCTCGGGCACTTCCCCTACGGCCCCCGCTACCAGGCGCAGGTGCGCGAGTTCGCCCTGAACATCATCCGCTTTCTCCAGGAGCTGGACGTCAAACTGGTCGTGATCGCCTGCAACACCGCCACCGCGGCGGCGCTGAATGCCGCGCGCGAGGTGTTCGACATCCCGATCATCGGCGTCATCACCCCGGGCGCCCAGGCGGCGGTGGAGGCCACCCGCAACAAACGCGTGGGCGTCATCTCGACCGAAGGGACGCTTCAGAGCCAGGCCTACCTGCACGCCATCAAGGAGGCGAATCCCACCATTGGCGTGCTGCCCAAAGCTGCTCCCGACCTGGTGGAGCTTGTCGAAGCGGGCAAGTCGCAGTCACCGGAGGCCGAGGCGGCGCTGCGCGAGGTCTTGCGGGAGATCCTCGACTATGAGGCGGACACCCTCATCCTTGGCTGCACGCACTATCCGCTCCTCCGACCCCTGATCCGGAAGATCACGGGAGACCGTATGAACGTCGTGGACTCAGCCGAGACGACGGCGGCGAAAGTCAAGCGCAGCCTGGCAGCCAACGGGATGCTATCCGCCGAGCACGAGACGGCTCGACACCAGATCTACGTCACCGGTTCGGCCGAGCGCTTCCTGGACACGGCCCGCATCCTGTTCGGTCAGGAACTCCCGCCCATCCGCAGCGTGCGGCTGGACATCGTCGAGGGCCTCGGCGGCAAGAAGGGCGCGGCATGACCGTCACGATGACCGACACGGACTTCATCCAGCCGATCCGCGAGGAGCTGGCAGACTTCGAGAAACGGCTGCATGCCACCGTGCAGTCGGACCTCGGGCCGGTCGCCGAAGCGATGGAGCATGTCCTCGATGCCGGGGGCAAGCGATTGCGGCCGGCGCTCGTCTTCCTCGCCGCGAGTCTCGGCCCCGCGCACCGGATCGATGACGTGCACCGCGCCGCCATGGCTCTCGAGTTCATTCATAACGCGACGCTGGTCCATGACGACCTGATCGACGGGGCGCCGACGCGTCGAGGCTTGCGCACGATCCATGAAACGCTGGGACCAAACCCCGCGATCATCATTGGCGACTATTACTTCGCGAAAGGCGCCAACCTGATGTCCCAGATCGGCATTCCCAGCATCGACGCGGTTCTATCGCAGACCGTGATGACCATCTGCTTTGGCGAGATGCTGCAGCTCACCAGTCAGCGTCGCTATGACCAGTCGATCGACGAGTACTACGAAAAGATCGAGCGCAAGACCGCGGCGTTGCTGGCGGCGTCCACCTTTTGCGGCGCGACGCTCGGCGGTCTCTCCGAGCCGCAGGTCGAGGGGATGCGCCGTTTCGGCCACCTCCTGGGCATGTCCTTCCAGATCGCCGACGACGTCCTCGATTACCTGGCGACAGAGGAGGAGGTGGGGAAGCCGGTTGGCAACGACCTCAAGCAGGGCACGGTGACCCTGCCCCTGATGCTCGCTTTGCACGATCCCACGGTCCGCGATGATCTCTCACGCGTTCTCGCCAAGCCCGCCCTGACTGACGCGGATTACGGGGAGGTCGTCGGTATCGTCCGCCGGTCCAGTGGGATCGACGAGTCGTACGAGCACGCGCTTCGTTTCGGCGAGAAGGCGCGGGCCGAGCTGGTCGCCATGCCACCCTCTTCCTATCGTGACGCCCTCGAGGCGCTCACCTACTACGTCGTGCGCCGCCGCCGTTAGCGGGGGCGGGGTTCGCGAAAGTCGCTGATAGGCTTGCCTTGTCGTGAGATACCGCCTCGCCACGCGTGGAAGCAAGCTTGCGCTCGTCCAGGCCGATCTCGCCCGGGCGGCCCTCGCGCGTCGCCATCCGCAGCATGAATTCGTTCTCGAGCCGGTCGAGACGGCGGGCGACCGAGCCCCCACGCTGCGGCTGACCGAGGCCGCGCAGGAGGGCGTCTTCGTCAAGGAGCTCGAGCAGGCGTTACTCGATGGGCGGGCTGAGCTGGCGGTGCACTCCGCTAAAGATCTCCCGACGGCGGCTTCGCCCGGGCTGACGATCGCCGCCTTTCTCCCGCGCGCGGATGCCCGCGACTCGTTGATCGCCCATGACGGCGGGACGCTGGAGACGCTGCGGCGCGGCGCCCGGATCGGCACGGGGAGCCCGCGGCGCGCGGCCCAGCTGCTGGCCCGACGGCCGGACTTCCGACCCGTCCCGATCCGGGGCAACGTCGACACCCGGCTTCGCCGGCTCGCGGAGGGGCGAGTCGACGCGCTGGTGCTGGCCGCCGCCGGCATGGCGCGCTTGGGGCGGCTCGACGAGGTCCACGAATTCCTGGCCTTCGACGTCATGCTGCCAGCCCCCGGCCAGGGTGCCCTGGCTCTTCAAACGCGCGAAGGCTCTGAGGCCGCCCGACTCGCGACGGAGGTTGACGACGCGCCGACGCGGCGAGCCGTCGTGGCGGAGCGCGCCGTGCTTCGCCGCCTGGGTGGCGGCTGCCTGTCCGCCATCGGTGCCCACGGGGTGATCGAGGACGGGGTGTTGGTCCTCGCGGCTGTCGTGTTGACCGAAGACGGCGACCGCGTGGTGCGCGCGCACGCGCGCGGAAGGGACGACGACGCCGTCATCACGGAGGTCGTCGCGACGCTGCACGCCCAGGGCGCCGCCGGCCTCCTGCACCTGGCGGCGAATCGCCCGTTGACGGGCGTTCGCGTGATGGTCACGCGCGCCGACGCGCAGGCGGGCGGGCTGACCCGGATGCTGGAAGACCTCGGCGCCACCGTGCGCGCTTGTCCGGTGATCGAAATCCAGCCCCTCCGGGTGGACGTGAGCCGGTTCGCCGGCGTCGACCAGTACGACTGGTGCCTCTTCACCAGTGCCAATGGCGTGGAACGCTTCTTCGAGCTGTTGGGCCAGGCGGGGAGCGTGATGTCCCCGCGGGTGCGCGTCGGCGCCATCGGCCCCGAAACGGCGGCCCGACTGCGGCAGCACGGGGTCGAGGCCGACCTCGTTCCGGCGCGATTTGTTTCCGAAGACCTGGCGGACGCGATGCCGGCCGCCATGGTCCGGGGAACGCGGATCCTGCTGCCGCGTGCCGCGGGAGCCCGCGACGTATTGCCGGACCGGCTTCGAGCGGCCGGCGCCCTGGTCGATGTGGTCGAGACCTACCGGGCGGTGACGCCTGCCGACCTGGCGACGCGGCTACCGGCCATGCTGGCCGGCGTCGATGTCGTCACCTTCACCAGCTCGTCGACCGTCCGGAATTTCGCGGGGGCGCTGAATGGTGCCGCCTTCCCATCGGATTGCCTGACGGCGTGCATCGGTCCGATCACCGCGGAGACCGCTCGCGAACTTGGACTTCGGGTTGATATCATCGCGCAGGAGTACACGGCGCGCGGCCTCGTTGAGGCCCTGGCGCGTCATCAGACTTCGATCCAAGCATGAGCTTTCCCACTGAACGTCCCCGGCGGCTGCGGTCGCGTCCAGCGCTGCGCCGCCTCACCCGCGAGACGCGGATCGCGCCGGATGACCTGGTCTACCCGCTGTTCGTGCGCGAGGCGATCGATGAGCGGCAGCCGCTCGACGCCATGCCGGGCCAGTACCAGCACACGCTCGACTCCCTGACGCGCGAGGTCGAGGCGGCCCTGCGGGTGGGAATTCGGAGCGTGGTCCTCTTCGGTATCCCCGCACGCAAAGACGCGACCGGGTCGGGCGCCTGGGCGGACGACGGCATCGTGCAGCGCGCCATCCGGCGATTGCGCGATGCTTTCGGTCCCGAGGTCCTCCTGATCGCGGACCTGTGCCTTTGCGAGTACACCGACCATGGGCATTGCGGCGTGCTGGAAGGGGACACGGTGGCCAACGACCCCACGCTCACGATTTACCAGCGGGTCGCGCTCTCGCAGGCGGCGGCGGGCGCCGACGTGATTGCCCCGTCGGGGATGATGGACGGGCAGGTGGCCGCGATCCGAGCCGCCCTCGACGGCGACGGCTTCAGCGACCGCGCCATCCTCGCCTACGCCGCGAAGTATGCGTCGGCCTTTTACGGCCCCTTCCGCGAGGCGGCCGGGTCTGCCCCCCGCTCGGGCGATCGTCGCGGCTACCAGATGGATCCGGGCAACGCCCGGGAAGCCGTTCGAGAAGCCCGACTCGACGTGGCCGAGGGGGCGGATATCGTGATGGTCAAGCCGGCGCTGTCGTGCCTGGACGTGATCCGGGCGGTCAGGGAGGCGACCGATGTCCCGGTCGCCGCCTACAACGTCAGCGGTGAATATGCCATGGTCAAGGCGGCTTCGATGAACGGCTGGATCGACGAGCGCCGGGCCGTCCGGGAGGTGCTGCTCGGGATTCGGCGAGCCGGTGCCCAGATGATCCTCACCTACCACGCGAAGGATGCGGCCGCCGAGATGCCCTGTTGGGAGGAGATGGGGTGAGCCAGGGCCCGCGGCGGCCGGTGCCCGCGATGCTGGCCACGCTGGCTGTCATCGTTGTGGCTATACTCGGCATCACTTTCTATGTTGGACGAACAGCCGGTGGTGGCCCAACCGCGAGCACCGCGGGAACCTCGCCGTCTGGATCCCCGAACCCGAGCCCGAGCGCGAGCGTGAGTGCCGCGGCGGGCGCGACCTGCGGGTCGCTGCATTTCGGACCGGTTCTGTCGGACACCGGCAGCGCGGGCAAGCGAACCTTTGCCGCGCCCCCGGCGATGGCGATCAACCCATCGCACCACTACCTGGTGAGCATGAAGACGGACAAGGGCGATATCAGCCTCTGCCTCGATCCGCAGCTGGCCCCCAACACCGTCAACAACTTCGTCTTTCTGGCACGGAACGGCTTTTACAACGGACTGACCTTCCACCGGGTGGTGGCCGATTTCGTCATCCAGGGCGGCGACCCGCAGGGGACCGGTTCGGGTGGCCCGGGTTACAAGTTCGCCGACGAGCCGGTGAAGGGGCCGTACACTGCCGGGGCGCTGGCGATGGCCAACTCAGGCCCCAACACCAACGGCAGCCAGTTCTTCATCTGCACGGTGGACGATTCCCAGAAGCTGCAGAAGCTGTACAACCTTTTTGGCTACGTCCAGAGCGGCATGGACGCCGTCCTCAAGATCAAGCAGGGCGACGTCATGGTGACCGTGACCGTCCAGGAAGAGACCAGCTAGCCGGTCAGCGTCTCAGCGACGCTTAAGGGGGGCGCCGCAAAAGCCCGCGTATACTAAGCTCGCAAAGGAGCCACAGAATGCCCTTCCTCGGTCACTGGTACATCCTCCTGATCATCCTTGCCATCGTGCTCATCGTTTACGGGCCGGGTAAGCTCCCCGAGGTTGGGGGCGCCGTTGGCAAGGCCATGCGGGAGTTTCGCAAGGCGTCCACTGATTTTCAGGACGAGATCAAGAAGAGCGCCTCATCGGAATCCGCCCCAGAGGTGCGACCCACGCCGGATCCTGCGGCGGAAATGCGTCCCATGCCGGATCCTTCCGCCCAGGTGCGGCCCACGCCGGATCCTGCGGCCCAGGTGCGGCCCACGCCGGATCCTTCGGCGGAGGTGTGGCCCACGCCGGAGCGACCCGGCGCCAACGTCGCGTCGCCGAGCGACACGAAGGCCTGATCCAAGAACCGGCTGGCCCGTTGAAGGGAGCCATGGCCAAACC
Organism: Candidatus Dormiibacterota bacterium; assembly: GCA_036564925.1. Classification (GTDB taxonomy): domain Bacteria; phylum Chloroflexota; class Dormibacteria; order CF-121; family CF-121; genus JALYYC01. The sequence continues at coordinate 38 of DATCOB010000100.1, read as the reverse complement.
CACCCTCGTCCCGCCCGACGACGAACGGCGGATGACCG
>DATCOB010000099.1:0-3255 GCA_036564925.1 Candidatus Dormiibacterota bacterium | reverse complement strand
CGGTCCGGCTGCTCGACCGCGACGCCGCCCCACCAGCCGAATCGAGCGATCAGGCCGATCGCGCCTGAGCTCTGACCCGGTGCCCGGGCGGCTTCGTGATCCAGCAGCCACCGTTTCGTTGGATCGTCCAGCCCTCTTCGTGAAGCATCCGGTGATGCCGTCCGCAGACCAGCGCCAGGTTCTCGAGTCGGGTCTCCCCTCCCCTGGTCCACCACACCACATGGTGTCCGTCGCACCAGTTCGCCGGACGATGACAGCCGTTGAAGACGCAGTCCCGATCCCGCGATGCTTCGGCGCCGGCATCAGCCCGTCGAGCGCCGTCTTCACGACCGCGCCACCTTCGGCATCCAGCAAGCCTTCCAGGTGGACCAGGCCGTCCTTAACCTCGCTCAGATGCAGGTAGCGCCGGCTGTATGCCCGGTTGGCTTCAGTCAGAGCCGCCGCTTGATCCACCCGGAACTCGAAGGCCTTCGCCACACTGGCGAACCTGCCCGGGTCCATACTCTGCGCAGCGTGCAGCAGGCTGGCCTCTTCTCTTTTCAATGCCCCGGCCCCAACTTTCTCAGCCGTCCGGGTCAGGATCGCGACGTGCTGGTAGCCCAGATCGCCGCGCTGAAAGGCCTGGGCGGTCTCCGGCAGCTTCTCCAGCTGGCGGGCCATTGAAACCCGTTCCATTGCCGCGGCACCGGACAATTTCCCGTTGGATTTGAGCCAGTCGACGATGCTGAGGGCGCCATCCTCGGCCCAGACGCCGGACTTCTCAAAGCGGCGGACTACCTCGGCCGAGAAGCCTTCAGTACGGGCGACGAATTCACGCAGCTCGATAACGATCGGCCCCAGATCCTCATCACGCTGCCGGGCCAACCATGCAGGAAAGTCCTTCATGGCGCGCCGCATCAGCGCCGGCGGACTCTCATCGCATCTGCGTGATTCGGCCATGCTTCCATCCTGGAGCATCGTCGCGACAGCTGTCTGTCACAAGTGCAATAACTGCGTTTATATAGCCAGGCCGATCAGCCCAACAAACGGACGCGGGAGAGCCAGCCGGCCGATCTCTCTTCGCTGATGCCTCAGCCCAACCACCCAGGCCCGGCGGTCCAGGCCGCTCCCTAACCGCGCCTCAAAGCACCTTAGACAGAAACGATCGCGTGCGCTCGTGCTGAGGATTCGCCAGCACGTCCCGCGGCTTACCGGTCTCGACGATGACCCCGCCGTCCATGAAGACGAGGCTGTCCCCCACCTCGCGGGCAAAGCCCATCTCGTGCGTGACGACAATCATGGTCATCCCCTCCTGAGCGAGCGCTCGCATGACGTCGAGGACCTCTCCTACCAGCTCAGGGTCGAGTGCGGAGGTCGGCTCGTCGAAGAGCATCAACTTCGGTCCCATGGCGAGCGCTCGGGCGATCGCCACCCGTTGCTGCTGGCCGCCCGAGAGCTGGTTCGGATACACGTGCAGCTTCTCGCTAAGGCCCACCCGCTCGAGCAAGCGGCGCGCCATTTCGACCGCAACCGATCGGTACATCTTTTTGACCCGGAGCGGCGCCTCGACGACGTTCTCCAGCGCCGTCATATGAGGAAACAGGTTGAAGCGTTGAAACACCATCCCGATTTCAGATCGTTTCTTGCAGACCTCCGAATCGGGCAGCTCGTAGAGGCGGTCGCCACGCTGCTGGTACCCGACCAGCTCGCCGTCGACCGACAACCGGCCGGCGTCGATCTTCTCCAGGTGATTGATGCAGCGAAGGAAGGTGCTCTTGCCGGACCCGGACGGCCCGATCAGGCACATCACCTGCTTGGGATAGACCTCCAGGTCGATACCGCGGAGGACCTCGAGCCTGCCAAAGTTCTTACGAACCGCCTCCGCCTTGACCATGGGACCGGCGCTCATCTCAGCGGTGCTCGCTACCGGGCACCGCGGGCCCAGGCGCCACGAGATCCGCCCCGGTCGCCGGCGGCGCATGGCCCGTAAATAGCATCCGCCGGAACCTTTGCAGCGGCGTCGGCGGCAGTTCGCGCTGCGAGCCCCGGGCAAAATGACGCTCGACGAAGGACTGGCCGATGGTCAGGATCGTCGTCATGACGAGGTACCAGATGCTTGCGACGATCGCGAGCTCGACGACGGCGAACGTGAACTGCGAGATCTGCTGCGATCGCGTGAAGAGCTCCGGGACGGCAGCGACGAAGGCCAGGGAGGAAGTCTTGAGCATCGAAATCGTCTCATTGCCGGTCGGCGGAATGATCACTCGCATGGCCTGCGGAAGGACGATGCGACGCATCACCAGCAGTCGGGTCATCCCGAGCGCTTGGGCCGCTTCCGTTTGGCCGTGCTCGACGGAAATGATGCCGGCCCGGACGATCTCGGCCATGTAGGCAGCCTCGTTTAGGCCGAGCCCAAGGGTGGCGGCGATGAAGGGATTTATCAGGGAATTGGTGTGGCCCAGGAGGAGAAAAAACGGGGTGCCCGGAAAGCCGAGGCCAATATTCTTGAGCACGATGTTGAGATTGAACCAGAAGAAGATTTGGACCAGAACAGGAGTCCCCCGAAAGAACCAGATGTAGAGCCAGCTCACCCACGAGACGACCGGGTTGGGCGACAGGCGCATCACCGCCAGCACGATTCCTAAGCCAACGCCGATCGCCATCGCCAGGACGGTCAACTCCAGGGTCACGATGATTCCGCGCAAGATCAGCGTTCCAAAGAGATACCGGCCGACCGCGACCCACCCCGTGCCGACCGACGTCACATCCTGGCCGATGGCCTGGACGATCATAAAAACAACGTCTGCGGCAACCGCTAGGACGAGAACCGCAGACACCCAGCGCCAGGTGTGACGGACCGGGATCGCTTTGATCGCCTCCGGCCGCAGTCCGGGCGTTGCGCCGAACCGCGGACCGGAGGTGATCTCGTCCACAGCTAGTTCTTCGCTTGCTTCAGTTCCTCAGGGTTTGGCTCAGTACGACGGCACGCAGGTGGCGCCGATCGAGCTGTTGTTGTTCAGTGCGACGTCAGAGCTCGCGACCGCGCCGGCAGTGACGCCCCACTTGTCGAGAATGGTCTTGTAGTAGCCGTTATCGATCAGGTACTTGACGGCGTCTGTCAAGGCCTTCTCCAGCGCGCTGCCCTTGACGATCGCGATTCCGTAGGGCGAAACGCTGCAGGGCTGGCCGCCGAGCTTCAACTTCCCACCGGTCTGCGTGACCTGGTACCCGGCCACCGGCTGGTCCAGCCAGCCGATGTCGGCCCGGCCCGAGAGC
>DATCOB010000098.1:0-3875 GCA_036564925.1 Candidatus Dormiibacterota bacterium | reverse complement strand
TGATTGCGCTGATCTTCATGATCACGTTGTTCGTCCCCGCCCTCCCGTCGATCCGAGCCTTCGGCCTGGGATTCATCGGGAGCTCCAAGTGGAACCCGGTCACCGGGCAATTCGGGGCCCTGCCCTTCATCTTCGGTACGCTGGTCACCTCGGCGATCGGGCTCGCGATCGCCTTCCCGATCGGCATTGGGGCCGCCCTGTTCCTCGCCGAGGAGGCGCGCCTCAGCTTTATCCGGGTCCCCCTTTCCTTTGCGGTGGAGCTGCTCGCCGGCATCCCGAGCGTTGTCATCGGCCTGTGGGCGCTCTTTATCTTGACGCCCATCATGCGGGACAACGTCGAGCCATTCCTGAACCACAGCCTGGGGTTCCTGCCGCTCTTCCAGGGCGGCTACAGCGGCGCCAGCTTTTTGACCGCCGGCGTGGTGCTGGCGATCATGGTCCTACCCATCCTGATCGCGCTCTCCCGTGACGTGATCCACGCCGTGCCCCGCGCCCTGCTGGAGGCGAGCCTGGCGCTCGGGGCCACCAGCGCCGAAACCATCTGGTCGGTCGTCCTTCCCTACGCCCGCGTGGGCATCACGGGTGCCGTGCTGCTGGCGCTCGGGCGTGCGCTGGGGGAAACGATCGCCGTCACGATGGTGATCGGCAACCGGCCCCAGATCACCGACCATCTCTTCGCCCAGGGCTATACGCTGTCGGCGGTCCTGGCCAATGAGTTCACCGAGGCGGTGGGCGCCCTGTACCAGGGCGCGCTCTTCGAATTGGGACTGGTGCTGGTATTGATCACCATCGTGGTCAACGTCCTGGCCCGGCTGCTGGTGTGGCGCTTCAAGGGCAGCGGGGAGCCCAGCCGATGAGCCGGCTCGTCATGCGCAGGTTGCTCGATCGGCTGGTGACCGCGCTGATCGTGCTCTGCGTCATGCTCGCCGCCGTCCCCATCCTGGTGCTCTTTATCTTCGTCGCCATCAAGGGCTTGCCCGGCATGCTGGAGCCCGGCTTCTTCACCGATTCGCCCCATCCCGTCGGGTTTCCCGGGGGCGGCGTCCTCAACGCCATCGTCGGGACGGTGATCATCGTGGGCATTGCCTCAGCGGTCGCTGTGCCGTTTGGCGCCCTGGTCGGGATCTTCCTGTCCGAGTTCGGCCGCAACCGGCTGGGCGATACCGTGCGCTTCATCAGCGACGTCATGACCGGCCTCCCGTCCATCGCGTTCGGCATCTTCGGCTACACGGTCCTGGTCCTGACCACCAAGCATTTCTCGGCGATTGCCGCGTCCGCGGCGCTGGGCGTGCTGATGCTGCCGGTCATCATTCGCGCGACGGAGAACTCGATGATCCTCGTCCCCAACGCCTTACGCGAGGCCGGCCTGGCACTCGGGGCGCCGCGCTGGCGTGTCACCCTCGAGATCGTCGTCCCAGCGGCGCTGGCCGGCATTGTGACGGGGGCCTTGCTCGCCATGGCCCGGGCCGCCGGGGAGACGGCGCCGCTCCTCTTCACGACGCTCGGTAACGACCTGCTCCAGACCAATCCCGGACGATCGATGGGGGCGCTGGCGCTGACGGTCTACCGCAACGCGCTGGTCCCGTACCCCAAGTTGCAGGACCAGGCCTGGGCGGCGGCCTTGCTGCTGGTCATCATGGTCTCCGTCACCAACATCCTGACGCGCCTTTATGTCCGTCGCATCCAGTCCTGACGCCGTGGCGGTGAGTGGCACAATGGACGACGTTCCCATGCACGCCGAGGTCGCGCCCGCCGCCGTTCAGGGCGCGGACATCAAGCTCGATACCCGGCATGTGAATTTTTACTATGGGGACTTTCAGGCACTGCACGACGTGTCCCTCGCCGTCCAGGCCTGCAAGATCACGGCCCTGATCGGACCGTCCGGCTGCGGGAAGACGACATTTCTGCGCATTTTCAACCGGATGCACGACCTGGTGCCAGGCACGCGCGCGACGGGCGAGGTCTTGCTGGATGGGAAGAACGTGCTCGACCCCGGCACCGATGTCATCCAGCTGCGCCGCCAGGTCGGCATGCTGTTCCAGCGGGCGAACCCGTTTCCGAAGTCGATCTTCGACAACGTCGCCTACGGGCCGCACATGCTCGGCTGGTCGAAGCAGCAGATCGAGGCGGTCGTCGAGGAGTGCCTGAAGGACACGGGCCTCTGGGACGAGGTCAAGAACCGGCTCCGCCGCTCGGCCCTCAACCTGTCCGGCGGTCAGCAGCAGCGCCTCTGCCTCGCCCGCGCCCTGGCGGTCAAACCCGATGTGATCCTGATGGATGAGCCCGCGTCGGCGCTGGACCCGATTGCCACCCTGCGGATCGAGGAGCTGATGCAGCACCTCAAGAAGCGGTATACGATCGTGATCGTGACGCACAACATGCAGCAGGCGTCCCGGGTCTCCGACTTCACCGCCTTCATGCTGATGAACCCGCAGCGCGCCGGCGAGTTGATCGAGTTCGGGCCCACCGACGACATCTTCAACCGGCCCAAAGACGACCGCACCGAGGACTACATCACCGGACGGTTCGGCTAACCCATGGCCGCGATCCGGACCCAGTTCGACCAGGAGCTCGCCGAGTTGAAGTCGGGCGTGCTTCGCATGGGCAGCATGGTCGAGCAGGCCATCGCCGACTCGATGCGGGCCCTCGTGGAGCGTGACAATGATCTGGCCCATAAGGTGATCACGGGTGACCAGGACGTGAATGAACTGCACCGCCAACTTCGGGAGCGCGCGTTCATGATCATGGCGACCCAGCAGCCGGTGGCCCGAGACCTGCGCTTGATTGTGAGCTTTCAGCACATGGTGCTCGAACTGGAGCGGATGGGCGACCATGCCGTCGGGATCGCGCGCGCGGCACTCCGGCTGAACGACCTGCCCCAGCTCAAGCCTTACGTGGACCTCCCCAGGATGGCGGAGTTGACGGAGTCACAGGTCCACGACATCCTGGGCGCGGTCATCGAAGCCGACCAGGACCGGGCGCGGGCGATCGCCGAGCGCGATGATGAGGTGGACATTCTCTATCACCGTGTGTGGGATGAGCTGGTCGGCTACATGGTCGAGGACCCGAAAAATGTCCAGCGCGCGGCGGTCCTGTTGTTCCTCGCCAAGGACCTCGAGCGGATCGCCGATCGGGTCACGAACATCGCCGAGGACGTCGTGTTCCTCCATACCGGCCGGATCGTGGAGCTGAGTTAGTGCCCAAGCGCATCCTCGTCGTGGAGGATGACGCGACGATTCGAGACACGCTGACCTTCAACTTAAAAAAGGAGGGCTACCTGGTGACGGTCGCCCAGGACGGTGCCGAGGCGCTCGTCAAGGCCCGGGAGGCGCGCGCCGACCTGATCCTCCTCGACCTCATGCTTCCCGAGCTCAACGGCCTGGAGGTGTGTCGCATCCTCCGGCAGGAGGGGAACGTCCCCATCATCATGCTGACCGCCAAGGAGAGCGAGGTGGACAAGGTGGTGGGCCTGCAACTCGGAGCCGACGACTACATTACGAAGCCCTTTTCGCTGCGCGAGCTCTTTGCCCGCATGACGGCCGTGCTCCGGCGCAGCGAGCAGCGGGACGTGCGGCCGGAGGTGGAGGAGGAGCGGCTCGGCCGGCTCCGCATCGACCGAGCCGGGCGGCGGGCCCTGGTCGACGACGCCGAATTACGGTTGACGCCGAAAGAATGGGAACTGCTCGCCTACCTGGTCCACCGCCCCGGCCGGGTCTTCACCCGCGAGATCCTCCTGGAGCAGGTCTGGGGCTACAACTACCTCGGCGACCGGAAGACGGTCGACGTCCACATCCGCTGGCTGCGGGAGAAGCTCGGCCGGCACGGCCGGCTCGGGTTCGAGATCGTGACCGTGCGCGGCGCCGGGTACCGGCTCG
>DATCOB010000097.1:0-15733 GCA_036564925.1 Candidatus Dormiibacterota bacterium | reverse complement strand
GGCCGAGCGGCCCGGGATCGGCGACCACCGGCGTCGGGGCCGGCGTCGCCATGATGCGTTGCGTGTCGTTTATTGCCATTCCTTGCTTCTCCTAAGTGTTGATGTCGTGACAGTGCGAATGGGTAGACAGCCTTCAGGGGGCGTGAGGGCAGTGACTGAAACGAGCCAGGCGCCACGGCCGGTCCGCTGCTTCCACGCTGCTCCCTTGTCGCGAGCTTGCCCGCGACCATCCTACGCAGAGATGGCTCCCGCTCGCAAGGCCGGCGACCAGTCCCAGACGACATACCCTTAAGACCAACCAGACGCTTCCCACTCCCGAGCCCGCGGGGCTGGCCGCCAGCTTGGACGATACGCCGTCACCGACGGCTGTCAAGAGGGATTGTTGCATTTTGTTGCAGTTCAGCGATTCTGTCATCCCCTAACAGTTCTGGGAATCTGTCACCCCCATGAAGAAGGGAGACAGCCTCACCATGACCAAAGCTGAGCAACGGCGACTGATGGTCTTGAACCAGGTGGCGGCCGGAACGCCGGATTCGTTGCCGCAGCCGCTGCGCCGCCCAACGATCTCGCGGCCCAGGGCCGGATTCGCCACGCTGCGATGCGGCCCAGGCCTCCGGAAGTTCCGCCTCTCGTCGCGGCCGCAACGTCACGCGCAGCCCTTGGACGGGGTGAACGCCGGGACCCTGTTCAACATGTCGTGGGCGGTGAGGGACTCGAACCCCCGACATTCTGCGTGTAAAGCAGACGCTCTACCAGCTGAGCTAACCGCCCGAGCGGGTCAATTATGCAACGCGGGCGGCGGCGCGCCCCGACGACGCGAATCGCTCGGCGAACCGGGCGACCACACCTTCTTGCACGTCCGCCATGGCTGGCGCCCGCCCCAGCTCCACCTCCATGGAGGTGACCCCCTTGTCCGGGATGCCGCAGGGCAGGATGTGCTGGAAGAGCCGGAGATCGGTGGTCACGTTCAGTGCAAACCCGTGGGTGGTCACCCCCTGTCCCAGCTTGACGCCGATGGCGGCGATCTTCCGATCGCCGATCCAGACGCCCGTGTACCCTTCCAGGCGGCCGGCGCCGACGCCAAAATCCGCCAGGAGGCCGATCAGCACCGCCTCGAGGTTCCGGAGGTAGCGGCCGACGTCCGGTTGGGCACCGAGGTCGAGGATCGGGTAGCCGACCAGCTGGCCGGGGCCGTGATAGGTGACGTCACCGCCGCGATCCACCTCGAGGCACGTGATCCCACGCGCAACCAGCTCGGCCCCGGACAGGTAGACATGATCACGGCTGCCCCGGCGCCCGATCGTGTACGTGTGGGGATGCTGGACCAGCAGGAGGGTGTCCGGAATCTGGCCGGCCCGTCGGGCGTCGGCCAGGCCGTTTTGCAACGCCCAGGCCTCCTCGTACGGGAGAAGCCCCAGCCGCCGGACGTCCAACGCCTCAGCCCGCCTGCGCGCGGGCCGGCACCTGGCCCGCCGCATGGTAGGAACTGCGCACCAGCGGCCCGGATTCCACGTGGCGGAATCCCAGTGTCAGCGCCTCCGCCTTGAGTGCGGCGAACTCCGCCGGGGTCACATAGCGGATCAGGGGCAGGTGGTTGGCGGTCGGCCGGAGGTACTGGCCGACGGTCAGGATCTCGACGCCGTGGGCGCGCAGGTCAGAAAAAACCTGGATCACCTCGTCCATCTCCTCACCGAGGCCGAGCATGATGCCGGACTTCGTATACACGCTGGCGTCGATCCGCTTGGCTCGCTCCAGCAGTTCCAGCGACCGCGGGTAGCGGCCCTTCGGACGGACCTGCGGGTACAGCCGGGGAACGGTCTCGATGTTGTGGTTCAGGATGTCGGGCCGCGCCCGCATCACGGTGGTCAGGGCGGCCTCATCGCCCATGAAGTCGGGGATCAGCACCTCCACACCGCAGGCCGGGAGACGCTTGCGAATCTGGCGAATCGTGCCGGCGAAGATTGCGGCGCCCCCGTCCTCCAACTCATCGCGGTTGACGGAGGTGATCACGGCATGCTTGAGACTCATCCGTTCCACCGCCTCGGCCACCCGGATCGGTTCGCCCAGGTCCAGCGTCCCGGGACGACCGGTCTTGACAGCGCAGAAGCCACAGGCTCGTGTGCAGGTGTCGCCGAGGATCATGAACGTCGCCGTGCGCGCCTCCCAGCACTCGCCGATGTTGGGACAGCGAGCCTCCTCGCACACGGTGTGCAACGCGAGGCCGCGCATGATCCCCTTCAGTTCCGAGTAATGGGCTCCCCCGGGAAGCCGAACCCGCAGCCAATCGGGACGCTGGGTGTCGATGGGCACCATGGCGTTGCGCTTGGACCGGCCGTAGAACTTGATCGGGGCGACGTCAGCCATCACGTTCAGTATCGCGCATCATCCCGCCGGGTCGATCAATACAGGGGAATCTGCTCCGAGAAGCCTTCCAGCCATCGCCGGACGCCCTGAAGGAAGCGGGCGGCCGACACGCCGTCCAGGACGCGGTGGTCAAAGCTCAGGCAGAGGTTCATCATGGAGCGCACGGCGATGGCGTCGCCATCGACCACGACGGGCCGTTTGACGATGGCGTCCATGGCCAGGATGCCCGCCTGCGGCGGAGCGATGATCGAATACGAAAGGATGGTCCCGAAGGTGCCCGGGTTGTTGACGGTGAAGGTCGCGCCCTGGACGTCTGACAGGGTGAGCTTTCCCGCACGGCCGCGGCGGGCCAGGTCGTCCGTGGTCTTCGCCAGCCCAGCGATCGACATCCGGTCCGCTCCGTGGATGACGGGGACGATAAGACCGTCGTCGACAGCCACGGCCACCCCGATATTGATCTCTTTGTGCAGGGTCACGCCGGCCTCACCCCAGCTGGCGTTGAGGATCGGCACCCCCTTCAGGCCCTCGACGACTCCCTTGATGATGATCGGGACGTAGGTGAGATCGATCCCTTCCCGCTGCTTGAACGCCTCCTTGACCTTCTGCCGGTAGCGGACGACATTGGTCATGTCGACCTCGGCCACCGTCCAGGCATGCGGGATCGTCTGCTTGCTTTTGAGCATGTTGCCGGCGATCGAGCGGCGCATCGGGCTCAGCGGGATGGTCTGGCCGGCGGCCGGCACGGTCGGGGTCGCCACCGTCTCTGCGTTGCCATCGGGCGACGCGGTTGCGCCGCGCCGGGCGACGTGCTTTTCGATGTCTTTCTTGCTCACGCGTCCCCCATCCCCGGATCCGGCGATGCGCGACAGCTCGGCGTCGGAGATCTTGTGCTCATCGACCAGGGCACGCACGGCCGGCGACAGCCGGGCTCGCCCCTCCTGGCCGGCGGGGGCCTCGGCAGGTGTTGCCTGGGCCTCCGGTTGCTCGGCCGGCGCCGCTCCGCCGGGCGGCGGCCCGGAGGCTGGTCTCGTCGAGGGCGAGACCGATTCCTCGATCACGGCGATCTCCGTGCCGACAGTGACCGTGGTCCCTTCTTTGACCTTAATCTCCCTGAGCACCCCGGCAAGCGGCGCGGGGACTTCGGCATTGACCTTGTCGGTGATCACCTCGACCAGGCCCTCGTACTTTTTCACCTGGTCACCCGGCTTCTTCAGCCACTTCGCGATCGTCCCCTCCGTGATCGACTCCCCTAGTTGGGGCATCCTGACGGAGGCCATCAGACGGACGCCAACTCGCGGGCCTTCTTGAGAATCGTCTCGACATTCGGCATGAAGGCCTCCTCCAGCGCGTGGTTGAACGGCATGGCCGGTGAGTCCGGCGCGGTGAGGCGCATCACCGGGGCATCGAGGGCGTCGAAGGCGTTTTCCATGATGATGGCCATGACCTCGGCGGCGATCCCGGCAAAGCGGTTGTCCTCATGGACAACGAGGACCTTACCGGTCTTTTTTGCCGTGGCGATCACCGCCTTTTCATCCATCGGCTTGATGGTGCGCAGGTCAAGGACCTCCGCGGAGACGCCCTCTTTCTCGAGCCTCGCGGCCACGTCCAGGCAGTGGTTGAGCATCAGGCCGTAGGCGATCAGGCTGAGATCGGTGCCTTCCCGCTTGACCTCTGCCTTCCCGATCGGGACGATCCCGTCGCCGTCCGGAACCTCGCCGCGGACCAGCCGGTAGGTTCGCTTGTGCTCGAGGTACAGGACGGGGTCCGGGTCGCGGATGGCGGCCTTGAGCAGACCCTTGGCGTCGGCCGGCGTGCTCGGCACCACGACCTTCAGGCCGGGGATATGGCCGAAGGTGGCCTCGATGCTCTGCGAATGGTACAGAGCTCCATGGACGCCGCCGCCCCACGGAGCGCGGATCACCATCGGCAGGTTGAAGTCACCGGCCGTGCGATAGCAGAAGCGCGCCGCTTCCTGGATGATCTGGTTCATGGCCGGCGCGATGAAGTCGGCGAACTGGATTTCCGCGATCGGTCGCATGCCGTTGACGGCCGCGCCGATCGCGACGCCGACGATGCACGACTCGGCCAGCGGCGAATCGATGACGCGCTGCTCGCCGTACTTCTTATACAGGCCGTCCGTTGCCAGAAAGACGCCGCCGCGCACGCCGACGTCCTCGCCGATGATGAAGACCGACGGATCGCGCTCCATCTCTTCGTCCATCGCCTCACGGATCGCTTCGATGACGGTCTTGCTGGCCATCAGGCGCTGACGTCCTTCTTGTAGACGAATTTCAACAGGTCGTCGGGTGACGGGTCGGGGGCCTGTTCCGCATACTCGGTCGCCTCGTCCACCTGCTGATCGACCCGCTCGGTGATCTCCCGCTCTCGGTCGTCCGTCAACGTTCCGGCCTGCCGAAGGTCCCGCGCGAAATGCTGGATGGGATCCTTCTCACGCCACAGGGCCACTTCGTCGGCAGACCGATATCGCTTGTCGTCATCGTCGCTCGAATGCGCCGTCATCCGATAGGTCTTGGCCTCGATCAGCGTTGGCCCGTCGCCACCTCGCGCCCGCTCGACGGCCTCCCTCGCCACTTCGTAGCAGGCGAGCGTATCGTTGCCGTCAACGACCACGCCGGGGAATCCATACCCGGCCGCCCGATCAGCGAGGTTGGCGATGGCCATCTGCTTTGTCTGCGGGACCGAGATGGCGTACCCATTGTTTTCGCACACGAAGAGCACCGCGAGCTTATGGATCGCCGCGAAGTTCATGGCCTCGTGCGCATCACCCTGGCTCGCGCCGCCCTCGCCGAAGAAGACGGCCGTGACCGCGTCTTCCTTCCGTTGCTTCGAGGCGAGCGCCACGCCGCAGGCGTGCAGCAACTGGGTGCTGACCGGGCTGCCGCCCGTGACGATATGCAGGCGCCGGCTCCCGTAGTGACCGGGCATCTGGCGACCGGCGCTGTTCGGATCCTCCTGGCGGGCAAAGAAGGAAAGCATCTGGTCCCTCGCCGTCATCCCGAACCAGAGAATCACTCCGGCATCGCGATAGTAGGGCGCCACCCAGTCGTAACCGAGCTTCAGCGTCGCCGCCACGCCGACCTGGGCCCCCTCCTGACCCTGGCAGGAGATGACGAAGGGCGCCCGACCCTGCCGGTTGATCAACCACATCCGTTCGTCGACTGCCCGGGCGAGCCGCATCACCTCGTACATGCGCAGCGCCTGGTCATCGCTGAGGCCGAGAGATCGATGGCGATCTTTACCGCCCCTGGCCTGCACGTCCTGTGTTGTGGTTGCCATCGCCTCTCCTTTAGATGTGGAGCGCCATGCCGTCCACCGCCAGCGCCGCTTCCTTGAGGGATTCAGAGACGGTTGGGTGCGGATGAATGCTGGCGCCGATCTCCCAGGGGGTCGACTCGAGGAGCTTGGCCAGCGCGGTCTCGGCGATCAGCTCGGTCGCGTTCGGGCCCATGATAAAGACGCCGAGCAGATCCCCGGATCCTGCGTCGCTGATGATCTTGACGAAGCCCTCGGTTTCCCCCAGGATGACCGACTTGGCGTTGCCGGCGAGCGGGAATTTGCCCACTTTGACCTTCAGGCCCTGGTCCGACGCCTGCTTCTCCGAAAGGCCGAGGCTGGCGACCTGCGGGTAGCTGTAGGTGGCGCGGGGCACCCGATTGTAGTCGAGCGGCTTTGGGTTCTTTCCGGCGATGTGTTCCATGACGTGCTCGCCTTCGTAATAGGCGACGTGGGCCAGCAGGTAGTTGCCGATAACATCCCCCGCCGCATACACATTGGGATGACCAGTCCGATAATGCTCATCGGTCTTGATGTACCCGTTCTCGATCTTCAGGTCAAGCTTTTCGAGCCCGAACCCCTCGGTCAGACCTTCGCGACCGACCGCCACCAAGAGGCGCTCGCCCTCGACAACCTGGGTCTGGTCCCCGGACTTGACCGAGACGGACATCTTGCCGTTCGAGCGCTTGAGCGTCTGCGGTTGGACCTGCGCGCCGGTCATCACCTTGATCCCCCGCTTGGCCAGGACCTTGGCCAGTTGCTGCCCGACCTCCTGGTCTTCGAGCGGGAGAACAGTTGGCTGGAATTCGATCAGGGTCACCTCGGCGCCGTAACCGTTGTACACGCAGGCGAATTCGGTGCCCACCGCTCCCGCCCCCACGATGACGATCGACCTGGGCATTTGCTCGAGTGAGACCGCGTGGTCGCTGTTGATGACCCGGTCGCCATCGATCTCCAGATCCGGCAGCGATTTCGGACGAGATCCCGTCGCCACCAGCAACTGTTTGGCCGTGATCTTCTCACCGGTCCCGTTCACCACCACCGTGTTCCCGGATTCGATCGAGCCCTGGCCCTTGAACACCGCGATCTTGTTCTTCTTCATCAGGAACTCGACCCCCCGCCAGAGCTGGTTCACGACCGTGTCCTTTCGTTTCAGTACGGCCGGCCAGTCGACCTGTAGTCCGTCGACTTTCAGTCCAAGCGGCCCCATGGTGTGGACCTGGTGGGCGAGCTCGGAGGAGTGGAGAAAGGACTTGGTGGGAATGCACCCGCGATGTAAGCAGGTGCCGCCGAGCTTCTCCTTTTCGACGATCGCGACCTTGAGACCGAGTTGAGCGCCACGGATGGCGCCGACGTACCCGGCGGAGCCGCCGCCGATGACGGCTACGTCAAACGCCTCATCGGCCATACGCCACGATTGTACCGGCCGGCGACCGCCGGCTCAGGCCTCGAGCGAGGCCAGCGCCGCCGTCAACTGCGCATCGTGGGAGAAGTCGCCGGGAGTCTGATCGACCGCGTACTGATCGGTCGGTTTGGCCAGCGCCACGGTGGTATCGGGCGTGATGCCGGTCTTCTCGATCGAGTGACGGTTCGGCGTCAACCAGTGGGCGATCGTCAGATGGAGGTCCCCATCACGCAAGAGAAAGTCCTCCTGGACGGAGCCCTTGCCGAACGATTTGACCCCGACGATCTTGCCCCGGCCGTGGTCCTTGATGGCCCCCGCCGTGATCTCCGCCGCGCTCGCGGAATTTTCGTTGAGCAGGACGACCAGCCGGTTGTTGAACGCGCGGCCCGTGCCAGTCACGGTCTTGACCTCGTCCTTGCCGCTTCGCGGCACGAGGATGGTGCTGGTCCCCTGGCTGACGAATTCGCTGATGACGTCGTTGGCCGCATCGACGAACCCCCCGGGGTTATCCCGTAGGTCGAGTAGGACCAGGTTGACCGACCCTTTCAGGTTGTCCCTGAGCGCCTGGTCGAACTCGGTCGACGTCCGGTCCCCGAACTCGAAGACACGCACGTACAGGACCCGATTGTCGAAGACGTGCGTGACCACGCTCGGCACCGTGATCAGTTCCCGAACCATGTCGACGTCGACCGGCTGGCCGCCGCGATCGAGGCGGATCTTGACGTGGGTGCCCGCTTTGCCACGGATGTGGTTCACCGCGTCATCCGAGGTCCACCGCTTCGCGCTCTGGCCATCCACGGCGACGATGACGTCGCCGGGCTTCAGTCCCGCCCGCGCTGCCGGCGTATTCGGCATGACACTGGCGATCTGGACCTGGTCCCCCTTCTGGAGGACCGACGCGCCCACGCCGGCAAAGCTGCCCGACAGGAAGGTCTGGTTCGAGCGGTACTGCTCAGGCGTCAGGTAGCGGGAGAACTGGTCGCCCAGCGCCCCCACCATCCCGGAGGCGGCGCCCTCGGTCAGTTTGACGCCGTCTGGGTTCGGGCTGATGTAGTGATTGTTGATCGTCATGAAGACCTCGTCGAGCGCGGCGTGATCGAGGCTGGTCTTCGGCGGCTGGTAGCCAAAAGCCGTCTTCACCCATCCCGGCGCGAAGCCGCCCCACTGGAATTCGGTGAGGCCCCCAATGTAGAAGGCCACCACGGCGACCGCAACGAGCGTGACGATATTCCGAACTCGTGTCATGAACTGATTATCGCGGGTGCAGTCTGGTCAGCTCTTTGCGGTTCCCCTGAAAAAGGCCGGGCCGCGCTTTGGCCGCGGACCCGCACGCGCCGCAGGCGAGCTTTAGCGTAGGGCGGGCGAGTGAGTAGGCGCGAGTCAGGCAGGCCGAGCGCACTGGAATTTCGCGCGAGGCGCCGCGGCGAGCGCCGAGACGAGCGAGCATCCGCCCGTGTCAAGTCTCTGCGCTTGACGGGGGTGGTCACGCGGCGGGAAGGTAGGCCAGGGGATCCACCGGTGTCCCGCCCAGGTCGATCTCGAAGTGCAGGTGTGGCCCGGTCGACGCCCCAGTGCTGCCTTCATAGCCGATCACCGTGTCCTTGTCCACCTGGGTGCCGTCGGCCACGGCGTAGCCCGACAAATGCCCATAGAGCGTGGTGAATCCTCCGGCGTGCACCACGATGACGTAGTGCCCGTAGCCGCAAAGACCGCCCCCCCAGGAGCAGCCCATGGTGAAGTTGTGCACGATCCCACCATCGGACACGTGCACCGGCGTCCCGTAGTCGTTGGCGATGTCAACGCCGCTATGAAAGTGGTGCGTCGAGCAGCTCGGGTCGTAGGGCTCAAACGGATAGCTGGTGCAGCCAAAGCCCTGCGTGATGATGCCGTCCATCGGCCACTTCCATTTTCCCGATGAGCGGGCGCGCAGGCTCTCGCCGAGCAGCCGGGCGATCTGCGACTGGAGAGCCGCACGCTGCGCTTCCATATCAGCCAGCTGCTGCTGGAATTTTGCTTCGATCGCCGCGACCTGGTTCTCGTCGGCTGCCCGCCGACTCCGGATCGCCTGCAGTTGTGCCCGCTGGTCCTGGATGGATTTGACAACGGCGGCCTGTTGCTCGCGTTTCGCCTCGAGATCCGCTTTCATGCCCTCGATCGCGACTCGCTCCCGTCGCAGGGCCTCGACCTGGCGGCGATCATCCTGCACGATGTCGTTGAAAAAGAAGACCCGGTTCATGAGGTCGGTGAAATTGGCGGCCGAGAGGATCAGTTCCAGCCCACTGACCTGGCCGCTCTTGTACATGAACCGCATTCGCTTGCCGAACTCTTCGATATGTTGCGCCAGCTGCGCCTCCTTGGCCGCAAGGTCGAGCTTCGCCTGCTCGATCTGGGCCGCGATCCGGGCCAGCTTCGCCGTCTCCTGCTCGATCTGCTGGGCAATCGTCTTCAGTTGTGAATCGATGGCGCTCATCTGCGCCTTGATGGCGTTCTCCTGGTCGAGCAACTGCTTGATCTGGGTCTTGGCCGTGATGATCTGCCCGTTAAGCCCCTGGAGTTGCTGCTGCTTGTCGTAGACGCTGTCCGATACGGAGGCGAGCAGGGCGCAGGTCAGCGCCAGCACGGCGACGGCCGTCCGCCACGGCGTGTTCCTCACTGCTTGAGGAAGCGCCTTACGCCCAGGTAACTCCCGACGCTGCCCAACAGCAGGCCGAAGGCCAGCATCGCCGCCAGGACTACGCGCAGGTAATTCGGATCAAACGCCAGGGGCACGAAGATCAGGACACTTTGCAAGTTGGCGACCGCGGGACGGTAACCGAATCCAACGATGAGTACCGCGACGACGGCGCCGACGACGCCAACGAACAGGCCTTCGACGATAAAGGGCCAGCGGACGAACCAGTCGGTTGCGCCGACTAATTTCATCACCTCGATCTCTTTTCGACGCAGATAGATCGCGGTCCGGATGGTCAACATGATGATGAAGACGGACAGGCCGGTCAGGCCAACGATGAGCGCGATCCCCGCGATCCCCGCGACCCGGGCCAGCAGGATGATCTTGTCGATAACACTGGGCTCATAGTTGGTTGCGGGCGATTTGTCGACGAGCGGCGAGGTGCGGACCTCCCGGTCGATGGCGCCCAGGTCACGGATGTCCTTGACCGTCACATCGAGACTCGCCGGGAGCGGGTTGGTGCCGAGCGTGTCGATCACGCTCGGATCCAGAGCCGGTAGCTGACGAAACCGGGCCATCGCCTGGTCCTTGCTGACGTAGGCGACGTTGCTGACTCGCGGATCGTGCTCGAGGTGCAACTTGAAGTCCATGGCGCTGCTGAGCGGCGTGTTGTCGGATAGGTAGACGGAGATGGCACTGGCCTTGGTCTTCTCCAGAGCCACGATCTGATCGAGCGAGTGCAAGACGAGGAGGAGACTGCCGAGCGCCAGCAACACCACCCAGACGATCAGCACGCTGGCAACACTGACCGCCGCGTTACGCCAGAAGTTCTGCCAGGCGCTGGTGAAGGCGAAATTAATGCGATTCCAGAGCCGGTGCATGGTACCCTCCTGCATCCTCGTCTCTGACGATGCGCCCGCCCTCGATGGCAACGACGCGTCGGCGCATCACGTCCACGATCTCGCGGTTGTGCGTCGCCATGAGAACGGTGGTTCCGCGCGCATTGATCTGGAGAAGCAGTTGGATGATCTCCCACGACGTGGCCGGGTCCAGGTTCCCCGTCGGTTCGTCCGCCAGGAAGATCTTCGGATCGTGCACGAGCGCGCGCGCGATGGCCACCCGCTGCTGCTCGCCACCGGAGAGTTGATCCGGGTACTTGTTCTCCTTGCCTTCCAGCCCGACGATACTCAGGACCTCTTCGACCTTCGGCTTGAGATGGCGAAGGGCACCTTCCGTGACGCGCAAGGCGAAGGCAACGTTTTGGAACACGGTGAGGTTCGGAAGCAGCTTGAAATCCTGAAACACCATCCCGATCTTTCGGCGCAGATATGGGAGGTGGCGCCGCTTGAGCCGGCTCAATTCCTGCCCTTCGATCCGGATGCTGCCCGCTGTCGCCGTCTCCTCACGAATAAGAAGGCGGACCAGGGTCGACTTGCCGGCTCCGCTGGGTCCGACCAGGAAGACGAAGTCCTGTTTTGGAATGACCAGGTCGACCTGCCGGAGGGCGACCGTGCCATTCGGGTACGTCTTCTGGACGCCCTGCAGGCTGATCTGCGGGGGCGCGGCTGGCATCACGGGCGGCACGCGCCGCCTCGATGGCCAGGTCGTTTGGGTCGCTCGTGTTTCAGTTGGTGCTGGCACGTGAACAAATCCATTACGAGAGCCGAAGCCGCGACGGGCCGGGGCCCAGGGGCCTTTCGACAGCGCGAAGTATAGGGCATGCTATCGCTCCTTGCTGCTTCCGTTCACGCTCAGTGAAAAGCATCGGAGCCTCCCCTTTTATACTCAGCCAATGCCGCCCGCGCCGGAGCCCATGATCGCGGTGGAGCGGGGCGGCATCCGAGAGGCAGCCCACCTCGGCCATCTGGCCGTGGTCGATGCGGGCGGTCGCCTGGTCAATAGTCTGGGCGATCCGACGACCGTGACCTACTTCCGATCGTGCGCGAAGCCGTTCCAGACCATCGCCGGGCTTCGTACGGGGGTCATTTCCCAATACGGGCTCGCATCCGAGCATGTCGCCGTCATGTCCGCCTCCCATAACGGCGAGCCTCGCCACCTGGAAGTCGTTCGCGACTTGCTGGCCCGGGCTGGGCTGGGCGAAGCGAGCCTCCAATGTGGCGCACACTGGCCCTACTACGAGCCGTCGGCGACCATCGTCCGCCGCGAAATGTCGGAGCCGCTCGCCGTCTTCAACAACTGCTCCGGCAAACACGCCGGCATGCTCGCCGCCACCCGCCTGCTGGGCGCGCCACTCGAGCGGTACCTGGAATCGAACCACCCGATCCAGGAGGGCATTCGCGCGGTGATCGCGGAGTTCAGCGGTTTGCCACAGGCAGCGATCCGGTATGGGATCGATGGGTGCAGCGCGCCGAACGCGGCACTCCCGCTGCTCGCCATGGCGCGCGCCTTTGCCGTTCTGACGACCACGCCTGACGTCTCCGCCCGCGCGGTCGTCGACGCGATGGTGACTCACCCCTACCTCATTGGCGGCACCGAACGGTTCGACACCGTCTTGATGGAGACCACGGGCGGCCGGCTGCTGGCCAAAGGCGGCGCCGCCGGAGCGCATTGCACCGCCGATCGCCAGTCCGGTCACGGCCTGGCCATCAAGCTGGACAGTGGCGACGGGACCTGGACGGCGGTGGCGGTCGTGGCGGCGCTGAACCAGCTTGGCTGGCTCCGGCCGGACGAGGTGGAGCGCCTCGGTCGCTTCGCCCACCCCATCTTGCGCAATTACCGCCACCTGGAGGTGGGACGCGTCCGGCCCCTGCTCCAGCTCGCGCAGCGGGTAACGGCCGCGTAACAACAGACGTGCCCCGCCGTCCTGGACGGGTTATACACCCGTGCAGGAATTGATCGGCTGGCCCCGGCCGCGCCAGGTGTTGATCAGTGCCTTGATCGCCTGCCTCTGCCTTCTCTACGCCTGGCATTTTCTGCTACCGATCGTGGGGCCGCAAACGCCCCGCGCCGATGACTTCCAGGACTACCTCTACGCCGCCCACCAGATCGCGAGCGGTGGGGATCCCTACGGGAACTTCGCACGCACCCACGTCCCATGGGACTGGTCCTTGAGTAGCGGCTACGTCTACCCCGCGGCGTTTGCCGCGATGCTGGTGCCTCTGACCTGGCTGCCGAACGATCTCGCCGTCCGGCTCTGGCTGCTGCTGATCCAGGGGTCGATCGTGGCCAGCGTGGTGATCATGTACGCGGTCCTCGGCCGGCCACGCCGGCCCGAACTGCTGGCCCTGGTCACGGTCCTGACAACATTCTTTCCCTTGCTGAACACCATGTGGACCGGCGCCATGAACGCGCTGCTCCTCCTCTTGCTGACCGCCGCCTGGGCCTGCTGGCGAAAACGCGCGGATGTGGCGAGTGGGAGCTTGATCGCAATCGCCGCCGTCTTCAAGATCTTTCCAGTCGTCGTGCTCGGGTACCTGGCATGGCGCCGCGATTGGCGGTTGGTCGGCGCTGCGGTCGTGACCGGCATCGCCGGACTCGGTCTCTGCCTGCTGGTCACCGGGCTTGCGCACAACCTCTACTACTTCGGCGAGATGCTGCCGCACCTCGCGGTCGGCACAGGCTTCCGGGAGAACCAATCGCTGGCAGGCCTTTCGGCTCGCCTCTGTAACCCTGCGACCGCGGACCACGGCGGAGGGGCTGGCTGGTGCGGCCGCCTGGTCGATTGGCCGGCCGTATTGGTCATCGTTGGCCTCACCGGCTATGCGGCTCGCCGCGGCAGCCGGTCAGCCCTGGAATTCGGGCTCGCCATCACGGCAATGTCGCTGATCAGTAGCGTGACCTGGAGTTTTCACCTGGTGGTGCTCATCTTCCCGATCGTGCTGCTGGTCCGCGAGGTGATCCAGCACCAGGCGACGCCAGCCCGAACCCGCCTCCTCTTCCTGGCCTGGCTGTGCTTTTCAGCGGGTGCGGGGGCGCACTATGCGCTGATCGCGTCTCCGCTGCCGCACTGGCCAGGCCTGCTGGACCTGGCGCCAAAGGCGGCCACCTGGCTGCTGGGCGAGTCCTACCTGGTCGGCACGCTGATCCTCTTCGCCAGCGTGTTGCTGGCGCTGCGACAGGAGCGGCGACGAGCGGTCGCGATGGCTGGGGCACTGGCCGCCTGATCCGACCCGCGCGCGTCAGGCCGCCCTGGGATCGCCGCCCCCATCCATCCGGAGGAAGGCCTCCATCAGTGGCTCGATGGCCCCGTCGAGGGCCGCATGGACGTTCCCGATCTCATGCCCGGTCCGGTGGTCCTTGACCAGCGTGTACGGATGGAGGACGTAGCTCCGGATCTGGCTCCCCCATTCGTTCGATTGATGCTCACCTTTCAGCTCCTGGCGCTGCTCCGTCCGCTGTTGTTCTCGCAGGGCCACCAGGCGGGAGCGCAGCACCTTGAGCGCCATGTCGCGGTTCTTGATCTGTGATCGCTCGTTCTGGCAGGTGACGATGATGCCCGTCGGGAGGTGCGTCATCCGCACCGCCGAGGACGTCTTGTTGACATGTTGCCCGCCGGCGCCGCTCGATCGGTAGACGTCGACTTTGAGATCCTCCGGGCGGATCTCGACGTCGCCGCCGTCCTCGATCTCGGGGATCACCTCCACCAGGGCGAAGGACGTGTGGCGGCGATGGGCCTGGTCAAATGGTGAGAGCCGGACCAGCCGATGCACACCACGTTCGGCCCGCAGCCATCCAAAAGCGCGCTTACCGGCGATCCGGACGGTCACACTCTTGTAGCCCGCCTCCTCGCCGGGGGATTCGTCGAGCAGTTCGGTCGGCATCTTGTTGCGCTCCGCCCAGCGCAGGTACATCCGCAGCAACATCTCTGTCCAGTCCTGCGAGTCGGTACCCCCGGCGCCCGCGTGGATGCTGACCAGCGCGGCGTGTTCAGCGTACGGGTTGGCGAAGAGCAGATCCACCTCCTGCTTCCCCAGGTCGCGTTCGAGGACCTCCAAATCGTCACGCAAGGCGCTCTCGATCGCCGCGTCATCCTCGGCAATCGCCATTTCGGCCAGGCCGATCAGGTCGTTTGCCCGCGACTCCAGGCGATGCCACACGCCAACGTCGTCACGCAGTCCCTTGGCCTCCTGGCTGAGCCGCTGGGCGCGCGGCGGGTCGAGCCAGAGGTCCGGGTCGTTCAGCGCGTCAGCAAGGGCGGCGAGTCGTTGATCTTTTGCGGGGAGGTCAAAGATGCTCCTGGAGCTGGAGGATCTTCTTCTTCAGGTCGTTGGCCTGCCCGAGGATCTCTTCCATCTAATGGCCGTGACAGTTTTTGAAGCGCTTGCCGCTGCCGCAGGGGCAGATGTCATTCCGGCCCACGCCGGCGAAGTTGAGCGACTGGGGAGAACGGAAGGGCGGTCGCGGGGCGGACCCGGACTCCGCGTCGGCTGCGCTCGGGGCCGCGGGTGGACGCTCGACGTCCTGCTTTCGCCCCGGGCTTGCGGCGGTCGCCGCCTTGACCCGCTCCGACTTGGTTCCGGTCTTCTTCTTGGTCACTCGCGCTCCATCTTACCGGCCATGGCACTTCTTGAACTTCTTGCCGCTGCCGCAATAGCAGGGATCGTTGCGCCCCACCTTGCCGGCAGGTGTCGACGTCCCTGCCCCGTGACCATTGGGGGTGGCGGCGCCCGTCGAGCCCGCCGCCTCCGGTGGATTGGCGAGGGCGGCAAGCGGCGGTTGCGGCGCCGGTGGCTCCTTGACCAACTGCACACGGAAGACCGTGGAGGCGATGTCGAACTGGATGTCGTTGAGCAGCTCCTGGAAGGCCTGGAAGGCCTCGTTCTTGTACTCGATGAGTGGGTCTTTCTGGCCGAACGCCCGGAGCCCGATGCCTTCCTTGAAGTGCTCCATCATGGTGAGGTAGCTGATCCACTTGGAGTCAATGGTCTTGAGCACGACAAACTGCTCGACCTTGCGCATCATGGCGGCCGTGAGCTCCGCCTCTTTCACCGTGTAAGCGGCTTCCGCGTACTCGAAGAGGCGGCCAACCACCGCTTCCT
>DATCOB010000096.1:0-20044 GCA_036564925.1 Candidatus Dormiibacterota bacterium | reverse complement strand
AGCGGGCAGCTCCGCCGCGCGCAACATGCCGACGACACGTGACGGGCCGCCTGACGGTACGCTGACTCTCGCGCCCATGCCTCCCTGCGATGCCTTGACGCTCCTCCATCGCGAGATCCTGGGATGCACCCGCTGTGTCGGCGCAGGATGGTTGCCCCGAGCCGCTCCCGTGCTGAGCGGCCACCCGGACAACCGCATCATGCTGATCGGCCAGGCGCCCGGGGTCGTCGAACAGGTCGATCGCCTGCCATTTCGCGGACGATCCGGGCGAATCCTGATGCGATGGCTGATGCGCGCAGGCTTTAAGTCCGAGGCGGACGTCCGCCGGCGTGTCTACATGACCTCGATCACGAAGTGCTTCCCGGGTAAGGGCACGGGCGGCGGCGACCGGCGCCCGAGCCGCGCCGAGGTCGAACTGTGCCGGCCGCACCTGGACCGACAGCTGGCGCTGATCGAGCCCGACGTGATCCTGCTGGTGGGCGCGCTGGCCCATGAGCGATTCCTTCCTCGACGGCCCATGAGCGAACTCGTCGGCAACGTCTTCGACCTGGCCGGCAACGTCCCGCGGCCCCGCGCGCGTACGCGCCCGATCCTCGTGCCGTTGCCCCATCCGTCCGGCGCGAGCCGCTGGCTCAACGACCCGGTGAACGTCTTGCTCCTCGACCAGGCTTTGCGCCATCTTCGCCTCGTGGCCCGGCCCCACCTTGACGCCTCCTTGGCCGACGCCTAAACTTTCCGAAAACATGGGGGGACAAAGGGAACGAGACGCCGTCGAGCCGGAGGAGGCGCCGCCCGTACCGATCCGGGCACCGGAGGCGCAGCCGGCCGGCGGCAAGTCGGCGGACGACATCCTCGCCTCGATCTTCGCGCCAACGCCGGAGGCCAGCCCTCTCGAGCAACTGGAGCAGACGCTCCGCCATCCCAAGAAGCTCATCTACATCGCCATGTCCAACCGCAACTTCTACTGGCGGATGCACGTCTCGAAGGTGGTCCTGGATGACGGCTATGTCCCCATCAATCCCTTCATGCTCTTCGACTACTACCTGCTGCACACGGTGCCCAAGCAACTCGTCCGCGTCGCGATCAACAACTTGCTGGCCCGTTGCGACGAGGTCTGGGTCTTCGGCACGATGAGTCTCGGGGTCAAGGTCCAGGTGGGCATCGCCAAACGGCTGAAAAAGCCGCTCCGCTACTACGACATCGCGGACCTACCCGAGCGCGTCTTCCGAATCTCGGAGAAGCTGGCGCAGGAGGAAGGCCGAGACTAGCGTCGCTACACGCGCGTGATCAGTTCCCGCTCGAGGGCCTCTCGGGCCTTCAGCACGAGGCGGCGCAATGCGGGACGCTCGACGACCGCCCATTCGATCTGACGCAGGGCACTGTAGAGCCCTTTCAAGGCTTTGACCGCGTCACCAAGCTCGACGCCCTGCGGTGCCTGGATGACCGAGAGCGGTTCACCGTTGCACCAGTCGTAGGTGAAGTTGACGTAGTCACCCGACAGCGGTCGGAGATTTTCCTCGCCCCGGTCCTTCTCTCGCGCCGAAAACCGGTAGTAAATGACCCGAAGCCGTTTTTGCGCGAGCGCGAGGGCGCTGGTCGGGAGTCGCCGGTGCGGGTGGGGTCGATCGCGGTTGCGATCTTCGGCCGTGACCATCACCAGCGCCGCGGCGAGCTCGGCCGGAGTGAGCTCTTCCAGCCATCCGTCGGCGATCGCCTCGGTGATGATCAGGCTGTTCTCGCCGTAGATCCGCGAGGCGAGCAAGCCTTTGGCCGTCGGTACCGCCCCGCTCAGGAAACCGAGGTCCTCCAGGATGGATCGAAGCGCGGCCATGCGCCGGCGGTACTCACCCTGGCTCCGCTCGGCATCGTGGTCCGAGGCGCGCAGCCTCCCTTCCAGCTCCCGGATCTCATCGTGATGCGCGCGATGTTCGCTAAGAAACGGGCACCGCCGGCACGGGAGTTTGGCCATCCGGTCCTGCCACGCCGCGACCTCTTGCTTGAGGTCAGCCAGGCTCCGGCCGCCGGCGTCTTTCGTCGGGCGCCCTCCGCGACTTCGTCCGCGGCCTCGGCCGCCGTGCCAGTGCTCTTTACGAAGCCGCCGCATCTGCACCCGGAGGGCGGTGATCTCGTCCTCGGCGTGGGTGAACTTGCTGAAAATGACCTCCGTACAGCAAGGATCGTCCTCGGCCGTGAAGCGAGCCGCACGGACATCCGCCAACCGCTGCCGCAGGTTCGCCAGCCGCCCGTCGAGCTCGCCCCGCGCGAGCCCTTTCTGGTACTGGCCGAAGGACCGCTCCATCAGCAAGTCGACGTCATCGGGCTTGTGATAGCGCAGTAGGTTGAGCGCCATGTTGTAGGTCGGGGCGAACTTACTCTCGACGGTCATCTCCTGACCCGTTGCCGCTTCGTAAATGGTGCCGATATCGACGTCCGGCTCCTTGAGGACGATGCCGTGGCCGATCGGGTCGATGCCTCGCCGACCGGCCCGTCCCATCAGTTGCGTGAGCTCCCCCGAGGTCAACGCGGCGAAGTTCTGGCCATCGAACTTTGTAAAGGAGGAGACGACGCAAGCCCGCGCCGGCATGTGGATGCCCAGCGACAGCGTCTCGGTCGCAAAGACCACCTTGATGAGGCCCTGCGCGAAGAGGTCCTCAACGATCTCCTTCAGGTAGGGGAGGAGCCCGGCGTGGTGCATGGCCAGGCCACGCCGGAGGACGTCGGCATCCAGCAAGGTGGCGTAGAGGGCGGCTTCGTCGGGATCCTCCACGCGAGAAAGGCGTTCTTCGACCACCCGGTCGATGACGTGCTTCTCGGCCGGGGTCGTCAGATCGAGTCCGTGACTGGCGCACCGTCCCAGCGCCTCCCGGCATCCGCGCCGCGAAAAGATGAAATAGATCGCGGGAAGGAATTCCCGCCTCAACAGGCGTTCGACGACGGGCAGGAGGTCGTTCTCGGGCACCCGGCGCAGTTGCGACAAGCGCAGGTCGGTGGATGACTCGGCCTGCGCGCGAAGCCGGGTCTCCCTCGGGATCGCCCCGCTCTGGTCGAGCAGTGGATAGAAGTCATTCCGCATCGCCAGCCAGAGCCGCAACTCGACCGGTCGCTTCCGCACGCTCACGGTCGCGATGTCCCCACGCTGGAGGCTCATCCAGTCGGCGATCTCCATGAAGTTGCTGATGGTGGCGGAGAGACCGATGAATTTGATGTGTCGCGGCGCCTGGATGATGATCTCTTCCCAGACGGCCCCGCGGGGGAAGTCGTCGATGTAGTGGACCTCGTCGAGAATCACGTAGTGAACCCGCTCGAGTCGCTCCGGGTCCTCATAGATGAGGTTGCGCAGGATCTCGGTCGTCATGACGACGACGGGTGCCCCGGGGTTGATGGTGTTCTCGCCCGTGACCAATCCGACCTGGCCCTGTCCGTGGAGGCGCGTGTAGTCACGGAACTTCTGGTTGGAGAGCGCTTTGAGCGGCGTCGTGTAGATGGCGCGCGCCTCGGTCTGCAGCGCGCGGTAAATCGCATAGTCGGCGATCACGGTCTTGCCTGAACTGGTCGGTGCCGAGACCAGGACACCCTCGTGGGTCTCGAGTTTCTCGATCGCCTCGACCTGAAACGGATCGAGCGGCCACGGCAAAGTCGCCTGAAACTGATCAAGGAACGATTTGGGCGTCTCGCCCACTGCGTGACTCAAGCTCTCAGCGCAAATCGTACTGACCTGAGCAGAGGGGCGAGCCCGCAGGGCGAGCCGCGCTTTCGCGCGGATAGCGCCGGCGCCGCATGCGGCCTGTACGCGCAAGGCGAGGGCATTGGAATTTGGCCCGAGCCGCGCATGGGCCGCTGGACGGCGCACCGGCGCGAGAAAGTGTCTCTGCTAACTGGGCTTTTACCGCTTGCGCAGGGGTCCCACTAACTCCGCCGTCGCTGCCCGCTCGCGGTCCTTCAGCCAGCGCAGCCGCGTCTCCTCGACCTCCTCGGTGTAGCGTTGCCGGCAGCGGCGCATCGCCTTGGCGACGGCGTTGCGGACGAGTGGCTCCGGCCCCCTGGCGAGGCGCTCCAGGATCGCCTTGGCGGCGGGCCAGTGGAACGACCCGATGGCGCTGGAGAAGGCCATCGCCACGTTCCACCGGACGATCGGATCCCGGTCGCGCGACCACTCCCGCAGACATTTCAGCGTTTGCTTCGGGTCGACCCTGAGCAGCGCGTCTCCGATCGCGAACGGCCCGAGGTTTCTCCGCACGTAGGGCTGCGGATCCCTGAGCAGCGGCTCGAGCATCGACAGCAGGTCATTGACACGTTCGGGCTTGTCTCGACGAGCCGCGTATTTCGCGGCAAGAACCACCGCGCGGCGGAGGTTCTCGGAGCGCGACGAGCGGAGCACCTCGAGCCGAGCGCGAATGCGCTGGAAATCCCGGTCCAGTAACGTGCCGAGCAGGCCACCCGCCGCCTCCCGAACCTCCCAGTGCGGGTCGTCCGCCAGGGCTTCCGCCGCGCACAGGACTCCGGCAGGGTCCTCCTGGTACCGGCTCGCCAGCAGCAGGCAGGCGACCTGCCGGCCGGCTGGTGACGGGGAGGTGGCCAGGACGTCGATCCAACGGCTGATCCGTCCGGTCTGCGCGGCCAACGCGGTCGCCAGTCGTTCTCCGACCTGCTGTCGTAGGGCAGCCGGACTCCGGCGCCGTCCCTCGTGAAGTTGACCATCCAGGGCCGAGGCGACGCCGCTGGGATCATCGCGGGCCAGCGCCGCGAGGATGGCGGCGAGCGGACCGTCCTCGACCGTCCCGAGGTCGTCGGCGTCGGTCCGCGCTGAGGTTGTCATGTCGTCATGATCATGATTCGGCTGTCGTGCAACACGGCTCCATTAGCTTGATCCTCGGCGAAGTCGACGATCTTGCTGAGCATCGCATTCGCCAGGCGGCGGTCGTTGGTCGCGCAGGTCACTCCCAGTGAAAGAATTTGCCAGCGATCCATCTCCGCGACCTCCGCCACCGACACGTTGAAGCGGTTTCGAATGCGTTGCACGATGGACCGGCTCAGCTGGCGTTTCCCCTTCAAGCTGTGATTGTCCGGCAGATGGAAGGTGAGCTCACAGGTGCCCACAACCACCTGCTTAGAATACGTAACCGGCCGCCGGACCCTTATGGGGCTGCGGAAGTTCTCCTATAGTGGCGGCATGAAGTCGGCCGTGACGAGTCACGGGCCCGCTGCAGCCGGCTCCCCGGCAGCGCCGGTCACCGTCCCGGCCTTGTTCCAGCAAACCGCGGCGCGGTGCGGCGACGCGCCGGCACTTTTCTTCAAGGCGGGCCCGCGGTGGGTCCCGATCAGCTGGACGGAGTATGCCCGGGCGGTGGGCCGCCTGGCGAATGCGCTCATGGCCGAGGGACTTGAGCCGCAGGACCGCGTGGCGTTGTGGTCGGCCAACCGGCCTCAGTGGCAGATCGCCGACCTCGCCATCGTCCATGCCGGGGCCGTCACCGTCGCCGTCTACCAGACCCTGGCGCCCGACCAGGTCAGGTACCTGCTCGATCATTCCGAGTCGAAAGTGCTGATCGTCGAAGATCGAAAGCTGTTCGACCAGATCGCGGGGATGCGTCGCGATCTCGAGCATCTTCAGCGCGTCATCTTGATCGACGGTGCGGCGCCGGAGGTCGAGGGTTGGGTGGTCACCTGGGAAGATGCGCTGCGGCGCGGCGACGAGTTCGGCCGCGGCCGACCTGGACTGCTGACCAGTCGCTGGCAGGCGGTCCATCTCGATGACATGGCCAGCCTGATCTATACGTCGGGAACGACCGGGACGCCGAAGGCGGCCATCCTGACGCATCGCAACCTGACCTGGACGACCGACGCCACGATGATCTGTTTCCCCGGTGGCCCGGACGACCGCGTGCTCTCCTATCTGCCGCTCGCCCACGTCCTTGAGCGGGTCGTCAGCCACCTTCGGCAGCTGCGCACCGGCTGCCAGGTCTACTTCTGCCCGAGCGTCGACCAGGTGATGCTGATGGTCCGCGACGTCCGCCCCACATATTTCACGTCGGTGCCGCGGCTATGGGAAAAGATCTATCAGGGCATCCGCGGTCGGATGGACAAGGTGAAGGGCGCGCAGCGGGTGATCCGCGATTGGGCGCTGACCATGGGGGCGCTGCGGACGGCCGCCTACGACCGAGGCCGGAAGCCCTCGCCGTGGGTCCTGTGGCAGTGGAACCTGGCGGACCGCCTGCTCTTCAAAAAGATCCGCGAGACCATCGGCCTGGAGGATGCCAGCATCTGCATCAGTGGCTCGGCACCCGTTTCGCCGGACATGCTGCGCTTCTTCTACGGGCTCGGTATCGAGATCCTCGAGGGATACGGCCTGACCGAGACGACGGCACCGGCGTCCTTCAACCGCCCGGGCGCGGCCAGGTTTGGGACGGTCGGCCCCGCGCTCCCGGGGGTCCAGTTGCGGATCGCGGCCGATGGCGAAATCCTCGTGAAGGGCAATAACGTCTTCGCCGGGTACTTTAAAGATCCGAAGAGTACCGGGGAGACCCTCGTCGATGGCTGGCTCAGCACCGGCGATGTCGGCGAGCTGGACGGTGACGGCTTCCTTAAGATCACCGATCGGAAGAAGGACCTGTTCAAGACGTCGGGCGGTAAGTACGTTGCCCCCGCGTCGATGGAGAACGTCCTGCGGTCACGGCCCGGCATCGGGCAGGCGGTCGTCCTGGGCGACGGGCGGCCTTTCGTCGCCGCCTTGATCACGCTGGACCCGGACGCGCCGGAAGGAAAGGCCGGGCCGGACGATCCGGGTGTCAAACGGCTGGTCGATGAAGCGGTCGCCGATGTCAACCGCGGCCTTTCGCACCCGGAGCAGATCAAGAAGTGGAAGATCCTCGACACCGATTTCATCGTCGGTGACGAGCTGACACCCAGCATGAAGGTGAAGCGAAAGCGCATCGCCGAAAAATACGGCGCCGTGATCGAAGGCCTGTACGGCGAGAAACAGACGCCCTAACGAATCCGCAGGTACGGGTTGTCACCCCGTTCCTTACCGATCGTCGTGTTGGGGCCATGACCCGGATAGACGACCGTGTTGTCGGGCAGCGTCAGTAACTGGCCGTGGAGGCTGAGCAGCATCTGCTGGGGGCTCGATTGCGGTAGGTCGACCCGCCCGATCTTCCCCGCCAGCAGCGTGTCGCCGGTGAACAGATGGTTGCCCACCCTGAAGCACAGGCCGCCTGGCGTGTGGCCGGGCGTTCCCATCACGTCGAGCTTAAAGGTCCCGAATGGAAGCGTCTCGGTCGCCGTCAGGTAGCGGTCCGCCGACTTCAGCTGGGCGGTCGCGTCGGCGAGATGCATGGCGGTCGTCCCGCCGGTGGCTTGCTTGATCTCCTCCTTGGCGCCGGTGTGGCCGGGATGGGCGTGCGTGAAGCAGATCCAGCGAACGGTGACGCCGGCCAGCTGGCCCAGGATCTTCGCCGCGTCGTCGCCCGGATCGATGACGACCGCCTCGCTGGTGACGCTACAGGACACGACGTAACAGTTGGTGTCCTTTTCGCCGACATGGATCTTCTGGATCGCCAGTCTCGCCACCAGCTTAGATTAGCCAAGATTCCCGCTACCATCGGGCGCCCGACCGCCCGCGATTGTTACCCTGAAGTCATGACAGAGGCGCGCCAGGTCGTGAAGTACACGTTCCTGAAAGTCGACCCGGTCGCGATGGGCTGGAGCGAGCAGGACCGCGGGCACGCCTCCGACGAATTTTCCCGTTTGCTCGACGAGCGGGCAGGGGAGGCCAGCCTGCTGACCTACAGCACCGTCGGCCTTCGTGGCGACTGCGACCTGCTGGTGTGGCAGGCGGCCGACACCCTGGACGAGGTTCAGCGGGCGGAATCGCGCTGGCGGGCGACGACGCTCGGCCCGCACCTGCGGATCGCTCACTCTTTTCTGGCGATGATGCGCCCGTCGCCCTACCTTGGCGGACACCGCCATGCCGACCAGGAGGGGCGCCGGACGCGGCTGAAGCCGACCGGCGCCCGCTATCTCTTCGTGTATCCGATGGTGAAGAAGCGGGCCTGGTATCGCCTCCCGTACGAGCGGCGTAAGGCGATGATGATCGAGCATTTCGCCATCGGGCATCGCTATCCGCAGGTCAAGATCAATACCGCCTACTCCTTCGGACTCGACGACCAGGAGTTCGTCGTGGCCTTCGAGTGCGATCACCCCGCGGTATTTCTTGACCTGGTCCTGGAGTTGCGGGAGTCGCAGGCGAGCCGCTACACCGAACGGGAGACGCCGATCTTCACCTGCGTCCTCATGGCGCCATCGAACGCGGTCGACCTGGCGCTGGGACTCGCCGATGCGCAGGCGGGTAACGGGCTCACGCAACCGGTGAGCCTGATCACCGGCGCATGACGCCGGCCCGGGAATCCCTTAAGGTCGCCGGCGTCCATACCGACGCCCATTCGGCGCCGCTGCTGGTGCGCGCGGCGCGCCGCGAACCAGTCGGCCACCGCCCGGTGTGGTTCATGCGCCAGGCGGGTCGCTCGCTGCCCGAGTACCGAACCATCAGGAAGACCGCCGACCTCTTTACGATCTGCAAGGATCCCGCGCTCTGCGCCGAGGTCACCCTGCAACCGGTGCGCCGACTTGGCGTCGATGGCGCGGTGCTGTTCGCGGACATCATGTTGCCCGTCGCCTTCGGCCTCGGGGTTGACCTTCGCCTCGTGGAGGACGTCGGACCGGTCATCGACCAGCCAATTCGCAGCCGGGGCGATATCGAGCGGTTGCGCTCGCTTCACCCCCAGGAGTCGGTCCCCTTCGTGCTCGACACCATTCGTCTGCTTCGGCGGGAGCTGCATCCTTCGGTGGCCGTGATCGGCTTTGCCGGCGCGCCCTTTACGCTCGCCGGCTACCTGATCGAGGGCAAGCCCTCCCGTGATTTTCTCCTGACCAAGGCCATGATGTACGGCGAGCCGGACCTATGGAACGACCTGATGGAGCGACTGAGCGGTCTGGTCCTGGCCTACCTGCAGGCGCAGGTCGATGCCGGGGCCCAGGTCGTGCAGCTCTTTGACAGCTGGGTCGGGACGCTGTCGCCGTCCGATTACCAGCGATACGTGCAACCACATGTCGCCCGCATCTTCCAGGGCCTGCGCGACACCGGCGCACCGACCGTGCACTTCGGCACCGGAACCGCCGCACTGCTGCCCTCGATGCGAGACGCGGGTGGTGATGTCATCGGGCTCGACTGGCGCGTCGACCTCGCCGAGGCGTGGGCCACGGTGGGCTTTGATCGCGCAGTCCAGGGAAATCTCGACCCGGCGGCGGTCCTCGCGCCCTGGCCGGTGGTGGAGCAAAAGGCGCGTGACGTCATCGCGCTGGCTGGGAGCCGGCCTGGCCATATCTTCAATCTCGGACACGGCGTGCTCCCGGCCACCCCGGTCGAGCACCTGCAGCGGCTGGTCGAGCTCGTTCACGCCGCTCCGTAAAATTTCATCCGCATGATGTTTTTTTCCAGGATGCTGGCCATCACTCGTGGCCATCGCGGCCTGCTGGCGATCGCGATCGCCGGGTCGGTCGGCTACACCGCACTGAGTGTTGTGCCGGCGTTGATCATCCGACAGATCCTGGTCACGGTCGGGCGCCCGGGGGCCGCCACCGGCACGCTGGTCTTACTGGGGTTGGCGATGGTGGCGATCACCGCGCTGATGGCGGTAGCCAGGTATCTCGAGGGTGCCTTTGGTCATCTGGCCGCGTTTCGCGTCTTACACGACCTGCGAATGCGCTGCTATGACCAACTGCAACGCCTGTCCATGGGCTTTCACACGCGACAGCAATCCGGCACGATGGCCGCCAAGGTCATCGGCGACGTCGAGACTATCGAGTTCTTCACCGCCCACGCCGGAATCCAGCTGATCAGTGCGGCGCTGGTGCCGTTCCTGATCGGAATCCTGATGTTCATTTTCAACTGGCGCCTGGCACTCGTCGCCCTGGCGCCCCTGCTGGTGATCCTGGTGATCCTGGCGCTGTTCCGCGGCGCTGCCAACGAGGCCTTCAAGCGGTATCGCGATGAGCTGGGCCGCCTGAATGGCATCATCATCGACCACATTCAAGGGGTCGGCGTGCTGAAGGCCTTTGCGGCCGCGCTGCACGCCAGGCGCGACATCGAGGACCGCAGCCAGAGCCTGGCAAGCGCCGCAATTCGGGCGAACCTGCTTCACACCTGGTACTTCGCGGGCGTGGAGTGGATGGCGGCCATCCCGGTGGCGCTGGTGCTGCTGGTTGGCGGCTTGATGGTTTTGGGCGGCCAGCTCAGCCCGCCGAACCTGGTGCTGTTCATCTTTCTAACGACCTACCTGTACCGGCCGATCACCGAGCTCAATCGCCAGCTGGAAGGGCTTCGCAACGCCCAGGCGGCGACCGAGCGGATCTACGAGGTGCTCACCGCGCCGGAAGAGGTGGCGGATTCGCCGGCGGCCAGGCTGCCGACGAGCCCACGCTACGACGTCAGGCTGGAGGCCGTGACGTTTGCGTACGATCCGGGCCGGCCGGTCTTGCACGACGTGTCCATCGACCTCGCGGAAGGCCAGGTGCTGGCCTTGGTTGGCCCGAGTGGCGCCGGGAAAACCACGGTGGCCAACCTCATTGCCCGCTTCTGGGATCCGCAACAGGGATCAGTTCGATTGGGCGGTGTCGACGTTCGTGACCTCCCCCTCGACTACCTGCATCGCACCGTTGGCCTTGTCCTGCAGGACGTCTTTCTTTTCAACGACACCGTGGCGGCGAATATCAAGATCAGCGACCCGGATGCCGATGCTGGCCGGGTCGAGGCGGCGGCGCGCGCGGCCCATGCGCACGACTTCATCGCGGAACTCCGAAGCGGCTACGACACGATCATCGGCGAGCGCGGCGTCCGCCTGTCCGGCGGCCAGAAGCAACGGATCTCGATCGCCCGGGCTCTCCTGAGAAACGCGCCCATCCTGATCCTCGACGAAGCCACGTCGTCGGTGGATCCCGAGGCCGAACACCTGATCCAGGCGGCGCTCGCCAGGCTGGTCGTCGATCGCACCGTGCTCGTCATCGCCCACCGACTCTCTACCATCCGGCAGGCCAGCGAGATCGTGGTGCTGGACCGGGGCCGGGTGGTGCAGCGGGGGCGCCACGATGCCCTGGTGGACGCTCCCGGCCTCTACGCGAACCTCTATCGGGCCCAGCAGGTCGCGCGCCGCTGGGATGTGGCCTCATCGCAGCGCGGCGAGGAGGCCTTAGCGAAGGCCGTCGAGTAGGACCTGGCGAAGCGCCTCGAGGCGCTCGAACTCCTCCATGCTCAGCTTGGCGGTGTTCTTGAGGGTATGGGGGTACTTGATCTTCTGCACGGCGTCGATCAGTTCCCGAACCTGGTCCTCGGTGAGGCGGAACTCGTAGGTGTTGGCTTCCCGCGCGGCGACCGGCAGTTGATGGATCGGTGCTGCCGCTGGCTCCGGGTCGGTCTCGGCCAGGATCTCGGGCGCCCGGGACGTGTCGCGAAACAGCTCCGCGGACCCGGTCAGGGACACCCGCTTAAACACGAGTGGCAACGGGCTGCTTTACCTCCACGTCGGCGGCCGGTGCCCGCTTGACAACCGCTTTGGCCAATGCACGGTAGGCGTTCGCGCCCTCGGAGCTGCCGGCGTACTGCAGGATGGACATGCCGGCGAGCGGCGTCTCGGCGAAGCGGATGCTGTCCTTGATCACGACATCGAACACGACGTCGCCATACCGTTCGCGGACCAGCTCGAGCACCTCCTGCGAGTGCAAGGTCCGTGATTTGTGGATGGTGGCGAGGATGCCGCTGATGCGCAACTTCGGATTGAGCTTGCCGCGGACGCGCTCGATCGTGTTCTGCAACAGCTGCATACCTTTCATCCCGAAGTACTCACACTGGAGCGGAATGATGACCTCATCCGCTGCCACCAGCGCATTCACGCACAGGAGTCCCAGGGAGGGCGGGCAGTCGATGACCATGAAGTCGTACTCATCCTGGCCAGGGGCCAGCTTTTCCTTCAGGAAGCTCTCGCGACCCATCTCCTGGACCAGCTGGATCTCGGCCCCGGAGAGCTCGATATTCGATGGGATGAAGTCGACGCCGAGGTTGCTGTGCTTGACGACGTGACCCAGCGTGACCTGCGGGTCGAGCAGCAAATGGTAGAGGGTCAGCTCGATCTGATCCGGCTGCTTGAACCCCATGTTGATCGTGAGGTGGCCTTGAGGATCGAGGTCGATGCAGAGGACGCGCTTCCCGAGCTCGGCGAGTGCGCATCCTAGATTCACCGCGGTGGTCGTCTTACCAACCCCGCCTTTCTGGTTGGCAACGGCGATGACTCTGCTCAAACGGGGGCTAGGCTCCTATGTACCGTGGTTGCGGCTATTTAACGTCAATAGCCACTTTACAGTCAAGCAGGTCGTTGCGCGTGGTGGATAAACTGTAGGTGGCGTGATCTTCTATCCCCTGGCGGCCACCCTCATCAGTGCCGCCTTCGCGGCCACCCTGTGGGTGCAGTACCGAAGCAAGCCGAGGGCGTATCTCGCGGCCTGGGCCGTCGCCCTCGCGTTATATGCCATCGCGGCCTTCACCGAGGTCGTCGGCGCGGCGGGCGGATGGAACCCGGGCCTGTACCGAATCTATTACTACTTTGGCGGCATCACCGTCGTCGGGGTGCTGGCCCTGGGCACCATCTATCTCCTGAGCCCACGCTTCGGGCGAGCCGCGCTGCTGATCGTGGTCGTCCTGGCCGGGATCGGCCTTGCCGCGGTGGCGGGGGCCAGCCTGCAAGCCAGCTTGCTGCAAACGCGCGAAGTCCCCTCGGTCGACACCATCCGCCTCGAGCACGGCCTTTTCAATGCCGTGGCGATCCTGACCGCCGCCCTGCTCAACATCGTGGGCAGCCTGGTCCTGATCGGCGGCGCGCTGTGGTCGGGCTACGGCGCCTGGCGACGAGGTGGGTCGGGCTCCCGGCTGCTCGCCAACGTCCTGATCGCCGGCGGGGCCTTCATCGTGGCCGGCGCGTCCACGCTGACGCGCTTCCACATTTATGAACTGTTCTACGTGGGCCAGGCGGTGGGCGTGCTGGTGATGTTCGGCGGCTTTTTGACGGCGCAACGGTCGCCGCAGCGGGCGACCGGGTTCAAGGCGGTCCCGTCCCGCTGAACGGCCTCGACCTGGTCCTGGTGGTGGTGGCACTGGTGGCCATCGCCATCGGATGGAGCCAGGGCTTCCTTCGGCCGGTCTTTGCCGAGGTGTCGTTCGCGCTCGCCGTCGTGCTGGTCGCCATTTTTCACGCCCCGCTCCTGGGCGTGCTCTTGCCCCACCTGGACGTCCCGGTCTACCTGATCCTCGTGATCGCCACGATCGGACTGGCCTTTGTTCTCAACATCCCAGCCTCGCGGCTGGCCGCTGCGGTGCGAGGCACGCGGTTAGGTCAGGCGGACCGGTTTCTCGGTGTCGGTCTGCAACTGCTCAGCGTCCTGATCGTCGCCTACCTGGCCCTCAACACGTCGCAGCACGCTGAGCAAGCGATCAAGCCGTTGCTGGCGAGCGGACCCGTAGGGGCGATCACCCCCGGACAGATCGATGCTTTCTCGGCGGCGGTCCGGCGGGACGCCGTGCTCAGCAGCCTGGCGAATTCGGACAAACTGGCGGCGGATCGGGCCTACTCGCGAACCGGCCGCTTGACCCTTGACCTGATGGAGGAGCAGCATCCCTGGCTGCGAGCCTTTTTCGGCCTCCGGCCGGCCTTCACGACCTCGCGCCTGGCCCCCCTGGTCCTCCGATACGGTGGCCGTTTACCCTGGCTCGGGCATTGAGCGGCGACGGCCACGGTAAGATTGGCCAACGATGACGCACGCAGGCATCTCCTGCTCCTGGTGGGCATCGACAGATGGGCAGCCTCCCCCGGCGGTCGACCGGGCTCCGTGGCCACGATTCGACGCCGTATTAAGGAGGCAGCATGAAACTTATAAAGGAAACCGAACCCGGCGATAACCAGGAGGACTGGCTGGCGCGGGAGCGTGCGCACCTCGGCCAGGTTCTCTACCGGTATACCCCGCTCGTCATCGATCACGGCCGTGGCTCATACCTCTACACGGTTGACGGCCAGCGCTACCTCGACTTCGCATCAGGCATTGCGGTCACCAACCTGGGGCATGGCCATCCGGACATCCTCAAGGCGGCCCATGCGCAGCTGGACAAATTGGTTCACGTCTCGGTCGTCGCCCATCATGAACCGAACATCCTGCTGGCCGAGCGGCTGGCGGCCATTGCGCCAGGAAACCTCGACAAGGTGTTTTTCGCGAACAGCGGCGCCGAGGCCGTCGAAGCCGCCATCAAGCTCGCCCGCTACGTCACCGGCCGTCCAGGGCTCATCGCCTTCCAGGGGGCCTTTCACGGCCGGACGTACGGAGCGCTCTCCTTGACCGCATCCAAGAGCTACTACCGCGAGCGGTACGAGCCGTTCCTTCCCGGCGTCTACCATGTCCCATATCCGAACCGTTACCGGAATCCATCCGGGCCGGGCGATGAGGCAACGCTGACGTATGTCTTCGATTTCATCGATGAGATGCTCAACACGCGCGTGCCGCCTCGCAACATCGCCGCCTTCATCGTGGAACCGGTCCTCGGGGAGGGTGGATACATCGTGCCGCCGGCCGGCTTCATGCCCCGCCTGCGGAAACTGTGTGACGAGCACGGGATCCTGCTGATCGCGGACGAGGTCCAGACCGGCTATGGCCGCACCGGCAAGATGTTCGCCTGTGAGCACACGGGCGTCGTGCCTGACATCATGGCCCTGGCCAAGAGCATCGCCTCCGGACTGCCGCTCAGCGCGATCATCGCCAGCGCCAGGCTGATGGACCAGTGGGAGCCCGCGGCCCACGGCTCGACATTCGGCGGCAACCCGGTTTCGTGCGCGGCCGGGGTGGCCACGCTGGACGTTTTCGAGCGTGAGCACGTCCTCGAAAACGCGACGGCCAAGGGGGCGGACCTCCTCGACCGACTCCGCCGGTTACAAGCCACGCTTCCAGCGATCGGTGACGTGCGCGGGCTGGGGTTGATGATCGGCGTGGAACTGGTCAAGAAGGATGGGGCGGCCGACAAGGATCTGGTGACACGGATCCGCAAGGTGTGCCTCGATTCCGGCCTCGTGTTGCTCAGTTGCGGCCCGCACGACAACATCCTGCGGCTGATACCGCCGCTCAACATCTCGCAGGCGGAGCTCGATGAAGCGTGGGACATCTTAAACGGCGCGTTCCAGGAGGTGGCAGCGTGAGCCAGACGATGACGACCGAGCAGGGAAAGCGAACGGAAGCCAAGACCTACAAGAACTACATCGGCGGTCGATGGGTCGAATCGAAGAGCGGGAAGACATTTCCGTCGTCCAATCCTGCCCATAAGGCGGAGGTGCTCGGCGTCATGCAGGCCTCGAATCCGCAGGACGTGAACGCGGCCATCGAGGCGGCCCACAAAGCGTCCGCGAGTTGGCGGCGCACCCCGGCGCCGGCGCGCGGCGACATTGTCCTGAAGGCCGGCCTGATCCTGCAGGAGCGCAAGGAAGAGCTTGCCCGGCTGATGACGCAGGAGATGGGCAAAGTCCTCAAGGAGGCGCGCGGGGACGTGCAGGAAGCGATCGACATGGCCAAGTACGCCGCCGGGCTGGGACGCCTTCCGCACGGCGAGACGGTGCCATCGGAATTGAAGAACAAGTGGTGCATGACCGTCAGGGCGCCGCTTGGTGTCGTCGCCTGTATCACGCCATGGAATTTCCCGATGGCCATCCCATCCTGGAAGATCCTGCCGGCGCTGATGGCCGGCAATGCTGTGGTGTTCAAGCCCGCCTCGGACACCCCCATCATCGCGACCAGGCTGGTCGAGATCCTGGAAGAGGCCGGGCTTCCCGGCGGCGTCCTCAACCTGGTCACCGGCAGCGGCAGCGAGGTGGGCGAGCCCCTG
Source organism: Candidatus Dormiibacterota bacterium (assembly GCA_036564925.1). Classification (GTDB taxonomy): domain Bacteria; phylum Chloroflexota; class Dormibacteria; order CF-121; family CF-121; genus JALYYC01. Next base: position 4,086 of record DATCOB010000096.1, on the reverse strand, counting down.
GTCAAGGATGCGCGGGTCCAGGGCATTTCATTCACCGGGTCTACCGGTGCGGGGAAGCAGATCGCCGAGATCGCCGGCCGAAACCTCAAGCGGCTCGGCCTGGAGTTGGGCGGCAAGAACTGCATTGTGGTGCTGGAGGACGCCGATGTCCCCCTCGCGGTCGATGGCGCGCTGTGGGCCGCCTTCGGTACCAGCGGCCAGCGCTGCACGGCTGCCTCCCGGCTGATCGTGGACAGGAAAGTCGAAAAGGACTTCCTGGACCTCCTCCAGGAGCGCGCGGCAAAATTGAAGGTGGGTGATGGGTTGCTGGCGGACACGGACATGGGTCCGGTCATCAATGAGGCAGCCGTCAAGAAGGTTCATGAGTACACGGCGATCGGGAAGACGGACCACGCGCGGCTGGTCCACGGCGGCGAATTCGCCGGGGATGAGGGCTGGTTCTACCGCCCGACCATCTTTGCCGACGGTCGCAAGGACATGCGCATGGCGCAGGAAGAAATCTTCGGACCCTCGACCCTGGTGATGCCGGTCAGCGGTCTCGACGAAGCGCTGGACGTTGCCAACTCGACGCAGTACGGGCTGTCCATGTCCATCTACACGAACGACCTTCGCAAGGCGTTCCATGCGATGGACGAGATGCAGTCCGGCATCGTCTACGTCAACGCCCCGACGATCGGGGCCGAGATCCAGCTGCCTTTCGGCGGCGTCAAGAATACCGGCAACGGCCACCGTGAGGCCGGGACCGTCGCGCTGGACGAATTCACTGAGTGGAAGACGATCTATGTCGATTACAGTGGCCGGCTGCAACGCGCGCAGATCGATACCGGAGAGTAAGCCCGTCGCGGTCCAGCCGGGAACGATTCGATTCATCGACGTCGGGCAGCGGAGGGTCCGGTACCTCGACATGGGATCGGGCCACCCGCTGCTGCTGTGTCATGGATTCATCGGCTCGTTGGAGAACTTCCATACCTGGGCACCCGCCTTCAGCGGCCACCGCCGGGTGCTGATTCCCGACCTCCCCGGCTGCGGGGAGACCGCCGTCGGGGATCCGCCCTGGACCGTCGCCGGCCATGCGGAGTTTCTGCGGGCCTTTACCGACCGGCTCGGTCTTCCCACGCATGACGTGGGCGGCATCTGCCTGGGGGCGACGGTGGCCCTCGAATATGCGTCGCGCTGGACTGACCGAGTCAGCGGGCTCGTCCTGCACACACCGATCTACTCACCCACGACGCTGCGGGCCAACTTCAAGCGACAGGTTCGGGTCGTGACAGCCGCGCCCGTCTTCTGGGCCGTCGATGGCCTGCGCCGCAACCGCCTGGTTTCCGATCTCTACAAGCGGTACATGGTGGAAGGGCCGGGTGTCGACCCCTACGATGCGCAGGTGAACTTCAACAACCAGTGCCGGGCCGACGGGCATGCGGCGCGGCAGTGGCTCCGGGACGGGATCACGCGCGATTACCGCGAGTTCCTCGGTGGTTGGCGACAGCCCGCGCTCGTGGTGGTGGCGGCCGATGATCGGACGGTGGATGTGGACGCCATCCGCAATCTGCGGACGCTCATGCCCCAGGCGGAGATTCGGGTGATTCCTGCGGCGGGTCACGGCTGGACACCGGCGCTCATCGCCGCCCAGGTCGAGGCGATCACCGGGTTTCTCTCGCAATGAGTGAGCACGAGTTCAACAGCGTCGGGCTGAAACCCTGGGGCGGGCTCATGGCACCGGCCGCGGGCCACCAGCCGCACGTCCGGATCCTGGGGGTGCCGATCGACGCCGGATCTCTTTATCGACCCGGTGCGGCGAAGGCCCCTGCCCACCTGCGAAACCTGTCCGCGATCCTTGCGCCGGTGACGGAGCGAGCCGAACGCTTCGACCACGTCACCGTCCGCGACGATGGTGACATCGCACTCAACGACGGCGACATGGGCAACAACGTAGACATGGTCGCGAACGAAATTGCCAGGACGCCGGAGGGTACGTTGCCGATCGTGCTCGGCGGCGATCACACGACGGTAAGCCCGACCCTGATCGCGCAACAACGCCGCCACAATGGCCGGCTCAGCATCCTCTACATCGATGCGCATCCGGATCTCAACGACACGTCGCGAGCCTCGCGCTGGTCGAATGGCTGTGCCTTACGCCGCGGGCTGGAGATGGGCGAAATCGATCCGCGGAAGGTGACCCTGTTGGGATGTCGCGACTATGACTGGGAAGAGGTCGAGTACATCAAAAAGATGGGGATCACCCTGGTGACGAGCGCGGATGCGCACCGGCTGAAGGAGGACTGGCTTCATGACCGGATCCAGGCCGCGATTGGCAGTGACGCGCTCCACATCTCGCTGGACATCGACGCCCTCGACCCCGCCTACGCGCCGGGAACCGGCATCCCCTCGGCCGGCGGACTCACCTCCCGCGAGTTGCTCGACTTCCTGCATCAACTTCAGGGCATCCGGCTGGCCGGCCTCGACGTCGACGAAGTCGCGCCGCCTCTCGACAGTGGCCACGTGACCAGTCTCGCCGCCCTGAAATTCATCTTTGAGTTCATGGCGCTGGTCGGAGCCGCCAAGGCGCGCTAGCGTGACCGACCGCGCGGACGTGGTCATCGTCGGCGCGGGGGTGATGGGGTGCAGTCTCGCCTTTCACCTGGCAAAGCGAGGACGCCGGGTGGTCGTCTTCGACCGTGGCGCGATCGGCCAGGGCGCGACCGCGGCCTGCGCGGGCGGCGTCCGCGCGCAGTTCTCCAGCGACATCAATATCCGGATCGGCATGGAGGCGAAGCGCGTGCTGCGGGACTTCGAGCACGAGGTCGGGGTCAGCGCCGACTTCAAGGCCGTCGGCTACCTTTTCCTGCTGACCACCGAGGTGGAACGTTCGCGGTTCCACGACACCGTGCGGCTGCAGCGACGCCTCGGGCTGGACGACGTGGTCGAGTTGACCCCAGCGCAGGCCCGGGGGCTGGTCCGGGGCCTCAACACCCGCGACCTCAGCGGGGCCACCGGCCTGCTCCAGACGGGCGATACGGTAGAGGGGGTGCGAACCACCCTGGGAGAGATCCTCGCGCCGCTGACGGTCATCTGTGCCGGACCCTGGTCCGCCCCGGTCGGTGCACTGACCGGCCTCGCCCTGGCGATCGCGCCATCGCGCCGGCACGTCTTCGTGACTGACGCTGTGGCCGAGATCGACCGCCGAAGCCCGATGACCATCGACTTCCATACATCCTTCTATTTCCATCCGGAGGGCGACGGGGTGCTCTTTGGCATGGGCGATAGCGATGAACCGCCCGGCGAGGCGGCCACGGTGAATTGGTCCATTTTGGAACGGATCACGGACGTCGCGAAGCGCCGATGGCCGCCATTAGTCGAGGCGCGGATCAAGACGGCGTGGGCCGGGCTGTACGAGAACACGCCGGACTTCCAGCCACTCGTCGGTCCCCTGCGGGAGCGGCCGGGGCTGTGGATCGCCGCCGGATTTTCCGGGCACGGGTTCATGATGGGACCGGTCGTCGGCCGCTGGCTGGCCCAGTGGATGGTCGACGGCGCGGCCCCTGCCGATCTCAGCGCGTTTGCACCCGATCGCTTCGCCGGCGGGACGTCTCTCCCCGAACGTAACGTCGTCTAGATGTCGCCCGTGCGTCCCGAGCGCTGGCGGATCTTTTTGGCGGTGGTGCTCTCCGATGCGGTCCGAGCGAAGCTGGCCGGCGCGCTGCAGGACCTGCAGCCGCTCGCCTCGACCGTGGCAGCGACGCCGATTGACAGGATTCACCTGACCCTGCATTTCCTTGGCGAGGTCGACGCGGTCCGCGTCGGGAAAATTGCGCTCGGTCTCGGTCCCTCCGTGGCCGCCCGCACGAGATTTCCGATCGAGGTGGCGGGCGTCGGCGCCTTTCCCTCGATTCGCCGCCCCAATATCCTGTGGGCGGGCGTCGTCGGCGATCACCTGGGCGATCTGCTGGCCCTCCACGCGGCCGCCGGGTCCGCGCTCGCGGCGGCAGGGGTGCCGCTCGAGTTGCGCCCCTACGTGCCCCACTTGACCCTGGGGCGGGTGCGGCGGCCGCTGACCGCCCGCGAACGTGTCCGGATGCGGGACTGGGG
>DATCOB010000095.1:0-11396 GCA_036564925.1 Candidatus Dormiibacterota bacterium | reverse complement strand
GGTCAAGGCATCCTGCAGCGTCACGAGCTGGGCCAGCTGCCACTGCTGAAAGGAGGCGCCGGGCGGATGAAGGGTCTCGGAGATGCCGACCACGGGGATCTTCTCCTGCGCCGCGAGCTGGCGCAGGGTCGTGGTTACCGCGGTCGAGGTCTGCTCGTTGTAGACGAGGACCTTGATCTCCCGATTCTTGATCTGGGCGTTGAAGGTCGTGACGTCCTGGGCCGGTGGGTCGTTGCCCTGGGAGACCGCCTGCATGAAGCGAGGCGGCGAGATGAGATTCACGCCCAGCGCCCCGGCCAGGTACACGAAGATACTTTCCGTCGCGCCAACTGGGGTGCCGCCGAATTGATCCCGGATGGCCGCAATGCGATCCTGGTATGGCTTGAGCGCGGCCCGGAAGGCATGCCGCTGCTGGTCGAAGTAGACGGCGTCCGCCGAATCGAGCGACTTATAGTCGGCGGTGATGCGATCGGCCACCCGCTCCACCCAGTCGGGCTGGTACCAGGCGTGCGGGTTATCGCCCTGCCTGACACCGAGCAGTTGGGCGATCGTGAACGTGCGACGGCCGGCGTTCGGGTTGGCGTCCAGCAGCCGCGTGGCCCAGTCGTCGTAGCCGGCCCCGTTGAGGATGACGTAATCGGCGGTGGCGAATGCCCGGGCATCCGCCGGGTTACTTTCGTATTCGTGGGGGTCGGCGTTCGGGTTCGTGCCGATGCTCGTCACCGACACGTGCGTCCCGCCGAGCTGCGCGGCGATGCTGCCCCAGGCATTTTCCGCCGCGATCACCTGGAGCGCGCCGGGGGCCGACGGGCCAGCTGGCCCTGCGCTACAGGAGGCCAGCAGGACGCCGGCGAGCAGCCAGACCGGGGCGAGCGTGCCGGTGACGGGACGGATGATGTTCGACCTCCAGCGCATGATTGATCGCCAGCTTCATATGATACCGAGTATCAGCTAGCGCGGTTTCGCGGCACAGCCGCGGCAGAGGCCGTAAAAGTCGAGCGTCGCATGATCGACCCGGAACCCCTGCTGCGCAGCGACCGCTTCCGCCAGCGGGGCCACCATCCGCTCATCGAGTTCCTCGACCGTTCGACACCGGGTGCAGATCAGGTGATGGTGATGGGTCGGCTCGCACCACACATAGGCCGACACATGGCCCGGCCGTTCCAACCGCCTGGCCAGTCCGGCCTCGACCAATCGATCCACCGACCGAAACACGGTGGCGCGTCCGATGTAGGCATGCTTGCGGCGGATCCGATCGTAGATCTCCTGCACCGAGGCTTCTCGCTGGGACCGCCGCAGCGCCTCCGCGACCGCCAGCCGCTGCGGCGTGAAGCGGAGACCAGACTGCTCGATCGCCTCTTGAGTCTCACTCATGTCTCAGATGATACCGCGACGGACCGGCTGGTCAGGCGGCTACGCCGGGCCGACCTCGATCCTCACCGTCATCCGGGTCGCGACCGCGACCGACTTATAGAGCGGTCAATGACCCTGGTAGTGCGCGACCAGCTGCGCGGCCTGGGACTCAGTCGGGCCGGCCAGTCGGAAGACCATCTGGATCTCCTGGAACACCGAGGTGTCCCGCCGCTGACGGATCGCCTCGAGCTGGACGTCGACCGAATCGAGCGCCACGCTGGTGTCGCGCGCTCGCCCCTGGACGAGGAGGACGCCGCAGGCGGCGATCCCCGAGAGGAAGGCTTCCGCCGGCGTGAGCTCTTCTCCCGGACCGCCGAGATGCGCCGGCTCGTCGATGACGAACTGGTGGTTGCGTACGTGGTTGACCGAGCGGCCCGTCGTGGCCGTGGTCGAGGACCGAACCATGTTCACGACCAGCTCATCGGCCCCTGCCACGGCGATTACGAGCGAGGCGTCGTCGCGGACGCGAGCTCGGCCAGCGGGGGGCCCACGACAATGCCTTTCTGCGAAATCTCGTACGTCCGCACCACCGGTTCATGCTGGCTGGCACGGGTCTTGAGGACCGTCAGGGCCCGTTGGATCCGTGAATCGATCCGAACGTACTGCAGCATCAGGACGTTGTCCGACAGATGGGACATGCCGTTCTGGGAGATGCGGGTGACCTCGTACAACTCGGGGACCTCCAGCGTCATGAACAGGCTGACGCCCATCCGCCCCAGGCGTTGCGTCAGCGAGTACATCCACTCTCGAAAGCGGATCTCGTCGCCCGTCGTGAAGTAGAGGTCGACCAGGCTGTCGATCAGGACGCGCTTGGCACCGGTCTTCTCGATCAAGTCCAGGAGATCGTAGACCCACTGGTCGATATACATGTCGACCGGAGATCGGGCCAGCAGGTGCACGCCATCGTTGTCGAGCGACCACCCATACCCTTTCACGATCCGCTCGAGCTGCGTTCGATTTTCCTGGAGGGTCGCGATCACACCCGGCTGACCAAGCTTGGCGCCCTGGAAGATGAAGTGCAGGCCCATCAGCGTCTTCCCCACGCCGGACGGGCCACAGACCAGCGTGGTGGAGCCGGGCCAGTAGCCGTCCCCCAGTAAGGCGTCCAGGGCAGGCACGCCGGTCGACATCCGTTCGGTGTCCATCGCATAGACCGAGCCATCGAAGGTATCGGCTAACCGAGGAAAGACATCCAGGCCCGCGGCGGTGATCCGATAGGCATGCTCCCCGGGTGCGAACCCACTGCCGCGCAGCTTCATGACCTGGAGGATCCGCGTCTGGCGTTCCGCCATCCGCTTGGTGGTCAGCGCGATGATCGCGTCGGCGACCGCAAACTCCGCCGCGTCCGTGGAATCGGCCGGCTCGTATTCGCCGACCCAGAAGGAGGAGATCGCCATCGCGGTCAGTCGACCGGCGAGATCGTGGAGAAAGCGCCGGAACTCGCCCTGGTTGCCGGCGAAGGCGTGCAGCGCCTTGAAACTGTCGATCGCAATAAGTCCCGGCCGGTGCTCCTTGATCAGGGCATCGACCTTGGCCAGGACGCCTGGCAGACCGTCGTCATTCAGGGCAGTGCCCAGGTCCTCGTAGCGCACCCGGCTCCCGACCGCCCCGGCATCAAAAAACTCGAGTGACTGGCCATAGCGGATGATCTTGTCGAACGGCTCCGAGACCGTGGCGAGATACAGCGCCGGTCGTTCCTCGGTCGCATTGCGGAACATGTATTGCTCGGTCAGGATCGTCTTCCCACTGCCGGGAGGGCCGATGATGAGGTTGATCGCATTCGCCGGGAGACCACCCATCAGGATCTGGTCGAGGCGCGGATGGCCGCTGGCGAGGCGTTCGGTCACGGCGTCATCAGCCGCACCGCATTCGGCGAGCGCGACAGGGCGCTGGTGCCCAGCAGGTCGCGCACCGCCGAAATCAGTTGCAGGGGCTCGATCGGCTTCTCGAGGAAGGCACTGGCCCCGGCATGAATCGCCTCGTCGGCGCTATCCAGCGCCGAAACGGCGATCAGACGGGTGCCCGACTTGGCGGCGAACTCGCGGCACAGCCGGAAACCGGCCCCGCCGGAGATCAGGAGGTCCAGCACCACCAGGTCGGGTGATCGCTCTTCGAACTGGAGGCGAGCCTGGACGGCGTCGAGCGCCGTGGCGACTTCATAGCCCTCGGTGCGGAGAAAGTATTCGGCCAGTTGGGCCGCATAGGGGTCTCGCTCGGCGATCAGAACCAGGGGACGGAGCTCCTCCTTTCCCACCTGACCGCCCGCCGGCAGCCGGCCCGACTCCAACTCCTGGCCGAGCAGGCGATGCGCATCCGCGGCGCTCATCCCCAGGTCGAGCTGTCGCTTGATGTACCGGAGCAATTCCACCTGGTTTCGCGAATACAGGCGTTGCGCCCCGTCGCTTCGCGTTGGGACCACGACCCCGTAGCGCTCTTCCCACGCTCGAAGCGTGGACGCAGGGACATCGAGCATCTGCGCCACGGCGCCGATGCTGTATACGGGCTGCTCTCCGACGGCTGCCACGGCTACCCAGTATGAAGGCCGCCCCTTGTTTGCGCAATACCTCGCAAGTTGTTCCACTCTTCCCCGCGGACCGGCCGCTACGTTCACTCTTGCAAAAAACTGGCCGCCGCGATAAGCTTCGAATACGTTTTTGCGTAGCTATTGCGGAGCTTGATCAGAGACCTGAGGGAGGTGGCGGGCATGGCAGTACGACCGAGCGACGCGTGCCCATATCGGAAGCCGTTCACCGCCGACTTCAATGAGTGCCCTACCTACCAGACGAGGCACGCGATCGTGGTCGACTCCACCAATCGGCCGCTGCGGACGATCTGGTCGTGCCGCCACATGGAAACCAGGCAAGTCCCGGGTGAAAGCGGCCATTACTACGGCGCCTGCCAGCTCGGCGATGCGAAAGGCCGGCAGGAATGGGTCCAGAAGATCGGCCCCGACCGGATCCGGGCCATCCAGAAGCTGCGCGCCGAGATCATGCCCATGGCGCAAGCCTTTGTCGACGATATGGCTACCCTCAAGAGCCGTCAGGTGCAAGCCGTCCGAACCCACACCGACGCCGCAACTGTTTACGACCAGATGAGGGGGCGCGGGCGCCGGTACCTGGAGGAATTCGAGTCGTTCCTGCAGGCGCGCGAGCCGCTGCTCCAGTCGGCCCAGATGCCCGTGTCGGCGATCATGCAGCTCGCTCGACAGTGGGTCAATGACTTTCTTTCGGAGAGCTGGTCCTGGTCACCGCTCGGCCAGCAGGTCCCGGACGACCTGCTTGGCGCGCTGCCCGACTCGGTCCGGGTCTTCTACGCGCCCAAGGGCTGACCCACGCCGCTCCGGCGATCCATTACCGCCGGCCGGCAACTAAGCAACGTCTTTGAGAGGCGACGGCATCGGCCGCCGCCTCTCATAATGGGTTGGCCAATTGAACAGCCCGGATAGCCGGATTCGCGACCACCTCGCCAACGACCGGACGCTCCTCGCCTGGGTTCGGACCGGCATCACGCTGATCGGCCTCGGTTTTGTGGTGGCCCGCTTCACCTACTTTCTGCGAGCCCTGGCGGTCGAAGCGCGGCGGCCGGCGCCGGCCGGGACGGGGCTGGGGGCCGGTCTCGGGATCGTGATCGTCCTGGTGGGCGGCCTGGTCGTCGGGTTGGCTCTGATGGGTTACCTGCGGACCCGCGCCCAGATCGAGCGCGGCTCCTACCAGAGTAGCGTTGCGATCATCCTCGTGCTGGGTGGCCTGTCGGTCGCCGCGGCCGTCCTGCTGGCCGCCTACCTCATCGCGGCCGGCCGGGGCTGAGGCCCGCACCCGACAGCTCGAGCCCGCGCCCCGACTTTCGTGGTAATGTCATTACCGTGAATATTGTGGCCACCCGCTCGTATCGCATGGGCGCCCGAGCTGAAGCCGCCGAGACGACCCGCAGGCACGTCATGGACGTCGCCCGCCAACTGTTCGCCACGCGTGACTACGACCTCGTCTCGCTGAACCAGGTCGCCGCGCGGGCCAGCGTCGGGATTCAAACCGTGATACGGCAGTTCGGCTCGAAGGAGGCGCTGTTCGGCGCCGTCGGCGAGGTCATCGCCAGGGAGGTCCGGCAGCACCGGGATCAAAGCGTTGGAGCGGACCCGGCGGCCGCGGTCGACAACCTCATCGCGCATTACGAGACGCACGGTCGCATGGTGCTGCACCTGCTCTCCCAGGAAAGCCGCGTCGACCTCCTCGCGGACGTGGCCCGGAGCGGCCGTCGGTATCACCGGATGTGGGTCGAGCGGACATTTGGGCGCGAGCTCACAGGCACGGTGCCGGAGAAGAAGCGGCGACTCGCGCAGTTGGTGGCGATTACCGACCTCTATGTATGGAAGGTCCTGAGACTTGACTGTGGCCTGGATGTGACCGCGACGAAGACGTCGGTCCGGCAACTGGTGGAAGCCGTGATCGCGGGAGGGATGCGCTGATGGCACGGTTTGCGTTCGTGACCTGGGATGGCGGCGGCAACGTTCCCCCGGCAGTCGGCATCGCGGAGGAACTCCAGCTCCGCGGCCACGACGTCGGCTTCATCGGCTACGAGGTGCAGCGCGACCGCCTCCGCGCGGCGGGGTTCGGCTTCACGGTCCTGCGGCGGTGCGGCGATTTTACCATCCCTCGCGGCGGCGAGCCGGCCGAGCGACTCGCCGGCGTGATGCGCCATGTGTGGGCCTCCCCCGATCACCTCGACGACATCCGTGACGCCGCGTCCGAGGGCGGTGTCGATGTTCTCGTCGTGGACTTCTCGATGCAGGGGGCGCTCGCCGCCGGCGCGACCCTTGCCGCGCCCATGGCCGTGCTCGCGCACTCCGCGATTGCAGGTCTCGTGCCACCGCCCGAGTCGCCAATGGGCGCCTGGCGGTTGACTGCCGCCAACCAGCTGCGCACGAGCGCGGGACTGCCCGCCATGGAACGGCTGAACGATGGCTGGGCGGGGCACCTGACGATCGTCACGACGATCGCGGCGCTGGATCCGGCACACGCGGAGGCAGCCGCGTCGATGCGCTACGTGGGCCCGATTTTCGAACGCGTCCCGTCGCACGGATGGACCTCGCCGTGGGATCCGGATGACGACCGCCCGCTGGTACTGGTCAGCTTCAGCACGAGCAAGTTCTGGGACCAGGGGGGACGCATCCGCAACACTGTAGCCGCACTTGCTGGCGAACCCGTCCGCGTGCTGGTGTCGGGGGCAGAACCTGCAGACCTCGCCGCCTCACCGGCCAATGTCATCGTGCGAGGATTCGTTCCCCACGGACTGGTGTTGCCCTCGACCGCCGTGACGGTCACCCATGCCGGGCACGGAACGGTCGCCGCGTCGCTCGCGCACGGGGTGCCGGTGCTCGCCCTGCCCAATCCGGCGGCGGACCAGCCCTTCCTCGCCGGACGGCTGCAGCAGTTGGGCGCCGGCCTTGCGCTGGATGGCGAGTCGGATCCGGACACGATCCGAACGTCCGTCCAGGAACTCCTCGAACGACCGTCCTACCGGCAGGCCGCTCGCGAGCTGGCGGACTCCATCCGCGATAGTCCCGGTGCCAGGGGCGCGGCCATGGAGCTGGAGACCCTGGCGCGAACGGCGGCGAGCCCAGCGAGCGCACGCTCTTAGCGAAGCGGTCGTGTACGCCGTCCATTGCTCGGTCCGATTATCCTCCCATGAGGAACATGTCTCAGGGCAACGTCAAGGGGAAGGTCCGCGCCGCCGACCGCGGGGCGAAGAAGGCGAGCGCGCATCCGGCCTACAAGTACCTCGCCCGAGGCGGCTTCGTGGTGCGGGCCTTTCTCTACGGCTACATGGGCGTCGTGGCGCTCCGGGTGGCGGCCACCGGCGGCGCCCGGCAGGCCGACCAGCAGGCGAGCCTGATCGCCGTGGCCGGCTTCCCACTGGGCCGGGTCCTGCTCCTTGCGGGCATCGCCTTCATCGCCGCCTATGCGCTGTGGGGGTTCATCCGGGCGATCTACGATCCACTCCACCGGGGTGACGACGCCAAGGGTATTGCCACGCGGCTGGGCTTCGCATGGAGCGGCTTCGCCTACACGGCTCTGACCTTCTTCGCCATCGGTCTCTTCACGCACGGCGCCGGCGGCAGCCACCCGGACGACATCCAGCAGGCGGCGGCGCGCCTGCTGAGTGCCCCGGGCGGCGTCCTGCTGACGGAGGCCGCCGGGCTGGTCGGCATCGCGGCCGGGCTCAGCCAGTTCTACGACGCCTACCACGCCACCTTCAAAAAGGACCTCAAGCGCGGCGAGATGTCGCTGGCTGAGAAGCGGGCAGCCGACGCGGTCGGCCGTCTCGGGTTCATCAGCCGCGGCGTCGTTTTCGCCCTGATGGGCTGGTTCATCTTCCTGGCCGCCCGCCAGCACGACGCCCACCAGGCGAAGGGTTTCAGCGGGACCTTCGCCTATCTCCTGACCCAGCCCTTCGGCCGGCTGCTGCTCGGGCTGATCGCGGTCGGCTTCATCGCCCTCGGCCTGCACAGCCTGGCACTGGCCCGCTACATCCGGCTGCCGGGCGATCGCGGGTAGGCGCGAGCCCGTGCGCGAACCGCAACGAGCCGTCGATGCATCGGCGAGCGAAACGCCGGTCTCGGCGCTCGAGCTCTTCTTCGATCTGGTGTTCGTCTTCACCATCACCCAACTGACAGGCCTGCTGGCGCGGGACCCGAGCGTGGTGGGCGTCCTGCAGGTGGTGCTGATCTTCGGCAATGTCTGGTGGATGTATGGCGGGTACGCCTGGCTGACCAACGCGGTGCCGCCGCGCAAGCTGGGCGGCCGTCTGCTTCTGCTCGTGGGCATGGGCGGTTTCCTGGTGGTCGCCATCGCCATCCCGACGACGTTCGCCGGCGGCGGGCTCGCCTTCGGCCTGGGCTACCTCGTCGTGACGCTCGTGCATACGGGCATCTTCCTTCGGACCTCCCAGCAAAGCGTGCTCAGGTCGATGGTCGGCCTTGGCCCCTTCAACCTGGGGACGGCCGGCCTCCTTGTTGCGGCGGGCGTGACCAACGGCCTGCCCCGGTGGGTGCTCTTTGGCGCCGGGTTCGTGCTGCACTGGGTCACGCCGCTGCTCACCAGCACGGGCGGCTTCAGGATCCGCCCCCGCCACTTCGTGGAGCGACATGGGCTGATCCTGTTGATCGCGATCGGTGAATCGGTGGTGGCGGTCGGGATCGGGCTGGGAACCATCGAGTTGCCGGTCGGTCGCATCGTCACCGCCTTGCTGGGGCTCGCGCTGGCGGCCGGACTGTGGTGGCTCTATTTCACGGGCGAGGAGGAGCGGGCCGAACAGGCCATGGATCGGACCCCTCCGGAAGGGCGGCCGTGGTTAGCGCTGGCGGCGTTCGGATACGTCTTCCTGCCGATCCTGATCGGCATTGTCCTGGTCGCGACCGGAATGAAGCTCGCGGTCGTCGGCTACAACCAAGCCGCCACGGTGGCGACGGCCGTGTTCCTCGCCGGTGGCGTCGCCGCCTATGCCATCGGCCTGGCGCTCTTCCGCCGGCTTCTGCATAGCGGGCCGATCGGTGTCCGCCTGCTCATCGCCGTTCTGGCGCTACCCACGACCCTGCTCGGGGTCACCATCGCCCCCGTTGCGCAGATCTCGACGTTGGTCGTCATCCTGATCGGCGGCGCGCTCCTGGATGCCCGGACCCAGCGCGGGTCATGGGGTCTGGGCGCCTAGGCTCGCAGGAGTTGCGTCCAGCGCTCCTCGACGTGGGAGACCTTCCAGTAGATCAGGGCACCGGCCCACGTGAGGATGAAGATGGCCACCACGCCGACGCCAACCGTGTTGAGGTTGACGTTGCCGATGAAATTCCAGATTCCGCCGCTCAGCCTGGCCTCCGTGGCCAGCACCTGGAGCAACTCGACCGTCCCGATGAAGAGCGCGATCGCCACCGAGAGCCCGGTGATGGTCATGTTGTAGAAGACCTTGCGAATCGGGTTGGAGAATGCCCAGTTGTACGCCTTGGCCATGAAAGCGCCGTCGGCCGTGTCCATCATCGACATGCCGGCCGCGAAGAGAATTGGCAGCGGTAGGATCGCCCAGAGGGGCAGGCCCTTGGCGGCAAAGCCACCCGCCAGGGCCAGGAGGGCGACCTCGGTCGCGGTGTCGAAGCCGAGCCCGAACATGATGCCCATCGGGTACATCTGCCAGCTTCGGGTGATGAACCGGAACAGCGGGCGCACCAGCCGGTAGATCAATCCGCCCGTGACGAGCTGATTGTCGAGCTCGGCGGCATCGTAGCTGCCCCGTCGCATGTTGCGGAACACGCGGATGATATCGATCAGCACGATCAGGTTGATGATCCCGATGATGTAGAGGAAGGTGCCCGACACCGAGGTCCCGAGGATACCCCCCACGTTCTTGAAGTTATCGATGTTCTTGCTGACGAACTGGGCCGCCAACCCGAGGGCGATCGCCATAGAGAACACGATGGTCGAGTGCCCCAGCGAGAAGAAGAAGCCAACGCCCATCGGCTTCTGGCCCTGCTGCAGGAGCTTCCGGGTGGTATTGTCGATCGCCGCGATGTGGTCGGCGTCAAACGCATGACGGAGGCCGAGGGTGTAGGCGAGGATGCCGGCCCCGGCCAGCGCAGGATAGCGCGGGCCGACCACCAGCAACAGGCCACCCCAACCGAGGACGTGCAGGAAACCGACGCCAGTGAAGACCCCGATCAGTCGCCGGGTCACGGTCGACTCGCCGGCCGGTGTTCCGGGCTGCCGTCGGGCAGCGCTGGCGGCGGTTTGCATGGTCCGAGTATAGGCACTATTGCGAGTGGATTGCAACAACGATCGGGTCACAATTCAGGATGGAGTCGGCGATCTACGCCGGAGGCATCAGGTCCAACTGGAAATGCGGGGGCAGCCCGGCTCGATGGATGGAGTAGGAGAGGCGGCCGCACATGCTCGGTCAGTAGCGGGCGGCGGTCGCGGCGAGCTTCAGGTCGGACACGCCAAAATATGCGGTGAGTCGCCGAGCGCTCTTCGCCGAACCGACGTACGCGTAGTGGATATTCACGCTGGCCTCGCGGAGCTTGTGGGCGATTTTGCCGAGGCTGCCGGGTGCGTCCGCAAGGGTGACCGCCAGAACATCCTCTTCGGTCGTTTCCCAGCCATGCTCGGCAAAGACCCGCTTTGCCGTGGCCCGCTTGTCCACGACCATTCGTATCGTGCCGCGAGTGTCATCGACGCTGGCCATGAACGCCAGGATGTTGACCCTCTTCGCTCCGAGCGCCGAGCCGACTTCCCCGAGCATTCCGGGCCGATTTTCGACCGAAACCGTCAGTTGCGTCGCCCTGGGCATCTGCCTATCCCTCCCTGCTTAGTCGCAACGATAACGCACGACCGTGCCTCAATGAGCTGACTGGCTGACCAGCACCAGGCCGGCGATGCCCGCGGCGTAAAGAATCAGGACGAGCAGTGAGTCGGGGCCCAGCCGCAGGTACTGCCGCCGGGGGCGGATGACCAACCCCGCGACGTAGACCGCCGTCAGCAGAATTCCCAGGACGGCGAGGAAGGCGTCGGTCTTAGCCGCATTGCCGAGCACCGACTGGCCGGCGAGCAGGGTGGCCGGGAAGAACAGCACCGGAAGGAAGGCGTTGCCGCCAAAGATGTCGCTCACCGCGAGTTCGAAATCCTCGGTTCGGACGGCAGCCAGGCCGGTGGACAGCTCGGGGAGCGCCGTCGCGGCCGCGAGCACGGTCCCGCCGAAGACCGCGCCGCTGAGGTGGATCTGGGTGGCGATGGCGCTGCCGCTCTCCTCGATCAAGACGCCGGCGACAAGCGTGGCCAGCCCAGCCGCGGCAAAGATGCCGACGGTCACCCCGATTGATCGGGGCTTGCCCGCCTTCGTCCGACGCCTCGCAGCGGAGTCCGGCTCGTCGCCACCGGTGACCTGCCAGGGGAGGCTCTTGCTGGCGCGCCGGACGATGAAGAGGCCACCGGCCCACAGGAGAACGA
>DATCOB010000094.1:0-27079 GCA_036564925.1 Candidatus Dormiibacterota bacterium | reverse complement strand
GCCGGGTTCTGCCCGTAGGGCGCCTGGGGATACGGCTGCGGGTAGCCGGCCGGCGGGGGCGGAGCGCCACCGTTGCCCCACGCGAGGGCCGGGGCCTGACCGGGCTGCCCACTGGGCGGCTGCCACGCGGGCTGGAGCTGGCCTGGGGTCGGCGGGGAATAGGGTCGCTGGACCGGCGCGATCGGCCGCTGCTGGTCTGGCGGGATGTACGGGGACGCCGGCCCTTGCAGGACCGCCTGACTCCGACGAAGCAGGTCCAGGAGGCGATTCTTGTCGATGTACAGGTTGCCGGCGAGACTCGGATTTGTCCCCGACGTGAACAGGAACTCGCCGCTCTGGAACTCCCAGAGCAGGTCGAAGGCCTGCCGGGCGCCGCGGACGCGGCCGCCGCTGGCGTGGGTCAGCGCGCCGGCCGCAAAGGCGTAGGTCCAGGTGCCTTTCGGTTCGCGAAGCTCGAGGACGCCACTCTGGCCACCGTTGACGACCTGATCGAGCAGGCTGAGCAGTCCCCGTCGATCGATCGGCTGGTAGCTGGGCGCCTGTGGGGCCGGCCCGGCGCCGCCTTTGCCCTTGGCGAAGAGCTTCATGCGCGCCCCAATATATAACCGGGTGTGCAGAAATGATCCCTAAATCCCGTCACACCTCTGTAACCGGTCGGGCCCCCCGACCTTGCCGTCCGCGAAACGGCCGCTACAACCTGTTACCGGCCAGCAGCAGCGCGTGAACCTCTTCGTCGGACACTTGCGGCCATTCTTCGAAGAATTCCCCCACCGCGTAGAAGGGCTCGGGCGTCGTCAGGCAGACCCACTCGTCGACCACCCCGCGCAGCCACGCCGCCGTGTCCGGGGGGGCGACCGGCACCGCGAGAACGATGCGGCGAGCGCCATGCCGTCGCAATGCCTCCACCCCCACCTGGGCCGTGTACCCGGTCGCCACGCCGTCGTCCACGAGGATGACGTCGCGCGCCACGGTGGCCGGCCCGGTCCCCACCGCCACCCCGGCGAGCCACCGCCGTAAGTCGTCCCGCGCCCCCGCCGCCGCCCGCGCGAGCTGGTCCGGTGAGAGTCCGAGATGCCGGGCCAGGCGTCGGTCCAGCACCAGGCCGTCCTCCTCGTCGACGGCGCCGACGGCAAGCTCCGGGTTGCCCGGTGCCCCCACCTTGCGGACCGCGCAGAGGCTGAGCGGCAGGTGTAGGGCAAGGGCGATCTCGCTGGCGACGACGAGGCCGCCACGCGGGATGCCGAGAACCACCGTCGCGTCCCGGTTCTGGTAGGCGACCAGCCGCTCAACCAGGCGCTGCCCGGCGTCGACGCGATCGCGGAATAACACGAGCCGACTATAGTTTGGGACAATGCCGCTCGATCGCATGCCGGGTGTTGGCGACCTTGCGCCCGACTTCACCCTCGCGGCGACGCCGGACGGCGAACCGATCACCCTCTCGTCGTTCCGCGGGAGCCGGCACGTGCTCCTGGCCTTCTACGTCTTCGATTTCAGTCCTGGTTGAACGAATGAGCTCACCTCCTTGCGAGGTGATCACCAGCAATTCGTCAACGGTGAGACGCAGGTGCTCGCCATCAGCGTCGATCACATCTGGGCCCACAAGGCGTACAGCAAAAGCCTCGGCGACCTGCCCTTCCCCCTGCTGGCCGACTGGGACAAATCGGTCAGTCGCGCGTACGGCGTCCTGATGGAAGAGAAAGGCTACGCCAAGCGCTCCCTATTCCTGGTCGACTATCGCGGGCACGTCCGCTGGCGCAACCCGCACTACGACTGGCGCAATCCCGAGCAATACGCCGAGCTGACGGAGGCGATGCTGGGCCTCCCCCGTATCCCGAAAACAAAAAAAGCCAGCCCGCAGGCTGGCCTTTCTTGATGCGGTCTCTTAGCTCTTGCCGTTGGCGACGACAGCCAGGATGTCCTTCTCGGACAGGATCAGGTACTCGGTCTCGTCGAGCTTGATCTCACTGCCGGCGTACTTGGCGTAGACGACGCGGTCGCCGATCTTGACGTCGAGCGGCTCGCGCTTCCCGGTGGCCTCGATGAAGCGGCCATTCCCGATCGCTTCGATCATGCCTTCCTGTGGCTTCTCCTTGGCGGTGTCCGGGAGTACGATCCCGCTCTTGGTCTTCTCCTCACGCTCGACCGGCTTGATGACGACGCGATCTCCGAGTGGTCTCAATTGCATGGTCAAAACCCTCCTTTCAGGCGGTGGTTAGCACTCAGTTAGTCCGAGTGCTAATGATACTCGAATTGCGGCCAGGGTTCAAGCGTCGGCCGCATCAGCCGAAGCCAAGGCTCGGATCGGCGTCGAACGGCGCCGGGTCCGGGCCTCGCCGCTCCCACTCGACGAGGGCCGCCGCCCCGATCATGGCGGCGTTATCGGTGCAGAGCTCGGGCGCCGGCACGACCAGCCGGGCGCGGTCGCCCAGTCGAGCCCGGGCCGCCTCCCGCAACCGCCGGTTTCGCGCCACACCGCCGCCCAGGATGATCGTCGTGGAGGGCTCCAACGCGAGCGCCGCCCCCACGCGGATCAGCAGAGCATCGACGATCGCCTCCTGGTAACTGGCCGCCAGGTCGGCCCGGGCCTGGTCGGACAGCACCCCGCGCTTGCGCACGTGGTAGAGGAGGGCCGTTTTCACCCCACTGAAGCTGAAGTCGAGCCCGGGCGCCCGCGGACGCGGAAAGGCGACCGCCCGTG
Organism: Candidatus Dormiibacterota bacterium; assembly: GCA_036564925.1. GTDB lineage: Bacteria > Chloroflexota > Dormibacteria > CF-121 > CF-121 > JALYYC01. The sequence continues at coordinate 24,381 of DATCOB010000094.1, read as the reverse complement.
GGTCGCCGGTCGACGCCAGCCGATCGATCGCCGGACCGCCAGGAAACGGCAGCCCCAGGATGCGCGCGCCCTTGTCGAACGCCTCACCCGCCGCATCGTCGCGGGTTCGACCGATCACCTCGATCGTGCCGCCCTCCCGCCAGCGGATCAGGTCGCTGTGGCCGCCCGAGACGATCAGCGCCAGGGCGGGGGGCCGCACCGCGGGGTCTTCCAGCTGCGCCGCGTACAGGTGGCCGGCCAGGTGGCTCACCCCGACGACGGGAAGCGTGCGCGCCCACCCGATCGCCTGGACCACATTGACGCCCACCAGCAGACACCCGATCAGGCCGGGACCGCGGGTCACGGCCAGCGCATCGAGCTCCTCCCATCGCGTCCCCGCCGCCTCCAGGGCCCGCTCCAGCACCGGAACGATCGTCTGCAGGTGACGGCGGGCGGCGAGTTCGGGCACCACGCCGCCGTAGGGAGCATGCAGGGCGTCCTGCGACTGGACGATATTGGAGAGCGCGCGCGGGCCATCGACCACCACGGCGGCAGCCGTCTCATCGCACGAGGTCTCGATCGCCAGGAATTTCAGAGTCGCGCGGTTCCCGGAGCGCTACTCGGGCGGCGCGTTATCGACGCCGTCGACCTCGAGCGATTGCAGGATCTCCTTGAAGCGGCGTTTGAAGCTCGGCGCCTGGATCGAGTCGGACCACATGACGATGGCGTCCTCATTGTTATCCGTGTAATAGCCGCGACGCCGACCGATGACCTTGAAGCCAAACTTTTCGTAGAGGCGGACGGCCACGTCGTTCGAGGGGCGGACTTCGAGCGTCAGCCAGCGGGACCCGAGCTGGTAAGCACGCTGGATCAGCGCGGCCATCAGCGCATGGCCGTACCCCTTGCCCTGCTGGTTGGCGCGCACGCCGACCGTCGTGATGTGCGCCTCGTCGCTCATCTTCCAGAGCCCGGCGTAGCCGACGATCTCCTCATCCCGTCGTAAGACGAGGTAATAGGCCGAGCGGTTGTGATGGAGCTCGCGATAGTAAGCGTTCCGAGGCCAGGGCGTGGGAAAGATCTCCCGCTCGATGTTCTGGATCTGCGGGATGTCCTCCTCGCGCATGGCATCGACCAGCACTCGGGACTTGAGCTGCATCATGGCGCCTTCCTTTTGCGCTCCTCCGCCGCCGCCGGTTGGGCGTAGAGCGCCTGCACCTCATCATATCGCACGGGTTTTTGGGAATCGAAGGCAACGATCGCGTAATGGCCGAGCGCCCCGCTCGACGGCTGCCGCGTATCCGCCGGGACCTCGAGACCGGCGTGAACCGGGGACCAGACGGCCAGCCGGCCCGCCGGTTCGACGATCATCCGCCCTGATGCCGGGAGCCAGGCGGGCAAATCACCAACGCCGAGGCGCTCGACCTCGTTCCCCGATCGCCAGGCATAGACCTCGCCATGGCCGGCATCGCGCAAGGCCGCGGCGGCCTGCCCCTGCGGGTCCCGACCCGCCAGGAGCGGCATGCTGTCGAGCAGGTAGAGCGGAATGTGCCGGGCGTAGGCCAGGCCGGCGGCGAGGGCCAACCCCACCCGCAGGCCGGTAAAGGACCCCGGGCCCCGCGCCGCGGCGACCGCCTCCAACTCGTCCGGCCGCGCGGCAGCGCGCCGCAGCAGGTCCACGATCCGTTGAAGCACCGGCGGCTGGGTGCGCTCGCGAACCCAGTCCGCGACGCCGACCACGTCACGGCCGTCGAGGAGGACGAGGGCCTGCTCGACGCCCGAGGTGTCAATCGCCAGCCGCATCAAAGACCCTCCGCACGCGATCCGGTGCCCGACGGAGCGTCAGCCGGCGTTCGCTCTCGCCCAGCGTCGCCAGGTCGATCTGGATCGTCGCCCACTCCTCAAGGGCGGCGGCCCGCGCCGGCCACTCGATGACGGCCACGGCGTCCTCGGCCGGCTCGTCCAGCCCGGTGTCGATCCAGCTACTCCCCGCCAATCGGTAGAGGTCGTAATGCTCCAGCGGGATACGCCCGGCATAGCGATGGTGCAGCACGAACGTGGGGCTGTGAACGTTGCCGGTGACCCCCAACCCTTCCGCGATCCCCCGCACCAGCTCCGTCTTGCCGCTGCCCAGGTCCCCCTCGAGCGCGATGACATCGCCCGGCTCGAGCACCGCGCCGAGGCGGGCGCCGAGCGCCCGCGTCTCCTCGGCCGACGCGGTGTCAACGAAAGTGCTGATATCCGCCATGTTCGATGGTCTCGACTCGCGAGCCCCGGTGCAGCCGGATGCCGTGTTGCGCGTCAATTGCCCCGATGACGGTCAGCGGGATGGCGAGGGCCCGCAGCGCCTGCTGCGCCGCGGCCATCCGCGAGGCGGGGCCGGCGCAGACCAGCTCGAAGTCCTCCGAATCCGCCACTGCCAGCGACCACTGATCGCGGGTGAGGCCGGGCGCCAGTGGCAGGCGATCGACATCGATCGTGGCGCCCACCCGGTCGACGTCGGTCAATTTTTCGAGATCCCGGACGAGGCCGTCGCTGATGTCGCCACCGCAGCGGATTCCGTTCCTCACCAGGACCTGCCCCGCGACGACGCGCGGCAGCGGGTCGAGCTGGGCCTTGACCCACTGGCGCTCGAACCGGCTCGCCGGCGAATGCCGGGACTCCAGGAGTCGCAACCCGGCGGCCGCCCCGCCGAGCGTGCCGGTCACGCCGATCTGCCAGCCCGGCCGTGCCCCGCTTCGTTTCAGGATCGCGGTCGCGGATGCGGCCTGGCCGATCACCGTCACGGTCCCCATGATGGGCCCGGTCGTGGCCGACAGGTCGCCGCCGGCGATCGTGCATCGGAACCGCCCGGCCTGTTGCGCCACGCCACGGAAGAGCGCGGTGACCTCGGCCGCCAGCATCTGCGGGCGCAAGCACAGGCTGACCAGGGCATGCCGTGGCTGCGCACCCATGGCGGCGATGTCACTCAGGTTGATGGCCATCAGCCGGCGGCCCAGCGTCTGAAAATCGAAGCCGGGCCAGTCGAGGCGGAAATCGATGCCTTCGACGAGGGTGTCCACCGTCGCTACGACGAAACGGTCGCCACGCCAGAGCGCCGCGTCATCGAAGGGCGCCGGCACCAGCAGGTCCCGCGAGGGCGGGTCGAGGTACCGGCGCAGCATTTGCAGAAGGCCGCGCTCGCCGACCTGGGCAAGCGTTCGCGTACCGGGAACAGGTCGGGCTATACCGGGACGCCTTCGGCCGGGCTGCTGGCCGTCGCCTTGACGCCGATATGGGCCCGCCCGGCCAGGTAGGCCCGGCGCCCCGCGACCACGGCTTCGGCGAAGGCACGCGCCATCTCGGGCGGGTCCGTTGCCCGGGCGATGGCGGTGTTGACGAGAACCGCCGCCGCGCCCAGCTCGAGGCAGCGCGCCGCGTCCGATGGCACACCGAGCCCGGCGTCGACGATCACGGGGACCTTCACTTTCTTGACGATCAACTCCAGGTTGAGCAGGTTCTGCAGGCCCAGCGTGGTCCCGATCGGCGCCGCCCCGGGCATGACGGCCGCCGCCCCCGCCTCGTAGAGACGAATGGCCTGGACCACGTCATCGCTCGTGTAGGCCATCACGATGAACCCCTCCTTGACCAGCTGCCGGGTGGCCTCCAACGTGCCGTGGGGGTCAGGGAGCAGCGTGTCCTCGTCACCGATGACCTCCACCTTGATGAAGTCGGAGAATCCCGCCGCGCGCGCCAGCCGGGCCAGACGCACCGCGCCCTCCGCCGTCGTGGCGCCAGCCGTGTTGGGCAGCAGCGTGTAGTGGCGCAGGTCCACGCCCTCGAGCTCGGAGCGTCCACCTTCGAGATTCAGCCGCCGGATCGCCACGGTGATCATGTCCGGCCCGGCTGCGTCCAGGCATCGGGCCAGCACCTCGTTCGAGGTAAAGCGGCCCGTTCCATGAATCAAGCGCGACCGGATGGACCGTCCGCCGATCTTCAGTGGCTCAGCCGCCTCGGGCGCTCCCCCGCCGACGAAGTAGACCAGCTCCAGCTCATCGCCGCCATGCACGCTCGTGGTCTCGAAATCCTCGCGCCGCCGGATCTCGCGGTTGTGCTCGACGACGACCCGGGAGGGCTGGACCTCCAGCCGTTGCAGCAGGGCCAGCAGGCTGAGGCCGTCGGGGATCGAGCGGGGCTTGCCGTTCAGGGTCACGACGACCTCAGGCACGGCGGGCCGCCTCGAGCCGCGTGTTCACCAGGGCCCGGAGCCGTCGAGCCGTCTCGCCGGGGTCAGTCGCATCGTAGACCGCGCGGACGACGGCGATGGCCGGGGCGCCGGCCTCGATGACGGCGGACGCGGTCTGCAGGTCGATCCCGCCGATGGCGACGAAGGGGTTATCGAGGTGAGCCGCGACCTCGGAGACCAGCCCGCACCCCACGGCGGGACGGCCGGCTTTGGTCGGCGTCTCGAACACCGGACCGACTCCCAGGTAATCCACGCCATCGTTGACGGCCGCCATCGCCTGTTCGAGGGAGTGGGTGCTCCGGCCGAGCAGCCGTCCGTTAAAGCCGTTGAGGGCCCGGATGATCGACGGCGGGAAATCATCCTGGCCCAGGTGGACGCCATCGGCGTCCGCCACGATCGCCAGGTCAGGGTGGTCATTGACGATCAAGAGCGCACCGTGCGCCCGGGTCAGGCGCCGCAGCGCGACGGCGAGCCGGTATTGCTCGGCCTTGGGCATCGTCTTCTTGCGCATCTGGATGACATCGGCGCCACCCTCCAGCGCGGCCTCGACGATGCGGGCCGTCTCCGCCTCGTCGCCGCGATCGCCGGTGATGACGTAGAGGCGCATCTGCGCCAATCGCTCACGACGTTCCTCGGCCAGTGATCCCATATGCAGCATCCCCATGGCGGCGGAATGCTCGAGCCCGTTCGCTCCGCAGGTATGACCCTGATCAGCTCTCTTAGGGTTAGCCGGCCGCGGCCGGCTTTCTCAGCATTCCGCTCCCCTAGGGCGAAGTCCATTATAGGAGGTGCAATGTCCCGTCCCTATGTGGGGATCAGCGAAATCTCCGTGCCGCTGGAGGGCGCCGTGGCGCTCCAGATCGCCTTCCAGGATCGCCTTCGGGCGGTCGATGGCTGGCCGGGCTTCAAGAGCCTGGAGCTGCTGCAGGACCGGCGACACCCGGGACGGTACTTGATGATCACGCGCTGGGGATCGAAGGACCAGTTTCTCGCCTACATGCGCAGTGCGGACCATCGACAGTCGCACGAGCGGATCGACACGGGACCCAACGGGCCGAAGGCGGCCGGCTTCTCCGACTACGACCTGGTGGCACGATGAGCAACCCGGAACGCGAGCCGACCATGGTGCTGTCCGAGGCCGTGGGGATGCTGTCGTTTGCGGCGTTGCGGGCTCTCTATGAGGAGCAGCCCGCGCTCTGGCAGATGGGCGAGCGCGGGCGCGCGCGCACCCTCGAAGACTTCGCCCATCACTTCGAGAGCCTCGCCACGCTCGATCCCGACGCGTTTTCCGCGCACGTTCGCTACTGCGAGACCCTGTTCGATCATCACCATTTTCCCCGCCAGTGGCTCACCGATGCCTGGCGCGTCATGGCCCTCGTGATCGGACGAGAAATGCCCCCGGCGGTCGCAACCCAGGCCATCGAGGTGCTGACCTCCGGATCAGCGGTACCGGCGGAGCACCCGCGTGGAGATCGCGCATAGGACTTCGTAGGAGATCGTTCCGGCGACATCGGCGAGGTCATCCGCAGTCGACGTGGCCTGGCCGTCGGTCCCGATGAGGGTCACCACGTCCCCGATCGCCACGTCGGGCAGCGCGGTAACGTCCAGCGCCGCCTGGTCCATGCTGATGGTGCCGGCGATCGGCACCGCGCGCCCGCGGACAAGGGCGCGACCTCCGTCCGAGGACCGGCGATGCAGCCCATCGGCATACCCGACGGCGATCGTCGCGATCCGGGCCGGCTCCCTGGCTCGGAAGCGTCGTCCGTAGCCGACGGTCCCGCCGTCCGGGACGGTCTGCACGTTGGTCACGATCGTCTGCCACCGCAGCGCCGGCCTGAGCCCGGGAAGATCGTCCCATCCGCGCACCGGCCGCACCCCGTAGATGAGCAGCCCCGCGCGGACCAGGTCCAACCGGGCCTCAGGAAAGCGGAGCAGGCCGGCCGAGTTCGACGCGTGACTGAGGAATCCGCCGACGCCGGCGTGCGCCAGTGCGGACCGGGCCTCGAGGTAGCGGTGCAGCTGGTCCCGCGTGAAAGCGGGGTCGTCATCCGCGCTCGAAAAGTGGGTCCAGAAGCCCTCGAGGCGCAACCGGGGATCTCCGTGGACCTCGGTCGCCAGGGCGACCGCCTCTGTCAGATCGGCGCCCAGGCGGTTCATCCCGCTGTTGGCCTTGACGTGCACGCCGATCCGGGTGGCGGCGGCCTTGAACAATCGCAGGCTGTCGCGGTCGTAGAGCGTCAGGGAGAGGTTCGCCGCGATGGCGGCCGAGAGGGCGGCGCCGGGGGTGTACCCGAGGTTGAGGATGGACGCCGTGATCCCGGCCTTCCGTAGCTCGATCCCCTCGTGCACGGATGAGACACCGAGCCAGGTGGCGCCGCCATCGAGCGCGGCGCGGGCGGCGGGCACCGCGCCGTGCCCATAGCCGTTCGCCTTGACCACGGCCATCACCGCTGTCGCATCGCCCACCAGCGCTTTGATCAGCCCGGTGTTGTGGACGATGGCGGAGGCGTCGATGTCGGCCCACTTGGTGACAGCGGTGTCGGTCAGCGCAGGCGCTCCATGACCCGGGGGATTTGCGGCAACAGGTCGGATGCGAGAACGCCGGCGCGACCGAGGTCCGCCTCGAGGTCGAGGCCGGCCACGCTGTGGACGTGCACGCCGGTGACGGCGGCCTCGAATGGCGACAGCCCCTGGGCGAGGAATCCCGCGATCACGCCGGCGAGCACATCGCCGGTCCCCCCCGAGGCAAGCGCCGGCGTCGCGATGGGGTTGTCGGTGATCCGGCCGTCGGGGGCCGCGATCACGGTGCCCGCCCCCTTCAGAACGACCACCTTGTTCCAGACCTTGGCGAACCGCGAAGCGACGCCCCGCCGGTCGGCCTGGACGGCCGCGGTGTCGAGTCCGGATAGCCGGCTGAATTCGGCGGGGTGCGGCGTCAGCACGATCTGGTCGGAAAGGCGTGGGAGGATCGGCCGGTGCTCGGCCAGGAGGTTGAGCGCGTCGGCGTCGAGGACCAGCGGGGCCTGGACACGGGGCACCAGGTCCTCGACCAGGCGCCTCGTCGACGTGTCACGCCCGATGCCGGGTCCGATCACCCCCGCGTCGGCGCCGGCGAACCCGCGCAGCACGCCGCTCAGGGAGGCATGACCGACGACCCCCGGCGAGATCTCCGGCACCGGCCCGACGATGACCTCTGTGCATTTCTGAGCGAGGATGGGATAGATCGATTGGGCGACGAGCAGCCGCACGATGCCCGCCCCGGCCCGCGCGGCGCCCATGCTCGCCAGGTAGGCGGCGCCCGTGAAGCCCTGGGACCCGGCAAGCACCACGACGGTGCCAAAGGTGCCCTTGTGGCCGTCCGCAGGACGGGCGGGCAGCCGGAACCCCTGCGGCACGGCGCCGCGCGGCGCGTGGGTCGGCGACTCCGGGATGACGGCCACCGCCACCGCGAAGTGGCCGTCGTGGGCAATGCTGACGTCCACCGTGCGGCCGGCCAGGCTCGTCGACGCGCCGGCCAGGACATGCGGCCGGCCGTCGGCGCTCGCCAGGATCTCGACGTCACGCATGCGAGGACGCGGGACCCCGGTCGGCATCGCTTTCCCGATGGCTTCCTTGGCCGCCCAGCGGCCCGCCCAGCGCTCCGGGCTGTTGGCACAGTAGGCGATCTCGCGCTCGCTGAGGAACTTTCGAAGAAACCGAACTCCGAACTGCCCGTACGCGGCGGCCACCCGCTCCACCGCCGCGACGTCGACCCCGACCCGTGGCGTCACGCGCTACTCGACGGTAACGCTCTTGGCCAAATTCCTCGGCTGGTCGACGTTGCAGCCGCGTTCATTCGCGACGAAGTATGCGAAGAGTTGCATGGCCACGACGTTGGTCACCGGCGACAGGAATTCGGAGACCGCGGGAACCTCGATGCGGTCGGTGGCGATCTCGTCGAGCGTGTGGTCGCCCTCGCTGACCAGGGCGACGACCGGCGCATCCCGCGCCATCACCTCCTGGACGTTGCTGACCACCTTCTCGAGGGTAGCCGATTCCGTGGCGATGGCGAAGACGGGGAAATTCTGGTCGAGCAGCGCGATGGGCCCATGCTTGAGCTCGCCGGCGGCATAGCCTTCGGCATGGAGATAGGAGATCTCCTTGAGCTTGAGGGCGCCCTCCAACGCGATGGGGTAGTTGATGCCGCGCCCCATATACATGAAGTTGCGGTACCCGGCGTACTTGCGCGCGAGTGCCTGGAAGCCCTCGGCCCGGTCGAGCACCTTCTGGAGGGCGGCCGGGAGGGTCTTCAGTTCCATGGTCAATTGCTGGAGCCGCTCCGGCGTCAGCCGATGTCGGACCGCGGCGAGGCGAATCCCGAGCAAATAAAGACACGTCAGATGCGCAATGAAGGTCTTCGTCGATGCCACCCCGATCTCCGGCCCGGAGTGCAGGTAGATCACGCCGTCGCTCTCCAGCGCCATGGAGCTGCCGACCACGTTGGTGATCGAGACGACCTTCGCTTTGAGCCGCTTCGCCTCGCGGATCGCCGCCAGCGTATCGGCGGTCTCGCCGGATTGGGAGATCCCGACTACGAGCGTGTCGGCATCCAGGATCGGTTGACGGTACCGGAACTCGGAGGCCGCCTCGACCTCGACGGGCAGCCGCGCAAGGTCTTCGATGATGTACTTGCCCACCAGCGCCGCGTAGAACGACGTTCCGGCGGCGACCATCTTGATGTCGTGGATCTTGAGCAACTGGCGGTCCGTGAAGCCGAACTCCTCGAACATGACCTCGCCTTCATCAGACAGGCGTCCGCGCAACGCATTGGAGACCGCCTCCGGCGCCTCGTTGATCTCCTTGGCCATGAAGTGGGGATAGCCGCCCTTCTGGGCCTGGCTGATGTCCCACTTGACCTCGATGATCTTTGGCTTGACCGCCGCGCCACTGATGGTGCTGACCTCAGGACCCAGCGGCGTGATCGAGACCATCTCGCCTTCGCCGAGCAGGAGCACCTTCTTCGTGTACGGGATCACCGCCGTGATGTCGGAGGCGATGAACCATTCCTTCTCGCCGATCCCAACCACGAGCGGGGCGTTGAGCCGGGCGCCGATGAGCAGGTCGGGGTCATGCTGCGAGAAGATCGCCATCGCATAGGCGCCCCGTAATCGCGCCAGCGCCTGTCTGACCGCCGCCACGAGGTCGCCTTTGAAGTTCTCCTCGATCAGGTGGGGCACCACTTCAGTGTCGGTGTCCGAGACGAAGACGTGACCACGCGCCTGCAACTCTCGTCGCAGCTCGGCGAAATTCTCGATGATGCCGTTATGGATCACCATGATCTTCCTGGTGCAGTCGGTGTGAGGGTGGGCGTTGATGACCGTCGGCCGTCCGTGCGTCGCCCACCGTGTGTGCCCGATCCCGAGGTGACCGACCGGCATCTCCTCCGAGACGCGCTCGATGAGCGTGTCCACCTTGGCGGCGCTCTTCACGATCGACGTCTGGCCGTCCTGCTCGTTGAAGATGGCGATGCCCGCGGAGTCATAGCCCCGATACTCGAGCCGCTTGAGGCTCTCGACGATGATCGGGGCGGCCTCGCGCTCGCCCAGGTAGCCGATGATCCCGCACATATCCGCCTCCTATCTTCCCATCGACTGCGCGCGCAAACCAACGAATCGAGTTCGTGCTTTGAGTGAACGGCAGAATGGGCGGAAGGTTACGGGCTGGCCGAGGGGGAAACCTGGGCGCTCTTCGAGACGAAGACGTGGATCTGGACCGTCTTCTGGCTGACCTCGACGCCGTCAGGTGGACGAATGGTCACCGTCTTGACGAGGTCCCCCGTGGCATTGGTGACATCGATCGGGTCCGTGGATAACAGGAGGATGCCGGCGAGCTTGTTCAGCAGGCCGGTGGCATTGACCTGGAGCGGCGACAGGACCACGTTCGTGACCCGGTAGCCGGGCGCCGGCTGGCCAGTCAGCGTCCAACCGACCGGCTTGGTCTCCGTGACGGCGTCCGCCTGGATCGTCATCTTGACCGAGACCTGCGCCGGCGTGACCTTGACACTGAGGACGCGCTTGTTCGCGTCCCGGACGACGACCGTAACGGGGAGATCGAACGGACCCTGGACCCCATCGAGTTCGACAAGAACCACCGCCTGGATCCCCGTCAGCTGGCTCTTGGGACCGTCGACCCGAACGGCGGCGGGGGTGACCGTGGTCGAGGTGCTCTGCTCGTGGAAACCGGGGGGCAGCGCGTGCACTCGCTCGATCGTGACGGCCTGCGTCACACTGGCCAGCTGGTCGACCGTCACCGGCAGCGCCGTCGGCGCATCGACCTGGACGTTGGGATCGGGGTTGTCCACTCGGATCGGGATCCGATTGGGGCCGATCCGAGCCCCCGCGAAGTTGCCCGACGCCCGCAGGGTGCGCGCGTCGAATCCTCGCAGGTTGTCCGCGGTTCCGATCACCGTGACCGCCACCGGCGGAACGTCGCCGACGACGACCAGGCCGGCGGGCAACGAGGAGTGATCGACCGCGAGCTTGTAGGTGTGGCTCTGGGTGGGATTTTCCGTATAGGCGACCACGCTCCAGAGCCCGACCGCGAACCCGATTGCCAGAAGCTTGAGCCGAAGGTTGCCGAACAGGAACGCTAGTCTAGCGCGAAGCGAGCCGCGTGCGCCGCTAGCGTCGCCAGGGGACCAGTGGGATATGGGCCTCCGGGCGGGGCTGCAGAAGCGAGCCGAGGACCTGGCGAAGACGGTCCGGATCGAGGTTGCGGAGCAGCTTCCCCTCGTGGGCGACCGCGATCTGGCCGAGTTCCTCGCTGAGGATCAGGATGACCGCGTCCGTCTGCATGGAGAGCCCCAGCCCGGCGCGGTGGCGCGTGCCCATTCGCTCGCGAACGGTGCCCTCCTCCGCCAGGGGAAGGACACAGCCCGCGGCCAGGATCTGGTTGCCCCGGACGATCACCGCCCCATCGTGCAGCGGCGAGTTGGGAAAGAAGATGGCCTCCAGGAATTCGGCGGTCAACTCGCCATTGATGCGGATCCCACTGTTGGCATAGTTCTCGAGTCCCGTCTCCTTCTCGAAGACGATCAGCGCCCCGGTGAAGCGCTGGGTCAGCTTGGTGGTCGCCCGGATGACCTCGTCGATCATCCGGTTGAAGATCTGCAGGCTGTAATGGGAGAGGGGCCGCCCGATGAACCCGATGCGGCCAAATTGGTCGAGGGCACGCCGGATCTCGGGCTGGAAGAGCACGATGATGCCGATCAGGATCGCCGGCGCCGCATTGCGGAAGATCCAGGACAGCAGCCGCAGGTCGAGCAGGGTGGCGAGGAGCCCGACCAGGCCGAGGAGCAGGACGCCGACCATCAACTGCACCGCCTGGGTGCCGCGGATCAGCAGGAACATCCGGTAGAGGAAGATCGCAACGAGACCGATGTCGATCAGGTCGAGGGCGTGCCGCCAGATGTTCCCACTGGTCAGGAAGACCAGGATGTCCCGGAGCACGACGTCCATTCGGGCTAGTATCGCCGACGGCGCTATTGCTAAGGCCGGTTAGTCCGGCGGCCGGCCCCTTAGCGCTTGGTGTACTGCGGGGCTTTGCGGGCGCGCTTGAGGCCAGGTTTCTTGCGTTCCTTCATCCGAGGGTCTCGGGTGAGGAGCCCGTGCTTCTTGAGGACCGGCCGCATCGCCAGGTCGGCCACGCAGAGCGCACGCGCGATTCCGTGCTGCACGGCGCCCGCCTGCCCGGACATGCCGCCGCCATTCACCATCGCGCTGATGTTGAAGCGCTTCTGACTCTCGGTCAGCTTGAGCGGCTCGACGACCACCATCTCCAGCATCCGGCGACCGAAGTACTGCAGGGGCGGCTTGTTGTTGACCATGATGGTGCCGTCACCGGGGTACAGTCGAACGCGCGCCACGGCGTTCTTCCGGCGCCCGGTTCCGTAGTAATAGTGCTCGTTATCGGCCAAGGACTTCGATCTCCCCTTTCTCTCCAAAGCGGATCGGCACCGGCCGTTGCGCCACGTGCGGGTGGGCCTCGCCAGCGTAGACCTTCAGCCGGCTCAGCTGGGCCTTACCCAGGGTGCCGTGTTGCAGCATCCCCGCGACGGCATGCTGGAATGGAAACGTCGGGTGCTTGACGAGGGCGTCACCGTACGTCTGCTTGCGCAGGCCACCCGGGTAGCCCGTGTACGACGTGTAGACCTTCTCTTTGATCTTCTTGCCGGTCACCCTGATGGCCTTTGCGTTGACCACGATCACGTGGTCGCCCGCATTGAGATGGGGCGTGTAGGTCGGCTTGTGCTTACCACGGAGCACCTTGGCGACATTCGCCGCCAGCCGACCGAGCGTCTGGCCTTTGGCATCGATCAGGTACCACTCAACCGTCAGGTCTGAGGCCCGAGCCGTAAACGTTTTGGATTTCCCCATGGCCTTTAGTATTCCACCCCGACCTGCACCAGGCCTTGCGGCGGCGCCGGACGCAATCCGGTGGTCGATCCGTTGAGCAATTCGTCGATCCAGTCAAGGGACCGGCGACGCCGGCCGACCTCGACCAGGGCGCCGGCGATCTTTCGAACCATGCCATAGAGGAAGGCGTCGGCGGCCACCGCGATGGTCACCCAGTCACCCTGCCCGCTCACCGTCAGATCGTGGACATCGCGAACCGTGTGGCCACCGGGCCGCGGGCTCCGCCCGAAGGCGCCGAAATCATGACGACCGACTAACTTGTCGCCCGCGGCTTGCATGCGGTCGAGGTCGAGCGTCTCCTGCAGGCCCCAGGCATACTGCCGCTGATACGCCCCGCGCGGCAGCGACTGGCGAATGCGATACGCATAGCGTCGCTTGAGCGCCGAGAACCGCGCATTGAAGGCGTCGTCGACCACCTCGGCGTGGCGGACCGCGATATCCGCCGGCAGCCGGCTGTTCAGCGCCATGGCGAGCCGGGTGATCGGGAATTGGCCCTCGAGCCGGAAGTTGACGCACTGGCCCAGCGCGTGGACGCCGGCGTCCGTCCGCCCGGCCGCGGTCAGCTCCGGCGTTTCGCCGGTCAGGGACTGGATCGCCGCCTTGAGGGTCGCCTCCACGGTGGCCGCGCCCTCTTGTTGCTGCCAGCCGTGATAACGGGTGCCTTCGTACTCGACGATCAGCTTCAGGTTCGCCACTAGTCGACCAGCTCGATCAGGACCATCGGCGCGCCGTCACCCAGGCGCGGCCCAAGCTTGAGCACGCGGGTGTACCCACCGGGCCGCTCTTTCATCCGCGGTAGCAGCGTGGTGAACAGCTTCCGCGTGACCTCGGGGTCTTCAACGATGGCGTCGACCGCGCGGCGGGCCGCCAGGTTGTCGGCCTTGGCCGTGGTGATCACCTTCTCCACCCATCGGCGGAGCTCTTTGCCCTTGGCTTCCGTCGTCTGGATGCGGCCATGGTCCAGCAGGGCGGTGACGAGGTTACGGCTCATCGCCTTGCGATGCGCCGTGCTTCGGCTGAATTTCCGCCCCGCCTTTTGATGCCGCATCGCGCTCCCGGTTAGACCAGGACCTTGGTCAGCTCTTCCTGCGTCAGGAAGCCGCGCTGGACCAGTTTCTCTTTGATCTCGTCGAGCGACTTGCGCCCGAAGTTCCGCAGGCTCAACAGGTCCTCCTCGCGGAGCGCCACGAGTTGGCCGACCTTCGTGATCTCGTTCGCCTTCAGGCAGTTGAGCGCACGCACCGACAGATCCAGGTCCTCGATCGGGACATCGGCGAGCCGCGACGAAAGGTCATTGCCCTTGGCGGCCGGCACGTCGGCGAGCTTGATGCTGTCGGTAAAGTGCGTGAACAGCCCGAGGTGCGTGGTGAACTGTTTGGCCGCCTCGCTGATCGCCTCGTCGGGCTTGATGGTGCCGTCGGTCCAGACTTCCAGGATCAACTTGTCCCAGTCCGTCTCCTGCCCGACACGGGTCTTCTCGATCAGGAAGTTCGCCTTCACGACCGGGCTGAAGATGGCGTCGATCGGGATCACCCCGATCGGCTGACCCTCTTTCTTGTTCCGATCCGCGGGCACGTAGCCCTTGCCGCGTTCGACGGTCAGCTCCATCCGGAGGCGGCCCTTGTTGCTGTCGAGCGTGCAGAGGTAGAGGTCCTGGTTGATCACCTCGACGTCGCTCGGCGCCTGGATGTCCGCCGCGGTGACCTGCTTGGGCCCGGTCACGTCGATCGTGAGACGCACGGGCTCCTCGGTGTAGGAGACCAGGTTGAGGCCTTTCAAGTTCAGGATGATCTCGGTGACGTCTTCCTTCACGTAGGGGATCGAGGAAAATTCGTGTGCCACCCCCTCGATGGACACGGAGGTGACGGCGGCGCCTCTCAGGGTCGAGAGCAGCACACGCCGGAGCGAGTTGCCGAGTGTCGTGCCGAAACCAGGCTCGAGCGGCTCGATCTCGAACTTTCCGTAACTGGTCGAATTCTCGACGCTTTTAACTTGCGGCTGGGCGATGTCGAACATGATCCTCCCTGTGTATGAAAACTATCGTGAATAAAACTCGACGATCAACTGCTCCTGGATCGTCTGGTCGATGTCCTCGCGGCCGGGTTCGCCGACCACCTTGGCGGTCAAATTGTCGCGGTCCATGGTGAGCCACGGGGGTACGGTCCGCTGCTCGCCCGCTTCGATGGCGGTCTTGATACGCTCCACGTCCTTGCTCGCCTCGCGCACCGTGATCACGTCGCCCACCCGAACGGAGTACGACGGGATGTTGACGGTCCGCCCGTTCACGGCGAAGTGCTTGTGGCTGACCATCTGGCGTGCGTCACGTCGCGATGCGGCGAAGCCGACCCGGTAGACCACGTTGTCGAACCGGGTCTCCAGCAGACGAAGGAGGTTCAGCCCGGTGACGCCGGTCATCTTGGATGCCCGGTTGAAATAGAGCCGGAACTGGCCCTCCAAAAGGAAGTAGATACGGCGGGCGCGCTGTTTGGCGCGCAACTGGATGCCGTAGTCGGAGACCTTCCGCCGGCGCACCTGCGTGTGCATCCCGGGCGGCATCGAGCGCCGGTCCAGCGTGCACTTGGTGAAACACTTCTCGCCCTTGAGGAAGAGCTTCACGCCCTCCCGGCGGCAATGACGGCAGACGGGCCCTTCGTAGCGCGCCATGGGTTAGACCCTCCGCCGCTTGGGTGGACGGCAGCCGTTATGAGGGATCGGTGTGACGTCCGTGATGGCGGTGACGTCGAGCCCCGACGCCTGCAGCGACCGGATGGCCGCCTCGCGGCCGGCGCCCGGGCCCTTCACGAAGACCTCGATCTGCTTGAGCCCATGTTCCATGGCACGCTTGGCGGTCGCCTCGGCCGTGATCTGGGCGGCGAATGGGGTGCTCTTCCGCGAGCCTTTGAAGCCCTGGCTCCCTGCGCTGCCCCAGGCCAGGACGTTGCCCTGGGCGTCGGTCAGGGAGACCACGGTGTTGTTGAAGGTCGACTGGATATGGGCCTGGCCCACCGTGACGTGCTTCTTCTCACGGCGGCGGGTGCGGACGACTTTCTTCTTTGGCACGCTCTACCTACTTCTTTCCTTCAACTTTCTTCTTCACGCCGACGGTCTTGCGGGGCCCACGTCGTGTGCGCGCGTTCGTGCGCGTCCGCTGACCTCGGACGGGCAGCCCGCGACGATGCCGCAGGCCTCGATAGGTACCGATCTCGATCAAGCGCTTGATGTTCAGCGCGATCTCCCGGCGGAGCTCGCCTTCCACCTTGGCTTCCTTGTCCAGGACGTCGCGGAGCCGGCCGACCTGCTCGTCGTTGAGGTTCTTCACTCGCATGTTCGGGTCGACGTTGGCGATCGTCAGGACCCGCCGCGCGGTGTGCGGGCCGACCCCGAAGATATAGGTGAGCGCAATTTCGACCCGCTTCTCACGTGGGATGTCGATACCGGCTATGCGGGCCATTACGTTCCTATCCCTGCCTCTGGTTGTGCTTGGGCGTGACGCAGATGACCCGCACCTCGCCCTTGCGCTTGATGACCTTGCATTTCACGCATATCTTCTTGACCGACGACCGCACTTTCATTCTTCAATTCGCCTTTTTGACGATTCGACCGCGACCCGGATCGAGCGCTGACACCTCAACGCGGACACGGTCACCCGGGATCACCCGGAGAAACCGAAGCCGCGCGGCCGGCGCCACGTGAGCCACGATCCTATGGCCGGTTTCGAGTTCAACGCGGTAGAGCGCGTTGGGCATCGGCTCCACCACCCGTCCGACGACAACACCCCGCATCAGCAAATGCCCATGCGAATGTCGCCGGATTTCCGGCGCACGAAGGAAAAGCATACCACATGCGGGAATCCCGCAAGCCTGACGATATTGCGTTCGTGCGCATCGCGTTCGCGCATCAGCCGCCCTGACCCCGCCGCGCGGCGCCGTCGGGGAGCGTTGTCAGGATCTCTGGACCATCTGTGGTGATCGCCACGGAGTGTTCGAAGTAGGCAGATAGGCTGTGGTCGGTGGTCACCACCGTCCAGCCATCGCCGAGCAGCGCCACGTCCTTGCCGCCGGCGTTCACCATCGGCTCGATGGCCAGGACCATGCCGGGCTTCAGGAGCGGCCCACGGCCGGCGATCCCGAAGTTGGGGACCTGCGGGTCCTCATGCATGTCCCGGCCGATGCCGTGGCCGACGAACTGCTCGACCACCGAGAAGCCGGCCGCCTCCACGTGCTGTTGGACGGCGGCACTGATGTCGCCGATCCGGTTGCCGACCTTGGCCTGGGCGATCCCGACATCGAGCGCCTGGCGGGTCACGTCCAGCAATCGCTGCGCTTCAGCGGACACCCGACCAATGGCCACCGTCAAGCCGGCGTCCGCCCAGAACCCCCGATGGATCAGGCCGGCGTCGAGGCTCAAGAGGTCGCCATCGCGCAACTTGCGATTGGTCGGAATTCCGTGCACGACCTGATCGTTCACGGAGGTGCAGATGTTGTGCTGGTACCCCTGATAGCCCACAAACCCCGGAATGCAGTCGCGCTCGCGGATGAAATGGCCGGCCTCCCGATCCAGCTCGAGCAACGTCACGCCCGGCCGCGCCATGGTCTGCAGCCGGTTGAGCGTCTCGGCAAGGATGGCCCCGGCCTCACGCATCAGGTCGATCTCCGCGCTCGACTTGTAGATGATCACCGCGGCCGAACCCCCTTGACCGCGGCGAGTCGCCGGGTGATATCGGCGCGGACGTCGGCCACGGTCATCTGGCCATCGATATTCTCGAGCCTGCGCTGGGCCGTGTAATAGTCGATCAGGGGCGCCGTGTGCGTGAGGAAGACATCGATCCGTCGGGCCACGATCTCGGGGTGGTCGTCCGTTCGCTGATAGAGCTCGCCCCCATCGTTGGCGCACCGCGGCAGGTTGCGGGCCTGCTCTGGGGTGAAGTTGTATACCGCGTCGCAGCTCCGGCAGCTGTAGCGGTGCGAGAGCCGATCGAGTAACACCTGCCGGCTCACCCGCAGGTAGACGACGGCGTCGATCTGCCGCCCGATCTCCGGCAGCATGGCGTCGAGTGCCTCGGCCTGCGCCACCGTTCGCGGGAAGCCATCAAGGATGAAGCCTTTCTGGGCGTCTGGCTTCTGCAGGCGGTCGCGAATGATGTCGACCATGACGGCGTCCGGAACCAGCTCACCCCGGTCCATGAAGCCCTTGACCTGCTCGCCCAGCGCCGTGCCGGCGCGCCGCTGCACGCGGAGGATGTCGCCCGTCGCGATGGCCGGAATGTGGTAGGTCTCGATCAGGAACCCGCTCTGGGTTCCCTTTCCGGCCCCGGGCGCGCCAAACAAGATGAGGTTCACGGCTTCCCCGTGCGAGACCGTCTCGCTACTTTATGAATCCCTTGTATTGACGCATGATCAACTGCGTCTCGATCTGCTTCATCGTGTCGAGCGCCACGCCCACCACGATGAGGATTGCGGTCCCGCCGAGATACATATTCTGCGTCGGAATTCGCGTGAGGGCCGTCGCCAGCAGCGGGATCAGAACCGTGACGCCACCCAGGAACAGTGCGCCGGCGAACGTGATCCGCGTCATCGTCCGATCCAGATACTGGGCGGTGGCGACGCCTGGCCGGATGCCCGGGATGAACGCCGCGTGCTTCTTTAAGTAGTCGGCGGTATCGACGGGGTCAAACGTGACGGCTGTGTAGAAGTAGGTGAATCCGAAGATGAGGATGAAGTACACGAAGTTATAGAGGATGTCAGTTGGGATGTTGGGTCCAGCCGGCACCCAGTAGGTCCGCAGCGCCCGCGAGATGTCGCCCCACGGGGAAGCCGCGGTCGCCAGGAAGTTCCCGATGATCACCGGAAAGAACATGATCGAGATCGCGAAGATGATCGGGATGACCCCGGCCTGGTTCACCCGCAGCGGCAGGTGTGAACTTCGCCCCTGGTAGACCTTGCGCCCCACCACCCGCTGCGCCGACTGGATGGGGATCTTCCGCTGCGCCTGTTGAACCTCGATGATGAACGCCGTGACGACGATCGCCAGGGCCGCAAACAGGATCAGCGGCGCGAGGTTGGACTGCCCGCCGCCGGTGAGGAGGTTATAGATCGTGGTCGGGATGCGGCCGACGATGCCGGCAAAGATGACGAGCGAGATGCCGTTGCCGATGCCGTACTCGGTGATCAACTCCCCGAACCACATCAGCATCACCGTCCCGGCGGTCAGCGTCACCATGATGCCCACGATGCCGAACCATCCGATCGAATTGTTCAGCACCCCCTGGCGGCTGAAGACGAGGGTCAGGCCCCAGGCCTGCAACAGGCCGAGCGCGACCGTCAGCCAGCGGGTCCAGCGGGTGATCTTGCGGCGCCCGAATTCGCCTTCCTTGCTCAACTCCTTCATCCGCGTGGAGACGACCGTCATGAGCTGCATGATGATCGAGGCATTGATGTAGGGGTTCACCCCCATCGCGATGATGGAGAACGTCGACAGGCCGCCACCCGAGAACAGGTCGAGCAGCCCGAGGAAGGCGTTGGTGTTGAACAGCTTGTCCAGGGCGGCCTTGTCAGCGCCCGGGACGGCGATGTGGGCGAAGATGCGAAATACGAGGAAGAGGCCCAGCGTAAACAGGATCTTCCGCCGGAGCTCGGGGATTCGGAGCGCGTTACCGATCGCCTCTAACATGGCCTAACCCTTCTTACCCTTTTTCGGTTTTCCGGACGCTTCCGAACTCGTGCCGCCGGCCGGCTCCGCCTTCCCGCCCTTTCCAGCCTTCCCGCCCTTGCCAGCCTTCTCGCCCCTGGGCGCCTTCCCGCCCCTCTCGGCCCTGTCGCCCCCGTCGCCCTTCTCGTCCTGCTCGCCCTTCGGCGCCCTGGCGCCCTTCTCGTCCTTGGCGGCTTTCGCCTTCTTCTCGGCCTTCGACTCGCCTTCCGCGGCGGACTCCTCCGGCTTTACCGGTGCGACCTTCTTTACCTGGTTCTTGGCCCGCTTCGTCTTCTCGCGAATCGGCGGCGGTACCGCAATGACGGCGGCGGTGCCGCCGGCGGCCTCGATCTTCTTTTTGGCCTCGGCAGAGAACCGGTGGGCGTGAATCGTGAGCTTCCGAGTCAGGTCGCCGCTGCCGAGCACCTTGATGCCGGCGCCCACGTCCTTGACGATCCCGGACTCCACCATCAGCTCCGGAGTCACGTCCGCGCCTTCATCAAAGCGATTCAGGCGGGTGAGGTTGAGGACGGCGAACGTTTTCCTCCACTTGTTGTTGAATCCCCGCCACTTCGGGATCCGCATCGTAAGCCGAGTCTGGCCACCCTCGAATGCTTTTGGGACGTTGACAGATGTCCGGGCTTTCTGGCCCTTCTGCCCCCGGGTCGACGTCTTGCCGTGCCCCGAGCCGGGGCCCCGCCCAACGCGCTTGCGCGCGTGATGCGAACCCGGAGAGGGCTCGAGTTCGTGAAGTTTCATTTCGCGGCTTCCTCGACGGTGACCAGGTGGCGAACCTTGTGGACCATCCCGCGTAATTGCGGGCTGTCCTCATGCTCCACCGTCTGGTGCAAGCGACGAAGGCCGAGGGCCTGGACGGTCTTCTGGGCCGCGGGCTTCTGCCCGATGACGCTCCGGACGTAGGTGATCTTGAGGGTTGCCATCGGGACTACGCCACCGGCTCCGGCGCGGCCTCGGGTTCGGTCGCGGGGGTCTCCGCCGGCGGCGGTTTGGGGCCACGGCGGCTGAGCCGCGACATCTCCTCGGTCGAGCGGCCGCGGTTCAGTCCGATCGACTCCGCCGTCTGCAGCGCCTGCAGGGCGGCGAGCGTCGCCCGGACCGTATTCACCGGGTTGTTGGTGCCAAGCGACTTGGTGATCATGTCCTTGACGCCGGACAGTTCGACCACCGCGCGCATGGCGCCACCGGATCGAATGCCCGTGCCCGGCGCGGCGGGCTTCAACATGACCTTGGCCGCCCCTTTCTTCATCCGGATCTCGTGCGGGATGGTGGACCCTACCATCGGCACCGTGACCATGTGCTTCTTGGCGGACTCGACCGCCTTCCGGATCGCCTCCGGCACCTCGCCGGCCTTGCCGAGCCCGGCGCCGACCCGCCCATTGTTATCCCCGACGACCACGAGGGCGCTGAAGGAGAACCGCCGGCCACCCTTGACAACCTTCGAGACGCGGTTCAGGTGAACCACCTTCTCGCTGAACTCCGATCGTTGATCGCGGTACTGGTAACCCATTCGCTCCCTTTAAAACTTCAAACCCGCGGTACGGGCGGCCTCGGCCAGGGCCTTGACCCGACCGTGATACGGGAACCCGCCCCGGTCAAAGACGACCGACTCCACACCAGCCTCGCGGGCACGCTCCGCGATGCTCTTCCCGACGGCGGCGGCGCCGGCGGCACCCGAACCGGATTTCAGCGACTTGCGGAGATCGGCGTCCGTCGTCGCGGCGGCCGCCAGCGTGCGTCCCGACACGTCATCGATCACCTGGGCATAGACGTGGTGCAGGCTGCGAAACACGCTGAGCCGGGGCCGTTGCGGGCCGCCGGCGATCTTGGTCCGCAGTCGCACATGTCGCTTGAGCCGCAGCGTGCGGCGCGCTGGTGTCTTATACATCTCTTTCTACTTCGCTCCTGTCGTCTTGCCGGTCTTGCCCGCCTTGCGGCGAACCCGCTCGCCGCGGTAGAGGATCCCCTTGCCCTTGTATGGTTCGGGTGGGCGCACCTTGCGAACCTCGGCGGCCACCTGGCCGACCACTTCTTTGTTGGCCCCCTTGATGGAGATCTTGGTGGGCTCCGGGACGTCGATCGTGATGCCCTTGGGCACGGGATAGCGCACCGGGTGTGAGAACCCGACGTTCAAGACCAGCGCCTCACCCTGTTTGGAGGCTCGATAGCCGACCCCGACCAGGTCGAGCTGTTTCTCATACCCCTTGCTGACGCCCTCGATCATGTTCCAGACGATAGTGCGAGTCAGGCCGTGCAGCGACCGGTGCAGCTTCGACTCGCTCGGCCGCTCCACGATCACGTTGCCATCCTTGACCGACACTTTCATGTCCGGGTTCAGCTCGCGAGTCAACTCGGACTTGCCGCTCTTCACCACCACGGTGTGCTCGTGCACGTCCACGGTCACGCCACCGGGGATCCTGACGGGCAGCTTGCCAATCCTACTCATGGGTCACCAAACGTAGCACACGACCTCCCCGCCAAGGCCGGCCTTCGCCGCCTCCTGCCCCGACATCACGCCATGCGACGTCGATAGGATGACGATGCCCAGGCCGCCAAGGACACGCGGAATCTCCGTCTTGCGAGCGTAGATGCGTAGACCGGGCTTGCTGATCCGTCGAACGCCACCGAGCGCCTTGCCGCGAGTCGACTTGGGCTTGAACGTAATGTCCAACTTCTGGCCCTGCTCTGCCCCCGCCACGTCGTAGGTGGCGATATATCCCTGCTCCTTCAGCACGCGGGCGATCTCGACGCCCACGCGAGAGGCGGGCATTCCGACCTTGGAATGCCCGGCCGTATTGGCATTCCGAATTCGGGTCAGCATGTCCGCGATGGTATCGGTGCTCATATGCCTATTCCCCTCCTCACCACGACGACTTCTTCACGCCCGGGACCTGTCCCTGCGATGAGAGCGTGCGGAAGCAGATGCGACAGATGCCGAACTTGCGCATGTATGACCGCGGACGACCGCACAGGTTGCAGCGATTGTGTTGCGACACGGCATGCTTCAACTTGCGTAACCCACGGTTGACGGTCGATTTCTTAGCCAATGTCCAGTGTCCTCACTTCCTGAAGGGAAACCCGAGTTCCGTCAACAGCGCCCGCGCCTCGTCATCGTTGCGCGCCGTGGTGACGAAGGTGACCTCGAGACCCCGAACTTTGTCGATCTTGTCGTACTCGATCTCCGGAAAAATCAACTGCTCGCGCAGTCCCAGCGTGTAGTTACCTTTGCCGTCGAAGCCCCCCGGCGGAACGCCGCGGAAGTCACGGATGCGCGGCAGCCCCACCGAGAGGAGCTTGTCCATGAACTGGTACATCCGGGCGCCGCGAAGCGTGACCTTGACCCCGATAGGGAGGCCGGCCCGGAGCTTGAAGTTCGCGATCGCCTTGCGAGACTTCGTGACGACCGGTTGCTGGCCGGTGATCTTCTTGAGGTCCGCCACCGCGGCGTCGAGCGCCTTGCCGTTCTGGATCGACTCGCCCATCCCGATGTTGCAGACGACCTTGACCAGCCGCGGCACCTGCATCGCGTTCGTGTAGGTGTACCGCTGGATCAGGGCCGGTACGATCTTGTCCTGGTAGCGCTGCTTCAGGCGCAGCTCAGCCTTCTCGGGATTGGCGGCGACGCTCATACCTTGTTCCTCGCGCGCTCGTAGATCTCGCCGCATTTCACGCAAACGATGGCCTTCTTGCCATTGGGCAGTTCGGTCTTGCGGATCCGGGTCGGCTTGTCGCACTTGTTGCAGACCAGCATCACATTGGAGTACGAGAGCGGCGACTCGAAGTCGACGATGCCCGCCTGCATGACGTTGGTGCCGCCCTTCTGCTGACCCGCCTTTTGATGCCGCTTCAGGACGTTGACGCCCTTCACCACGATCTTGCTTTGCTGCGGAAGGGTGCGCACGACGACGCCGCGCTTGCCGCGGTCCTTGCCGGCCACGACCTGCACGGTGTCGTCACGATGGATGTCGAGATGGAGACGGCTCATGATTGTTAGAGGACCTCCGGGGCCAGGGAAACGATCTTCATGAAATTCTTATCGCGAAGCTCGCGGGCGACGGGTCCAAAGATCCGGGTGCCACGCGGGTTGTTCTGCGGACCGAGGATGACCGCGGCATTCTCGTCGAAGCGAATGGTCGACCCGTCCTGGCGGCGAAATTCGCGTGACGTCCGGACCACGACGGCCTTGACGATCTCGCTCTTCTTGACCTGGCCGCCGGGCGTCGCGACCGTGACCGTGGCAGTGATCACGTCGCCGATCGACGCGTATTTACGATAGTGGCCGCCCATGACGCGGATGCACAGGATCTCACGCGCACCCGTGTTGTCCGCCACTTTCAGCTTCGTCTCTTGCTGGACCATCTTGCCTAGAAACCCATCCTTGGGGGGCACGCCCCCCAAGTGAATGTCTGCGACCCGGCTGCAACTGCTGACATCACTTGGCTTTCTCCACGATCGCGACGACCCGCCAGCGCTTGTCGTGGGACAGCGGGCGCGTTTCCGAAATCCGGACCCGGTCGCCCACCTTGCACTGGTTCTGCTCGTCGTGCGCCTTGAAGCGTGTCGATTGGCGGATGATCTTCTTGTACTTGGGATGCTGCTTCAGGTTCTGAACCTGGACCACGACGGTCTTGTCCATCTTGTCGCTGATGACCGTCCCGGTTCGCGTCTTGCGCATCGCGCGCTCCGTTACTTCCTCGCTCACTTCTTCTCCTCCGACGCAGCTCGCCGGCGTCGCGGCTTGGGTGCGTCCGCGACCGCCACGGCGGTCTGCCCCTCGCCGCCGTCCTCTTCCTTCATGTGAATCTCGGTCAGGATCTGCGCCAGGCTGTTACGGACGTGCCGGATCTGCCGGTGGTCCGCCAGCTGCCCGGTCGCCATCTGGAACCGCAGGTTGAACAGCTCCTGCCGCGAGTTCTTGAGCTGCTTCTGCAAGTCCGTCATCGACATGGCATGAAGATCCGTCACTTTCATTTCTTGCCACCCTTCGCCGGCTTGGCGGGCGCAGCCGGAGCGGCTCCCTTC
>DATCOB010000093.1:0-1949 GCA_036564925.1 Candidatus Dormiibacterota bacterium | reverse complement strand
GCGGGCCGGGCCGCGCCGTGCGCGGCCTTAGCGGATGGCCTTGTTTTAATTCGGTTACCGATCGCGAAGCAAAGTTCGAAAAGTGTCCACGACACCCCGCCAAGCCGCCACGGCGGCCTGCCGGAGCCACGGCTCGCGCCGAGACTCCATTTTTGATTGGCGGGCTCGCGCCTGTGGATGTCCCTGCGGGACATCTCCTCCCCCCTCGGTCCGCCTCGCAGACCGGGCCGTGGCGTGCCCGCAGGATGGGCCGCCGCTTCTATTTCCGGAAGGGCCGGGAGGGTCTACAGATCTCGGGACCTGTTCGGCTAACCGGGCCTGGCGAGGCTGCTGAAGAAATCCCAGATCGTCGAATTCGAGTCAGGCTCTCCTGGAACCGGGGCGTAGGCGGAGCCAAACCATTGGTGATAGCCGCCCAGGACTGAGTCGAGGCGGACCGCGGTCCCGTCTTTGCACCCCTTCCAGAGCGATGTCTCCGTGATGCCCGTGGTGCGCAGCGTCGGGCCCCCAACGCATCCGTCGAGTGCGACCCAGCGGTGGATGGCGTCAACCGCCCCGGCGTACTTCAGTGTCGAATCATTGGTTCCGTGCATCTCGATCACCGAGACGGGCATGGTTGGGTTGCAGTTCTCGAGGGGCATGGCGCCCGCCACCGAGGCCATGGCGGCGAACCGGTCGGACAGCTTGCAGGCCAGCTCATACGTCATCCCCGCCCCGTCTGAAACGCCGACGATGAATACTCGCGTCTTGTCGACTGGATAGTCGCTCTCGAGCCGACCGAGGAGGCGCGTAATGAAGGTGACGTTGTAGGTCTGGCCCGCCGTGTCCGGGTACCAACCCCGGTTGGAGCCATCCGGGTAGACCGCGATGAAGCCGCCGATCGACGCCTGGGTGTCGAAATTGCTGATGGTCGCCATCTCGTCTCCATTTGAAGGCCTTCCGTGGAGTGCGAGGACCAGCGGCGCCTTGCGCTTGAGATCGAGAGAGCCTGGCAGGAAGATGCGATACGTGCGTTTGGTTCCATCGACGCTGAGGCTGGCATGGTGAACCCCGGCAGAAGTCGGGACCGGCGCGGGAGTCGCCGCCGAGGAGCCGCACGCCGCCAACCCGAGCGAGAGGGCCAAAGCCAACCCGGCGCATGCCCGCCACGCGCCTCGTAGGCGGATTCCGCACCAACTCACGGGATCCGAGCCGTTCACATCTGCGATATATAGGGCCCGTGGCTCCAGTTTGCCCCAACCAAAAGAGTCGGCCCTAGACCGTTCGATCGCGGCGGTGCGTCTTGCGAGGCTGCCTGTGGGGCGGTGCATAGCCGTCTCAGGTGGCTTCGATTCCCATCCGTCGCGCCAGTTGGCCCGGCCGAACCCTTGATGGGGCAAATCGGCGGCTGGCGCACTAGATAGGGAGATTGTGTTCGAGCGGTCCGAAACCGACCTGATCCGATCCGCCAGAGAAGGCGATGGCTCGGCCTTCGCCGAGCTGCTACGACCCGCATACCTCGTCGCCTTCAGGGTTGCCTATGGACTGCTTCACAACGCCGACGACGCGGAGGATGCGGTGCAGGAGGCCGCCTTCACGGCCTGGCGCAAACTGGGCAACCTGCGCGAGGGGTCGCGGCTTCAGCCCTGGTTCCTGGCCATCGTGGCAAACCGCTGCCGCACCATCGCGAAGCGACGCTTCCTCTCGCTGTCGGCGGATCAAGCGGAAGTCGAAGGTCGCGTCCCAGGACTGCTGTAAAAGTGGAGACGTTTCTCCGCGCGGCAGGAGCATCTTAAGCGGTCATCTCGACGGGTGATTGGGTGCGCCTGGCGGCGCGCATCTGAGCGAGTTGCTGATGCTCGAAATCGGTGAGGGCGAGGCCGCGGCCGGCGGCGATCACCAAGTCCATGACCGCCCAGCAGAGGCTCAGGCAACTGGTCTCGCCAGGGAAGCGGCCGATGACCTTGGTC
>DATCOB010000092.1:0-11047 GCA_036564925.1 Candidatus Dormiibacterota bacterium | reverse complement strand
GCTCTGATCCTGGTAAACGGAGCCATGACCACGCGGTCGTCCGGCTCCAATCCCGAGCTCGCGAAGCTCCTCGCGCAGCACTTCACCGTCTACAGCTACGACCGTCGGGGCCGGGGGGACAGTGGGGACACCAAGCCCTATGCGGTCGATCGGGAGATCGAAGATATTGATGCCGTAATCGACAAAGCGGGAGGCTCTGCCTTTCTTTACGGTGTCTCATCCGGGGCGGTCTTGGCTTTGGACGCCACCGTCAAACTGGGCGACAAGGTGAAGAAGCTCGCCATGTATGAAGCCCCGTACAACGACGACCCTCAGGCGCAGAAGGCCTGGGCCGAGTACCTCAAGAACCTGGCCGAGGCCCTGGCGACCAATCGCCGCGGTGACGCGGTTGCGCTATTCATGGCATTGGTCGGGATGCCCGCCGCCCAGATCGAGGGGATGCGGCATGCGCCCTTCTGGAGCGGGATGGAGGCCGTCGCCCCGTCCCTTGCCTATGACCACGCAGGCGTCATGGGCGAGACCGGCGCGATTCCAACAGAACAGGTCGCCCGTGTTCACGTGCCCACCCTGGTGATGAATGGCGGCAGCGGCGCTCCGTTCATGTTGGAAACGGCCAAGACCCTCAATAAGACGATCCCGGACGCCAAGTTGCGCACCCTGGATGGTCAGACTCACGATGTCCATGCAGACGCTCTTGCGCCGGTCCTGGTGGAATTCTTCGCGGGCTGACCTAGCCCGGAAGTAGTTGCCTGTCGAGCGTCTCCCGCGTCGGTCGATGGTCGGGAGCCGATCCGACTTGACAGTACGCTGGCCAAAGCCCATGCTTGCCGTCTATTGGTGCCGACAGCTTTGGAGGAGTCGCCATCTGCCCAGCGGTCGGCAATTACCACCCACAGTGGCGCCGATGTAACGGCACCGTTACTTCTGCCATTCCGCTGGGCTCACCTAGTTATTCGCTTCGTGTCCTCCCCGAGCGAACGGAATCGCTGGCGCCCGCTACGAAAAAAGTTAGCGCGGTGGTATAAAGAGGTTAAAGGCAATATGGGAACCGCCATTTCTTCAGCGCCCGACGCAGCAGCGGTAGCCGATCCGTTAAATATCACCCTCGACAGTGATGAGTCCGATGGGCTCCGCCGCATCATGGAGAAAAGCACGAAGCCAAACCGCTCGAAGGCCGCCCGTCATTCTGCTGCAGCTCAGTTTGCGCAGCATCTCAAAGACACCGGACACCTTCCAGCCTAACTAGGTCAGCCCTCCAAATCCGCCGGAGGGTCCGTGTGGAGATCGTAAAAGTATCGGGGCTGCCCTCGCTTTGCCGAGCTTCCATATCTCTCGTGCCCAGCCGCCTCAAAGCCAAACTCCGTGTACATCTTGATGGCCGCCGGGTCGGCACTGTTTACGTCGGCAACCAGAAATCGGCAGCCGATATCGTGCGTCATAAGGATGGCTTGCCCAAGAGCGAATTTAAGGAGGTGCGGCCCGGTACGCCTACCCTTGTAGCCGTCATGCACTCCCAGCATCCCAATCAATAATCCCGGCCAAGTTTTTGGTCGCCCGCCCAAGTTATGAGCCGACAGCTCCTGGGACGTCATTTCGATGCTGACCGACGCCAGGCTTACGTAGCCAACGATGTCGCCGTCGTGGAGAAAAACCCAGGTTACACACCAGTTCTCGCCCGCTGCCTCGACTGCTCGGTCCCTCAGGAACTCGTCAACCTCGCGCTGGCCGCAGCTAAATCGTCGGGCAGCATCCAGGTCGGCCTCAGAGAGTCGCCTGAATTGAAGCCCACCCCGAAAGGTTCCGGCTTCCGCCGTGCTGAGTCGTTTTCCAGCGCATGCCATTGATTTGAGCCAGGGGCTTGACCGGGCTGGAGGAAAGACGAAAACCTAGACGATGCCGAATCGCGCTCCTTGCCGGCATTATGAGACCCCAAGATATAGGTGTCAAGGCGAGCTCTTTCCACAAGCTGTGGAAAGAGTGGGTAAAATCAAACACTTGTTCGCGACCAGTTAGAACGTGGTTGACATATGCGCGGACACGGCCTTCATGCTTCGGACACGCAGTCCCGCTTTGTAGACGCAGCGAAAACGCCGGGATCGATCCGTTGTTGGTCGACGACTTTCCTCGGGGCTTAGCGAGCGGGAGACGAGACTCGAACTCGCGACCACCTACTTGGAAGGCAGGCGCTCTACCAACTGAGCTACTCCCGCATCGTGGCGTATTTTAGCGGCCGTTCGCCCGGGAATCGGCACCGCGTGGACTCCATGCTACGTTGGCGCCATGGCGGTTCTGCGCCGTCGCTGGTTCTGGACCTGGACGACAGTTATCAGTGTGCTCCTGATCGCAACGCTGGCCGGCGATTTCCTGCTGGCCGGCATCAGGTGGCTTCCGTGGCCAGCGGCTGCGGCCGCCGTGCCGTTTATTGGGCTGCTGCTGGGAATAGGGCTGGGCTTCTTAAATCCCCTGCGCTCCTCAAGCGAATTCGCCCTCGTGTCGACCGCCGTCTCAAGTTGCCTATTCCTGCTGATCGGGGCTCAATATACCGTCTCGATCGCGGTCACCCCGGGATGTGACCCGCCAGACGTCGTCAACAACTGCTTCGATGATCATGCGGCAGCATTGGGCGCCATTCTTGCCCTCACCGGTGCGATCATCCTGATGCTCGTCCTCTGGACCGGAGCGCTGGGCGGCGCGCACCTCCGAGGTGGCATTACCGGAGCGCGGCGCTAGGCGGTTTTAGGGGCGGTCGTCGATCCAGGCTTCGCCTTCGGTATAGATCTCTTTCTTCCAGATCGGCACCGTGCGCTTCAACTCGTCGATCACCCAGCGGCAAGCATCGAAGGCATCGCCCCGGTGGGGCGCGGACACCGCGATGACCACGCTGACCTCGCCCACCGCGAGATGCCCAAGCCGGTGGACGATGGCGAGGTCGGTGATGGGCCAGCGGCCACGCGCCGCCTCCCCCAGTTGCTCCATCTGGCGCAGCGCCATCGCGCCGTAGGCCTCGTAGACGAGCGCCCGGACCGTCTTGCCGCGGGATCCTTCGCGAACGACTCCTTCGAAGACAACGAGCGCGCCATCGCCGTCGGTACGGATCTGGTTGCCGATGGCGGCCGCATCGAGCGGTTCTTCGAGGAGCGCGATCAGGCCGCGTCGGGCGCCGACGGCGCCGCCGCTCACAGGCGGGATGACGGCCAGCTCGTCGCCATCCTTCAGTGCGTCCTCCCAACCGGCGTACTCGGAGTTCACGGCGCACCGAAAGGAGCGCGGCAGCGGGCCAAGGTCATAGCGCGTACTCAGCTGGTTCCAGGCGTCCGTGGCGGTCGCCCCCACCGGCAAGGCCAGATCGACATTGGGCTTGCCGACCAGCTCGCGCGGCTTCGCGAAGAGCACCACCCGCACGTTCATGGCGCCATCATATCCCCGGGCGTTTTGGGAATTTCGGCACCAGCAGCTTTTCCACCACCAGTTCGCCTTCGAACGACAGCCGGGCGATGGTCCGTTCCGTCCCGCCGAATTGGGGCCGGGTCGCCGTCCCCGGGTTGATGAATCGCGTGCGGCCGATCACCTCATCCCGCCAGCGATGGGTGTGGCCGTGAATCACCACATCGAAACCCTGGGCCCACCGCTGTCGCCGCGCATCCAGGTTGTGGATCATGCCGACCCGCCACCGGCCGATCGTCCCCTCGATGGTGAGCGGATACCGGGAATCCTCCGGCACATTGCCATTGACGACCACCAGGCGGCCCAACTTCTTCAGGCCCTCCAGGACCGCCGCGTCGCCCCAATCGCCCGCATGCCAGATCTCGTCGACCCCGGCGAACGCGAGGGCGACATGGCGAAGCAGGGCCTCCACGTCGAAGCTCCCCTGCGTATCGGCGATCAACCCGACCTTCATCGGAACAGATCGATCCCGGGGTCCCGCAGCAGTCCGCGGGCGTCGCCCTCCCCGGCCACCGACGCGCCGCGTACCAGGACGACCGGCACCCGGTCCAGCTTTCCCATCACCAGTTCGGCGGCCGCGGCGAGCTCATCCCCCACGGCCAGCATGGTGCCCTGCAGTTCGTAGCCATCGGTATCGCGCGCCCCGCGATAGTCGCGCATGACCTCGACACCGGCGCTCCCGATGGCCACGTTGGCCTGCCCTTCGCGCCACGCCCGGCCAAAGCTATCGGAGACGATCACCCCCGGCG
This sequence comes from Candidatus Dormiibacterota bacterium, assembly GCA_036564925.1. Taxonomy (GTDB): domain Bacteria; phylum Chloroflexota; class Dormibacteria; order CF-121; family CF-121; genus JALYYC01. The sequence goes on along the minus strand of DATCOB010000092.1, from coordinate 6,854 downwards.
CGGCGCCGGCCGCCTCGGCGAGGATCGCTCTGAGCCGGCGCGCCGAGCCGTCCGGATCATCGGGCAGCAGCACCAGCAGGTCGCGACCCCCCGCATTCGACCGGTCGACCCCCGCATTGGCGCAGATGAAACCATGTTTGGTCTCGGTGATGAGCACATTGGGGGCCTCGCGGACCACCCGCACCGACTCGGAAAGGATGACTTCGACGTGACGGGGATCGAAGCCGATGCGTGCCGCCGTCTCCCTGGCTCGCGCGCTCGGCACGACACCGCCGAGACCGATCACGCGGCCTTCCGCCTTGGAGATCACTTTCTGGGTCACCACGACCACGTCGGACGCTTCCAACGCAAGGCCCATGTCGCGGATCCCGTCGAGGATCAGCGGCCCGAGCGCCATCCCGGCGGTGATTTCGGGGAGGCCACCGATCGGGTGGATCGAGATCGACCTCAAACGGGTGGGGTCACGACGGCGGCCACCCGGTCGAAGACCTGGAACCGGTTCAAGAGCCGCAGCGTTGCCGTGTCCCGGCCGAGGCGCTGAAAGGCCATCACGTCGTCGGGGCGATCGAGGTCGCAGCCGAGCGCCTCACTGTCCAGGAGTCCGAAGCTTCGGTTGACTCGTGCCGCCTCGGCGCGATGCAGGTTGTAGCTGTCCTCGCCGAAGCGGAGCGCGATGGCGTGCGGCGGGATCAGCCGCAGGCCGTTCGTGCCGACCTTTTCACGGTCGCGCGCCAGCAACACCTCCAGCTCAGGCCGGTATTCGCAGAGCGCGCGGATTTCGGCGGCGGTCACCGCCGGGACATCGCCGGGGATGGTGAGGGCCGCGGTGTACCCGCGATCCCACGCCGCGTTGAAGCCCTGCTGAACCGCCGCACTTTGCCCCTGCACGCGTCGATCGTCGAGCGGCTCAAGGCCGAACTCCGCCGCCACCGCCAGCACCTCCGGGTCGTCGGAAACGGCGAACCGCCCGAATTCGGTGAACTGGCTCACCACCGCCATGACCTCGCGAGCCATCGTGATGGCCAGCAGGGCGCGCTCGTCTGGCGACATGATCGACTCCAGCCGGTGCTTGGCCCGACGCGGCGACTTGATCGGGACGACGATGGCGAGCCTCATCGCGCGGCGACCGGTTGCTCGACAAGGTTCAGCGCCGCCACCGCGACCGCCCGGGCATCGGTAGCATCGTCGAGCATCGTCGGCAGTGACGCCACCCGGTAGCCGAGGGCCGCCACCTCCGGCTCGAGCGATTCGTCGGCACGATCGAGGACGAAGCCGCCGGCAATCCCGCGATACAACTGCGCCACCCCGACGGCATCGGGCCGCGCCCCCTGCGCCCGCATCAGCGCCACCGTCGGGCCCTTGATCGCCTTACCGGCGACGAGCGGTGACACCGCGACGGTCCGCTCCCGAGCCTCCTGAAGGAGCGCGCGAATGCCGGGGATCCGGAGGATCGGACCAATGCTGATGCTCGGATTGCTTGGCGCGATGAGCACCGCGCGCGCACTGCTGATGGCCTCGAGCACCCCGGGCGCGGGCCGGGCCTCGTCCATGCCGGTCCAGTAGATCTCCCGCACGGCCGGCCGGCAGGCCTCCCGCACGAAGTATTCTTGGAAATGCAGGTCGCCCATGTCCGTCTTGAGGCGCGTCGTCACCGACTGCTCGGTCATCGGCAGGATCCGGCTCCGGACGCCGAGCCGTTCCGCGATCTCCGCCGTCACAAGGTGCAGGGCCGCGCCCGCGCGTAGCCGCCCGGTTCGGTAGACATGGGTGGCGAGATCCCGGTCGCCGAGTTGGAACCAGGACGCCGGGGATAGCGCCGCAAGCGCCGCCTGGGCGGTAAACGTGTCGCCGCGGATCCCCCAGCCGCGGATGACGTCGGCCAGGCCGGCCAGCCAGTAGGTGACCGTGTCCAGGTCCGGCGCGATGTAGAGCCCGTGCCACCACATGTCATCGGCCGTATTACTGATCACGACAATCTCCTTGGGCGAGACCACCTGCACCAGCCCGCGGAGGAAGCGGGCGGCACCCACGCCGCCTGCCAGAACGACCACCGGGGGACGGGTCATTCCAGCATCATAGGCAAGCATGTCGATTGTTCAGGCGCTCATATTGGCCTTGATCCAGGGGGTGACCGAGCTCTTTCCGGTCAGCAGTCTTGGCCATACCGTGATCCTCCCGTCGCTCCTGCACTGGTCGATCAACCAGCACGATCCCAGCTTCCTGGCCTTTGTCGTGCTGCTTCACGTCGGCACGGCCACAGCGCTGCTGATCTATTTCCGCCGAGATTGGCTCGCCATCGTGTCAGCGGTCGTCAGGAGCGTCATCGCGGGACGGATGCAGGGCACGCCGGAGGAACGCCTCGGCTGGCGGCTGGTCGCGGGGACGATTCCCGCCGGCATCGCCGGCCTGCTGTTTCAAAAGCCGGTTCAGAACCTGTTCGCGAGCCCGCGCGCCGCGGCGGCCTTTCTCGTCGTCAACGGCGTGATCATGTTTGCGGGCGAGCGGATCCGGCGTCGCGCCGTGGCGGGGGAAGCCGATCGCACGCCGCTCGACCGGCTGAGCGTCCGCTCGTCGATCGGCATCGGCTCGGCGCAGATCCTCGCCCTCCTGCCCGGCATCTCCCGCTCCGGCAGCACCATGGTCGCGGGATTGCTCGGCAACCTGACGCACGAAGCCGCGGCCCGCTTCTCCTTTTTGCTCGCGACACCCATCATCTTCGCCGCCGGCCTCCTGAAGATCCCGGACCTCTTCACGCCGGCGGCCCTGCCCCACCTGCCCACCTATCTGCTGGCGGGCGTCGTGGCGGGCGTGGCCGCCTTCCTCTCCGTGGCCTACCTCATGCGATACTTCCGCGTGGGACGGTTGGACCCGTTTGCGATCTACTGCGCAGCGTTCGGCATCATTGCGTTCGTGCTGCTCAGCCGCTGAATAAAGTGAGGGATGTTCATGGATAGGGAGACGTGGCAACCACTGCTGTTCTGGGTCGGCCTGGTGTTGATCTTTCTCGGAATCGTCGCCGCCTGGCTCTTCTTGTTTGGGCCGCACTTCTGGATCTTCGGGCCGGGACGGAGGACCAAACACGGGCTGGCGTCGATCGCGGTCGCCATCGCGGGCGGGGTGCTGGCCTCGTTCTACCGGCCGCGTACTGACGGGATCTCGGGACCGGCGCGCTACAACCGGTAGGCGAGAGAATACTCGGCATGGCGAAGATCGGCTATGCCGCGATGCTCGAGCAGTTCGCTCCGAGGGAACTGCTCGGATACTGCGAGAAAGCGGAGAGCGCCGGATTTTCCGGCGTGATGGCCGCCGACCACGTGCAGCCCTGGACGCCGGACCAGGGGCAGGCTGCCTTCGTCTGGTCGTTCATGACGGCCGCGGCCGAGCGCACCAAAGGCGACGTCGGTCCCGGGGTCACCTGTCCGTCCTTTCGCCAGCATCCCGCCATCATTGCCCAGGCGGCCGCCACCATGGCCGCCATGTATCCCGGCCGCTTCTGGCTCGGCCTGGGCTCGGGCGAGGCGTTGAACGAGCACGTGGTTGGCGGCTACTGGCCCGAGGTCGGCGAGCGGATCAGCCGCATGTTCGAGTCGATCGAGATCATCCGCAAACTCTTTTCCGGCAAAGACGTGAAGCACGCGGGCGAGTACTACAAGATGGAGACGATGCGGCTGTGGACGATGCCGGAGAAGCCGCCGCCGATCTATGTGGCGACGGCGGGACCCATCACGGCCGAGAAGACCGGGAAGTTCTGCGATGGCCTGATCACGGTCGGGGCGCCCGAGGAAAAGATCGAGGGCGTCTTCCAGCGCTTCGAGAAAGGCGCGCGCGATGCCGGCAAGGATCCCGCCACGATGCCGAAGATCCTGCAGTTGCACCTGTCCTGGGCCAGGACCGACGAGGAAGCGATGGCGAACGCGATGAAGGAGTGGCCCAACGGCGGCATGAAGTTCCCCAAGGCCGACATCCGATCCCCGCAGGACTTCGCCCAGATGGCGAAGATCGTCCGACCGGAAGACTTCAAAGGTCGGATGCTGATCTCATCCAGCCCGGACGCACACCTTAAGGAGATCCAGAAATTCATCGACCTCGGTTTCGACCAGGTGTATCTCCACAACGTGGGGCGAAACCAGGCCGAGTGGATCGACGTCTTCAGCAAAGAGGTCCTGCCGAAACTTCACTGACCGCGCCGCATCAGCAACGGCTGGAGAATGGCGACGGAACTTTGAAGACCCCCTCCCCAACCCGCCCCACAAGGGGGCGGGAGAGCCGAAGGGAGGGCCGAAGCCAGAGGCGCTATCTAGAGTGCGCCGACTAACTCCTTGATGCGGTCCGCCGCCAGCGGGACGTCCTTGATGGTGCCTTTGAAGTAGCTGTCGTAGGCTCCCAAGTCCATCAGCCCGTGGCCGCTCAGGTTGAAGAGGATGACCGGCGAACGGCCCTCTTTCGTCGCCTTATTGGCCTCGTCAATGACGGCCCGGATGGCATGGGCACTCTCCGGCGCCGGGATGGTGCCCTCGGTGCGGGCGAACTGCACCGCCGCCTCGAACACGCTGCTTTGCGGAAACGCCGCCGCCTCGATGAAGCCGTGCTCGACGAGCGCCGAGACCAGCGGCGCCATGCCGTGGTAGCGGAGCCCGCCCGCGTGAATCCCCGCCGGGATGAAGGCGTGGCCCAGCGTGTGCATCTTGACCAGGGGCGTCATCTCGCCGGTGTCGCCGAAGTCATAGGCGTACTTCCCCTTCGTGATGGAGGGGCAGGCATCCGGTTCCGCCGCGAGGAAGCGCGTTTTGGTCTTGCCGTGCAGCCGATCACGGAGGAAGGGGAAGGCCAGCCCGCTGAAATTGCTGCCGCCGCCGACGCAGCCGACCACCAGGTCGGGCATCGCGTCCGCCCGCTCGCACTGCAGCAAGGCCTCCTCGCCGATGACGGTCTGGTGCATCAGGACATGGTTCAGGACACTCCCCAGCGAATACTTGGTGTCGTCTCGCGTCGCGGCGTCCTCGACGGCTTCCGAGATCGCGATGCCGAGACTCCCGTTGGACTCCGGGTCCTTCTCCAGGATTTGCCGGCCGGCGTTGGTCAACGGTGACGGACTGGGGACCACCTTGGCCCCCCAGGTCTGCATCATGCTCTTGCGATAGGGCTTCTGGTCGTAGCTGATCCGGACCATGTAGACCATGCATTCCAGATCGAAAAGGGCGCTGGCGAAGGCCAGGGCACTCCCCCACTGCCCGGCTCCGGTCTCGGTGCTCAGGCGCTTGGTGCCCGCCGCCTTGTTGTAGAAGGCCTGCGCGACGGCGGTGTTCGGCTTATGCGAGCCGGCCGGGCTGACGCCCTCATACTGTCCGGCATCTGCATAGAGGCCGCGTTGGGCTGAGAAACCCTGGCCAGGAGTTAGCCTCGGCGACCGCTTTCAAGTAGGCGTTGCGGCGTTGCAGGAGTCCGGTCATAAGCGCGGCAAGGACGTCGGCCTCGCGTTGATCGAGATGTCGTCCCTTTCGATCGGCCATGCCTTTCAAAGTCTGGCCAGGCGGTCGCAGCAACGGCTAGAAAATGGAACGGACGATTAAGACCCCCTCCCCAACCCGCCCCACAAGGGGGCGGGAGTGCCGCAGTGGTTCCGCAACCCGCCCCACAGGGGGCGGGACTGCCGAATCGGGAGGTCAGCGGGATTTGCGCTTCGTCGGTTTTCTTGCCGCCGGGCGACGAGTCGTATGCTTGGCGCCATTCGAGGCTGGTCCCGGGAGCAATTTCCGACCCCGGACCTCGATGAAGGCGGGGAAGATCTCGTCCAAGTGCGCGTCGCTGCCCTTCTCCGCATCGGGCTCGGGGGGCCCGGGGGAAAATTCCCATAACCCGTCGACCACCACGCCGGCTGAGGCCAGGCTGTTGATGATGGTCTGGAACGTGTGGCCGTACTCGATGGTGGGCGCCACCACGCGCTTGCTGCCGAAGGTCCAGGTCGCGTCCCAGTCGGTCTCGTAGGGCATCGGCTTGTCCTCGAAGTAGGTGACCTTCGGATACCAGCCGGTGCCCGTGTAGGTGCCGTAGAGGCGGCGGGTCGTCGGGTGCATGGTTGACATCAAGTAGGTCCCGCCCGGCGCCAGAATCCGGCCGACCTCGCGTAGCACCTTCGGGGCATCGTCGATGAAGACCAGGGAGTGACAATGCCAGATCACATCGAACGACTCATCCTTGAAAACCGAGAGATCCCGCATGTCGCCGCGGACCGTACGCACCTTGACCTTCTGGCGTTTGGCGAGGTCACGGACGGTCTTGAGCTGCGTCGGCGAGATGTCGAAGACGGTCGTCGTAGCCCCCAGCTTGGCGAAGATGACCGGGTCCCATCCCCCACCGGCCGCCAGACCGAGGACTCGCGCCCCATCGAGCCGCACACCCTTGAGTCGCGCGCGCTTGTCCATGAAGCGGCGCATGCCGGCCCGGGTCTTCGGCGGTCGGCCGAACGGCCGCGTGTAATTCATCGCCTTGCTGGCGAGAAGCTCCCACATCTTGAGGTTGTGCTCGGCGATGCGATCGATCTTCATCGTGCCCGCGAGATTTTAGCGGGTGGCCGACATTCTTTGTCGGATCGCCGGCATGACCTGCTCCGCAAGGAGCTCCAGCATCGCGGCATCGTAAGGCGCGCGGGGCGACACGATGACGCGCGTCACTCCCACTGCGCGATACGCCATCGACCTTCTTGATCACTTGGGTCCGGGCGAGCCATGGAGTTTTCTGCGGCCCCCTCCCCAACCCTCCCCACACGGGGGAGGGAGATGCTTGGTGGTTCCCCGCAGGGGAGGGAGATGCTTGGTGTGTTCCCCGCAGGGGCGGTCTTCTGCGGCCCCCTCCCC
>DATCOB010000091.1:0-11088 GCA_036564925.1 Candidatus Dormiibacterota bacterium | reverse complement strand
GTGGTGGGATTCGGCCCGTTAACCTCCCTAGGCGGCGATGGGCGGGATAACCGTGGTTGGCCGGCGATCGACGAGTGGCTCCGTTCGGAGCGCGGGGATGGTGGCGGCCAGCGCGACCACGACGCCGAGGTAGCTGTCGTTCAAGAAGCGCGAGAAAAAGAGAAAGCCGAAGAGCACGAGGGTATACCCGGCCATCCACCGACCTATCGTCGGGCGCTGAAGAAAGCGGCGTGCAGCGATCCACAGGGCGGCCAGGGCCGCGACCGCCTGAAACGGGAGGAACGGGAAGTAGTCGGTTCGGTGTTTGATCAGGCCGGCCGCGAGGAGCAGCCCGGCGAATCCGTAGCCGGAGATGAAGTAGGCGCCGTGGGTGCCCCCGCTGCTATAGAGCACGGTATCGTCGATGAAGGCGGCGGCATTGATGATCAGAAACGGCACGATCGTCAGCAAGGACGGCGCCAGCAGGGCCACGGCGCTCAGCGCAGCTTCCCGGCGGTTTCGCAGGATCCGCCCATCCCATCGGACGATGAGGGCCAGCACGACGAAGGGGATCGCCAGGACGGCGAACGGCTTGAAGGCGAGCGCGACGCCGAAGGCCAGGCTGGCCGCCACCGGCCGCCTCCGCGCCAGCAGCGCAAGCCCGCCGAGCAACATCGCGAGCCAGCAGATATCGTTGTGCCCGGCCCACAGGAAGCGAGCAACCAGGGGATCAAGAAAGAGGCCGACCGCGATCATGAATCGCGACGCGGCGCTGATCGGTAGCGCCAGGACCGCGGCCAGGGCGAGCCCGAGGAACACCAGCAAGACAATGCGGTAATCGAAGCCAACGCCCGCGACCCCGGTGAGGGCCCGCACCGGCACACCGACCAGGACCTGCAGCGGCAGATAGGCGAAGTGCTTGAGCGCCGGATTCGGACCGTCAGGCGTCAGCGGATACCGGGCAAGATCGGTCCCGGACCAATCGACCCCGTAAATCGCCTGGCCGTGCATCAGTCGGTCGATGGCCGCCTCGGTCTGCACCAGTCCATCCTGCTCGAGCGTGATCCCGAGCCGGGATCGCGTCTCCATGCTGACCAGCACGGGTCCGACGGTGGTGATCGCGATCAGCACGGCGAGCACGACCGCTTTCCACCGCCATTGGCCGGTGACCCGCAACAGCGCCGGCATGAGCACCAGCAGTGCCGCCGCGAGCAATGGGATGACCAGTCCGAACCGGTCGCGGACGAGCCAGAGCAGGCCGACCTGGAGGCCGCCAAAAAGGGCGAGATAGAGGCCCGGGCTCGGGCGGAACTCCAGCGAAGGCCAGCGCATGACGGGGATGTAACGGGGAGACTGGCCAAGTCCGTCGGAGGGCTCGGCTTTGAATTGGTTCAGACTGGTGCTGCCATGAACGACTCCCTGAATAGGGTCCGCCTGCAGGTGCTCCAGCGAACCATCGAGACCACGGATGTCCCGTCCGCCAGCGAGGTCGCGGTGCAGCTGGCACTCCCCGAGGCGATGGTCATGAGCGCCTACCGGACCCTGGCGGACGCGCACGTCTATGTGCTCGAGCCGGGTGATCCCACCCGGCTGCGGATGGCCAACCCCTTTTCGGGGGTGCCCACGGCCTTCATTGCGACCACAGGCGGGCGACGCTACTTCGGGAACTGTGTCTGGGACGCGCTGGGCATCGTGGCCCTCCTGGGCGGCGATGGAGTCGTCGAGACCGCGTGTCCCGACTGCCGCCAACCCCTTGTCCTGCGTGTCTCGGATCGACGCCTCGTCGAGGGGGCCAGCGTCGTCCATTTCAGCGTTCCTGCCCGGCACTGGTGGGACGACATCATCTACACCTGAAGCACGATGCTGCTCTTCCGTGCCGAAGAGCATGTCGCCCGCTCGGGTAAACGCAGGGGCGCGTCGATGACGACCGAACAGATCTGGCGCCTTGCTGACGCCTGGTATCGGGATCGTGCCAGCCCCACCTGGCGCCGCAGAACCGCAGCGGAGGCCGAGACGGTCTTCGCCGAGGTCGGCCTGGTCGGGGACTTCTGGAAGTTACGCCTCTAGAGTCAGCGCAGACCGCTACATTGACGGACGGAACCTTCCGACTATTCGAACACCGAGGAGGGATGTTTTGCCCAGCCGTCTTCCCGTAGATCACGAGGCGCTGAGGCATCAACTGGCGGGCCGATGCTTCATCTGCGCCCTGGTTTCCGGTGATCCGGAGTTCCGTCACGCGGTCCTCTACGAAGACGACGTTGCCATTGCCTTCTTGAGCAAGTACCCGACTGTTCCTGGCTACGCCCTCGTCGCACCGAAGGACCATCGTGAGCAGGTGACCGGTGACTTTTCTATCGAGGAGTACGCGAGGCTCCATCGGGTCATCTATCGTGTCGGGGAGGCCTTACGCCGCGCCGTGCCGACCGAAAGGCTCTACATCCTCAGCCTGGGCAGCCAGCAGGCCAACAGCCATGTCCACTGGCACGTGGTGCCGCTTCCTCCAGGGGTCCCGTTCGAAGAACAGCAATATGCGATGCTGGATCAGAACGACTACCTGAGCTTCTCCGACGACGAGGCGTGTGAAATAGCCGAGCGCATCCGGGCCGAATTTGCGGTCCCGTCAGCGGACCAATAGCCCGCTTCACGCTTATTGCAGGTCGTCCTTGACGAACGGATCGCGATGGGTGAGCCCGGAGGCAGCGCCGGTAAAAGAATTGTCTAGTCGCGCCATCGCCGAGTCGGTCGCCAGCCAAGTAATAGCCGAGCCGAGGACGTGTCAACAAGCGCCCTGAAGGGTTCGGCCTGGTAGTCGGGACTCCCGCGCCACTCGACGTCAGGGAGCAACTCCTCCACCATGGAAAGGGTTGGTCTGGTCGCGGAGATATCGTCCGCGCACAATAGCATCGTCGCGTGGCCGCGAAAATCGACGGTAAGCGCTCGCTCCACGGCCGACGCGCAGTCGCGGACGTCGAGGAAAGCGCCATACTCCCAAATCGGACTCCATTCGTATTCCGGCTGCTCTTGGCGGCGTGTTCGAATACGCTCGTAGTCCGCGGAATCCAGGACGCCTGGAGGCCGAAGACAAATCGTCGCAATGTCGGCGGTCGACATAAGCGCCTCGCACATCTGCTCACCCAGTCGCTTGCTCAACGCGTAGGGCCGGTAGGCGTAGCTCGGGTGGGCGTCGTCGATGGGGAGGTAGTCCGGCGGCCGATGCCCTGAGAAGATTCCCAGCGCATTGACGCTGCTCATGAAGACAACTCGGGGGATGCCAAGGCTTCATGCAGTGCCAAGGACGTTCCACGTCCCCAGCAAGTTGGTCGCCATAAGATCCGGGGCGTCGTCGTCCGTTCGAGCCGCCAGGTGGACGATGGCCTGGCACCGGTCAGCCTTTGCCGCCAGCGCCGCGATGTCCAGCACGTCTTCTCCAGCGGCCAGGTCGAAACCCACGACGTCGTGGCCGCGGTTCCCAAGGAGTCGACACACGATGCGTCCGATCTTCCCGTTGTTGCCGGTCACAATCACTCGCATAGGCCTCTCATCCTTCAGTGTGCCGCTAGGCTTCGGGGGTGGATGGGGATCATCGATCACGGACTAAGAGCACCCGATTACAAGGTACCTTGACCCCAACGCCGAACGGTGGCTAGCCGCTGGCTCTCGAATCAAGCGCGCCCCGCGCGGCCGTTAGCACCCGCCGGTTGATCTCGCCGACGTTCAGAATTCCCGTCGTATCGACCTCCAGCACGGGCCAGTCGCCGGCCACCGGTACCGCCGCTTCCCCGGTCCATAATTCATCGTCCGCGTGCCGGTCACGGTCGAAATGGCCGGGTGCGCGCTGACCGGCCCGAAGACCGTAGCGAGATCTTGCCAGGGCGGGATCGCAACGGCAGAAGACCTCCACGACGGGCGCCGGAAGAGTGGATAGATCGGGTAACGAGTGCTTCCGCCTCCACACGCTCTCGATGACGCCGAAGCCCGAATCGATCGCGACGCCGAAGAGCGCGGCGAATACGGCTTTGCCGAGCCGCTTCGACGCCTCGACGTCGGGAACTTCCAGGCTTGCCATGAGTGCCTCCTTGATCGTGTCTTTGGAGAAGAGCGGAAATCGCAGTGAGCGAGCGAGCTCGCGGGCGACCGTCGTCTTCCCGCTCCCGGGAGGACCCGAAACCACCACGTAGAATCGATCGCTCCGCGGGATTATTTCCATAGGGGCTTGCCAAGCGATCAGCGCAGGAGGAGCGGGGCCAGTCGACCGAGTTCCTCGGTGGGCGCGCGATCGGGTGTCGGGGTAATCACGTTCACCACCACCTGGTCCGCTCCGGCGCCGATGTGCCCAAGGACCTTCTCCGCGATGGTGTCGTCGTCGCCCCACGCAACCACGCAATCGAAGAGCCGGTCACTGCCGGTCCCCTCGAGGTCCGAGCCGGACCAGCCCAGCCGCTCCAGGTTCTGACGGTAGTTCGGGAGAGCCAGGTAGGTTCGCAGATACGTATCGCCGGCTCGGCGCGCCGTCAAACGATCCGGCGCAAAGATCACGGCATGTTCGGGCGCGAGTAATCGATCGGGTCCCAGGATGGCGCGCGCCTGCTTCGTGTGCTCGACTGGCACGAAATACGGGTGCGCTCCGGCCGTTCGCTCCCTCGCCAGCTCCAGCATCTTCGGCCCGAGGGCGGCAAGCACGACCGGCGCCGGCCGGGCGGGCTCCGGCCCTCGATACGGCGCCTTTTCCATGGCGTCGAGGTAGGCTCGCATCGCCGTCAGCGGCTTTTCGTACTGGTGCCCGCGCGAGTTGACCAGGCTCGCATGACTCACGCCGATGCCGAGCACGAAGCGGTCTGGCCACGCCTCAGCCAGGGTGCGGGCGCCGTTCGCCATCGCCGTCGCGTCGCGCGCCCAGATGTTCGCGATGCCGGTCGCCACGTGGATCTGCTTGGTGGCCCCGAGCACGATCGCGCAGGCGGCAAACGGCTCCCGGCTGGCGGCCTCGCCAATCCAGATCGCGCCGAATCCCATCTCCTCGATTTCGGCGACGGCCCGGCGCATTGCGGAAGCCGGCAGCAGTGCCATCGAGCCGAGGAAGACGCCGGCCTTGCCCAGCTCCAAGTTCAGCGCCGAGTTGGCTGGCGGGTGTATTCCTTGATGAACGAGAGCATCTGGCGCCAGGCGTCGGCACAGGCGTCTTTGTGCTCCTCGAAGCTGCGATCGAAGAACGAGTGCGACGCCCCCTGGTACACGACTTTCTGATGGGGCACCCGGGCCTCGGTCAGCTCCAGGTCGAACTTGACAAACTCTTCCTGCGGCGTGGCCCTGTCCGCGCCGGCGATCAGCAGCAGCAGTGGGGCCTTCATCTTCGGGATGGTGTCGCGGACGGGCGCCGGCCTGCCGTAGAAGCCGATGGCTCCACTCAGGCCGGGCTGGGCAGCCGACTGTCGCCACGACATCGCACCCCCAAAACAGAAGCCCACGGTGAAAACGGATGCAACGGAGCCACCATCTTTCGAGCGCAGGTGCTCGATTGCCGCCGCGACATCCGCGGCGACGTGATCGGGCGTGGTTTGGGGGATGTGCGTCTTGTAGTCGAAATCATCGCTCCGCTCACCGATCCCGGCGGTCCGTCCGAAGTAATCGATCGCGACCGCGTCGATCCCCGTCCCAGCGAACTGTCGGGCAAGCTCCTTGTAGAACGGATGCAGGCCGCGGACGTCGGGCATGACCACGATCCCGGCCCCGGTGGGCTGTGCAGCACGGACCGCGTAGGCGCCGAACCGATTCCCGTCCTTGGCCGCCAGAACGAGGTCGCGGTCGTCAGTCGAACCGCCGCTGATCGGCGGAAGCGGCGGCCGGGCCTGATTTGAGGAGCACATGCCGGCCATTGTCTCGCGTCCGGCCCTCCTGGCGTGGCCCCCTCTGGTCAAAACATTCGTTCGTGCTTATCATTGGGGCACCGATTGGGATCGGTGAGGGGAACAACCATGTCAACCGCGGTGAAGGCGCCGCCAACCACGACCGGCCGGGACACCCGGTCGCGCGTCCTGGTTGCCATGGCCGACACCTTTATTGGTGGGATGGGGCACCCCGGCTCGCCGATCCGGGTCGCGGCCGCCATCGAGGAGACGGTCCGCCGGCTACCCTCCGAGTCGGACCGTAAGAAGCTCCAGTTGATCGTGGACGTGCTCGGCCGGCGTTCGGGCACCTTCCTGCTCACCGGGCGCGTGGTGCCCTTCCATCAGTGGCCCCGCGACCAGCGCACCGCACTGATGACGGCCTGGTCGACGAGCCGGCTAACGTTCCGCCGGCAGCTCTTCCAGGTTTTCAAGCGTCTTTCTCTGCTCGCCTTTCTCGGCGAGACGGAGGTTGACGGCACGAACCCCGTGTGGCCGGAGATCGGCTATCCCGGACCGGTGGCCGCGCCGCCCCCGACACCCAGGCGCATCAAGACGACCACGCTGGATGGCGACACGACGCTCACCTGCGATGCGGTGATCGTCGGGTCGGGCGCCGGCGGTGGAGTGGTCGCCGCCGAACTGGCGGCGGCGGGCAAGGATGTGATCGTGCTGGAAGAGGGTGGCTACTACAACGAGGCCGACTTCGACCAACTCGAGCTCTCGATGATGCGAAAGCTGTACTTCCAGGGCGGCTTTGCCGCCACCTCCGATGCCGCCATAGCCCTGGTGGCCGGCGGATGCCTCGGCGGCGGGACGCTGGTCAATTACTCCACCAGCTTCCGGACGCCAGACTGGCTCCGGGAGGAATGGGCGACCCGCTACGGGCTGCCCGCCTTTCTCGACGACGAATACGCCGCGTCGATGGACGCCGTGTACGAGCGTCTCGGGGTGAACATGGACCATTCGCGGGTGAGTGCCCGCGAGCGCGTCCTCGAACGTGGGTTGCAGCGGCTTGGCTGGCACGTGGGCTATATGCCGCGAAACGTCCAGGGTTGCACCCAGGACGCGCGCTGCGGCTTCTGCGGATACGGGTGCCAGAGCGGTGCCAAGCAGTCCACGCTCAAGACCTACCTGGTCGACGCCTACGAACGTCGGGCGCGCATCATCGTCAACTGCAAGGTCGACTCGGTCATCATCGAGAACGGTTGCGCCGTCGGCATCCGCGCCACCGTCCGCCAGGCCGAAATGCCCGCCTTCACGCTCATCGTGCGAAGCAAGGTCGTCGTGGCGGCGGCCGGCGCGATCGGCACCCCGGCCCTGTTGCAGCGCTCCGGCTTGCGCGACAAAGCGGTCGGCGGTTCACTCCGGCTCCATCCCGGGACCGCGGTAGCGGGCATCTTTGAGGAGCGGTTGCGGCCCTGGGAAGGGACGATGCAGGCCATTTACTCCGATGAATTCATCAACCGTGACGGCCGGCACCATGGCGTGAAGATCGAATCGGGTCCGATGCATCCGGCGATCCTGGCCCTGGCGACGCCGTGGCGAGACCCCGCCCACTACAGCCGCCTGATGCGCTCCCTCTCCCACATGTCGGTGGCCGCGCCGCTGGTCCGCGACCATCATTCCGGCCGGGTCACCAGCAAGAACGGGACCCCCCGGGTCGACTACCGCCTGTCGAAAGAGGACATCGCCGATGTCCGGCAGGGGATCGAGGCGAGCGCGCGGATCCTTGAAGCCGGCGGTGCCTTGGAGATCTTTACCACGCAGGCCGCCTTCGTCTCATACCGTCCGGGGCAGCGCGGTGGTTTGTCCGGCTTCATGGACGAGGTCGACCGCCATGGGTACGGCCCCGGGCAGATGAGCTATCTCAGTTTTCACCAGATGGGGTCCTGCCGGATGGGGAACGATCCGACGAGCTCCGTCATCGGACCGGACCACGAGACGCACGCCGTCAAGGGCCTGTTCGTTGCCGACGGCAGTGCCTTCCCCAGCGCCTCCGGCGTCAATCCCATGATCACGATCATGTCGATGGCGCATCGCGCCTCACGGTTTATCGCGACGGCCTGCTGACAACCTGAGTTCAAGCCTGCATCGGGAAGCGGGCTTTCTTAGACTTCGAAGGATGTCCTCGCAGCCCGCCTACGTGACGAAGCACAATCCGTGGTTGGTTCTGCTCGTCCTCTGCCTTGGATTCTTCATGATCCTGCTGGACCTCACCATCGTGAACATCGGGATTCCGAGCATCATCGACGGCCTGCACGCCAGCCTTGACAGCATCCTCTGGGTCCTGAACGCGTACATCCTTGCGTATGCGGTGCTGTTGATCACCGCCGGCCGCCTGGGCGACATGTTCGGCGCCAAGCGGCTCTTCCTGATCGGCCTGGCGGTTTTTACGCTGGCGTCGATCGCCTGCAGCCTGGCGCAGAGCCCCGGCCAGTTGATCGCCGCCCGCATCGTGCAGGGCATCGGCGGGGCCATCCTGACGCCACAGACCCTGAGCATGATCACCAATATCTTCCCGGCGGAGAAGCGGGGGGCGGCGTTCGGAATTTGGGGGGCCGTCGCGGGTGTCGCTTCGCTGACCGGGCCGACGCTGGGCGGCTTCCTTGTGACCAACTACGACTGGCGCGCCATCTTCTGGATCAATGTCCCGGTCGGGATCGCGGCCTTCGGGCTCGGCATCTGGCTGCTGCCCTCGGTCAAGTTCGGTCGCGCGCACAGCCTCGATCCGGTCGGCGTGCTCCTCGCCAGTGGTGGGCTCTTCGCGCTCGTCTTCGCGCTCATCGAGGGGCAGCGCTATCACTGGGGAACGTTCACGGACACGATCGCCTTCGACGCCCTGGGCGGCCACTGGGGCCTGATCAGCATCCCGGCGCTCTTCGTACTGAGCGCGGTCCTCCTTGCGCTGTTCGTCGCCTGGGAGCGAGGGCAGCAGGAACCGCTGGTGCCCTTCGCGCTCTTCAAGGAGCGGAATTTCGCGATTGGGAACACCCTGTCGGGGATCGTGTCCTTTGGCATGCTGGGCCTCTTTTTGCCACTGACCATCTTCCTGCAGTCGGTGCTCGGCTTCAGCGCCCTGAAGGCGGGCCTCACCTTCGCACCGATGTCGCTTGTGTCCATGGTGGTCGCCCCCGTCTCCGGGCGGTTGACCGACCGCTATGGCGGCAAGTACATCCTGATGATCGGGCTGACTCTGTTCGGCATTGGGATGGGGCTGGTGATCGCCCTATCCTCCTTGTCGTCGTCGGCGTTCAGCTACATTTTTCCGCTCGTCATCGCCGGCATCGGGCTGGGCTGTACGTTTGCGCCGATGACGACCGTGACCATGCGCCGAGTCGATCCGCGGATGGCCGGGGCGGCCTCGGGCATCCTGAACACGGTCCGGCAATTGGGTGGCGCGTTTGGCAGTGCCATGGTCGGGGCTATCCTCCAGAACCGGCTCGCCTCGGAGCTGGTGACGCAGGCCCAGGTTCAGTCGAGCAACCTGCCGGCGGCCTACCGCCCGCTCTTCGTCCAGGGGTTTTCGCGTGCTGGCAATGGCGTGCTCGAGGTGGGCCGCGGTCAGTCCGGGGTCGCATTGCCGTCGAACATCCCCTCCCAGGCGGCCGCCAAGGTCGCGACGGTGGCCCATGATGTCTTCGCCAACGCGTATCTCAATGCCATGCGGCCGGCTCTCGCAGTACCGATCGGGGTGCTCCTGATCGGCGCCATGCTGACAACCATGATCGTGCGGCGCAAGAACTTCGCGCAGCCGGTCCGTCAGCCCGCCGCCGTCAGCAGCTAGGGCCACCAACGCGTCGGCGCGTCCATATACTGAAATCGTGACCGCGCAGTGGTTGCCGCTCTTCCCGTTGAACGTCGTCCTGTTCCCGCACATGCCACTGCCCCTGCACGTTTTTGAACCCCGGTACCGGCAGATGATCGCCGAATGCCTGGAGGAAGGTCACAGCTTTGGCGTGGTCGCCATCCGCGAGGGTGCCGAGACGGGTCCGGCGACACCTCACGATGTCGGGACGCTCGCCAAGATCATTCGAATCGATCGGCTGGAGGACGGCGGGATGAACCTGCTGGTGAGTGGGGCGTCGCGCTTCGAGATCGTCCGGACAGCCAGTGATGGCCCGTATTTACGTGGCGAGGTGCGCATCATTCCCGAGAGCGGCGACGACCTCGATGCGACGGCCCGCCTCACCGAAACGACGGCGCTGACCTTCCGCCACTACTCCAACCTCCTTCGCGAGCTGGTGGGCCAGCCTGCCGAGGAGTCCGAGCCGCCGATGGAGCCGGAACTGCTCTCCTACCTGATCGGTGCGGCGCTCAACTTACAGGTGCCGGAGAAACAGTCGCTGCTGGCGCAGCGACGTACCGACGACCGCTTGCGGCTCGAGCTGCGGATTCTGCGTAAAGAGATTGCCCTGCTCAAGCAGATGCTCGCCCACGCCGCCTCGGCGGAAAAGAGACGCGCCTCGCTGAACTAGCTACGAGGTGTGGAGGTCGACCACGAGTCGAGGAGAGTAGGCGCCTCCCGCCGGCAGCGTGAAGGCGGTCACGCGATCCGCCCGGGCCAGATCAATGGTGATCGACAGGTCGGGGCCCTGCTGGACCCCGGGTTCGACGCTGACAACCTGGTAGCTGTGGATCCCGTTGACCGGGACGCCGGCGCCGCTGGTCCCGGCGAACGTGACGACGACGTGCAGCGCGTCAGGGCGGGTGATGACCATGGACGGCAGGCCGCGCCCGCGGATGTCGAAGACCAGCCGGGTGTAGCCGGCCACCGCCGTGCCGGGACGGATCCGGTAGAGCGTGCCGCCCGTGACGCCGTTGCCGAGGGAAAAGAGCACCGGGCCTGCGGACGCCGACGGCGCCAGGCTGGCGGGCGGGAGGGAACTGGCGGTCGGTACCGCGCGGACGGAGCTGGTCGAGCGGGGAATCGTCGCGCTGGCCTTGCGCGTCGAATGCGGCAGCAAACCGCCTTCGTACAGGACGGCGGCGAGCAAGACGCAGGCCGCGGCTCCCATTCCCACCGCGATTCGCATCGCGGTGTCCGGCTTGCGGGGGCGCGTCGCCGTTATCAGCGCGCCCGCCGTGTGGTGCTCTTGGTCGACGAACGTGGCGTTCTCGACGGCGCCCGGCTCGACATGGGCCACGGCCGGCGCAGCCAGGGGTTCATCGACGGCCGCCGCTTCGAACGCCGGCAATTCCGCCGGATCCCGGCGCGAGTCCACCG
>DATCOB010000090.1:0-1531 GCA_036564925.1 Candidatus Dormiibacterota bacterium | reverse complement strand
CGAGTGACGGGAGTCGTGCTGGTGGGCTTTGGAGTTCGCCTGGCGGCGGAACGCTTCTAACCGTTATTCGGACGGCAGCTCGAAGCTGATGTCGTAGACGCCGCCGTTGAGCTTGGCGCGATGGATCCACCCCATCTTCCTGAGCAGGCCGAGCATCTGCTGGTTTTCCGGCAGGACGATGAGCGTGAAGGTCTTGATCCCGTGCTCTCGAGCCACCTTGCCCAGGATGCTCAGGAGCGCGCTTCCCAGCCCGCGCCGCTGGTATTCGTCGATGACCGCCACCGCAGTCTCCGCGACCTCGGTGTTGGGAACGCGGTCGTATCGCGCCACGCCCACGATTCGTTCCTTGTTCGCCGGCTTGGTGGTGGTCGCGACCAGCGCAAACCTGTCGTTGTAGTCGACTACGGCGAGCCGGTGCGCCAGCGCGTCGGACATTCGCTTCATCGGCGAGAAGAACCTGAAGTAGACGGTGCGTTCCGACATCGCAGCAACCGCTTCGTGGAGCAGCGGCTCGTCCTCTGGGACGATTGGGCGCACCAGCACCTTCGACCCGTCGGTGAGCTCGATGGTTCGAGGCTCGAAACCGGTCACCGCCACGACAGGTAACCGTACGCGAACTACGATTCGGCGCGGATGGGCGGAACTCAGTACCGGCGCAACCTCGCTATCGCCGCGGGCGCCGTCACCGCAATCCTGTTCGCCGCTTTCGATCTGTACCAGTGGGCGCAGGCGTATGTAGCGGACAACTTTCACAACGACCTCACCTTCTATTACGCGGCCGCCAAGATCGGCCTGACCCATGGCTGGCAATCCATCTACGACCTGCAGCTTCAGCAGGAAGCTCTCGATGCCCTCGGCTCGGGAATCCAGATCGCCCAGCTCGCTCGTTACATCAGCCCGCCCCCGGTGGCCTGGCTGGCCGTCCCTCTGACCCTGCTGCCGTTCCAGGTCGCTTATTTCGTCTGGAGCGCCCTGCTTCTAGGCGCACTGGGCTGGACGTGGTATCTGGCGGCCCCCGACACGGGTCGCCTGCGCCTGGTCCATCTGGCCGCGGCGATCGGCTGGCTCCCGGTGATCTACGGCTTGCAGCTGGGCCAGCCCGGCCTGTTCGTGGCCCTCGGCGTGGCGGGCTCATATGCCCTGCTTCGCCGCGACCGGCCGTTCTGGGCGGGCGTGGCCCTGGGCGCGCTGGTCCTCAAACCGCAGCTGGCGTTCCTCGTGCCGGCCGCTCTGCTCGTGAGCGGCCGCTACCGGGCGTTCTGGGGGAGCGTGGTCGCCATCGGCGCCCTCGCGCTGATCGCCGCCCTGCTCGTGGGCCCGACAGGAATCAGCACTTACCAGGAGCGCCTGAACTTTGCGGCCGGGGTACCCGTGAACAGGGAGCTGACGATTGCCGGCCTCATTGGAAACGTCGCTGTGGCACGGGTCATCCAGGTGGTGCTCGCCATCTGGGCGCTCGTCCTCGCCTACCGGCTCAGGGGCCGGGGCCACGAATGGGTCTTCATCCCCGCCCTTGTGGGCGGCCTCGTCG
>DATCOB010000089.1:0-14559 GCA_036564925.1 Candidatus Dormiibacterota bacterium | reverse complement strand
GGCGTGGGGGTAGGCGTGGGCGTCGGTGTTGGTGTGGCCGAGGGCGTTGGGGAGGCGCCTGCGGATGGGCTGGCGCTGGCGGACGCCGATGGGCTGGCGCTGGCGGACGCGCTCGCGCTGGCCGACGCACTGGCGCTCGCGCTCGCCGACGCCGAGGGACTCTGGCTTGACGAGGGGGTCACGGTTGCCGACGGAAGGGGAGAGCTCGGGGTCACGGGGCCCAGTGCGACCGGCCGGTTAGTGGTGTGCGGCCGCGCGGCGAAGAAACGCGGGGGCAGGTTGAAGGTCGGCACCAGGAGCCAGAAGGGCGCGTGCGGATCATCCGCGAAGTACAGACTCGCGGCCGGGTCGGCGGCACTCCCACTCGCGTCGATCTTGAACGGACCGATCTCCCAGTCGGCCGGGATCGCGCGGACCACGAAGAAGAGCGCCACGAACCCAGCGAAGAACAGCAGGAAGCCCACGCGCCGGCGGCGGCGGCGATCCTCTGGATTCCGGGTGCGCAGGGTAGGGAAACGCATCTGCGGTCCACCCTAATCCCCGCCGATTACGACGATTGTTTCGCACGCGACGGATCGGCCGGACATTGTTACAAAGGTGTGACGGCCCGTTGAACGGGCTGTGTCAGCCGGGGGGCCATCCCAGCGCCCGACCGCCCAGCAGGTGGAGATGCAGGTGGTAGACGCTCTGGCCGGCCTGTGGCCCGTTGTTGAAGATCAGCCGGTAGCCGTCGCGCGCGACGTGTCGATCGTCGGCGATCCGATTGGCCACCGTGATGAGTCGAGCGAGCATGGCCCCATGCCCGGCCTTCAGATCGTGCACGGTTGGGATGTGCTCCTTCGGAATGACGAGGACGTGCGTCGGGGCAACCGGTCGGATGTCCTCGAAGGCCACGACGTCCTGGTCACGGAAGACCTCTTTGGCCGGGATCTCGTTCGCGAAGATCTTGCAGAACAAACAGTCTTCAGGCATGGCAGGAGTTTAGTCGGCCAGCAGGCCGTCGGCGCATACCGCGCGTGGCCGGATGGCCGCCTGCGTGCCGAGCGGTTGGCCGCGGTCCGGCGCGTAGATCGTGATGTAGTTATCGCTCAGCCCGCGCACGCGATTGGGGAGACGGCGGTCCCAGATCACCTCCATGTCCCGGTTGAGGAACCGGCGTTCATAGGCAGCCCGCTGTTGTTCCGCTTGTTCTTGAAGGCGCCGACTCCGCTCGCGACTCACCGGATCGTCGACCGGCAGTCCCAGCCGTGGCGCGGCGGTTCCGGCGCGGGGTGAGTAGCGGAAGACGTGCATGCCGCTGAACCCAACCTCGCGGGCAAGGCCCGCCGTTTCGGCGAAGTCGGCGTCGCTCTCGCCCGGGAACCCGACGATCACGTCGGTGGTGAAGGCGGCGTCGGCCGAACGCTGGCGGATGGAGGCGACCAGGTCGATGTAGCGCTGGCGCCGGTAAAGTCGCCCCATTCGCTTAAGGACCTGGTCACTCCCCGATTGGAGAGGAATGTGCAGGTGGCGGCAGAGCCGTGGCGAACCGATGAGCTCGATCAGCTCGGGCGTGAAGTCGTTGGCATTGACCGAGCTGAGACGCACCCGGGCCGGGGCGGTGGCGTCGAGCAGGCGACGGGTGAACGAGGCGAGAGATCCCCCGCCATCACGCCCAAAGGAGCCGAGGTCCACGCCGGTCAGGACGATCTCGCGATAACCCTCGGCGACCGCCTGCTGCGCCCGGTCGATCAGCCGGTCCTCCGGATCGCTCGTGGACGCGCCACGGGTCCGCCAGACGATGCAATAGGTGCAGCGGTGATCGCATCCGTCCTGGACCTTGAGGAAGAAGCGGGCGCGGCCGATCGTAGTGTGGCCGGAGGCGCCAGCCTGGAAATTGCTACTGACGTAATCAAAGATCTCGTGCTTGCGGGCATTCGGAAACGCTATGTCCGCGCTGGGAATGGCGGACAGCCGGGGATGGGGGTTGTCGACATGGCACCCGGTGAGGATCAGGTGCGCTCGTGGGTGGCGACGGCGCAGCCCGTGGACCAGGGTGCGAACCTTTCGATCCGCCTGGGCTGTAACCGTGCAGCTATTGATCACGCAAATGTCCGGATCCGCCTCGGTCTCAGAGACCGTGAAACCGGCGCGCGCCAGGCGGTCGCCGAGCTGCGCCATCTCCGCGAAATTGACTTTGCACCCGAGCGTTTGAATCGACACTCTCATGGCGGCGCCACGAGGATAGCAGTGGCCACGATGGGCGCGAGCCGGGCTCGAAGGATGCGCGGTCCAAGGCTCACCGCGGTGGCCCCGGCTGCGGAAAAGAGTGCGTGCTCGTCTTCGGTCCAGCCTCCTTCCGGGCCGATGGCGAGCGCGAGCGGTCCCGCAGACGCCGCCCTGCTGAGAGATGTCGCGGATCGCGGCTCGAGCACCAGCAGACGCTCGTCCAGTTGGTTCAGCGCCGCGAGAAGGTCCATCGGGCCACCGATGTCCGGGACGCGTCCCCGATGGCTCTGCGCCGCAGCCGACTCGGCAATCGCCTCCCATCGAGTCCGGCGATCCGGGCCCGGCCGGCTGATCGATCGGGCGGCCTTGATGGCGATCAGGCGAGTCATCCCAACGGCCGTCGCGCCTTCGACCACGGCGTCGAAGTCCGGGTTGGGCAGGATCGATTGCAGCAAGGTCACCGCGATCAACGGCTCCCCGAGCGCGGGATGGTCGTCATGGACCTGTGCCACGATCCGGTGCTTCCCAACATCGACGACCTCTACCGCATACTCGCGACAGTTGGCGACCGCCACGCCGCGTTCCCCGACTCGCACTCGAAGCACGCGGCCGAGATGGTGCGCCCGCTTCCCGTCGATGACCACCTGGCGGCCGGAAATCTGGGCTGGGTCGACGAAGGTCCAGAACATGTCGCGTCATGGTAGCGTCCCACGTTGGGACACTTCCGACGGAAGCCCTTGATCTCGCCGTTGTATTCGGACAGATGGCCCCCATCGATCTTCCGGCGCGCCTGCACGGGGCGACGTTCCGGACCGCTGCCGTCTCCTTCTGGGGCCTCGGGGCGATCGTGATGGCCTCGAATTACCTCGGCGGCGGGCTGCACGTCAACTATCCGGTCGAATGGGCGCTGACGGCGCTGTCATTCGCCGGCGGCGTCCTCTGCTGGGTGCTTCCCTGGCAGCGGTTTCCCAGTCAGCGCTTCCTGCCTGTCGTGTTTGCGGGCGTCGCCATGCTCGCCGTGAGCCTGGCCGCGACCGGTGGCGTTCACTCGCATTTGCTCCCGCTCTTCATGGTCATGGTCGTCTTCACCGCCTCGCTGTTCGAGTTCCGCGCGGCTGCCGTCGTCCTCGGCCTGTCGCTCATGATGGCCAGCGCGCCGTTGGTCCTGACCTGGGACGGAGTGTATGCCCGGCGGCTCGTGATCCTCGCCGCCTCGATGGTGATCTGCACCTACGTCCCGGCGATGGTCCGCAAAGCGCTCCGGCAAGAGAACATGCTGGGGGCGGCGCGCGAGCTGGAGCTAGAGCGCAGTTATCTGGCGACCATCGAGGCGCTCGCTGCGGCGCTGGACGCCAAGGATCGCCACACGGAGGCGCACTCGCGGGAGACGGCGGCCCTGGCGCGGGCGGTTGGCCAGCGCCTCGGCCTCAAGGACGAGGCGCTCCGCTTCCTGGAATACGGCGCGCTCCTGCACGACATCGGCAAGATCGGCATCCCGGGCTACATCTTGAACAAACCAGGGCCGCTCGACGCAGAGGAGACGGCGATCATGCGCGAGCACCCGGTCATCGGCGAACGGATCGTGGCGTCCGTCCCGTTCCTCAGCCGCGTGCGTCCGATCGTGCGGGCGGAGCATGAGCGATGGGATGGCGGCGGGTACCCGGATGGTCTGAAGGGCGAGGAGATCCCGGTCGAGGCCCGCATCATCCATGCCTGCGATGCCTTCCAGGCGATGGCCAGCGATCGCGCCTACCGGCCGGCCTTGCCGCGCCCGCGCATCCTCGAGGAGCTCCGGACCAACTCGGGCCTGCAGTTCGACCCCCATGTCGTCGACGCCCTTCTCTATGTCATCGAGTCCGGTGCGTTGGCCGTCAAGGGCACGGTGACCGAGGCGGAACATCACGACAAGCCCTTGCCGGCGCATGCATGGACCCAGCACCTCGACGCCATTCAGCAACTCGGCGCGCGCCTCGCCTGCGTCGTTGACGTCCAGGAGGTCTCTCAGACCATCGGTCAAGCCATCACGACGTTGTTGCCGTACGATCAGTGCCGCATCTACCTGCTCGACGACGACGGGCTGACGCTCAAGCCCGTCTACTTCAGCGATACCCAGCGCCTGGAGTACAGTGCCATCACCGCGGAAGGGCTCGCCCTGCAGGTTGGCCAGGGAATCACCGGCTGGGTAGCGGAGACAAAGCACGGCGTGGTGGTCGGCGATACGGAACATCACCCGAAGGCGGAACAGATCCCAGGGACCGCCGGGGGCGCGGAATCGATGCTGGCGGTCCCGGTCAACTTCGAGGACAAGCTGATCGGGGTCATCGTGATCGTCAAGGTCGGGCTTCACCAGTACACCAGCGACCATTTGCGATTGCTCACCATCCTCGCCAACCAGGCCGCCGTGTCGATCGCCAATGCGGGCCTCATCGAGCGGCTTGAGCTCAGCGCGACCACCGATCCGCTGACGGGCCTCGCCAACCGGCGTGCGTTTGAAGCGCGCCTCGAGGCGCGGCTTGCCGACGGCTCGCCCGATCCCTTCTCCGTCCTCATGCTCGACGTCGACGATCTCAAGCAAGTCAATGACGCCCAGGGTCACGTGGCTGGCGACGCGGTACTCAAGCAGGTGGCGGCGGTCTTACGGTCGCACCTGCGCCAGGAAGACCTCGTCACGCGCTGGGGTGGAGACGAGTTTGTCCTCCTGATGCCCGGCGTGGACCGGGTCGGCGCTATTTCCCTCGCACGTCGCATCGGCGGCACGCTGCTGGCGGGAACGGATGGGATGGCATCGATCTCGGTGTCGATGGGAACGGCGTCTTACCCCGCCGACGGGGCGACCGCTGATACCCTGCTGGCCGCTGCCGACCGGTCGATGTACGCCGACAAGCGTCAGCGCGTGGCCTGAGTCTCTAGTCCTTCTCGTACGGCTGGCGGACTTCTTCCGGCAACTCGTACCAGCTCACCCTCTCGCCGATCCGGTCGCGCAGTTTCCATTTCCACGACTTCGGCTGCCCGTCGATCCGTTGCCAGAGCTGGTCCAGTCGTTCGTTGACGAGCCCGGCATCCACGCCGAGCTCGTGGGCCGCGCCGCGCACGCGCTCGGTATTGATCTGGATGGTCCGATGCAATCCCCAATCCAGGGAAAGCAGCCGCGCCAGGTAGCCGGCATTGATCGTTTCCTCATCGTGGTCGCCGACGGCATGATCGAGCAGCAGGGCGACGCTGTCCACCAGGTCCTTCATGTTGACCTCGTAGACCTGCAGCTTGCTGAGCAGGAGGTCCGCGGGCGTCAGGCAGGGCGCGTCCCCGCCGAGCCGGTCCGCGAGCTCGATGACGTGACACATGCGCATCCGGTCGATGAAGATGTCGACCTGCCGCCCATTGGCCTGGTCCAGGTAAAGCAGGCGTTGATGGCCGTTCAAGGTGTTGAATCGCATCTCGCCTTCATAACCGAGCGACTCGAAAAGTTTTTGGACGGCGCCCCGCTGCTTTGACGGCGCCACGAAGTCGAGGTCGCCGTACTTGCGTTTCAGCGGCGCACGCGTGGCGCTCGCGGAGTGGAGGTTGATGGCGGCCCCCCCCACGAGCTTCGCGGACACGTTCGCCTGACGGGCCGCCGCGGCGATCCGCCCGGCCTCCGCGATCACATCCTCGAGCGGCACCTCGGTCGCCGCCATCTGGTCAGGACTCCTTGACGTCGACAATGATGGTCTTGAGGTCCGTCATCTGCTCGATCGCCCGATGGCCGCCCACCCGGCCAATGCCGCTCTCTTTTCCGGCTCGGCCTCCGAATGGGATATGCGCTTCCCAGTAGTTGGAGGACTCGTTCACATTGACCCAGCCCATCTCCATCCGCTGGGCGAAGCGCAGCGCGCGATCGATATCGCGCGTGTACACGGACCCCAGCAGCCCATACGGGGAATCGTTGGCGATCGCGAGCGCCGTCGCTTCGTCGTCGAATGGGATCAACGGCGCGATCGGTCCGAAGGTCTCCTCCCGGCTGACCCGCATCTGCGGGTCGACGCCGCGCAAGACGGTCGCCTCGTAATAGAGGCGCGTCGGGAACCCGGGCGCGCGGTGCCCGCCGGTGACGGCCCTGGCCCCGCGCTCCAGCGCGTCTTTGACGTGTTCATCCATCTTTGTGGCGACCCCCTCGTTGTTGAGCGGGCCCATGGTCGTCGCGTCGTCGAAAGGGTCGCCCAGCTTGAGTGCCCTGACTGCCGACGTCAGGTTGGTGGCAAACTCCTCTTCGATAGCCCGATGGATCAGGATGCGCTCGCCGGCGGTGCAGCTTTGCCCCGCGCAGAGGAAGCAGCCGGTGATGGTGCCTTCCACGGCCTTCCCAATGTCCGCGTCGTCGAAGATCACAATCGGGCCGTTGCCTCCCAGCTCGAGCATCACGTGCTTGCCGGCGGCGCGGCGGGCTACCGACCGCCCGGTCTCGGTGGAGCCGACGAACCCAACCCCGGCGATCAGGGGATGTCCGGCGATCTCGTCACCAACGACAGAGCCGGGCCCGGTCACCAGGTTGACGGCGCCGTCCGGTAGGTCCGCTGCCGCCAGGCACTCCATCAACTTCACTGAGATGGCGGAGGTCGACGTGGCGGGAGCCCAGACCACAGTGTTGCCACCGGCCAGCGCCGGGGCGATGACCTCAGTGGCCATGGTCAGCGGCCAGTTCCAGGGCGTGATCACGCCGTACACGCCGCGCGGGACCCGAAGGGTAAAGACCAGCTTGTTCTTGCTGGCGGACGGGATGACATTGGTCTCCAGCCGCTTGATGTCCTCGGCCGCGATCCGGAAGTATTCGATCGCTTCCCCGACTTCTCCGACGGCTTCGGCCTTGTGGGGCTTGCCCTGATCCAGCGTCAACCAGTGGGCCAGTTCCTCGCGGCGCTGCTCCATGGCATCGGCGATCCGGTGCAGCAGGGCGGCCCGGTCGAAGGCGCCCAGCGACGCCATGGCGGCCCGCGCCCGGTGGGCCGCCTCGACGGCGCGACTGGCGTCGGCCCGGGTGCCCTTCGGGATCTGTGCGATAACGTCGCCGGTCGCCGGGCTTGTCGCCTCGAAGGTCTCGCCGCCCTCGGAGTCGACCCAGCGACCGCCAATGAACATTTTCAGCGTCTGCGTCTTTTCGACGACTCTCATCGTGTCCCTCCTGATGCCGCCAGCGCGGGCAATTCTTTCAAGCGTGCCATCTCCGGGTCATACAACGGTTCCTCCATCACGGTCGCCGGATAGCGCCGGCCGAAATACTGCACCTCGACCCTGGTCCCCGCGGCCGTGTGATCGATCGGCAGGTATCCATACGCGATGCTCTTTCCGACGCTGTACCCGTAGTTCGCACTGGTCACGAAGCCGAGGACGGTTACCCCATCAAGGACGGGCTCCTTGCCCATCACCGTGACGGAGGGATCGTCGAACGTCATGCAAGCGAGCTTGCGCGTGATGCCCTGCTCCCTGATGCGTAGCAGCGCGCCGCGGCCGAGAAAGTCGCCTTTCTGCAGGCGAACGGCGAAGCCGAGCCCCGCCTCGTAGGGGTTGTACTCGCTGTGGATATCGGCTCCCCAGAGACGATATCCCTTCTCGAGGCGAAGTGAATCGAAAGCTCCGCCTCCAAGGGGAGCGATGCCCAGTGGTTGACCGGCTTGCCAGAGGGTATCCCACAGTCGCAGCCCGTACTCGGTCGGTGTATACAGTTCCCAGCCCAGCTCGCCGACGTAGGAGATACGGATGGCAAAGGCCGGGATGGTACCGATCGTTACGCTCCGCCCGGTGAGATAGGGAAAGGCCTGGTTGGAAAGGTCTTCCGGCGCCAGCGGCTGCACCAGCTCCCGGGCGTGGGGTCCCCACACGCCAAGGCAGCACCAGGCCGAGGTCAAATCCTTGAGCTGGACGGTGTCGTCTTGCGGCAGCTGGCGCCGCATCCAGGCGAGGTCGTGCATCCCGACGCCGCCGCCCGTGACCACCCAAAAGCGCTCCTCCTCGATCCGCGTCACCGTAAGGTCGGTCATGATCCCGCCGCGTTCGTCGAGCATGGCGGTATAGGTGACGGTGCCGGGCAGTCGGTCCATCTGGTTCGCCGCGATCCGCTGCAGGTAGGTGAGGGCGCCGGGACCGCTGACCTCGACCTTCACGAATGGGGACGCATCGAAGAGCACCACCCGCTCCCGCGCGGCACGATGTTCCGCGGCCTGGATCGGGGACCAGAATCGTGCGGCCCACCCGGTACGGGACGGATCCGATTGGCCCTCCAGCCATCGCGCGTTCGCCTCGAACCATTGCGGCCGCTCCCATCCCGCCGCCTCGAAGAAGACGCCGCCGAGCTCGACCTGCCGCTCATAAAAGGGCGTCAACCGCAGCCTGCGTGGGGTCTCCATCGGCTGCAGTGGATGGATGATGTCGTAGACCTCGCGGTAGTTCTGCGCTCCGCGGGCTCGCAGGTAGGCGCGGGTGGACGCGTGCGGATAGAACCGATTGAGGTCCTCCTCATGAAGGTCCAGGCTGGGAACGCCGTCGACCATCCATTCGGCGACGGCGCGGGCAGCACCGGGGCCGTGGGTGATCCACACGGCTTCACAGGCCCAGAAGCCCCGAACGTCGAGCGACTCGCCAATCAGGGAATGGCCGTCCGGCGTGAACGAGAACATGCCGTTGACCTTTTCCACCAGCGGTGCGTTTCGCAGCGCCGGGTAGAGTTCGGCAGCATAGCCCATCGAGGGGGCGAAGAGGTCGTCCCGAAATGGAACGCAGGATGGCATCATCGCCTCGTCCCCTGCTGCGCGAAGCTGCGTCGGGTCGGTCAAGACCGGCTCATGCCGGTAGGCGCCGACCAGGTAGCCCTGGTAATCCTGGCGGAAGTACATCGAGCGATCCTGGTGACGGACGATCGGCATCGATTGCCATGTTGTCCGCGTGGCAAGCTCGGGCAATGGCGTGGTGACGCCGACCAGGTGCTGCAACGGCTGGAGTGGGATCGGAACGCCGGCCATCTTGCCGATCAGCGGTCCCCAAATCCCCGCCGCGCAGAGGACGTGTTCGGTGGCGATCCGTCCCGTTTCGGTCATGACGGCCTCGACCCGACCACGTCGCACCTCGATGCCGGTGACGCGGGTCCGCTCAGAGAATCGAGCGCCGCGAGCCGTGGCGCGCCGGGCCAGCGCCTCGCACGCTGCAACCGCCCGCACCGTGCCATCACTCGGCACGTGAATCGCGCCCAGGACGTGATCGGTGCGCATGATGGGAACGAGCCGCTTGACCTCGTCAGGGCCGACCAAGTGGGATTCGAGGCCCCAGGAGGTCGCATGCCCGTGCTTTCGCTTCAACTCCTCCCAGCGCTCCGGCGTGGTCGCGACCTCCAGGCTCCCGACCTCCCAGTAGACCGGCTCCTCATCGACCCGCAGGCCCCGGTAGACGCCGACCGCCTGCATCGCGAACTGGCAGGTCGTGCGCGCGACGTTGTTCTGAAAGACAAGACCAGGCGCGTGGGATGTCGACCCGCCCGCCCTGAAGAGGGGGCCCTGCTCCAGCACGACGATATCCGTCCATCCGAGGCGGGTGAGCGCGTCCGCCGCGCTGCACCCGACGATGCCGGCACCGATGATGACGACCCGCGCCCGCGCGGGCAGGCTCTCAGACGGCGGCATGCATGATCGCATCCCTGCGGACTTCCATGAACGCCTGGAGTTGCTCGTCCACGCCGGCCGGCATGCCGGGATCCGCATAGTCGGCGAGGAGTTGCTTCCATTTTTCGTTCGCCACCCGGTCCGCCGTCCGCGATCCCATGCGTTGCCAGCGGTCATAGTTCTCCGTGGAGGAGATCCATGGCCGGTAAAATCCGGTTCGATAGTTTCGCATCGTGTGTTCGGAGCCGAGGTGGTGGCCGCCGGGCCCGACCTCTCGGATCCCGTCCATGGCCAGGCCCTCCTCGTCGAAGGGGATGCCTTTCTGCAACATCCACTCGAACATACGCAAGCACTCGACGTCGATGATGAATTTCTCGTACGACGCGAGCAGTGCGCTCTCCAGCCAGCCCGCCGCGTGAAGGACGAAGTGAACCCCCCCGAGCACGGTCGGCCACATGCACATCATCGATTCGTAGGCGGCCTGGGCGTCCGGACTCTTGGATGAGGTCAACGCCCCACCGCCACGAAATGGAATCTTGTAGTGCCGGGCCATCTGGGCGCTCGCCAGGATCCCCATAGCCGATTCCGGCGTCCCAAACGCCGGGCTCCCCGACTGCATGTCGACATTAGTCAGAAAGGATCCGTAGATACATGGGGCGCCGGGCCGGATGAGCTGGATGAGCGCGATGCCGGCCAGCGCCTCCGCCGTCTGCTGCGCGATGGTTCCCGCGAGCCCCATCGGCGACATCGCGCCGGCCATCAGGAACGGCGTCGCGATCACCGGCTGATTGGCGGATGCGTACTCCATCAAGGCACCCAGCATCCGGTCGTCGTAGCGGAGTGGGCTGTTGACATTGACCAGAGCCAGCAATGCCGGTGTCTTTTCGATTTTGTCCCGCCCCCCGAACACGATCGAGGCCATTTCGATCGAGTCCCGAGCGTTCTCTTCCGAAATGACGCTCCCCATGAAGGGCTTGTCTGTCCAGCGCAGGTGCGAGTAGACCATGTCGAGGTGACGCGTCTCGAGGGGCACGTTCTCGGGTTCGACAATGGTGCCGCCGGCACAATGGATCTGCGGGGTCGCCTGCGCCATCTTGTCGAAGTTCGTGAAGTCCTCGATGGTCGGGTTCCGCCGGCCGCGGTCGAGGTCGGTGATGAACGGCGGTCCATAGACCGGCGCGGTCACCATGTAGTCGCCGCCGATCGTCACCGTGTTCTTTGGATTGCGGGCCTGGATGTCGAAGCGAGGCGGGACTTTCCGCACTTGCTCTTCGATAAAGGCGCGCTCGAAGCGCACCCGCTGGTCGTCGATCGAGAGTCCCGCCGCGCGGAAGGCGTCCAGGGCGCGGGGGTGAAGGAAATCGACGCCAATCTCCTGCAG
Organism: Candidatus Dormiibacterota bacterium; assembly: GCA_036564925.1. Lineage (GTDB taxonomy): Bacteria > Chloroflexota > Dormibacteria > CF-121 > CF-121 > JALYYC01. Next base: position 3,348 of record DATCOB010000089.1, on the reverse strand, counting down.
GATCAGCATCGCCTGGTCGTGGATCTTTACGACCTGCTCCTCAGAGAGAATGTCGTACGGCTTAAAAGGGTTCTTCCACATTCGGTCAACTACTCGCGTGGGCGAGCGTCCTCGCCACCTTGCGATGACGCCCGGCCTCGAAGGCCCGGGCATAGATCCGCTCGTAGTTTTTCGCGTCGACGTCGCGAGGGTTGCCGATGCTCTGCGAGTCGGCCGCCGCCTTCTCGGCCAGCAGCGGGATCTCGTCCTCCGAGAAGCCGAGCTCATTGAGGGAGGGAATGTCGAGATCCTCGGTGAGCTGGAAGACATACTCGACCGACGCCTCTGCGGCCTTCCAGATCGACTTATTCGCGGTCTCGAGTCCGAGCGCCTGCGAGATACGGGCGAACCGATCCGGCTCGCCGGCGTAGTTGTACTCCATGACGGGCGCAAGTAGCCGGCCGGTGAGCGCCCCGTGCGGTGCGTCGTGGACGCCGCCCGCCGTTTGGCTCATTGCGTGGGCCGCGCCCGCTGAATCAGTGCCGTAGGCCAGGCCGGCGAGCATCGCACCCATGCTCATGTGGTAGCGCGCCTCGAGGTTGTGTCCCTGCGCGTAGGCGACCCGCAGGTAGCGGCCACAGTACTCCATCGCCAGCAGCGCGACCGCGTCCGTGAACGGCTGGTGGTAGGACATCGTGTAGCACTCGATCGCGTGGGTCAGGGCGTCCATGCCGGTGCCCGCCGTGACCCCGGAAGGTAGGTTCACGCTCAGGGTTGGGTCGACGAGGGCGACCCACGACGCGATATTGGGGGTGCCGCCGACGTTGAATTTTATTTTCCGATCGGGATCAGTGATCACCGCCCAGAGCGTCACTTCGCTGCCGGTGCCGGCGGTCGTGGGCACCGCGACCAGGGGCGGGATGCGGGAGTGGATCGGGTCCTTGCCCCACTCGTACTGCACGATGCTGCCGCCATGGACGATCACGACGCCGATGCCCTTGGCGGCATCGATGGAGCTGCCACCGCCAATCGCCACCAGACCATCGCAGCGCTCCGAATGGTAGTAACGGGCCCCGGCGTCGACGAGCGCGATGCCGGGGTTGGCGCGCACCTGGTCGTAGACCACCGGGTCGAGGCCGGCCGCGCGCAGGGGCTTGAGCGCTTCCTCGAGAAGACCTGCCTTCACGATGCCCTGGTCGGTGACGACCAGTGGGCGCTTGGTCTGGATCGCCGCGGCTTCATCCCCGAGTGCGCTCAGGGCACCGATGGCATGGACCATTCGGGTCGGCGACTGATATGCCTTCAGGACGCTGTCGAGCACGGCCAACGGTCTTCATCCTCCTTACAGTGGGGGCGCAGGCATCGACCTCCGCCCATTTGGTCTCGACCAAAAGTCTCTTCCGCGCCACCGACTCTGTCAAGGGCCCTCAAGGGCCTGCCTCACGCAGCCAGCCTTGAAGGCGGTCCGACTCCATGACCCCAAGCGCCCGATTCCATCGCGTCGTGTAGTAGTCCGTGAAATCGAAGTCCAGCGTCGAGATCCTGGCCTGGATGGCTCCCCAGAGCGTCCAGCCGACGTCCGACATGAGGGCGAAGAGGTTCATCCGAGCCAGTTGGCGGTGGTCCAGCCGGCCGAAGTACGCCTCGCACAGGACGGCCCGCAACGCATCATCGAAGCTCGCCTCCTGCGCCGTGTTGCCCAGGTCGAAACACGGATCGTTGTTCCCGCTCAGTTCGTAATCGACGATCCGCAAGGACTGCCCGTCGTCGATGAAGTTCTCGCAGAGCAGGTCGTTGTGACAGGAGACGCGCCGGAGCGCCCCAACCTGGACCGCCCGCTCGATGTCCGCCAGCAGCGGCAGCCGCTCCCGATAATCGGCGGGGATCCGGACCTCGTGCTCCTCGACGATCCGCAGGTAGTCCGCGATCAGCCGGAACATGTCGAAGTCCTTGAGGAAGCGAGGAGCCGCGTGCAGGCGTTTGAACGACTCGGCCATCCGCCGCGCCATCGACGCCGATTGCAGCGTCGGTGCCGACATGGTCTCGCCGGGGATGAACTCGAGAACCATGATGTCCAGCCCCGGGTTATGTTCCAGCACCGCCGGACCGATGCCGGTGCTGGCCGCCGCCCGGGCGTTATAGACCTCATTGGCCCGGTCGATCGAGAGCAGCTCGGTCGAGGTGCCGGGGATCCGCATCACGTACCGTTCGCCGCCGGCCAGGACCAGGTAGTTCTCGTTGGTCAGCCCGCCCGACAGCGACGAGAACGTGACGTTCTTACCTCGCCAGAGCGCAACGCGTCCGATCGCGTCCTCAGCTCGCGACATGCCCTATGTCATGAGCCGCCAGGTGCTCACGCTTCAGCTGTGCGTCGGTGCTGACCTCAGCCGGTACTCGCCGCCCGAACACATCCACCTCGACCCGGGCGCCAGGTCCCAGGCCGACCGGCAGGTAACTGTAGGCGATGTTGCGCCGGACGGTGAATCCATAGGCGCAGCTGCGTAGCCGGCCGACGATCGCATTGTCGGCGTAGACAGCCTCCCCACCGTAGATGGTGACGTACTCCTGGTCGCCGACCAGCAGGGTCCGCAAACGCCGCGTGATCCCCGCCGCCTTTGCCGCCACCAGCGCCTCGCGCCCATTGAAGGTGCCCTTGTCGAAGCGGACGCAGAAGCCGAGCCCGGCCTCGAGCGGATTGTCCAGCAGGGTGAGGTCGGTGCCGTAGTAGCGGTAACCCTTCTCCATTCGCAGCGAGTCCAGCGCTCTGTATCCACCCGGCCGAATGCCAAACTCCCCCCCGGCGGCCATCAAGCGATCCCATACCTGTCCCGCGACCCCTGGCTCGAGGTAGAACTCCCACCCCAGTTCGCCGACATAGGTCACGCGCTGGGCGTATACCTCGAATCCCTCGATATGGATCGTGCGAGCCTGCATGAACGGGAAGCCTTCCTCCGAGACGTCGTCATCGGTCGCGCCCTCCAGCACCTGCCGGGACTCCGGTCCCCACATCCCGACGACGCACAGCTCTTCCGTCGTCTCGCGGATCTCAACCGGCCCATCCTCGTCGCGTAGCTCCAGCCGCAGCCACCCCAGGTCGCTGTTCACGTATCCGGCACCGGTGACCAGCCTGAACCGTTGTGGGCCGAGCCGGGTGATCGTGACGTCGCCCGCCATCCCTCCGCGGCGGTCGAGGATCTGGGTGTAGACGACACTCCCAACCGGCCTGCCGATCAGGTTGCCCGCGACCCGTTCGAGCAGCGGGAGCGCGCCCGGCCCGTCCAGCTCGATCTTCCCGAACGAAGTCATGTCGATGATCCCCACGCGCTCGCGGAACGCGCGATGCTCCTCCGCCTGCAGCTCGAACCATGG
>DATCOB010000088.1:0-1935 GCA_036564925.1 Candidatus Dormiibacterota bacterium | reverse complement strand
ATATGAGCGATAACGGCCATGACGACGGCGCCGATCTCCCGACCACCCAGGCGGCCGCGGCGGTATCTCCAGATCGTGGCCACGACCATGCCCGTCGCGCTGCCCTGCATCAGTGGCGAGAGGACGGCGAGGGTGGTCAGGTCGAAGATCCAGTTGCCGGGTTCGACGTGGGCCAGGCTCGTCAGCGCGCTCGAGAACCCGATGAGGCTCTCGGCCAGGCTGAATCCAAGACCGGCCGCGACGCCGAAGACAAGGCCGTCAACGGTCTCGGGAAACTCCGCGTGGTTGGGCAGGAAGTACGCCGGCACCGCCTTTAACACCTCCTGGACCACCGGCATCAGCAACCCGACGATCAGGAGTGCGCCAACGCTGATGCTCGCGCCACCCAGCGGGTTGTGGATGTAGTCGAAGGGGTTGTAGATGGCCCGGCCGAGGATCGTGACGATGATCCCGACGACGATTCCGCCTCCCAGCGTGAAGCCAAGGACGGTCGCCGGCTCGTCGCGATAGACCTGCGCCTCGTAGAGGTAGATGAGGTACAGGACCGGGACCAGGAAAGCAGCCACCAGGATGGCCGCCGTGATCAGGCCGGCGAGGTAGAGGACCAGGACGCCGGCGATGCCCGCAATGAACGCCCATCGAAACTCGTGAACCTTGTGGTGCCCGAGGTGGGGAAACAGTGTCGTAATGATCGAGGGTTGCGCGACGTGCTCGCCGGGGTGGGCTGCGTAGCGATGCTCGCGGGTTTTGGCGTTGCCCGATTCATCGGTGGTGCCCTGGTGAGCGCCACAGCGCGTGCAAAAGACGCCATCCGGAACGTCATGCGCGCAATGGTCACACTGCACCGGCCCAACCTCCAATAGCCGCCCTTTCAGGGGCGAGCGGCCTAAGGATAGGGCAAAGAATATGAGAAAGAACCAGTCGGTTCTCTCTCATCGCCAGGCGCTTCGCGCGTGGCTGCTCTCATTCCCGGGATTGGATTCATGACGAATTAGTCTCTAAACGCCACGATTGGGAGTCTCTGAAACAAAGTCATGGCCGGGGAAACCCCGGCCAACCCTGCCGCGCTAGCGGGCTACGACTTAGGCGTTGCTGGCTGCTTCCTCGGGGACCCAGCCTCGGACCCAGTGGCACGAGCCGTGACCCGGGTGCTTGGCGAAGTAGCGCTGGTGGTAGTCCTCGGCCGGCCAGAATTGTGGCGCGGCCGCGATCTCGGTGACGATTGGCTTGTCGAAGTACCGCTGCGCCTGCTCGGCCGACTTGCGCGCTGCCGCTTCCTGCTGAGGGTTGTGGAAGTAGATCGCCGAACGGTACTGGTGGCCGTGATCCGGGCCCTGGCGATTGAGGGTCGTCGGGTCGTGCATGTTCCAGAAGGCGTTTAAAAGCTCGTCGTATGTGACCTTCGCGGGGTCATATGTGACCTCAACCGCCTCTGCATGGCCGGTCCGGCCGCCGCAGACCTGCTCGTACGTCGGGTTGTCGCGGCTGCCGCCGGTGTAGCCGGACACCGCGTCGATGACGCCGGGAATCTCGTTAAAGAGGTGCTCGACACCCCAGAAGCATCCGCCCGCGAAAGTTGCTTTTTCCATCTCATCCCAAGCATACGACGCACTTATGATGCCCCTCGCCATGTCGCACCTTCCCGGAGGCGAGCCGCCGGCGACCCCACCCAGTCGCGGCTGGCTTCACATGGCCACCATCGACATCACCCCTCTGCGCCGCCATCGCGACTTCCGGCTGTTGTTCATCGGGCGGCTGGTGTCTTTCTTCGGCAGCATGATCACCGTCGTCGCAGTCCCCTACCAGGTGTACCAGCTGTCGCACAGCGTGCTGCTGGTTGGCTTCCTCGGACTGGCCGAGCTGGCGGCGCTGATCGGTTTCGCAATGCTCGGCGGAGCGCTCGCGGACGCCGCCGACCGCCGGACGATGGTGCTT
>DATCOB010000087.1:0-10364 GCA_036564925.1 Candidatus Dormiibacterota bacterium | reverse complement strand
AAATGAAGCGGTTTGTTATGACGCTTGCGGTCGTCGGATCCTTGCTGGCGCTGCCGGCCCCGGCGCTGGCGGCTAACGGAGATCGGATTGGGTCACCGCAGACCCAGCCGAATCCGAGTGGCTTCGTCACCACCTACCAGGCGTGTCTTGGACCGCTGCGGAGCGAGATCGCGCAGGGCGAGTTTGCGGGCTTCGGGCCGTTTGGCGAGCACTTTACCGGCGCCGTTGACCCGGGCGCCCATTACGGCAGCGTCGGGGAGGCTGCCTTTTTGGCCGCGTTCGGGTTGAAGCCCTCCGATTGTGCGGCGCTGGTCAGCACGCACTAACCCACGCCCCCCGCTCCCTCCCCCCGTCGCGGGGGAGGGCCGGGGCGGGGGTAACATCGGCAGCGCATGCCAGTCACGGTCGGACCCTCCACCGTCACCATCAACCATGACCGGCAGTTCCTGATCTGTCAGCGCGACGCCACCATCGCGCCAACTGGGGACCTCGGCTTCTACGCTCGGGACACGCGAGTCGTCTCCGGCTACGCGGTCACCATCAACGGCCGCGCGCCCCTGCTCCTCGACGCGATCGCCGTCGAACACTTCTCCGCCCGGCACGAGTTCATGACGCCGGCGCTCTCGCTGAGCCCCGGAGCCGATGGCGGCCGCGACAGCGTCCTTCCCGAAGGATCCGTGGGATTCCGCCTCGAGCGCACCATGCTCGAGGGCATCCACGAAGACTACGACCTGACCAGCTACGCGACGCACCCGCTCCGGCTGATTCTCGAAGTGGCGATCGAATCGGACTTCGCCGACATCTTCGACGTGCGCAGCCGCCGGCTGGTGCGGCGCGGCAACATCGAAAGCACCTGGCGTCCGCGGAAGGCCCAGTTACGCAGCATCTACCGAAACCGCACCTTCCGCCGGGGCCTCCTGGTCAAGGTCGAGAAGCCCGACGCGCCCCCGGGGTTTGCCAACGGACGGATGGCCTTCGTGGTCGAACTGGCGCCTCGGGCAACCTGGCACGTCTGCCTACTATGGCTGCCCGTGCTCGGCGATCAACAGGCGGCCACGCTCCCCTGCCATGCCATCACGGCCCCGCAGGCGCGCATCAACGCCCACCCCCTTCCGCCGGTGGAGCTGGTGACGACCCACGCCACGCTGCCCGCCATCTGGCGGCAGGCCGCCGACGACATCGAGGCCCTGCGCATGGTCGATACGGCGGTCGGCCGTAGCGTGTTCGTGCCGGCCGCCGGCATTCCGTGGTTCGTCACCATTTTCGGTCGCGACTCCCTGATCGTGTCGCTGGAAAGCATCAGCGGGTATCCGGAGTTCGCGCTTGGCGCCCTGCAAGCCCTGGCCCGGGTGCAGGCGACCGATCACGATGCGGAGCAGGACAAGGAACCCGGAAAGATCCCGCACGAGATCCGCTCCGGCGAGCTGGCCACGCTCGGACTGCTGCCCTTCGCGCCCTACTACGGGACGGCGGACGCGACGCCCCTCTACATCATTGTTCTGTCGTACGCCTACCAGTGGTCGGGGGACGCGGCGCTGCTCAGGCGGTACCGCCGCAATGCCGAGGCGGCCTTGAATTGGATCCTCAAGTACGGTGACCGCGACGGCGACGGATTTCAGGAGTATCTCCGGCGGTCGACCCACGGCATCCAGAACCAGGGATGGAAGGATTCATGGGACGCCATCCGGCATGCCGACGGCTCGATTCCGGAGGCCCCCATCGCGCTCTGTGAGTTGCAGGGCTACGCCTTTGACGCGCTCTTGCGGATGGCCGAGATCTACGAAGTGCTGGGAGATCCCGGGCCCGCGAAAGAGCTGCGGGCGCGGGCGCGCCGTCTCTACGAGCAGTTCAACGAGGCGTTCTGGTGGGAGGCTGAGGGGACCTACTACCTGGGTCTCGATGGGCACAAGCGACCGATGGAGACGGTCGCCTCGAACGCCGGCCACTGCCTCGCCAGCGGGATCGTGCCACCAGACCGGGCGACTCGCGTCGTGGACCGGTTGATGGCCGATGACATGTGGAGCGGCTGGGGCGTGCGCACGCTCTCCAGCGCCCACCCCGGCTACAACCCGTACAGCTATCACTGCGGCTCAATCTGGCCCCATGACAACGCCACCATCGCCGGTGGCTTCCGGCGAGCCGGGCGACACGCCGAAGCGCAGCGGGTGGCGGAGGGGATCTTCGCCGCCGCCGAGCGCTTCGCCGCCTACCGGTTGCCGGAGCTGTTCGCCGGGCTGCCGCGGGACGCCGGCGCTTTCCCGGTGCCCTACCTGGAGGCCAATGTGCCGCAGGCCTGGGCGGCCGCGGCCGTCTTCCGGCTGGTTGCCATTTTGTGCGGCATCCACACGGTGGGGCGGACGAAGACGATGTACGTCAACCCCGACCTCCCCGACTGGCTGCCATCCCTGACGCTGCGTAACCTTCGTGCCGGCGCCGGCGCCCTGGAACTGCACCTCGAACGTGATCAGGTGCAGGTGGTCAGTAACACCACGGGGTTCAAGGTCGTCCACGGCCGGTTGCCGCGGCCGGCCCTTGACGAGGCGCCGCTCGCGCGAAGCTGAGCGACGCCGGCTAGTGGCCTTCGTGGACCTCGTAAAGCTCGCTCGCGGGATGGCCCGCCTTCTTGTGGACCGCGGCGACGGCTTCCTTATTCGGCCCCTTGGCAAGACAGAAGACCTTGCCCGCCTTGGCGTCCAGCCAGTACCGCGTGTACTCCACGCCGGTGCCCTTCTGGGCTTCAACGTCCTTCTGATGCGCCTCCGCCAGCTGCTCCGGGGTCACATGCATGCCCTCATGCACGTCCATGAATGTCGGCATCGCTTCCCACCTCCTAGGTTCGTGTCGTCGACAGCGTCGCGGCTATCGTAGCGCAGCCTTCACGGGTTCGCGCGGTTTCGTCGCCAGCGGTGCACCTCCAGTGCGCCCAGTCCCAGCCCCGCCAGCGCCAGGACCGCGGCTGCCACGAAGACCCCCACGGTGAAGCCCTGGTAGCAGCTGCCGCCGGATTTATGGACACAGGGTGGCGGATGTACCACATAGGGAGATAAGAGCAGGGCAACCGACGCGCCCGCCCCGTACGGGAGCGCCGACCAGCCGCGCCATCGCCGCCGGTACCGGTATTTCATCCCGAGGCCGAACGCCAGGACCACGCCGATCAAGAGGAAGAGGGCCCCGCCGCTGAAGGCGGTGACGAAGCCCACCCCGATGAACAGGCCGCTCAGCAACCAGAGGAACGGCTGTCTCATGCGCGATGTCGACCGCTCACGGGTGTTGACAGCGGCGCGGCATGCAATGATGCTATAAGAGGGCTCCGCGCGAGCGCGACGATAACGACCGGGGCGGAGGCAGATTTTGGGAGGTGGAGTTCATGCGGCCTATTCGACTCAGCCTTGCGCTCGGTGTCGTTGGTTCGTTGGTGCTCGCGGCATGCGGGAGTACCGGCACCGGCACCGGCGGCGCGACGAACGAATCCGATGTGACCGGGACCCTTCGGGCGGCCAACTGGGGCGGAAACCCGACCGAGGAGAGCCTCGTCAAGAAGTACGAGGCCGATTTCCATGCGAAATACCCGAAGATCACGGTCACCCAGGAGGAGATCCCGACCAACTTCGAGGACAAGATCAAGACCGAGATGTCGGCCAACAGCGAGCCCGACGCCATGTACGTCAGCACCAAGCTGATGAACTTCGCGGCACCGGCCGGGCGCTTGCTCGACCTGGGTCCACTGATGGACAAGTGGAGCGTCAACAAGGACGACTACGTCAGCACCCTGATGACGCCCTGGCAGCTCGACGGCAAGCAATACGCCCTGCCGAAGGACTTCGGCGACCTGGTGCTCTTCTACAACAAGTCGATGTTCTCGGCGGCCGGCCTGCAGCCGCCGGCGTCATGGGATGACGTCAAGACTGACGCCAAGAAGCTGACCAGCGGTGGGGTCAAAGGCATCAGTTTGCCGGCCGACTCGGCTCGGTTTGACGCCTTCCTCTTCGCCTATGGCGGGAATGTCTTGAGCAGCGATGGCAAGAAGTCCGCCTTCAACGACCAGAAGGGGCAGGACGCCCTGGCCTTCTACAGCTCCTTCCAGCTCCAGGACCATAGCTCCGACCTTCCCGACAAGCTGGGTGCGACCTGGCCCGGTGACGCCTTCGGCAAGCAAAAGGCCGCCATGGTCATCGAGGGCGGCTGGCTCATCCCGTACATGCACGACACCTATCCGGCGGTCCAGTACGGCAGCGTGGAGCTGCCCAAGGGGCCGGCAAAGCAGTCGTCGCTGCTCTTCACCAACGGCTGGGGTTGCTCGGCCAAGACCAAGAACCCCGATGCGTGCATGCTCTTCGTCAAGTACATGACCGGCAAAGTCGTTCAGCAACAGGTGCTGCAGAGCGGGTTCGCGCTTCCCTCGCGGAAGGATCTCGCCAGCGACCCGGCGATCAGCTCGAACCCGGACGTCAAGAACCTCTGGGACAGCGCCACGTTTGCGAAGGCGTGGACCTTTGGCCCGCACGAGGACAAGGTTGACAAGGCCCTCGACAACGCGCTGCAGGGTGTCCTCTTGGGTGGCCTTAGCCCGAAGGCCGCGCTCGACAAAGCGGCGACCGAGGCTGACGCTGCCTTGCAAGGAGAGTGACCGGATAGAGATTTTCACGTAATAGGCGCGAGGGAGGACGAAGATGGCGACACTGGCGCCCCAAGCTCCGGCGATCACGGCTGCGGCAAAGCCACGGCCCCAGCGCAGCGGCATGGCCGCCGCGCAGCGGCGGGCCGGTCTCCTCTTCGTCGCTCCCTACGTCGTCTTCTTCTTGATCATGCAGGTGGCCGCCTTCGGCTTCGCCATCTGGGTCAGCTTTCACCACTACGACCTACTGTCGCTCAGCAACCCCTTCGTGGGCTTGCGGAATTACGTCCGTCTCCCTGGCAACCACGATTTCGTGAAGGCGTTCGGAAACACAGCCGAATACGCGGTGGTCGTCGTCATCCTGCAGACCGTGTTTGCCTTGCTGCTTGCCGTCCTGCTCGACACCAAGATCAAGGCCCGCAACTTTTTTCGCTCCACCTGGTACACGCCGTCGATCGCCTCCTCCGTCGTGATCTCGATGATCTTCCTCTACGTCTACCATCCGACCGGCCTGCTCAACAGCATCCTCGGCCTGGTCGGGATCCACACCACGACGGCGTACCTCGAGACGACCACCTGGGCACTGCCGGCGATCATGTTCCTGAATATCTGGACCACCGCGCCGACCTTCATGCTGATGTTCCTCGCCGGCTTGCAGGACATCCCCCGGGAGATTTACGAGGCGTCAGAGGTTGATGGCGCCGGCGCCGTCCGCAAGCTGTTCTCGATCACCATCCCCCTCCTGCGCCCGATCATCTTTCTGGTCGTCTCGCTGGGGATCATCGGAGCCTTCCAGGTCTTCGACCAGGTGTTCATCATGACCTCCGGTGGTCCCCTGAAAGCGACCCTGACGGTTGCCTACCTGATCTACGAGAACCTGTTCAAGGACACCGGGACGGTGGGCGTCGCCTGTGCCGAAGCGGTCACGCTGGGTCTCATCATCTTCGGCCTCACGCTCCTCTCGCGCCGGGTCATCGACACGAAGATTGAGTATTGATGTGAGTATTGCTACCCCGACAACTGGACTCAATGCCCCACTCGTCGTAGCTGAGGAATCGACCAGGCGCCCCGAGCCCGATTCCACGGATAGAGTCAACCGACTCGAGGTGATCGTTCGATACACGCTCTATGCGGTCATCACCCTGTTCCTCTTCGTCCCATTCGCGATGACGGTGCTCTCATCCTTCAAGACCTCCGCCGAGGTGATTGCCTTTCCGCCCACCTTGCTGCCGGCGGTCTGGCATCCGGAGAACTACCTCCGGGTCTTCACCGAGACGCAGAACTTTCCCCGCCAGGTGTTCAACGGCTTCTTTGTCACGCTCATCATCGTCGCCCTGAACCTCTTCTTCGACGCCCTGGTGGGCTATGCCTTCGCCCGCCTCGAGTTCCCGTTCAAGAACCTGCTCTTCGCCCTGATGATCGGGACTATGGTCATCCCAGGGTTCGTCTTCTTCGTGCCTCGCTTCATCATGCTCCAGCACGCGGGTCTCATCAACACCTATGGGGCGCTGCCGGTGCTTTACTTCGTTCAGCCGGCCTACATCCTGCTGATGACCCAGTTCTTCAAGAGCATTCCGAAAGAGCTGGAGGAGGCGGCCATCATGGACGGCCTCGGCTGGTTCGGCATCTTCTGGAAGATCGTGATGCCGCTGGCGCGGCCGGCGTTGCTGGCCACCGGCATCCTCACCTTCGCCGGCATGTGGAACAACTTCCTTGACTGGCTGATTTACATGCAGACCTCGAACATGTTCAACATCCAGCTTGGCCTGGTCACCTTCCGGCAGGTCTACCAGAACCAGTGGGACTTGATCATGGCCGGCTCGGTCATCGCCATCCTGCCGATCCTGATCGTCTACGTCGCCGGGCAGCGGTACTTCGTGCGAGGCATCGCGACCACCGGCCTGAAATAAGCCGGCCGCTGCTCGCGCCGATCGGCCGGATCCTTTCCGCCAACCCCGAACTTGGTGAGCGAGCGGTCATGAGCCCGGCCGTCATCGAGGACGGTGGCCGGTTCCAGATGCTGTACCGCCGCGTGCTGGCTCGGTCCGGCGACGCGAGCCGGCAGTCGGAATACGAGGACCGGTCCGTCATTGCGCTGGCCGAGAGTGGCGATGGCCTGCGATTCACCGCCCGCCCTGCGCCCGTTCTGATAGGGGAGGGTCAGGCTGCGGGGTTCGCCGGTCTCGGGGTCGAGGATCCGACGATCGTCCGTCACGACGACGAATACCTGGTCTTCTATACCGGCTGGTCTGGATGGGCGACCGGCATCGCCACGCTGCTCTGGGCGCATGGGCCGCTGCTCGACAGGTTGACGCCGCAGGGGGTTGCCATCGCCCCGACCCCACCCTTCCGGTTCGTCAAGGAGGCCGAGGTGCGTCACCGCCTGATGTGGTGTGAGGTCGATACCGTCGACACCCACGAGCGGTCGCGGATCGCGGTCAGTCACGCCGTGAGCCCGACCGGGCCCTGGTCCGCACCGGTGATCGTCGCGGCGCCGCGTCCCGACTGTTGGGATGCCATCAACATCAGCCCCGGTCCACTGATCGAAGAAGCGGGCCGGCTCTTCATGCTCTACAACGGCATGGTCCGAACCGACGACCCTGACTTCGTCCACGCGGCCCGCGTCGGCCTGATGGAGCTCGATCCCAGCACGGGCCTGGTCATCGGCCGTTCGAACGCCCCGCTGCTCGAGCCTCCGCCGGGCAACCGGATCCTCTTCGCGGCCTCGTTGGCCAACGACATCCTCTACTACACGATCGACGACCGCGAGATCTGGGCGGCACGCCTTGACCGCGAGGCGCTCACGGACGTTGCCCTGTCTTAATTCTCCTGGGTCCGCTGCACGTCCACCCGACGCGACTCCCCACCCTGCAGGGTAAAAACTGGCGGCGTGCCGCCGTGCGGAAGGGTCAGCCGGACGTGGCGTTCGCTCTCGGTCGGATTGAAGACGGCAAGTCGCAGGATGTCCGGTGGAAAGCGGTCCCAGCTATCGAGGACATCCAGCCATACCACGCAGATCTCCGGGTCGTCCGCGCGCGCCAGCGTGTCGAAAATCAGCGCCATCCACAGCACCTCGCCGGCGCCGTAGATCTCACGTCCAAGGCGCCCGGTCCCGCCACCGAGCTCCAAGGTGCCCAGGTCTTCATAGGGAATGTTCGACCCGTTGCCCAGAAAGGCGCTGTTATTCCGCCGTTGCAGGTCCAGGAACCGTAGGAGGAGAGGGGAGAGACCGAACCGTTGGAGCGAGCCCATCCACGGGAGGATGGACTCGACATTCTCCTTGAATGCGGGATAGAGCAAGCCCGCGCATGCCTGAAATCCGCCCCGGATGTCATAGCCGGCCTTGAGGCCGACCGGGTCGGAGTACCAGTAGGCCATGCGGAGTTGGGCGTCGACCAGGTGCTTGCCCAGCCGGAGCCATTCGCCGGCCTCCCCAGGCTCCGCCAGCAACCCGGCGGCCAGCGATCCAAACGCCAGCTCCTGCGGCTCGTGATAGAGGAGGCTGATTGGCGCGTGACCCAGGGTGCGCAGCGCCCGCTCGGCCTCGGTACGCCAGGCCGCATCACCGGAATCCTCGAGGGCCAGCATGCACGCGTACGCGTAGAGCCCATTGACCGCGAGGTTCCATCCGGTCCCCACGGGTTCGTTTCGTCCCGCCACATAGAAGAGCGGAAAGAGGTACTGACATCGGTGCGCGAGGTCTCGCGCGTGGTGGAGCGACAGCAGCACCCGCTCCCGCAGTAGCTGGTCCCGTCGAGCCCGCGCGATCCAGGCCAGCTTGATCAGGGCATTCTCGAAGAAGTACCAGCTGTCGACGATCTCTTCGCCGGCGGGGGCGGGCAACCCGTTTCCAAAAACGCCGGTCTCAGCCCGCCAGAAGCTGGTGAGCGTGTCGGCGATCCGGTTGGCATGCGCCCGGGCGCCGTCGTCGATTCGAGACAGTAGGCCGAGCGGGGCGAGCACGTCGACCTGCGTCATCAGTTCGAGTGCGGCGGGGGTTGGGCGATCGGGCTGTGGCAGGTACGCCGGATGTCCCCTGACGTTGCCGACGCTGATGAACGCACGCGCACCCTGCAGCTCGCTCAGCGTTCCGGCAGCGACCTCAGACCAAGCCGGCGGCGGCGACGTGGTCGAGCTGTCGGCGCGCAAGAGCGGCGCGCACCGCTCGATGAGGCAGCTCAGCGCCTCCCTTTCCGTCGGCGCGGTGGTCCGGTGTCGGTGCCATAGGTTGAAGGCGAACGTCTCCCACCCTGCCGGAAATCGGGTTCCACTGCGTCGCGCGGCGTGCATCCCGATCCCGTAGCGTCCGTCCGCCTCCCACACGGGCCCCACCTCGATGTCCCGGAATCGGGCCAGGTTCTCCTGACCCATCCAGGTCATGGCGCCGACATCGGCGTAGAAGCAGATCTCGGCCTGATGGGCGACGTCGTAGAAGTAGGCCGCCGGCAGGTCGTTGCCCGGCGCGCCGGTCGATGACCGGGTCGGCGCGGCGATCGTCGTCTGTCGCCAGGTGTCATGCTGCGTCCACCGAAGCCGGTCGACCTCGCCTAACCAGGTCACGCACCACGGTTCGAGAAACGGCGAGGCCTGGAGGCTGATCTGCCCTGGTGATTCGACGGTGATCAGGAAATGGAACCATGGATCGCCAGGCGTGGCCCAGACACTGGCTCGCCACGGCATCGGCTGCTCGCCATGGAACCGCACCTCCACGCCGTCGGGCGCGTGCCGGTGCGTCGCGTAGTAGACAATCTCGAAGGCCGACGGGGCGAGGTCGAAGCTCGGGCCCTGAACCAGGCTGTTCTGGACTGCGGCAACCGGCGACCAGTCATCGCCGACCTGGACGTCACTGGTGTAGCGCAAAAGCCCATCGGTGGAGCGCGTGAACGTCAGCCGCTGCGACCCCGCTGTGATCCTGACCCCGTCGCCTTCCGGCTGCGCGTCGAAGGTCGACACGCCAGCACCCTACCATGATGCGGACGTGACGATTCGGCTGAGCGCGGACGAGTGTCGCGACTTCGAAGGCGCCATCACTCGCGAATGGCTGGCGACCAATGGGCTGGGCGGCTACGCGTCCGGAACGGTTGCCGGGCCCAACACCCGGCGGTACCACGGTCTCCTGATGGCTGCGCTCCATCCTCCGGTCCAACGGGTCCTCTTGCTCGCCGCCCTCGACGAGTCGGTTGACGGCGAGCCGCTGTCGGCGCACGAGTACTGGGATGGGACGGTCGCGCCCGCCGGCTTTCGATCCCTCGAATCGGTCTGCCTCGATGGCATGCTGCCGTGCTTTCGCTGGCGGATCAATGGCCGACTCGTCGAGCGCCGGATCTGGATGGACGATCGGCAGAATCGCACCGTGATCAGCTACCGGCTTCTCCAGGGCCCGCCCGGCCGCCTCGACGTCCGCCCCCTCTTCGCGCACCGGCCGGCGGATCTCCAGCGCCACGGCCGGGCCACCGCGCGGCCCGACCGCATCGTCCGTGGGTGGCGGCTCGACCTTGACGGGCTGACGTCCTACTTTGAGACCGACCCCATCGGCAACGTCAGCGGCCGGCCGGACTGGTACGTGCGGGTCCTGCATCGAGCGGAGCGCGAGCGCGGGCTCGATAGCGAGGAAGACCTCTTCACCCCGGGCTTCGTCGAGCTGCCGCTCAACCGCGGACGGCCGGCGGTGATCATCGCGGGGACGGAACCCCTTCCTCAGGATTGGTCACCGGCCGCCTCGCTGGCCACGGCGCGCCGGGTCCAACGC
>DATCOB010000086.1:0-50238 GCA_036564925.1 Candidatus Dormiibacterota bacterium | reverse complement strand
CGCGGCGACGACGGCGATCACGGTCGCGATGACCGCGCCGGCGACGATCGATAGCCTACCCAGCATCGGTCATTCCTCTCCCAAGAGCACGAAGATACTCAGCGGCTCCTAGTGTGATGCCCGGTGGGCGCGCGGTAAAGGCCCGGCGCATTACAAATCTGTCAGAAACAGGCCTCCACGGCTGATAGAGCGTTGTTCCGATCGCCGACCCGTGCCACAATCCGACCATGGCGATTGTTCACGATGAGCCGGAGGGGTCAGGTCCCGCCGCGGTCATCGTCAGCGTCATCGTCCTGCTCGTGCTGATCGTGGTGCTCTTCTATGGTCTTGCCGCCCTTCACTGGTTCGGGTTCGACTCGCCCGCCAGTATCGGCACCGCGCCGTCGGTGACGCCATCCCCGTCAGCCTCCGCCACCGCCGCCGCCTCGGCCTCCGCCAGCCCGTAACGGCTCGCTGGGCTGGCCTCCGCCAGCACCATCTCGAAGGCGCTGCCCTTGCCGACCCGGCTGCGCGCTGTGACCGTCCCACCGTGTGCCTCGGCGATGGTCTTGACGATCGACAGCCCGAGCCCCATCCCGCCGGTATCCCGTTGCCGGCTTGCGTCAGCGCGCCCAAACCGTTCGAAAATCCGCTCCAGGTCGTCCGGAGCGATGCCGGCGCCGGAATCAGCGACCTCGATCTCCACCCCGTGATGGCGCCGCACCGACAGCTCGATCCAGTCGGCCGGTGTCGTGTGCTTGACCGCGTTCTCGATCAGCGCGTCGATGGCGAGTTCGAGGCGCTCCGCGTCCGCCTCGACGACCGCCTCATCGGTCGCACCCAGGCGCCACTGGCGCGGTGTGGGTGACCAACGGCGAAGCGCACGGACGAGGAGAGGCTCCACCTCGATTGGCCGCTTGTGGAGAAAGTCCGGATCTTCGGCCGCCGCGAGCAGGAGGAGGCGTTCGGCAAGACGCGCCAGCCGCGTCAACTCCTCACTGACGACTCGCGCGTCTTCCTTGATGACGGCCGGATCGGTGGCGCGCCGGAGCAATTCCATGTGCCCGATCGCCACCGTGATCGGCGTGCGCAACTCGTGCGAGGCATTCTGAATGAAGCGCCGCTCACGCTCCAGCAGTCGCAAATTCGCCTCGGAGACACGCCGCATCTCCTCCATGACGGCGAGACGACGTCGAGCGTGCCACACCATGGCGAAGAACATGGCCGCCATCAGGGGCACCTCGGTCAGTTCGTCGAGCGGTTGGGCACCGCGCTCGATGTCGACAATGATCCCGCCGCCGGTGAGGACGATGATCACGGCCACGACCCACAGGGTTGGTGTCATGCCCCAGACCCGAAAGCCGTAGAGGATCGTGATACTCACCCAGATGAAGTGGAACGGCACCGTCTCCCAGTCGGGGATCAAGAAGATCGCGACGAAGTTAAGCAACGCGAAGATCGCCCAGGCAACGTCGATCCAGGCGAAGCGGCGGGTCGGCCAGCTCCGCTGGTCAGGCCGCGTCAATCCGGTATCCCTCGCCGCGGATCGTCTTGATGGCGTTGCCGCCGAGCTTGGCTCGAAGCCGGCGCACGTACACATCGACCACATTGGAACCGGGATCGAACCGATACCCCCAGACCGCGGCGAGCAGATGTTCCTTGCTCAGGGTATCCCCGGCCCGGGTCATCAACTCGCGGAGGAGCAGGAATTCCCGTTCGGCAAGCGTGACGCGGCCGCCCGGCGCCTCGACCTGCCGGCGGATCAAATCCAGTTTCAATCCCCCAGTTCCAAGGAAGACCTGTCTGAACTGGGCATGTCGGAGGCGCACCTTGACCCGCGCGAGGAGCTCCTCGAGGGAGAAGGGCTTGGCCAGGTAATCCTCGGCTCCGAGGTCGAGCGCGTTGACCTTCGATGCCGTGTCAGTCAGGGCGGAGAGCACGATCACGGACTGGCCCGGTTTGCGCTGCACCAACTGGTGAAGGACATCGGTACCGTTCAGGCCTGGCATCAACAGGTCCAGAATGACCAGGTCATAGGGCTCGGATATCGCGGCGTTGAGACCACCCGCTCCATCGGCCGCGACATCGACCGTATACCCCTCGGCGCACAGTCCGCGGGAAACGAAATTCCGGATGCCGTGCTCGTCATCGATGACCAGGATCCGACCGCGCGAGTCGGCAGGCGACGACAGCGTCGCACTCTCGGCAACGAGCGACGGCTTCATCTAGATCTGCCCCGCAATAGTGGCACGGGCACGGTCACATCCCCTTCGGTGCACACCTTAACAAGCGGACGCAATCCGCCGCTAGCTGGACTGTGCCATGAGGATGCGCACGTCGCGTGTGACGCGGGCGGGCTGGAGACCCGCAGCGAAGCCGGCCCGCACGTACCCGCTCTTGTCGACCAGATACAGGACGGTGCTATGCAGGATGTCATCGGGCGACGGCTGGACCTCGATGCTGTAGGCCTTCCAGACGGCGGCCAGCTGGCCGGGACTGCCCACCAGCCAGTGCCAGTCGCCACTCCACCCGTGCTCGGACGCGAACGCCTTCTCGCTCTGCGGTGTGTCGGTTAACGGCGCCACGCTGACAACCAGCAGCGACATCGCTGCCCCATGCCCAAGCGCGCGCTGGACTCGCGCCAGCTGGTCCGCCTCGAGCGGACAGGCCTGCTTGCAGTGGGAATCGAGGAAGGTGACCGCCAGCACCTTGCCGCGCAGCGCGCTGATGGAGACCATCTGGTTGTCCTGATCGCGCAGACTGAAGTCCGCGGCCGGCCTATCCTTTGGGGGAATGACGATGTCGGCCGACAGCCCGGTCGATGGAAGAGCGGCGGCGGCGGCTCGAGGCGTCAGCACCCTGACCGCAAGCAGGCCCAGCAGTAGGAGAGCCACGGCTGACGACAGCATCAGCCACATAAGCGGCGCCGCGGGGTTGGTCTTCACGAGGTCCGTCTCAAGCTTGCCATACTGAATGAATGCTACGGCGTAGCCAGTTCATCTGTGCGCACTGCGGGCGTCGCGTGTTCGCCGAAGGCGGCCCGTTGACCCAGCTCCGGCTGTGCCGGTCGTGTTTCGAGAAGGCCCGCAAGGTGCAGCGGGAGGAGACCGAGCGCGCGGAGCCGGGGAAGACCTAGAACCAGGCCGGCGCGGACGTGGCGCTCAGGTCGACGCCCTCGGTCACCTGCACCGGCGCGACGGGCGCCGCCGTTGGCGAGGGCGACACGGCAAGGGCTGGAGAGGCTGCCGTGAGGGACGCCGCCGGCACCGCCGGCCCGATCGGCAACCACCAGAGCTGGAAGTGGCCTTCCGCCCCACTGGGCGAGAGGTACGCGAGACCCTTCCCATCGGGCGACCAGGTCGGCACCGCGTCGAGACCGCCGGCGTGCACCACGCGCGGCGCCCCGAGCGTCACGCCATTGAAGGGTGCCACCTCCAGGCGCGTGCTCTGCTTGCCACCGGTGCAGACCATGGCCAGCTGGGTGCCGTCTGGCGAGAGGGAGGGCTGGCTGCAATCGTCGGCGGCGGCGGTCAGTGGCGTCCCGAAGTAGAAAGGCCGGGGCTGTACCCAGATCTGGGAGTGGACCCCGGTGGTGTCGATCGAATGCCGGACATACAGGAGGTCCGTTGCCGAAACCGGGATCGGGCTGACATCACCGCCGGTGTACCCGTTCGGCGTGGTGCGCCGCCGGGCCTGCGCCTGCGATCCGTTCAGCGGCATCGTCCAGATCGCGAAGTCGACGCGAAAGCCGAACTTCGGGCTGTCGTAGCTGTACGTCACCGAGGCCCCGTCGGCCGTGACGTGTGGGTAGAACGCCCAGTGGTTGGCGTCGATGATGCGGGCCCCGTCGTGGGTCAGTTGCTTGATCACGTGGCCGTCGACGTCGAGCACAAACAGGTCGCTCGACTGCCCGGCGCGCGAAACGGCGACCAGCCGCGTGTGGTCCGGGGTCATGGCCGGCTGCATCCAGTTGCCGGAGGCGATCTGGGTAAAGGTGCCGTTCTGGAGCTTGAAGATCTTGCCATCCTGCACGAGGATCATCGTCCCGGGAAGCACGAGGCGCGGCTTGACGACGGTCGGCAGCTTGCCGGGCGTCTGGACGACGTTACTTTTGAGACTGCCGAGGTACACGTACACGCCCGAACCGAAGGTCACCATCACCGGGATCAGCAGCAGCAGGGTAAAGCGCCGGATCATGGAAAGTTCGCCCGCACCAACGGTAGGATGAGCGCCCAGTGCGGCAGGACCACACTCTGGCCGCCGATACTGCCCCCACTGGTGTACGGCGGCAGCAGGACGATCTGTTTGACATTTCCAGCATCGAAACCGCTGGCGACGCCCAGCAGGTTGCGCACCCGGCCAAGTCCCATGCTGGTCTTGAACTCGCCCTTCAGTGCCGAGACCAGGTCGGGGAGGTTGGCGGCATTGAGCGTCCCGGCCTTCCCCTTCATCGCGAGCAGGACCTCTTGCTGGCGTTGCGAGCGACCGAAATCACCCTGGATGTCGTCGTGACGCGAGCGCACGTACTCGAGGGCGTGACTGCCGTCAAGATGCTGTGGCCCGGGCAACAGCGCTACCCGTGTGTAGCCGTACAGGTACTTCACGTCGATGTCGTTCGGATAAAAATCATCGAGGACCGGCTTGGTGACGAAGACGTCGATGCCACCCAGCTGGTCGATCATCCGGATCAACCCTTTGAGACCGATCCAGGCGTAGTCGTCGACATGGACATGGAAGTTGCGTTCGACGGTGGCGATCGCGGCGCTCGCCCCACCATACGAGTAGGCGCCGTCGATCTTGCCGGAGCCCCCCGTCGAGAGCGGCACCCAGAGGTCCCGGGGGATCGACAACATGGTGACCGCCTTCGAGCCGGGATTCACCCGGACCAGGATCATCGACTGCGTCAGCACGTGGTCGGCGCTGAACTTCGAGTCGTCGTCCGAGCCCAGCAGGAGGACCGTGAAGGGAGCTCCAGGGGGATCCGGGGTTGGCGCCGCGGCCTGCGCCCCGTTGCTGGCCGGCACGACCACCACCTGGCCGGTCTGGCCGACCCCGGCGGCAACGACCGGCAAGAAGTAGGCGACCGCTCCGGCCAGACCGGAAAGGATGAGGGCAATGACGGTCAAGATCGTGAGCCTCACAGGGTGCAAACGTGAAGCGCGCCGTCGCCTTGTGAACTGGGGAACGCTCATCGGGACGTCAGAAATGATGCACCTCCGCGGATTAGAGGACGATGAGGGCGGCGGCCACCGACGTGGAGCGCACACGGGCCAAACGGGCTCAGCCGTAGAAAGGGTGCGGTAACCAGCCCGTAAACTGGGCGGGCATGCCCGAAGATAAGCGCGCACCGATCCCGATGACCCGGGCGGGCCTCGAGGCCCTCAAGACCGAGCTGGTCGCCTTGCGCGCGCGCCGGCCGGCGATGGTCGAGGAGGTCGCCGCCGCCCGCTCGCAGGGTGACCTGAGTGAGAACTTCGCCTACCACGACGCCCGCCAGCACCTGGGCATGCTCGACGGTCGGATCCAGACCATCGAAAATACGCTCAGGCGAGCGCAGGTCGTGGAGGAGACCGGCACCTCCGGCGTCGTCCGGATCGGCTCGACCGTCGTGGTCCGCGACGAGTTCGGCGAGTCGAGCTATGAGATCGTGGGCCCCACCGAGGGGAACATGGCCCGCGGCCTGATGTCGGTGGCATCACCGCTGGGAAGCGCGATGGTCGGCCGTGGTGCCGGGGACACCGTCACCTTCAAGACCCCCGGGGGAGAGCGCCAGGCGACGATCGTCACGGTCAGCTAGCTTCGAGTGCGCACGATCGCGACCGTCGGCGTCTACCAATCGAGCCTTGACGACTTTCTCGAGAAGCTCCGCCGCAGCAAGGTCGCCATCGTGATCGATGTCCGTCAACGTCGAGGGGTGCGCGGCCCGCAGTACGCCTGGGCCAACTCGCTCCGTCTCCAGGCCGCGCTCAGGCAGGCGACGATCCAATACCGGCACCTGCCCGAGCTCGCACCGACCACGGAGCTGCGCCATCTTCAATACCGCGAGGACAGTCGTCTCGGTGTGGGGAAGCGCTCACGCATCGAGCTGGCCGACGAATATCGGCGTCGCTACCTCAGCGAGGTGCTCGACCGGGTCGACCTGGATGCCGTGCTCGCATCACTCCCTGACCAGGCCGTTTCCGCATTCCTGTGCGTCGAGCGTGATGCGCGAGCCTGCCACCGGTCCCTGATCGCGGAGCGCCTGCACGCACGTTACGAGGTGCCCGTCCTCAACCTCTGAGGATGCAGCTAGCAGGCGTAATCGGTGTCGAAGCCGCCGCTGATGTACTGGACGAACCAGACGGGGGCGCCGGTGAAGCCGGCGGTGCCGCAGGCGCGTCGGGCCCGCTTCAGGGACGTGGTCCCGGTGGCGACCCAGTCGGCGAGGACGCCGGATACCGGGAGGGGGCCCACGATCGCGTTCCACTGGTAGTGCGTCGAGTAGATGCCCACGCCGGCCGGCGACTGCCGCAGCAGGGTGTCAACGATCCCCTGGATCGTGTACTGGTTCATCGATAGGTCGCTCGACGACCAGCTGTTCGCCGTCTCGACGTCAAGCCACCAGCTGCTCGGATTGGTGACGCCCTGCGCCGTCGCGTAGGTGATCGACCGGCTCGCTTCGCTGCAGCCGACCGCCCAGGCCGCCTGCTGCGATGGCGTTCCGGTCACGGACGCGGACTGCGTGACGCACTGGCTGGTGCTGTGAATACCGTCCACCTGCGTGTAGAGCGGGTCATAGCCGGTATTGATGTACAGCGCCGTGTTCGAGCTGTGCGCGACTTCATCGGCGAGGCAGGGGTTGTAGTACTTGAAGGGATAGCCGCCGTTGACACCCACGATGCCGAAGGCGCCGCTCGGATAACTGCCGCCACACTGCGGGTAGCTGATGTCGTACCCGGTCGACCCGGGCGTGTAGGCGAAGGCGCTGAGCTGGTTACCCAGTAGGGCCATGCCCGCGGCCGCCAGCACGAGGGCGGGCAGGAAGGTTCGCTTGAGGTTCGTCACTGGCTCCGCCATTCTCAGGCGGGCGGCCGCCAGAGTCAACCGGCACGCCTCCCCGAGCGCGTGACAGCGTGGCTATCAAATATCTGGAATTCGGGAGCCCTCGATGTAGTGAGACTTGCGCCCCACGTTATAGCGCTGATAGTGTCTTATCACACACAGCAAGGCTCATTATCAGGAGGCGACAACTTATGGCGAACGAACGTGAGACCGCCGTCGGCGTCTTTACCGACCACCAGCAAGCGGATCGCGCGGTCCGGGCGTTGAAAGAGGCGGGCTTCCAGGACAACCAGATCGGCTACACGACACCGAACCGAGACGGCGGTGACCGCGCCGAAGGTGAGCACCCCTACAGCGGCGGCAAAGTGATCGGAGGTGCGGTCACGGGCGGTGTGCTCGGCGGGATCGCGGGCGCCGTCGCGGCCGGCTTGATCCCCGGCATCGGGCCGCTCCTCGCCGGGGGCATCCTCGCCGTGACGGCGGCCGGCGCCGGGCTCGGGGCGTCCGGCGGCAGCCTGATCGGCGCGCTCACCGGCCTGGGCGTTCACGATGATGAGGCCACCTACTACGAGGGCGAGGCGCGCTCGGGACGCACGCTCGTCACCGTGAAGAGCGGCGGCCGGTACGACGAGGCTCGCTCCATCCTGCGGAACGCCGGCGCCTACGACATGGAAAGCGGGCGGCCGGAATTCGAGAGCGCGACGGGATCCGAGGGCCAGCGGATGCCGCTGATGGAAGAAAAGCTCAGCCCGCGCAAAGAGACGGTGGAGACCGGCCAGGTCAAGCTCCATAAAGAGGTCGTGACCGAAGAGCGGCAGATGGACGTCCCGGTGAAGCACGAGGAGGTCGTCCTCGAGCGCCATCCGGTGGAAGCCCGCGAGGCGCAGGGGGCCACGATCGGCGAGGGAGAAGTCCGGGTCCCGGTCCGCGAGGAGCAGGTCCGCGTGGAGAGGCAACCCTACGTCAAGGAAGAGGTGAGCATCGGCAAACGCCGTGTCGAAGAGACGCAGACCATCACCGGCGAGGTGCGTCGCGAAGAGCCACGGATCGAAAAAGACGTCCAGCCCTAACACTCACAGAAGGAGAAGCACATGAGTCACCACGATGACGAGACGATGGAGTTGAAGGCCGAGAAGCTCGTCGCGGAAAAGGATGTTGTCGAGAGCGGCAATGTTCGCCTTACAAAAGATGTCGTCACTGAGCAGAAGTCCCTGGAGGTCCCGGTGGCCCACGAGGAACCCGTCATCGAGCGCCATAAGGTCGAGGCCCGCGAGGCCGAGGGCGAGATTGGCGAGGGCGAGGTCAACGTTCCGCTGCGCGAGGAGCGCGTCTACGCCGACAAGCAGCCCTACGTCGCCGAAGAAGTCACCGTTGGCAAGCGGACTGTCGAGGACACGCAGCGGGTGAGCGGCGAGGTCTCCCGCGAAGAGCCGCGCCTTGAGTCGGACCCACAATGAGCGATCAAGCAGCCGTCACCGGCGTCTTCGAAAACTCCGAGACGGCACAGTCCGCGGTGGACGCGCTGCGGGAGGCCGGATTCCACCAGGAGGTCATCGATGTCAAGGAGCCGACGGGCAAGCTCTTCGATGCCCTGTTGCCAGAAGAAGATCGGGACCGGAACACGACGGTTAGCGTGATGGCCCGCGAGCGCCGGCTGGAGGCCGCTGACATCCTGCGCCGTCATGGCGCGCACGACATCGATGCCGGCATGGACCAGGGACGGTCCGAGGCGGCGTCCGGGGAGGACGGCGAGCGCGTCGCCCTCCTCGAGGAGGAGCTGGTCCCGCGCACGGTGGCCGTGCAGACCGGCGAGATCCGCGTCCGCAAGCGCGTCGTCGTCGAGACGCGGACCATCGAGGTCCCGATCCGCCGCGAGGAGGTCGTGGTCGAGCGGGTCGCCGTACCGCATCCTCAGTCGATCCTGGCCGAGGAAGACGCCCAGGCCGATCCGCAGCGGCTCGGTCCGAGCGAGCCGCTCTCCGAGCTGGGCGCTGACCAGGACATCACCCGCATCCCGGTGCTGGAAGAGCAGATCATCCTGCAGAAGCGCGTGGTCGTCCGCGAGTACGTGACCGTCAACAAGCGGATCATCGAGGAACCGAAGACCGTCAGCGGAACCATCCGTCGCGAAGAACCTCGTATCGAGCAGGAGGGCAAGGCGCCGATCGTCGGCAACGCGGCCGGCGACACCACACTCGAACGCGAGGCGGTGGCTCCCGGCCAGCCGAACGGCGGCCATCGCGGCAAGCGGCACAAGCGACAGCACTAAACCCACGCCATCGCAGGTCTGGGGCCCCGCTCCCGACCCGGCTCTGGCCGGGTAGGCTGTGAGTGGTGTTCAACGGCATCTTCAACTCGGCGGAAACGGCGGAGGCCTGGGCCCGCGGGGCGGCCCAGCGCGCCGAATACCTCCTCGGGGCCACCGAGCGGATGCTCGACGCCGCGCGGCTCCTGCCCGGCAGCCGGGTCCTCGACGTCGGGACCGGGACCGGCGACACCGCGATGCTGGCCGCGCGCCGGATCGGGCCCAGGGGACTCGTGCTCGCCACCGACGCCTCGGCGCAAATGCTGGAGGCCGCCGCCCGCGCTGCGCGCGCCCAGGGACTCGCCAATGTCGAGGTACGGCAGATGGATGGCAGCCGGCTCACCGTGGATCAGCCGTTCGACGCCGTCATCGGCCGCAACTCGATGCAGTTTCTACCCGCGTGGCCGGCGCCCCTCACCGGCTTTCGCGCCGCGCTGCGCCCGGGAGGGCGTCTGAGCTTCCTCGTCTGGGGGCCGATCAGGGACAACCCCTACATGGCCCTGCCAATGACCGTCGCGGAGGAAGGCGGATGGCTGGACCGGGGTTCCGCCGCGACCCCGTTCGCCCTCGCAGACGCCGACCGGCTGTCGGCCGACCTGAAGGCGGCCGGTTTCCAGGATGTCGAGGTTGATCGCGTCCTGTTCGAGGTGCGCCTCCCGCGCGACGCGGCGCTCGCCAACCGGGTGCAATCGCCCATGTTCACCGCGACCGCAAACCGGCTCGGCGATGCGGACCGCGCGGCCTACGAGCAGGCGATGGCGACCGCCATCGATCGTTTCACGGACGGCGGGAGCGTCATCGCCCGCGGCACGACGACCGTGGCGTCGGGCACCGCCTGACGCGTCGCGAACTACGTCGGGCCGGGAGCGGGCCGCAGCAACGCGAGCGCCTCGACCAGCCGGTCGTTCTCCTCGGGCCGGCGCACCGTCACCCGGATGTACTCGGCCTGCGGCGCCGTCGCCGGAAAGGTCCGGACGACCAGTCCGCGGGTCAGCAATGCCGGGGCGGCGGCACGGCCGGCTCGCACCAGGAGAAAGTTGGCGGCGGACTCACGAACCTCGAGCCCGAGCTTCGACAGCTCCCTCGTGAGCCTGGCGCGTTCCTCCACGATCGCGGCGACGCGGACGCGCATCCCGGCGAGGTCGCGCAGTGACGTCGTCCCCAACGCCTCCGAGACGACGCTGATGCTTCCCGGCGGGCGGACCCGGCGGAGCGCATCACTGATCGACCGGCCGGCGAGCGCGTAGCCGACCCGGACCCCGGCCAGCCCGAACGCCTTGCTGAGCGTGCGGATGACGACCACGTTGGGCATGGTCTCGATCAGGGACGCCGCCGTGACCCCGGACATCTCGAAGTAGGCTTCGTCGACCACCACGACACCTCGGGAGTGCGAGACGAGCTCAGCGATGAAGTCGAGCGGCAGGAGCTCGCCCGTCGGATTGTTTGGATTGCAGAGCCAGGTAAGGCCGGCGTCCCGCGCCGCCTCGAGGAAGGCGGTCCGATCCAACCGAAGATCGATCGCCTGGACTTCCCGGATCGGCCCGCCCGCGATCTCGCTCAGGATCCGGAACATCGGGTAGCTCGGCCGTGAGATGACGACGGGGGTGCTCGGATCGATGTAGGCCTTGGCGCAGAGATCAAGAATCTCGTCCGCCCCGGCGCCGACCGTGATGCGATCGGTGGGGACGTCGACGTAATCGGCTATCGCCTCGGTCAGGGTGCCGTAGCTGGTGTCCGGGTACTCGTTCAGCGCCAGCGGCGGGAGGTGGTCGAGCCCGGCTCCCGGCCACGGAAACGTGTTGGTGTCGAAGCGGACCACCTGGTCCTCGGGGACCCCCGCCTGTCGGGCGATCGCGGCGCTGGGCGGCTCCCACTCGTAGGGATGCATGGCGCGGATCGCCGCCCGGGGTTGCGGCGGGGTGGTCCTGTCTCGCTGCATACCTTCCATATCTTCGTTGGTCGCGATCCGGGCCGGCTTGCAAGTCCCCCAGAAGGGCGTAGTTTTACCGGTACCGATGGACCACGCTCACCGACCGCTGGCGATAAGCCCCGACAGCAAGGCCGGCGCGGCCCTCTACTCGGTGGCCGTCAACCTGGTCCTGATCGTGGCCAAGCTGCTCGTGGGCCTGCTCACCGGGAGCGTGGCGATCCTGTCGGACGCTGCCCACTCGTTTCTCGACCTGTCGGCGAGCATCTTCGCCTACGCCGGCATCCGGACCGCGGAGAAACCCGCCGACGAGCATCACGCCTTCGGCCACGCCAAGGCCGAAAACATCTCCAGCTTGATCCAGATGTTTCTCCTTGGCGCCACGTGCATCGCCATCGTCATCGAGTCGGTGCGCCGGCTGGTGGTCACCTCGCCCGTGCGCGTCGCCTGGTACTCCTTCGTCGTGGTCCTGGGCGCGATGATCATCGACATCGCGGTCAGCCGCTACCTGGCCCGCGTCTCGCGCGCCCATGGCGGGAGCGCCGCGCTGGAAGCCGACGCGCTGCACTTCACCTCCGACCTATGGGCCTCGGTCGCCGTCTTCATCGGGCTCGCGCTGGTCGCGCTGCTGGGCTTTCAGTGGGCCGACCCCGCGGCTGGCATCGCGGTCGCCATCATCATCGGGACCACCGCCATCCGGCAGGGCCGCGCGACCACCCAGGTGCTCCTCGACGCGATGCCCGACAAGAAGACGCTCAACGCCATCGAGCGGATCCTGGAAAGCGATCCGCAGCTGCACGGCTACCACGCGCTGCGGGCCCGCCAGGCCGGCACCCGCGTCTTGCTCGATGTGTCGGTCCACGTCGATGGCCAGCTCACCCTGGCGCAGGCGCACGAGGTCGGTCACGCGGTCTCGGATCGGATCCGCCGCGAACTGCCGGTCGTGAGCGACGCCGTCGTGCATGTCGAGCCGGTCGACGACCAGTCCCACGGATGAAGCGGAGCTGGCGCGCAGCCATGACCTGGGACGTCTTCCTCATCGGTGTGCCGCTGCTCATCGCCGCGGGCCTCTCGGCCATCGGCTGGCCGCTGGGCCACGCCCGGGCGCTACTCCTCGCGATCTATACGGCCGAGATCTTCGCCCTCCTGGTCCCGCCCACCCTGTACAGCGCCGTCGGCTCCCGAACCTCCGACCGCTTCACCGTGGCCCTCGAGGAGAAACGCCGGGCGGCACTCCGGCGTACGGCGCTCGACCCGGCCGCGATCGGACCCGCGCTGGCGCTCGCCATTGTGGCCTCGACCTTTCTGTTCTCCCCCTAGGCAGAGCTCAGACCCAGCCGCGCCGCCGGAAATAGAGGAACTGGATCACGATCGTGATCAACATCACCGCGATGCCGAACAGGAACGCGCCCAGCGTGGTGATATGGCCCACCAGCCAGGCGAAGTTCATGCCAAAGAACCCGGTGATGAAGGTCAGCGGCATGAACAGGGTGGCGATGACGGTGAGCCGACGCATGACGTCATTCAGCCGGTTGGAGACGGTCGAGAGGTAGACATCCATCGCGCTGGTCAGCAGGTCGCGGAGCGAGTCGACCGTCTCATACTGCCGCACGACGTGGTCGAGGACGTCTCGGAAGTAGACCGTCATCTGCTGGTCACCCAGCGATCCGGTCGTGAGCCGCTGGAAGACATCCCGCTGCGCACCGAGCACCTTGCGGAGATCGACCACGGCGCGCTTGAGCCGGTAGATCTGGCCCAGGGCTTCCGTCGTCGGGCGCTCCAGGATGCTGTCCTCGAGGGTGTCGGTCTCCCCGTCCAGGCTCTCGATCACGGTGAACACCCCGTCGACCAGCTTGTCGACAACGAGGTAGAAGAGGAACGCCAGCCCCCGCTTGGTCAGCTCCGGTGCGGCGCGAAGCCGCGCTCGCAGATCGGTCAGCTCGGGCGAGGGCTCGAGGTGGACGGTGACCAGGTAGCGCGGCGAGAGATACAGATGATGCTCGCGGACCTGGAGCTCATTGTTCGCCCAGTCCGCGCTAAAGAGGACGGCGAACGAGTAGCCCTCGTACTCCTCCAACTTAGGGCGCTGGTTCTGGTGGCGGATATCCTCCAGGGTCAGGGGGTGGAAGTGGAAGGTGTCCTCGAGCAGGGCGTAGTCGGCGTCGTCCGGGTTCTCGATGTCGAGCCAGAAGCCCTGCGTCCCGTCCTTCAGGCACAACAAAAGCGCCTCGGGTGTCGGGTCCTTCAGAGCCCCAGGGGTCGTGATCAACTCTCTCATGCTGTCGAGAGGATAGCCGCTAGCGCGCCGCGACTCGGCGGGACAATGCTTGCTTGGCTTCGCCGACCAGGTAGAGCGAGCCGCAGACGAAGACGATGCCGTTCGTGCCCACTCGATCGCGGGCGTGGCTGATCGCGTCTGACGCCGTTGTCGCGGTCTCGGCCGAGCCCTCGAACTGTTTCGCCAAATCGGCCGGCTCGGCGGCACGGTGCCAGTTGATGTGGGAGAAGACCACTGGCGCGCCGGTGGCACGGAGTAAGGCGAGCATCGAGGGCAGGTCTTTGTCCTTCATCGCGCCGAACACGATGACCAGCGGCCGGTCCCTGGCGAGCGCCTGGACCGTGGCCAGCGACCGTTCGAGACCCGCCGGATTGTGGGCGCCATCGACCAGCACGATCGGGTCGCGGTCGATGACCTCCAGCCGCCCGGGCCAGCGGGTGCGCGCCAGGCCGTTCCGCAGCGCTCCATCGGAGATCTCCCACCCGCGCGAGCGCAGGCCATCGATGGCGGCAACCGCCAGCGCCGCGTTCTCCGCCTGATACAGACCCAGCAGCGGAATGCGCAGATCTCGATAGGTCCCGGCCGGCGTGGTTACCGTCGCCAGCGACCCACCCCATCCTCGACCGGCAGCGGTCACCGAGATCTCCGGCCCGAGGCGAAGGAGTGGCACCGCCTGCTCCGCAGCCACGCCCTCAATGACGGCGAGCGCCGGCGGCTGCGCCCCCGTGATGGCGATGCTGTCCGGCTTGAGGATGCCGGCCTTCTCTCCCGCGATCGCCTCCAGCGTCGAGCCAAGGTACTGCGTGTGGTCCAGCGCGATGTTGGTGATGACCTCGACGCCGAGGTCGAGCACATTGGTCGAATCGAGCCGGCCGCCAAGTCCGACTTCGCAGACCAGCAGGTCGATGCCGGCGCGGGCGAAATAGTAGAGCGCGGCGGCCGTCAGGATCTCGAACTCGGTTGGCGCACCGTGATCGGCGGCGACCCGCTCGATGGTCGGCTGTAGATCGGTCAGCAACGCCGCGAAGTCCGCCTCCGCGATCGGGCGTTGGTTCACCTGGATCCGCTCGGTGTAGGAGACGAGGTGCGGCTTGGGCATGAAGCCGACCCGGTAGCCGGCCTCCTGCAGGACGCTGGCCAGCATGGCGCAGACGGAGCCCTTGCCGTTGGTGCCGGCGACCAGCACGCCCTGGAACAGCTCCTGCGGATCGCCGAGCGCCGCCAGCAGGGCGCGCGTGCGGTCCAGGCCCAGCTTGATGCCGAAGCGGCCCAGCGAACTCAGGTAGTCGAGGGATTCAGCGTAGGTCACGCCTGGCCGAGATGCTGGTGGTAGGCGCGGTAGGTATTGACCAGCAACATGGCCACGGTCATGGGGCCCAC
The DNA here is from genome assembly GCA_036564925.1 of Candidatus Dormiibacterota bacterium. Classification (GTDB taxonomy): domain Bacteria; phylum Chloroflexota; class Dormibacteria; order CF-121; family CF-121; genus JALYYC01. Next base: position 35,328 of record DATCOB010000086.1, on the reverse strand, counting down.
CCCACCCGGCACCGGCGTCAACGCCGAGGCGATCGGCTCAACGCTGGCCCGGTCGACGTCGCCGGTCAGTTTGGTGGTGACGGGGTCGCGCATGATGCCCACGTCGATGACGACGGCGCCCGGCCTGACGTGATCGCCCGTGATCAGGCCACGCTTGCCGGTGGCGGCGATCAGGATGTCCGCCGTTCGGGTGATGGCCGGCAAATCGGCGGTCTGCGAATGCGCGATGGTGACCGTCGCGTGGTTCTGCAGCAGGAGCAGCGCGAGAGGGCGACCGACCAGCCGCGAGCGGCCCACGACGACGGCGTGCTTGCCGGTCGGATCGATGTGCTCGCGGCGGAGCAGCTCGAGGACGCCCAGCGGCGTGGCCGGGACGAAGGTCGGGCTGCCTTGCGCGAGCCGGCCGGCATTATAAGGATGCAGGCCATCGACATCTTTATGTGGCGGGATTCGCTCGAGCGCCTGGTCCGGGTCGAGCGGTTTCGGCAGCGGCATCTGCAAGAGGATGCCGTCGACCGCCGGATCGGCCGCCAGCCGGTCGATCAGCGCGAGCAGATCCGCCTGGGTCGTGTCCTGGAGGTGCTCGATGGTCGAGGTGAAGCCCGCTTCCTCGGCCGCCTTGTGCTTGCCGCGGACATAGGTGGTGGACGCTGGGTCGTCCCCGACCTGGATCACGGTGATGCCCGGCGGGCGCTGGTCCCGATGCGTCTGCACCGCCGCCTTGAGCTCGGCACGGATGGCTGCAGCGTGGGCGCGGCCGTCGATCAGGCGGGCTGGCACGGGAAGAGTCTAGTCAGCTGGGCGGGTGATCTCGACCGTGAAGGCGCGTAGGTGCGCGAGTGGTGGCCGCTTCATGACGCGAACGGTGACCTGGAAGACACCCGGTTCCTTCAGGATGGCGGCCGCGATCTGCTCGGCCACGGTTTCGAGCAGGCGCCGTGGCGGTCCCTCGAGAATGCGGCGGGCGATCTTGGCCAGCGTCGGATAGTTGACGGTGTCCTCGATCCGGTCGGTGGCGGCGGCCCGTCGCGTATCGGTCAGCACCTCGAGGTCGACGAGGAAAGTCTGGCCGAGCTTGGTCTCTGCGGGGTTATTGCCGTGGTAGGCGAAGCCCTCCAGTCCGCTCAGGATGAGCTTGCCGGTTGGCCGGTCGGGCTTGCTAGACCGTTTTGTAGGCATGTCTTGACAAATATACGGTCACGTGTGATGATGGCGGCATGGATGGCAGCGGCGTCAGCGTCGAGGTGCGAGCGACCGGCCTGCGCGCCATGCGCGAGAAGAAGGGCCTGACGCAGCGCGAACTGGCGCACAACCTCGGCATCAGTCAGAACTATATTCCGGCGCTGGAATCGGGCGCCCGCCGGCCGGGCCCCAAGCTGCGCCAGGCGCTGATGAAATTTTTCAACGTCAACTTCGAGGAACTCTTCGAAGTGGTGATGGTGAACCCCGAGAGTTCAAAAGAACAGGTGCTGGAACCGCGCGAGGAACGTCGCGCCGGCTGATATCAAGGGGGGTGATCGACGGGGGGACTGAGCGAGCGAGCGCCAAGAAGGCTGGATAGAATAGCCGGTGCGCCCGTATAGCTCAGTTGGTAGAGCAGCTGACTCTTAATCAGTTGGTCCCGGGTTCGAATCCTGGTGCGGGCACCACTCCCTGGCCACTGTTGGTCGGCTGCGCGTAGGAAACAACGCAGCGCATTTCAGATAACGGATGCCGCACACGTCTTGTAATTGACCACGCCAGCGCTGGGGTATAGCCGAATGCTGGAGGGGGTCAATGCGCGGAGTTCGAATTCCTCACGATCTCAACGGGGAAGATCAGTTTGTCCTCGGGCTGTCGGTCACGCGCCTCGCCGCTTTGTTGTTTGGATTGCTGGCTGCCTATACGGTCCTCCATCTTGGCTTGCCGGCGCCGGTGCGGGTAGCGTTCGCAGCCCTGGTCGCAGGTCTGGGAGCCGCGATTGCCTGGCTACGGCCCGAGGGACGATCGCTCGGTCACTGGGGCTTAGCCGCGCTTGAATTCCACCTGGCACGGTCATCCGAGCGGACGACGAACGGGACGCCGCCGACCCAATCCGCCGGTCTCCCTCGGCTCAGCGTGGTGGCCCTGCTCCCGCAGGCGATCACAACCGCCGGTCTTGATGGCGAAGTGGATGAGGATCTCATCGAGATTCCCGATCTGCCGGTCCCCATCAGGGGGAGAGATGCACCGACGGAGGATGAGGCTGCGGTGCCTGTCTACCTTGGCGGCACGCAAATCGTCACGTTCTTCTCCGCGAAGGGCGGCACTGGCAGGACAACTCTGGCCACCGAAGTGGCGACGCTCCTCGCAAGGAAAGGGCGATACAAAGCATCACGGGCTGAGCCTGCGCAGCCGTTGCGGGTCGTTCTCGTCGACTTCGATCTCGGGAGCGCGAACGTCTCTGCCCGTCTCGGCCTCGTCCAGCCCACCATGCTGGACTATGTCTGTGACCTGGCGAGCGGCGCCAGCAACCCAGACCCACGCGATTACATCGTGCGACACGAGTCCTCCAACCTTGACGTCCTCCTAGGGCCCGCCAAGTGCCTGGCAGCCGATCGATCACAGCTCGTTGGGATCCCACAAGCCGCTCACATCCTGAGCGCCTTGAAGGGCGCCGGCTATCACTTCGTCGTCATCGACATGGGGGCCTCGGTAGGCGACCTCGAGACGTATCTTCTGGAAGCCGCAACCCGGATCTACTGCGTGGTGACCCCGACGGCGGGGTCAGTGCAGTCGCTGTACCGCGGCGTCGAAGCGCTTCGCCGCCTCGGCCTCGGCGCGAAACTCGAGTATGTGGCCAACAAGATGCGGGATGGCGACAACCTCGCGGAACCGATGGGGGACCTTGGAGGGACGCTGGTCGGGAGGGTCCCGCACGATCTGGCCTTCGACTCGGCCGAGAACCGTCACCACCCTTTGGTGCTGACCTCAGATGGAACCAGCCATCAGGCGATCGGCCAGCTGGCCGCGTCGATCTACCCGGCACTCGAACGTCCGGCTCCGAGCCGCCCCGGAATTGGTCCATTCACGTGGCTGACCCGGCGCCGCCGTGCCAGCTGAAGTCGTCTCGAGGACCAGTGGGCTCCCTATGGAGGAGCTTCGGAACTTTGTGCGTGGTCAATTAACGATCCACGTCGATCCGGACGTGCTGAATCCGTTCTCCATCTTCCCGAACCGATCCAACCTTCTGAAAGGGCGAATCCGGGAAGCCGTCGTCCAAAAAGAAGGATCCGCGGATCCACAGCTGGTCGACGTGCTCTTCGACGACATCGTCGGACTGGGACCACTGCAACCGTTGATGACCGATCCGACGATCACGGACATCCTCGTGAACCGCTTCGACGAGATCTTCGTGGAGCGTGCGGGCCGGCTTCAGTTCGTACCGAACGCCTTTCGGGACCTGGCGCAACTGGAGCAAGTCATTCAGAAGATCGTCGCTCTGGTGGGCAGGGAAATCAACATCGACAAGCCGCTGGTCGACGCTCGGATGGTCGATGGCAGTCGGGCCAATGCGGTGTTCGCCCCGGTCGGCGGTCCAACGTTGTGCATCCGGAAATTCAACCGCGTCCGTCTCGCGCTCTTACCTGACGACCAGGACAGGGACGCCTCCAGTTGGGTGAGCTCGGGCGGCCTGTCCCTTCAGATGGGCGCCTTTCTAGAGGCGATGGCGGTCGCGCGTGCGAACATTCTGATCGCGGGAGCAACCGGCTCTGGCAAGAGCACGCTGCTTCGTTCGATCGTCAGCGCCTTCCCTGAGGACGAGCGCGTTATCACGATCGAGGACACCGCCGAACTGGAGCTGGACAACCCCCACTGGGTCAAGCTCGAGTGCGTTCACTCCAGGGAGCTCGGTGGCAAGACGGCGCAAGAACGCCGGCTGGACGTGGCGGACCTCGTACAGAACGCCCTGCGCATGCGGCCGGACCGGCTGATCATCGGGGAGATCCGCCATAGCAAGGAGGCCTACTACGTCCTCGAGGCGCTGAACACTGGTCATGACGGCTCGGCGACGACCATCCACGCGAGCAGTTGTGTCGATTCTTTGGCGAGGCTGGAGTTGCTGATCAGCCGCGACTTCGGCCAGTTGAGCCCCATCGAAATTCGCCGCTACATCGCCCGAGTCTTTGACCTCGTGGTTTTCGTCAGCCGCTTGCGCGATGGGCGGCGATGTGTGCTCGAGGTCACCGAGTTACGCGATGTCGACGCGGAGGGCCACTATCAAATTGCGCCGGTCTTCAAGGCCGCGCTGACCAGCGGCGCAAACGGAACGGCGGTGGATTTCTCGAGTGTCCCGGATTACCGTCCCGGCCCGCGGCTGCAACGAAAGCTGGAACTCCAGGGGATGCGGTGGATCTCGTAGCTTCCGCCTGCATCTCGCTTGCCATCATCAGTCTCAGCCTGGCGTTTCTGCGCACGCCCCGCGCTCCGATTCGGTTGAGACACCTGATCGCTGGGCAACTGGCCAGGCACGGCCGGCGGCTCCAGCAGGCCCGGATCCCAGGCCGCCCGCACTCCTTTTTCGCGATGACGGTTGGCGTCCCCGTCCTGCTATTCATCGTGGGCTGGCTCCAGTCACCCGTACTGGCGATCCTGGCGGGAGCGTCCGGCCTCCTGGTCCCCCGCCTGTATCTCGCCTGGCTTGTTCACGCCCAGGCCCGGCGCAGCGAAGGCGAGGCACCGCGATTGCTGCAGGCCCTGCTCACCAGCCTCACGGCGGGTAGCACCTACCTGGACGCGCTGCGACAGGCCCGGCTGGCGACGACCGATCCATGGATCCGCGAGGATCTGGATTTTGTCATCCAGCGATTTCTCCTGGATGTCCCGCTGCACGACAGCATGCGAGAGTTGCGGGCCAGGGTGGCCACCCGAAACCTGGCGCTGGTCTGGGAGACGCTGATCATTTGCAGCGCGAACCAGCTTCCCACGCAGGCCGCGCGAACGCTCTTCTACGAGCTGTCCGTGACCGTGCAATTCAATGTGCAACTGGCGAGTGAGGTCAGGGCGAAGACATCGGGACAGCGCCTCCAAATCTGGCTGCTCGCCATCATCGTCCCTGGCATGTATCTCTACCTGCGGCTGATCTCGCCCGAACTCCTTCAAGCGCTGGATCAAACCGTGATGGGCAGGTACGTCCTAGTTCCAGCCGCTGCCTTACTCGAGATGCTCGGCATCTACCTGAGTTTTCGGATCGCGAGGTTCGAGGCATGATCTTCGCCGCGGCCTCTGCCGCGATCGCCACCTTCACCGGGCTGTCCCTCCTCTCGGGCTTCTGGCGGATCAGCCCGCGACCGAGCGTCAGCTTGATCCGCTCGGGCTTCCGGCGGATCAGCCCGCGACCGAGCGTCAGCTTGATCCGCGCCTCGACGCTGTCCCCCCTCGAGTGGCGTCAACACCAGCGGGGGATGGACGGCTGGTACCGCCGTTGGTTTCAGCCGGTCGCCCTGCTCTGGGGTGATCGCCTTCACCTCCGTGCGGCCCGGTTGGATCCCGGCTACCTGACTCAATGCGGCATCGACCCGCAGCTGATCGACGGCGTGCAACTGCGCGCCCTGAAGCTCGGCGGCGCATTGGTCGGAGCGATCGTGGGCGGTGTGCTGGCGATCCTGGCGGCTGGAGCCACCGCCCTGATCCCTCTGCTGGCATGGACCGGTTACATCGCGCCCAACCGGTACCTCGACTATCGGCGGCGGAAGCGGCAGGACGGGATCCACCGCGAGCTTCCGGAGGTGGTCAGCATGATTCGCGCCTTCGTGGTTGCGGGGATGCCGCTGGAGCGCGCGCTCCACCTCATCTCCGCCGACTCGAGCGGCCCCAGCATTCTGAAGTGTGAGATCCGGGTCGCGCTCGGCCGCTATGGGCTTGGTGCGACGATCGAGCAGGCTCTGCAGGAAATCGGTCAGCGGACTGGCACGGACGAAATCGGCCTCTTCGTCAGTGCGCTTGCCCAGAGCAAGCGCATGGGAACCGGCCTGGAACAGACACTTCGGGATCAAGAGCTGATGGTGCGGACCAATCAGCGGAATCGCTCGACGGCGGAGGCGGCCCGCGTCGGAACCAAACTCCTGGGCGTCCTCGCCGGTGTCTACCTACCGGAGTTCGTGATCTTGATCATGATCCCGCTCTTTTGGGGGATCATCCAGCGGGCCTTCGGATGACAGCTGAAGGGTGCGGCAGACGGCGTTCGACGGACGGCATGGGGTTGCAGTCAATCGCTATTGGAGGGGTTGCGATGCGTAACAGGCAGCGTGGACAGTCGACTCTGGAATGGGTGATTGGGGCGGCGATCATTCTGGGAACCCTGGTGGTTGGCATCGTGGCGTGGAACAACGGCCTGGTGGCAAAGATCGGCCAAATGGTGCAGCGTTTGACCCAGACCGCATGATGCGTCGCGGTCACGATCGACAACGCGGGCAGGAGACCCTGCAGGCGGTGCTCGCGGTCTCCTTTATGCTCCTGCCGGTTCTGCTGGGGATTTTCGAGCTGGGCGGCCTGGTTCACGTCTGGATGGGCCAGCAGTCAGCCGCCGCGGTCGGCGCGCGCGTGGCCGGGCAGCGGGGCGAGGACGACGCGGTGGTGCGCGATCGGATCATGGCCGACCTCCTGGCGGCGGGTTTGGATCCGGCAAAGGTCCAGGTCGCCATTAGCCCGCCACGCGTCAGGTGGGGCCAATCGATCACGGTCCAGATCGTGAGCCATCGGCGCATTGCCATTCCATTTCTCTTCAGCCGCAACGTCGACCTGCGGTCGACGTACGTCGCACGCGGTGAGGTCAATCATTGAGACGCGCCCGAGGCCAAAGCATCCTATACGTCGTGTTGTTGATGCCGACACTGATCCTCGTCTTCTCCTTGACGGTCGAGGTCGCACAGCTGCAGATGCAGCGGCTTCGTCTCAGCTACGCGGCCGACCTCGCCACGGTTAGTGGGGCAACATCGGTCGACGCCGCCTACTACAGCCAGACCGGCCGGCTGCGCCTCGATCATGATGCCGCGCTGGCGGTGACGCGGACCTACCTCGATCGCAACCTGGTCGCGGCGTTGGGGAGCAACCAGGCGGCGTTGGTAGCCGCAGCCGCGGACATTACCGTGATCAACGACACGCCCAGGTCAGATCCATACACCGGCGGGCGCCTCGGGCGGCCGTCGATCTGCGCCCGGATTCATGTCCCGTACCGATTCAGCTTGCTGGGGTTTGTGGGCAGCGTCGGCGGGGGCCACCTCACTCTTTCCGCGCACGCGGAGATCAGGCCGTGAAGAGTCGGATGCTTCGCGCGGCCGCATCAGTTGTGTTGACCGCCGTCCTGGCCGCGACCGCAGCGGCCCAGGGACACACGGCGGACGTGCCGGGCATGTCCGTCTCGATCGTCGCCACATCGGGGTTCGCCGGCCATGCCTTTGTTTACGCGCAGGTGAGCGACGCGACCCTCGCCTACCCCGCGCCGACGGGTACCGGCCACCAGTCGCCCTACTACGCGCAGTGGGTCCGGGAGCCTTTCGGAACCTCGACCTGTCCCTGGATCTGGGCCGTGTATGTCTTCGATCGGGCTACCAACGTGCAGATCAACGCGCCGCCGCCCAGCGCCCCGCAGCCGAATTTCGGCACGACGAGCTCGCTCTGCGCGAGTCCTACCAGCAGCCCCGCCGAGGAGCCGCCGATGGCAGACGCAGCGGCGCGACTGGACCTCGATCTGCGCGTGGCCCTATCCCCGCCCCGGCCGGTCGCCGGATCGCCGGCGGTGCTTTCGGCCGTGCTCAGCGGAGCGCTGAGCCAGGACCTCAATCTGTATCTCAACATGGCCATCGAGGACTGGTCCGTCACCCGATGGTCCGTCGACTTCGGCGACGGACAGACCGCCGCTCTCGCCGGTCAGCTCGCACCGGAACTAAGCCTCAGCCATACCTACCTCTCCGCAGGGACCTATGACGCAAGAGTTGTAGCCGTGATCACCGGCCACGCGCAGGCAGCCAGGTACGACCGTTATGGGACGGTCCATCTCGCCAGGCTGCCGTTTTCCGTCGAGGTCGGCAATAGCACGTTGGCGACGACGCGGACGCCTCCAGCCAGGACGTACGTTCCGCCGCAGGGCGTTGTCACCGTGAGCCCGGCGCTCGACGGTGCGACCGTCGCCGGGCCGGCATCCTTCCGACATATCGATGTGCTGCGTGGCGCCCTAACCGATCTTTCCATTCATCTTCTAATCACACGGGAAGGGTGGATTCGCATCGCGGGGACGCCGGCGGGCACCGGACACACCGCGCTCCTCCAGTGGCGGTACAACGGCCATGGGTCCGATGCCCCGGCTGGCATCGGCACGAGGCCGGGCCGAATTGGAGAACCGGCTGAGCCGTTGCGACTGCAGTGGGACCAGCCTGACCGCCTGGCCGGCAGCCAACTGGAGGACTACGTCGTGCCGGTCACGCTCTACATCCAGACGCGCTTCAGTGACGGGCACGTCGCCCTCTACGCCATCGAATCGACCTTTTTGGTAACCGTCGACTTCGCCGCCCAGAGCGGCTAGGAGGGGCCATGACACGAGCGGTTTGCCTGGTGCTGTTCGCGGTGCTATCGGCGATTGCGGGCTTCTTTTACTATGCCAACACCCGTCAGTCGTCCGTCCTCGTCGCGACCCATGACCTGAAAGTTGGTGCGCAGCTCCAGGATTCCGATGTGACGACCAGGTTGGTCAACCCAACCTCGGTCGACGCCGGGGTCCTCCGGGCATCCGACCAGGTCGTCGGACAGTTCGTCGACTTTCCGGTGCTCAAGGGTCAGTTCATCGATGCGCGCCAGGTCACACCCTCGCGGAACGCGGACCTTCTTGGGTCAGGACTGAACGTGCCGGCAGGATTCCGGGTCGTAGGCATTCCGATCACCCCCGCAACGGCGGTGGGTGGGGCACTGAAACCGGGTGACCGGGTTGACGTCATCACGATCCCGAATCAGCTGAAGAGCACCACCGTTATCGACGACGTCCCGGCAACGACGCAGGCCATCGGGAAAGATGTTCTCGTGATCGGAATGCGCACCGACCAGGGGATGCCCTTCGACCGGGCCGACCCGAGTGTGACGGCAATGGGAAGCAAGCCCAGCAGCATCCTGCTTGCCATTCCCGAGATCGATGAGGGAAAGTATTCCTCGGCCATGGCCTCTTCGACCTTCCTGCTGGCCTTGAGTACGGACTGAGCCGATGCAGACGTCGCGAGCGGCACCGTTCGGGAAGGAAGTCGCCGAGATCAAAGACGGCCTGATTCGCCTGCAGAATGGTGGGTTGCGGATCATCGTCGCCACGTCGTCCCTGAACTTTGCCGGGCTGGCTCCTGAGCAACAACTGCGCGCCATTCAGGCCTTCCGGGAGCTCTTGCACGGTCAGAGTGGGCCGCTCCAACTGTATGTGCGGATCAGGCGCCTGCCCGCCGGTGACGCGTCCGAGCCTGCAGCGGAGCGCTACCCCGACAGAAGGGCATATCTCGGGGCGCTGACAAAGAGTTTCATCAACGCCCACCTGGCGGAAACGCCCGTTTACCGGCGGGACGTCTTCGTCGTCCTCGGCCCGGCCGATGGGCCCCGCAGCCTGCTGCGTTCGTGGAGTTTCCGTTTCGATCGATCAGACAACCGGCCTGCCCGTGTTGCCACGGATCTCGGCCGGCCCCTGCAGGAGCGGGCGCACACCCTGATCGAGCAACTCCGCCAGATGGGCCTCAAGGCGGAGGTGATGACCGACCATGATCTCACCAGCCTCTTTGACGATCTCTATCGGCGAGAGCCAACTGACGCCTCGGCGGCGCCCTACATGCACCGGGCAAACTGCGTGCAGCTATCGGGCCGCCACTACGCGTCGTATGTCGTTGACCGCTACCCCGGCGAGGAGGTCGAGCCGGGCTGGCTTCTCCCCCTTCTCAACTTCAGCGGAGAGTTGCACGCTGGAATCCACATCCTCCCCCTCGAAACGGATCGAACGCTGGCTCGCCTCCATCACCGGATCCAGGATCTGCGGGCGGACGAGATGGCAAGCCTGGAATCTGGCGCCGTCCCGCGCACGACTCTGGGGACCCTTCCCGATGCCCTGAGCGTCCATCACGCCCTTGTTCGCAATGAAGAGAAGGCCTTTGCGGTAAGTTTTTATTTGACGATCGGCGCCAGTGATCTGACCGAGCTGCGGAGCCAGGGCCAGGCCCTCCAGGCAAGTTGCCGCCGCATGATGCTGCGGGCGATCCAGCCCTTCTTTGAGATGCAACAGGGCCTTCTCGCCTCCTGGCCGTTGGGCGTTGATCTGCTCGGCCGAGAAAAAATTCTCACAACGAGCGCCGTTGCGACCCTGATGCCCTGGCTCCAGGATGATCTGGCAGACCCTGACGGCCATTACTGGGGCTACAACAAGGAGACCGGTGGCCTGTGTGTTTTTGATCCCTTTGACGAAGCTCGATTCAGCAATGCCAACATCGCGGTGCTTGCCCACTCCGGAGCCGGGAAGAGCTATGCGGCCGCGTCCGTCGTGCTCAGCGGCCACACACGGGGCGTCGGTGCGATCCTTCTGGATCCAGAGGCCGAATACGGTGGTCTTGTCCGAGCGCTGGGAGGAACGTACCTGCATCTCGCGGCGGGTTCAGGCCACGCCATCAACGCCCTCGACCCGCTCCTGTTCGGATCCAATACCGAGGAGCGAACCGATCAACTCAATGACGTCCTGGACCTGATCGGCCTGATGTGCGGTCGGCTCGACGAGGTCGAGCGCGCGCAGATCGAAGCCATTACCCGACAGACGGTCACCACGAGCACGCAGACGCCGGTCCTGGCCGACATCTGGACGATGCTCGAACATGTTCACCCGGGCTCGAGGCCGGGCACCATCCTGCGGCGCTGGGTCACCGGCGACCTGGGTCGGCTCTTCAGCGCCCAGACGAACGTTGACCTGCGGGCCGATATCATCGGCTTCAATTTGCGCGACCTGAGCGAAGAGCTCATCCCGCCCGCCTACCTGCTCGTCGCCAACTGGCTGTGGGCGGCGCTACGCCGCGATCGCCGCCCTCGCCACCTCCTGATCGACGAGGTCGGCCTGCTGCTGGAGCACGAACCCATTCGCCGCTTCCTGGTCCGCCTCGCCCGAAGAATTCGCAAGTACGGTGGCAGTCTCATCCTGGTCAGCCAGAATCCCGGCGACTTCTTCGACACCAAGGATGGAGCCGTGCTGGCCAGCAATCCAAGCATCTTGTTGCTGGGATCGCAGAAGCATTCCGAAGCGCTGAAGCTGCAGAAGGCCTACAACCTGACCGACCGGCAGGTCAACTACCTGGAGACCGCGGCTCGAGGCGACTTCCTGCTCATGGCGGGTCCCAATCGCGTGCCCATCCACGTCATGGTGCCGCCCTGGATGGATGAGCTGATCGTCAAGTCGCGCGGCCACTGAACCCGTCATTGATTTTTGGTGAAGCTCGGATAATAATAAGCGCCGAATTGCGCTGACGGTCATCGACGACCGAGGACAGGCGCCGCGGGGATCTGGGGACGATCTCACGCAAAGGGGAAAAGACGGTGCAGGACCTCACTGAGCGTCGTAATGAGGAGGCCCGCGAGGTCCGCGATCTTCTGGCCGCCAAGCTGAAGGTCCATCCGATCTGGCTGGGCGGCCTGGAGACGCAGGCCGCGCGCCACATCTACGTCTTCATCCAGTCGCTCGAGGGCCGCAAGCCGTTCGGCCGCGTCCGCCGCCAGCGGGCGCCGAACCTCACGCTCGACTAGTCGCGACCCTGGAGCTCAAGCCCCTCGCCGACCAGTCCGCCGGCACCTTCACCGTGATCGCGGGCGACCGTACCCTCGTGCGCCGGGGCAGTTGCTCGGTCAAGGTCAACGGCGAATGGTTCCCCAGCACCCGGTCGCCTCAAGCTCATCCGGACCCGTTCGTCATCGCGTGGCAGGCCGGGCCGGCCATGGTGAGCGCGCGCCTGATCCCCCATGAAGGCGGCGTCGTCGTCGAGTGCGAGCTGAACAATCGCGGCGACACCTCGCTCACCTTTAACGCCTGGCGACCCCTGGTGATCGATGGCGGCGGCGCCGCGCTGCACGTCGGCGAGGAGCCGTGGCGGGCCAGCGCGCTGATCAACGGCTACCAATCCTGGGACTACGCCGGCATCCATCCGCTCGATGAGGCGATCAAGGAGGGCGAGAGCAAGCCGGCCGCCTATTCATGGTGGACGGCCGCGATCTGCGAGGGCCACACGATGTTCGTCGCCCAGGTGCTCAAGGCCCGGCGCTTTGCCACCGTCTTCACCTGGCGCTACCACCGCGACCAGCACCCGGACGACTCGCTGCCAACCGACATCCCGAACTTCATCGCCGAGCAGCACGGGTCGCCACTCTCCCAGCCGGAGCAGCGGAGCGGGATGCCCGAGGCGCTCCAGCTCGAGGTCCCGCCGCAGGGCGGTATCGTCTCCGATCCCATCCTTCTTCTCTATGGCGATGACGGCACCGCCACGCTGCGCAAGGCCATCCAGCTCGCCGGGCAGGCCTCCAGCGCCTGCACCTACCCGGTCGTGCCGCGCGGATGGTGTAGCTGGTATCACCTCGGCCTCGGCGTGACCGAAACGGACATCACCCGCCACGCCGCCTTCCTCGCCAAGCGCCTGCCGGAGCTCGCCAGAACGTCGGGCACCCGGCATCGGCCGGTGATCCAGCTCGATGACGGCTGGATGCCGCGATGGCAGCGATGGGGCGACTGGGTCGCGAACGAGTTCTTTTCGCAGGGACTCAGGGCGCTGGCCACGTCGGTCCGCCGGCACCGGCTGGAAATCGGCATCTGGCTGGCCCCCTTCCACGTGGCCGCCGATTCGCAGCTCGCGAAGGCGCATCCCGACTGGCTCGTGACCACCGACGCCGGCCAGCCGCTGGTCGATCCACGTCTGAACCGCGCCTATCACGTGCTCGATCCGACGCATCCGTCGGCGGCGGAATTCCTCACCGACGTCTTCACCGCACTACGCAAGGACGGCTTCACCTACTTCAAGCTGGACTTTCTCTACGGCGCCGCCTACGAAGGTCGCCGCCACGATCCGGAGGTGACCGGCACCCAGGCGCTCCGCCTCGGCCTCAATGGCATCTTCGACGCGGTCAATCCGCCGGGGAAACCAGAGGACGCCTTCGTCCTCGCCTGCGGGGCGCCGTTGATGCCGGTGGTCGGGCTGGTCCACGGCAGCCGGACCGGCGGCGACATCGGCTCGCCCCAGATGGTGGACGGCAAGGTCGCGCCGCCCTACGTCGGCTTTGCCCTCATCCTCTCGATGGCGCGCAACCAGGCGGCCCGGCTCTTCTTCGACCGCAGCCTGTTCATCGTCGATGCCGACGTGGTGATGGCGGCGTCGCCGCAACTCACGCCCGACCAGGCCCGCGTCATGATCACGATCGCCGCCCTCTCCGGCGGCGTCTTCATGTTGAGCGATGACCTGGAGACCCTGCCCAAGGACCGGCTGGCGCTGCTGCGCAATCCCAACGTGCTCGGCCTGGTCGGCGGACCGGCGGCGGAGCCCGTGCACCTGTTCAGCGCGCCGGAACGGGAGGCGCAGGACCACTGGTACGCCTCCCCGCAGGAACTGCCGCCGCTATGGGTCCGGCCAGAGGAGAACGGCGCGGTCATCGCCGCCGTCTACAACTGGAGCGAGAAGCCGCGGCCCTATCGCCTGCGCTTTGCCGAGGCGACCGGGCGCAGCGGCGCCTTCACCCTGACCGACCTCTGGTCACCGCGCCGAGGAGGGCGCACGCTGGGGACCCGGTCTGATGGCATGCGGCTGACGATGCCGCCCCACAGCGTGCGCCTACTTAAAATGGAACCGGCGGCGAGCGCCGACGCCGCGTCCTAAACTTCCACCACCACACCTATGCGCCGCGTGATCTTTTACCGCCTGTACGACGTGCTGCCCGCCCGGCTCCCGGAGCTGGAGCGAGACACGCGCGACTTCGCCAACAGCCGAACCTGGCGCGGCGACGCGTTCTGGCTGGCGACCAGGCAGACGACCGACCTCTTCCAGGGCGAGTACTTCCGCCATGCGGAGGAGGAGGAAGGCGCCAGCCTCTCCGCCGCCGGCTTTCTGCGACTGCTCGGCGATGAGACCGATGCCATCGCCACGCTGTACTTCCTCAATGACGCCTCCCAGCGGTTTCAGGCGCGGGCGGTCCTCAAGGATGAGGAGAACCCGATCGCCAAGCTGCGCGACCTGGACATCCGTGCCGGGCGACTGCCCTCGGGGATGCCGATCGAGGACGTGCTGGCGGCCCGGCCCGTGATCAAGAGGGTGGAGGGCGAGGCGATCACGTTCTATCCGCCAACCTACCGCCCCAATCCGTACTTCCGAAAGGACAAGCCCGGGATGTGGGGATTCAGCCTGAAGGGCGGCATTCGCGATTTCGCGCCCTCCTTCCTCGAGGCGGAGGCGGAGGCGATGCGGATCTATCGCGGATTCCGCCAGTTGGGCTCGTGACCGAAACCACGACGACGCTGCGAACGGCCGACGCGCTCAACCTGTCTGTCCGCCGATGGCGCGACGACGCTCAGACCCACCTGTGGACCTTCGTCGTGATCCACGGCCTGGGCGAACATGGCGGCCGCTACCAGCGTTTCGCCGAATGGTTCACCGAACGCGGCGGAACCGTTTATGCGATGGATCTCCGCGGTCACGGCCGCAGCGGCGGGCCGCGCGGGCATGCGCCGAGCCTCACCACCCTGCTCGACGACATCGATATCCTGGTACGGCACGCGCGCGAAGAAAGCGGTGGGCCGATGGTGCTGGTCGCCCATTCCTTTGGCGGGCTGCTCGGCGTCGCCTACGCGATGCATCATCCGGATCGCCTCGACCGCGCCGTCTTCAGCGCCCCGCTGCTCAAGGTCAAGGTCGTCGTGCCGGCATGGAAGCGCGCGGTCGGCGCCCTGCTACCCAAGATCGCACCGCGGGTGAGCCTCTCCAACGAGGTCGACGCCGACCTGCTCAGCCACGACCCCGCGGTCGCCACCGCCTACCGGACCGATCCGCTGGTGCACAACCGGATCACTGCCGGCCTGTACGGCGATACCATCGCGCGCGGCGAGACCTTCATCGCCCGCGCGCCCGACCTGCGCGTCCCCTTCCTGTTGCTGCACGGGACGCACGATCAGATCGTCGATCCAAGCGGCAGCCAGCGGTTCTTCGCGCGCGCCACGGCGCCCGAGCGCGCCCTATGTCTCTATCCGGGCTTCTATCACGAGATCTTCAACGAGGTCGACCAGGCGCGCGTCTTCCAGGACATCGAGAGCTGGTTGACGCAGCGGACCGACGCCCACCTCACCGGATGGAACCCGCCACCCTGATCGCGGCCGCCTAGCGATGCGGGTCGTGATCCAGCGGGTCAGTGAGGCGTCCGTAACCTGGGACGGCGGCGCGTCGTCGATCGGCGCCGGGTATTGCATCCTGATCGGTGTGGCCGAGGGAGATCAGGACCAGGACGCGGATTACCTCGCCGACAAGATCCTCAAGCTGCGGATCTTCAGTGACGACGCCGGCAAGTTCAACCTGAGCGCGACCCAGGTGAACGCCGACGTTCTGGTGGTTTCGCAGTTCACGCTCTTTGCCGACGCCCGGGGCCAGAACCGGCCGAGCTTCCTGCAGGCGGCGCGACCCGAGCACGGGCGTCCGCTGCTGGACCGCTTCGTCCACCGACTGCGGGCGAGCGGACTCCGGGTGGAGACGGGGTCATTCGGCGCCCAGATGGCCGTGCGCCTGATCAACGATGGCCCCGTGACGCTGGTGCTGAGCACCGACGACTGGTTGACCCGCATCGGCTGAGTGCCGGATGGGGATACGGGGCGCGCCGTAGTTCCCAGTCAAGTAATTGTGGCGACGGGTCGACGCTGGGACACGAGTGCTTTCCGAACGGTGACGTAAGGCGTTCCGCAATGTTGTGACGCGCCGGCGGGCATAGCCTGATGTCGAGGCAATCCCATGGTGACTCAAATGATGAACCGGCTGCTGGCGATGGTCATGGCGTTTGCCATGGGGAGCGGCCTCGCCGCCCACGCGGCCCAGGACCCGCACAAGACGTTGCCGAGGGTCGCGATGCCGACGTTGACGCTGCCCACCGCCACCTCGCTGCCCGCGACGCTGCAGACTGCCGCAAATCATGTGAGCGACAGCGCGACCAGCGCCATCGATCCGAGCGCTGCGATCCGGGCCGCGTTCCAGCGCGATCACGTGGCGCTGGAGCACCTCCGCCAGCCGGCGTCAGCGCTCAAGGGCAGCGCCCACCCGGCCTTCAATCAGCTGATCTCGAACGACGAGGCCACCCTTGTCGACCTCGAGCGCACCGCGCTGGCGTCGAAGAACGCCGCGGCCTCGAGCACCATCTCAGCCATGGACCAGCTCGTCAGCTCGGCGAACGCCGCACTCCAGAACGCCCTGGCCCAGCCCGCCGCGCAGAAGACCGGCCGGCAGGCGACCGCCGGCAACGGCCACCGGCCCTAAGTCAGGCCCGACCGGCCGGAAACCCGCAACGAGGTGTGCTGGTCACGAGCCCGCGAGTCATGTATCCTACCGGCGCTTGAACCGCCGCTCCCTGGCGCTGCTGATCCTTCCCGTCCTCGCCGCCTGCTCGCCGGGCACGACAGGCTCCCCAGCCTCGGGCAGCGGCTCGACGCATGCGACCGGCATCGCGGCCCACTCCCCCACGCCGAAGCCCACGCCCACACCGACGCCGGTCCCGCCGCTCGGTCTCAGCAGCGTCTTCGGCCAGGACAAGCCGGACCTCAGCCGCTTCGATCCCTCGCAGCTCCGGGTGATCATCGCCACGGGCGACGTCATTCCGGCACGCGAGGTGAATTACAAGGTGATCACCCACCATGACTTCCTCTACCCGTGGCGGAAAACCGCCGACTACCTCAAAACCGGCGACCTGCTCTTCATCAACCTGGAATCACCGCTCCTCAAGAGCTGCCCGATCATGCACGGCGGCTTCAAGTTCTGCGGCGACGCCCGGTCGATCGCCGGCCTCGACTACGCCGGCGTCAACGTCGCCAACCTGGCCAACAATCACTCGAGCAACTACGGGCCGGCCGGCACCGGCGAGACGATCGCCCTCCTGGCCAGGCACGGGATCGGCGTCTGTGGCAACGGGCTCTCCGAGGTGCGGGATATCCGCGGCGTCAAGTTCGGCTTCATCGGCTTCAACGGCGTCGGCACCCACATCGACCGGGCCGAACTGAAACGCGAGATCGCGCTGGTCCGACCGCAGGCGGACGTGCTCGTGGTGGCCTTCCACTGGGGCAAGGAGTACGAGCTGCTGCCGACCGTCGGGCCGGGCATCGCGCCCGATAACCCGCGAGAGGCCGGCCACCTCGCCATCGATCTCGGCGCCGACCTGGTAATCGGGAATCACCCCCACTGGGTTGAGCCGGTCGAGATCTATAAAGACCGGCTGATCGCGTACGCCCACGGCAACTTCATCTTCGACCAGATGTGGTCCCAGGAGACCCGCGAGGGCGTGGTCGGCCGGTACACCTTTTACGGGACGAAACTGATCCGGGTCGATTACCGGCCGCTCGTCATCGACGATTACGCCCAGCCGCGCTGGCTGGACGAAGGCGTGGGCGAGGGCAAGGCGATCATCGACCGGATGACAAAGGCGTCCGAGCAGCTGGCGACGGGCTAGCCTCGCCGACGGCCGCGCTCTGCCGGTAAACCTCCAGGTATCGCTCCGCCATCCGTCGCGGGCTGAATCGCTCACGCGCCACCTCGGCACAGCGGACCGGATCGATCTGGTCCAGGTGGGTGGCGGCGGTCACCAACTCGTCGACATCCTCCGCCAGAAACCCGGTGACCCCGTGGTCGATCAACTCCGGCGTGGAACCGGAGCGCAGTGCCAGGACCGGCGTCCCGACCACCATGCACTCGACCATCGCCAGCCCGAAGGGCTCCGGCCATTGCAACGGGAAGATCCCGGCGGCGGCCCGGGAGATCAGGCGCGCTTTCTCGGCACCGGCGACGTTGGGGTAGTACTCGACCGTCCGCCCCAGGTGCGGTTCGATCTGGTCTTCGAAATACCGCTCGCCTTCCCCGGTGCGCTCGACCTTGCCCGCCAGGATCAGCTTGCGTCCGGCTCGGCGTGCGACCTCGATCGCCAAGTGCTGGCCCTTGTCCGGCGTGATGCGCGCGACTTCGATCAGGTAACGCTCCCGCGCCCGGGTGGGGGGCGTCGACGGGATCTCGACCGCGTTGGGCACCACGGCCGCGAGACGGATCCCGGGGGCGGTCGCCGCCTGGCTCTCGCTGATGCCGCACAGCCGTACGCGATCCTGGATCTCCTGGTAAAAGGCGCAAAAGGGATCGAGCAGCTCGCCATGGATGGTGTGCACGACCACGGGAGCCACGCCGGAGTGGAGCGCCAGCAGCGTGCCGGCAAACCCGGAATGGTCGTGGAGGACATCGAACCGGCTGCCGGCGAGCTGGTCGAAGACCCGGGCGAGGTAGGTGCCCAGGCGGGCGGTTTCATACGCGTAACCCAGGTCCCGGTTCCAGCTGGCGTCGGCCAGCGTGGTGACGCCCGCCCCGGAACCATTGGCGCCGAAGACGGTCACCTCGTGACCCATGCGGCGGAGTTCGGTATGCAGCAGATGGACGACCAACTCGGTTCCACCGTAGCCGCGCGGCGGAAGCGGGTACCACGGCGGGGCGACGATCGCAATGCGCAGGGCATCCGCGGCCAACGACGGCACCTCCTTTTCCGCTCCCCTCCCACGCCGACCCTTCGATGATATCGGGGATGGCCGCGCGTCCATTGATTAGAAACTTGATAGCAAGGCGCCATGGACTCTCGCTTTTCGCGGTGATTTATATTGCGCAGCGGTCGGGGTAGAGTTGTCTGACAGTGCACGACGCGCTCCAGCTCGTCCAGTACGCGGTCAGTGCGGCCTTCGTCCTTCTGGCCCTGCTGGCGTTGCGGGACTGGCTCCGATACCGCGAGCGCAGCCGGGGCTACCTGGCCGTTGCCGTCGGGCTGCTCGGGGTTGTGACCATCCTCGGCCGGGTCAGCTCGGCGACGGGCGGGCAGCTTGGTCGCGCCCTCACCGACATCTCGATCGTGGTGCTGATGGCGGCGGGCTACTCCCTGCTCCTCTTCCGCGACGCCTTCATCCCGCTGAGCCGCCGCGTCCGGATCGGGTCTCTCATCGTGCTGGCGGCGATCACGGCCTTCGTGTTGCTGGCGTTGCCGGGCACCCCCAGCTCCCGTCCCAGCGTGCTCGAAACGGTAGCGACGCTGGCCCTCGTGCTGGGCTGGTCCGCCTGCGTCCTGGAGCCGATCGTCCGTTTCTGGCGGGCCTCCCGGGGCCGGCCGGCGGTCCAGCGGGCCAGGCTCCGAGCCCTGGCGGCCGGCTACGCCATCCTGGTGATCATCCTGCTGGTCAGTGGGATCGCCGGAGCGGCGGGCCCCTCCGATGTCGTGCAGTTCTTTATCCAGGTGGTCGCCCTCCTGGCGGTGCCGCTCCTCTATGCGAGCTTCGCGCCGCCGCGATGGCTGCGCCGCATCTGGCGCGAAGCCGAGGAGGAAGAGCTACGCGATGCCGTCCAGGATCTCCTCCTCTTCAGCCCGGATCGCGCCACGCTGGCCCACCGGGCAAGCGAGTGGGGCCTTCGCCTGGTGGGGGCGGAGGGGATCGCCATCCTCGAGCCAACCGGCGAAATCCTCGCCATCCGCGGCATGGACGCCGACGTCGCCCGCCGGCTGGCCGCCCAGGTCGATCCGCCGGGTCAGGCGTCCCTGCTGGCGACGCCCGGTTTCGCCCGTGAGAACGCCATCGTGATCCGCCTGCCGCTGGACACCGGCAGTGGGGCCCTGGTCGTCGTGTCCGGACCATTCACCCCCTTCTTTGGCAGTGACGAAGTCAGCCGACTCTCGCACTACGCCACCAACATCACCGCCGCCCTTGACCGCGCCCGGATGACGGAACGGATGGCGGCCCTCGACAGGACCAAGTCGCAATTCCTGAACCTCGCCTCCCACGAGCTGCGCAGCCCCCTCGGCGTGATCAACGGCTATCTCTCCATGCTGGAGCAGGGGTCGCTCGGTCAGCTCAAGGAGCCCGGGATCCGCGCCATCGAGGTGCTGAAGGCCAAGGCGCTGGAAATGAATATGCTGGTCGGCCAGATGCTGGAGGCCGCCCGGCTAGAGGATGGTCACCTCGGCCTCAAGCGGGACCGAGTTGACCTGTGCCGCGTCGCCACCGAGGCGATCGAGGTGATCCGCCCGCTGGCGACCGCCGGCCACAAGCTGGACCTCGAGGTCCCCGCGGATCCGGTGGTCGTCGTCGGCGACGAGGACCGCCTGGTCACCATCGTCACCAACCTCCTGGAGAACGCCATCAAGTATTCACCGCAAGGCGGCCCCGTGCAATGCGCGGTGGCCCGGAGCGGCGACACGGCCAGCATCACCGTCAGCGATAAGGGGGTCGGCATCGCCAGCAGCGATCTGCCGAGGCTGTTCAACCGCTTCGAGCGGCTGCATAACCGCGAGACCAGCCATGTCGGGGGCACCGGGCTGGGCCTGTACCTGTCGCGCGAGCTGGCTCGCCAGCACGGCGGCGACCTGGCGGTGGAGTCGCGCCCCCGCGCCGGGAGCACGTTTACGCTGACGCTACCGGTGGCGGTGGTTCGGTCCCAGCCGGCGTCGTCGCCGGAACCGCCCGCAGCGCAAGAGGGGACGGTCGTCGAGCCGCCGCGCCTGCACGTGGTCGCCGGCGACGTCGAGTCGGAATCCCGGCTGGCCTAAGTCTGCTGCCGGGTCAGGGGCTCGCCGACCGCATCGACCTCGCTGAGCGCACGGCGAACCCGGCTCGCGACTCCCGGCGGGTCCAGGCCCAGTCCCGTCAAGAGCTCCGCCTGGGCGCCCTGTTCGATGAACGTGTCCGGCACTCCGATCGTCGTCACCGGGATCCCGAGCGGTGCCAGCACTTCCGCTACGCCGGACCCGAACCCGCCACTGACCACGTTGTCCTCGAGCGTCACGATGACCGGGTGCCGGCGCGCCCAGGTCTCCAGTCGGGGGTCCATCGGCTTGATGTACCGCGCGTTGATGACCGTGAGGGCGACGCCCTCCGTCTCCAGCATGGCGGCCGCCTCGACGGCCGTGGCGACCATCTTGCCGGTGGCCAGGAGCAGCCCCGCGCCACCCTGGCGCAGGACCTCCCATTCGCCGACCGGCAACACCCGTGGGCTTTTCGCTTCGCCTTCGCCGACGGCACCCTTCGGGAACCGGATGGCAAACGGGCCGCTGTCCCGCAGCGTGGCGGCGGTGTGGAGCAAGTCGCGTAACTCCTGCGCATCGCTGGCCGCCGCGAGGGTCAGGCCCGGCATCATCCGCAGGAAGGTCAGGTCGAAGATGCCATGGTGCGACGGTCCATCATCGCCCGTGATCCCGGCGCGGTCGAGGGCGAAGATGACCGGGAGCTTGTGCAGGCAGACGTCCATCATCACCTGGTCGAGGGCGCGCTGCAGGAAGGTCGAGTAGATGACCACCACCGGACGCAGGCCGGCCATCGCCAGCCCGGCGGAAAAGGTGACCGCGTGCTGCTCCGCGATACCGACGTCGTAGAAGCGTTCGGGGAATCGTTCCAGGAACGGCCCGAGTCCGGCACTGCTCCCCATCGCCGCGGTAATGGCCACCAGGCTCGGATCGCGCTCGGCCTCGGCGACGAGCGCCTCCCCGAACACGTCCGTGTAGGACACCTTGCGGCTCAACGGTTTCGCGGTCACCACGTCGAAGGCGCCCACACCGTGGAGGTGGTCGATCTCGTCTTCCTCGGCCGGGCCATAACCGCGGCCCTTGGTCGTGATGACGTGGACCGCCACCGGGCCGCCGAGGCGCTTCACCTGGTTGAGCATGCGCTCCAGGTCGCCCATGTCATGGCCGTTGATCGGGCCGGAATATTTGATTCCGAGATACTCAATGAAGCTGCGCGGCGACACCAGTTCCTTGAGGCCTTCCTTGATGCGCCGGCCGGCCTCGATCGCCTTGCCCCCGGCCGGAACGGCGCGCAACAGGCGGTCGAGGCGGTTCTTGGTGCGATGGTAGG
This sequence comes from Candidatus Dormiibacterota bacterium, assembly GCA_036564925.1. Taxonomy (GTDB): domain Bacteria; phylum Chloroflexota; class Dormibacteria; order CF-121; family CF-121; genus JALYYC01. The sequence continues at coordinate 13,229 of DATCOB010000086.1, read as the reverse complement.
TCGGGTTGAGGACCGTCAACTGTTGGGCCAGGTGTTGCGCGAGGCCGCCGATGGTCGGCGCGTAGGAGCGGCCGTTGTCATTGAGGATGATGATCACCGGGGTCTTTCGGTGGCCAATGTTGTTGAGCGCCTCGTAAGCCATGCCGCCCGTCAGGGCGCCGTCGCCGACGACGACGACCACGTGACCCCGATCGCCCAGCCGACGCAGCGCCTCGGCCATGCCCGAGGCGTAGCTGAGCCCGGTCGACGCATGACTGTTCTCGATGAAGTCGTGCTCGCTTTCCGCACGGTTCGGGTAGCCGCTCATCCCCCCGAGCTTGCGCAGCCGCCCGAAGCCGGACTTCGGTCGCGTCAGCAGCTTGTGGACGTAGGCCTGGTGGCCGGTGTCCCAGAGGATCCGGTCGTGCGGGCTGCGAAACACGCGGTGCAGCGCCAGCGTCAGTTCGACCACCCCCAGGTTGGGGCCGAGATGCCCGCCGGTCTTGGAGACCGTCTCCACCAGGAATTGGCGGATCTCCTCGGCCAGTGCCTGTAACTCGGCTTCCGTCAGCCCGCGCAGATCGGCCGGGCTATGGATCCGGTCCAGGATGGGCGTGGCGACAGCGTTCGTCATGCTTTCATTCCGAGTCTAAACGAGAGCGGCCGCGTGCCCGCCCCTCGCGTGCAACGGGGGCGCGCCCGTTTTGGTTACCCGACCTCAGACCGTGTAGACCTGCACCTGGCCCTTTTCGACCCGCACCTGGAGCGAGGGCAGCCGCGGCAGCGGGGCCCTGTACTGGTCGCTCGGCTGGCCATCCTTTTCAAAGGTGGCGCCGTGGCATGGGCACTCGAAGCGATCGCGGAACTTGCTGTAGTTCAAGATGCAGCCCATATGGGTGCAGACGGCGGACAGCGCCTTGACCTCCTCCCCGCTGCGGAGCAAGAAGCCTTCGATCGCCCCGGACCGAAACGCCACCGGCGTGCCCTGGGGAAGATCGGCCAGCGCCTTGATGGTCTGCCAGTTCCCGTTCTCGACCAGGTTCGAGCTGGTCGGTGCGGCGGGCTTCGCCAGACGGTCGACCCCGACGGCGGCTACCACCCCGGCCGCGATCCCGGTCGCGCCGGCCAGGAGCAACGCGCGGCGGCTCGGCCGCCCCTTCAACTGGACGTCCGGCGTTCGCTCCTGCACCCAGTCGCCGATGGAGGTCTGCATCCGCGCGAGGAAGTCGGCGGTGGGGAGTCCGACGCCGGGTTTCGTCGCCCGGATTATGGCCGCCGCCTGTCGCGCCCGCAGCGCGTCCTCCTCGCCGAGCGGGGTCCGCTCGGGCCGCTGATCATGCAGGAGATCCTCCACGTACTTGTCGAGTTCTTCGGGATCGTCGTTCACAGGGACCCCCCACGTTCGCGTCCGGCGCGGTTAAGCGCCCGGAATTGCAGCACCTTGACGTTGGTCTCGCTGAGGTTCAGCTCACTGGCCGTTTCCCGCACCGAGTAGCCCCGCAGGAAGCGGAGCTCGAGCACGCGGCGGTACTGATCGGGCAGCGTGGCGAGCAGCGCATCGACACGCTGGGCGGCCTCGAGGTTTTCCCGCATGGTGGGCTGGCGCGTGACGTCATCGTCGAGCTCGGTCGGGTCCTCGGCGTAGTACTCGCGCCAGTGATCGGCGAGGGTGGTCTGGGCGACCTTGTAGAGCCAGCTCCGGAGTTCTGGCACGGAGGCGTCGTGACGCATACCGTGGATCGCCTTCATGAACACCTTTGACGTGAGATCCTCCGCATCGGCCCGGTTGCCCACGCGGCTGTAGACGTACTGATAGATCGCCGTGACGTGCGTCTGGTAGGCCCAGGTGAGGTGCTCCTCCGCGGCCGCACCGTCGGGCCGCGGCAGCGCCACCACCCGTCCTTGTGGGAACGAGGCCGAGCCGGTCGCCGGTTCTTTCGCGCGCATCCGCTCCCGCTGTTATATACCGGCCTGGGTTACGGTGCGCGAGTCTGGGAATACTTAGAAGGAGGAAATGCTTAGTTATCATGGAGCCGCACCACTGATGGACAAGGACCGCCGCTACGACATCATCATCGTCGGTGGCGGGCCCGCCGGCCTGACCGCCGCCCTCTACGCGGGTCGGGCCCGGGTCAAAACCGTGCTGCTGGAACGCGGTGCGCCGGGCGGCCAGCTTCTCAATACCGAGGCGATCGAGGACTACCCGGGCTTCGACCACATCACGGGGGTCGAGTTGGCCCAGCGGATGGCCGACCAGGCGGTCAAATTCGGGGTGGATATCCAGACGACCGGGGTGACCGCGATCCGCAGCGAGGGCAACAAGAAGATCGTCGAAACGGAAAACGGGACCTACACCGGTGACTTCGTCATCCTGACAGCCGGCGGCTCCCCCAAGAAGCTCGGCATCCCCGGCGAGACCGAATACCAGGGGCGGGGCGTCTCCCAATGCGCGGTCTGTGATGGCGCCTTCTTCAAACAACAGGAGGTGGCCGTCATCGGCGGCGGCGACGCCGCACTGGAGGAAGGCGTCTTCCTGACGCGTTTCTGCAAGAAGGTCTACATCATCCACCGGCGGGAGGAGTTTCGCGCGCAGGCCATCCTTGTGGAGACGGCCAGAAACCACCCGCAGGTGGAGGTGATCACGAACACGGTCGTGACCGAGGTGACGGGTGCGGACGACCAGGTCACCGGCATCACGTTGAAAAATGTGCTGACCGGCGACACGGGGCCGCTGGCCGTCACCGGCGTGTTCATCTTCATCGGGTTCATCCCCAACACCCAGTTCTTCGACCATCGCGACCACGTGCAGCACGACCCCCTCGGCTTCCTGCTCACCGACCCGACCATGCAGACCAGCGTGCCAGGCGTCTACGCGGCGGGTGACGTCCGCTCGCAACTGACCCGCCAGATCACGACGGCGGTGGGCGATGCCACCACGGCGGCAATCGACGCCGTCAAGAAGCTCGAAACCCGCAAGCACCAAGCCACGCCCGTGCCGGTCGACGCCTACGGGCCAACCCACCCCGCCGGAACGTAGCCCCCGCCGGCGGCCGGACCCGGGCGGTCTGGCCGTGCTCGCCATCGCGCTGCTGGGCTTCGGCCTTCGCGTCCTCGGCTTGAACTTCGGCCTCCCGGCGATCTACCGGCCGGACGAAAACGTCAGCGTCGGCCGGGCCATGGGGGTCCTGCACGGGCTCGTGAATCCGCATTTCGCTGACTGGCCGCACCTGACCTACTACCTGTCCGCGGCCTGGCTTGCCCCGCTCCGGGTGGTCGGCCTGGTCCACGACCAGGCCTCCGCGCACCTCGGCGTTCGCGCGCTCAACGTCCTGCTCGGGACGCTGACCATCCTGGTGGTCGTCGACCTGGGACGCCGCGCCGACTCCCTTATCGCCGGCGTGCTGGCCGGCGCCGGGGTGGCCGTCGCGTTCCTGCTGGTTCGCGACAGCCATTTCGGCACGCCGGACGTGCCGCTGTCGCTGGCCGTGATCGGCGCGCTGTCCATCACCTACCGCGTGAGCCGCGCCGAGGGCCTTCGGCCGTTGCTGCTGAGCGGCGTGGCGGTCGGGGTCACGGCCAGCGTCAAGTACAACGGCGCACTCGTCTTCGGCGCGGTGGTGGCCGCGCAATGGTTGCATGGGGTGACGGAGCGGGTCCGCGCCGCAACCGTTCTGCGGCGCGTCGCCGTGATCGCGGCCATCGCCACCGTCACCCTCACCGTGACCTCACCCTTCCTTGTGCTGGATCCGTCGATGACCCGGCACGGACTCGGCTACATCGTGTCCCACCTGGCCAGCGAGACGGTCCCCGAGGTGGGGTGGGTTCGGCTGGTCATCGCGCTCTGGTATGGGCTTGACCCGGGTCTCTTTGTGCTCGCCGCCATCGGTCTGGCCTGCGCGGCCGTGCGCCGGGACCCGCTGGATTGGATCATCCTGGCGTTCGTCCTGCCCTACTACGCGATCATCGGCGCCGGTCACTCCACGTTTTTCCGCTATGCCGATCCGCTCGTGGCGCCGCTCTTGCTGCTGGCGGGCCGGGCGGCCGCCGCCGGCCTCACCCGCCTTCCTGACCTCCCCCGTCGCGGCATGGCCTTCGCGCTCCTGCTGGCGGTCACCCTCCTGCCCGCTGTCTATCACGACATCCGCTACGACCTGCTGATCCAGCAGCCCGACACGAGGACGCTCGCCTTCAACTGGCTGGCGGCCCATGTCCCGGCCGGCGACCGCGTCGCCATTCCCTACAAGCCCGGACCCGCGCATGACCAGGCGCTGATCGACAGCCGGGCCCAGAGCGTCGGGGCGACCGATCCCTATGTCGCCTCGTTTCTCGAGAACCGCCTCGAGGACCGCTACCAGGTCCGCGACCTGACGGAGGATGACCTGCAACAAGCCAGCGTCGCGGCGCTGCGGGCCGCCGGCGTGTCCTTCGTCGTGATCGGCCGGAGGCGCCCCGACCTCGGGTGTGCCGCCCCCACCCCGCTGGAGCGGGCGCTGCAACAACAGGCCCGCCTGGTGGCCAGCTTCGCGCCCACCAGCACGGCGTGTCCGCCGGCGGTGTTCGATCCCATCGACACCTATTACGTCCCCCTCGCCGGCTACGCGGGCTTCCTACGGCCCGGTCCGTCCCTGCGGATCTACCGCCTCGGCGAGTGAGGCTTGGGTCGGGCGGCGAGCGCCGTTTATAGTGGAATCAGTGAACCTGATCGCCCTCATCAAGGAGCGCGCGAAGTACTACAAATGCCTTGCCTGCTCGCAGGCACTGGCCAACTGTCGGGTCAGCCTGCTGAGTGAAGGCGACGGTCATTGCACGGTCGAAGTGACGTGCGCCAACTGCGGCGTCGGCTTCGTCGCGGTGCTTTTGCTGAAAAAGGGGAAACATCCCGACGGCGTGCCGGACGCGGCCGCTGCCGGCCCGATCAGCAGCGACGAGTTGCTGGACGTCCACCAGCACCTCGACGCGTTCAATGGGTCGCTCGCGGATCTGGTTCGCCCGCGCCGCGCGCGTCGACGGGCGTCGTAGGCACTGACGCGAAACCCCGACACTAATATGTCGGATATGGTCTATCTCGACCATTCCGCCACCACCCCGCTCGACCCGGAGGTCCTACAGGCAATGCTGCCCTACCTCACCGAGGAGTTCGGCAATGCCTCGAGCGTCTACGGACTGGGCCAGCGCGCCCGCCAGGCGATCGACCAGGCCCGCGACGAGGTGGCCGCCTTTTACGGCGTCGCCGCCAAAGAGGTCATCTTCACGTCGGGCGGGACGGAGGGCGACAACTTCGCCCTTTATGGCATCGCGCAACGGAACGCCAACCGCGGGCGCCATATCATCACCACCACGATCGAGCACGACGCGGTCCTGCGCTCGGCCGAGGAGCTGGAGCGAGACGGGTTCGAGGTCACCCGCTTGCCGGTCGACCGCCACGGGCTCGTCGACCCGCATGACTTGAAGGCGGCCCTGCGCAAGGACACCATCCTGGTCAGCGTCATGCACGCGAATAATGAGATCGGGACCATCGAACCCATCGCGGCATTGGTCGCGGTGACCCGCGAAAACAGCGACGCCTTCTTCCATACAGACGCGGTGCAGTCAACCGGCAAGATCGCCACCCGCGTCGACGAACTCGGCGTCGACCTGCTCTCCATGTCGGCGCACAAGCTCCACGGGCCCAAGGGCGTGGGCGCGCTGATCGTCCGCTCTGGCGTCCCGGTGCACCCGCAGATCGTGGGCGGCGGCCACGAGCGCAACCGGCGCGCGGGAACCGAGAACGTCGCCGGCATCGCCGGGCTGGCGAAGGCGCTCGCCATCGCGCAGCGCGACCTCGCCAGGAATACCGAGCGTGTCACGCGCCTGCGGGACCGCCTGATCGAGGGTGTGCTGGACCGCATCCCGCGCGCCGAGCTGACTGGCCATCCCGTCAATCGCCTTCCGCATCATGCGAGCTTTCTCTTTCAGGGGGTCGAGGGCGAGTCGCTGCTCCTCCAACTCGACATGGAGGGCATCGCGGCATCGTCGGGGTCGGCCTGCACCTCCGGATCGCTGGAGCCGAGCCATGTCATCCTCGCCTTGGGCTACCCGCGCGAGCGAGCCCTCGGCAGCCTCCGCCTTTCGGTCGGCAAGGACAACCGCGACGAAGACGTCGACCTCGTGCTCGAGCGGTTACCGGGGATGGTCCGGCGGCTTCGCACGATGGCCCCGATCTCCGCCGCCTGACCGAACGCCATGCCGGAGCGCTTCTACAGCGTGGAGGAGGCGAATGCGCTTTTGCCGACGGTCCGGCCCCTCGTGCAACGGATCCGGGACAACCAGGTGGCGCTCGCCAGCGACACGAGCATGGCCGCGGTCCGCGAGAAGGCGTCGCACAATGGCGACGGCCTCCCCAGCCGCCACCTCGGGGAGACGGCGCACGCGCTGGAGCGTGACGTCAAGGAGCTGCATGAGCTGGGCATCGTGCTGCGCGACCCGGTGACCGGATTGATCGACTTCTTTCATCAGCGCGAGGGCGAAACCGTCTTCCTCTGCTGGAAACTGGGGGAGCGCCGCGTCGAATGGTGGCATCCGCTGGACACCGGCATCGCAGGCCGGCGGAAACTCTAGGCGCCCCCTTTGCTCGCCGGCTACCCGCTGCGAAAGACGAACGCGAGGATGAACAGCAGCAGAAGGATGGACGCGATCGAGAGGCCGATGCTGCCGAGCAAGCGCCCGTGCCGGGCCTGGTCTTCTCCCTGCACGCGATCGGGCTGCGAGCGGATGGTCCGAAGCGCGCGACGGCTGAACACGATGCACAGAACGCCGGTCGGGATGGCGATCAGCGGCATCCAGAAGAAGATCAGCGTGCTCACGCCGAACGTCATGGCGCGGCGGGCATCCGCATGGACGGGCCGGTACGGGGAAATGCCCTCGCGCTCGGCGAGCTGATCGAGCGCGGCCAGCGGGCCGTGCACCGCCGCCACCTCCGGCAGCGCTTTCTGAAGCGCCGGCGCGGCGCTCTGGGCAAGGGCCTCGCGACGGGCGACCGGCAGGGCCTCGCGACGGGCGGCATACGCGACCACCAGCCGACGCAGCGCCGGGTCGAGCGTGGGCGGCGCTGACCTGGTGGCGGGAACGGGCGAGGGCGCGGCGTCGGAAGGGCCGGCCGGCTGCGACCAGATGGAGGCCGCCGGGGCCGGGGCCGGGGCCGGCGGCGCAGAGGCGGCGGGGGCCGTGCTGGCCAGGTCGTAGAGACTGACCCGCTGGCGGTCGCGAACGACCAGCGTGCCGGCGGCAAAGTCGCCAAGCCGTTTCCCCCGTCCGTTGATGAAGAGCGTGAGGATCCCGATGCCGTAAAACAAGGGCAGGAAGTCCACGATCCGGACCAGATTGCGAATCGCGGCCTGGCCAAGGGTGAGCGGCTGGCCCTGGTCTCCGACGACCCGCAGGCGGACGTACCGCTTACCCAGCGTCTGTCCGGAGAGGGTCGCCTCACTGACCAGGAAGTATCCGGCGATCAGGACGAAGCCGAGGAGGAGCTCGAACAGCAACGCCACCTGGGCGGACCGAAGGAGCGCCCCGAGCGCGATCGCGGCCACGGTGAGGATCAGGGCGATCACGACGATGATGGCCATGTCCACCACCTGGGCGAGGAAGCGGCTGCCGATGCCGGCGATCTCGTACTCGAACGCGACCCGCTCCGGGGTCGCGATGACCAGGTCGTCTGACTGATCGGGCGGCAGCACGGCAGAAGTGTAAACCCGCCGAAAGGAGCGACCCTGCGCTGCGTCATGATGGTGGCATGCGCGCGGATGACTTCGTCACCCGTCGCCGCCCGGAATGGGAGCGACTGGAGACCCTGCTGACCCGGGCGGGCACCAGCCGCGTCGGCGGACTACGACCAACCGAGGTACTCTCACTCGCCGGACTCTACCGAAGGGCGACCGCCGACCTGGCCCGCGCCAAGCGCGACTGGCCCACCGAGCCGGTCGCCGGATACCTCAACGGCCTGGTGGCGCGCGGCCACGCCGCCGTCTACCAGCAGGGCGGCGACATCGGGCAACGCATTGCCGCCTTCTACACGCGCACGCTCCCGCAGACCTACCGGGCATCCGCCCCCTACCTCTGGGCCGCCACCGCCCTCCTGTTCGGCCCGGCGATCATCGCCTTCATCGCCATCACGGTGGACCCCCGCCTGGCCTATGCGTTTGTCCCAGGCCAGGCGGTGCAGGCGGTGCACAGCCATCAACTGTGGACGCAGATCCCAACCGAGGACCGACCCTTGATGGCGGGCGTGATCATGACCAACAACATCAGGGTGGCCATCCTCGCGTTTGCCTTCGGCGTGCTCCTCGGCCTCCCCACCATCTACCTCCTGATGACGAACGGGATCCAGCTTGGGGGCCTGCTGGGATTGACCCATGCCTACGGACTCATGGGTGGCCTTCTCGACTTTGTCATCGGCCACGGGGTCATCGAGCTGTCCGTCGTGGTCGCCGCCGGGGCGGCGGGGCTGATGATGGGCTGGGCCATCGTGATGCCGGGCGCCTACCGACGACGCGACGCGCTGGTGCTGGCGTCACGCCGATCGGTCATCATCCTGGCCGGACTGACGCCGCTGCTGGTGATCGCCGGCATCATCGAGGGGAACGTGAGCCCGTCGACCGCGCCGACCGCGCTGAAGGTGGCCGTTGGCGTGACCACCGGGGTGCTGCTGTATACGTACTTGCTGCGGACCGGCCGCGGCCGGGCTCAGCCGGAGGGGACGGCCGGGTAGACGGACCCGGTCACGATCGTCTCCGCCCGGCCATCCGGGTGAACCAGGAGGAGACCGTCGGAATCACCGCCACCCGACGGGCTGCCCAGCCCGACGACGAAGGCGGGGCCGTTCGGTTGTGCCAGGGCAAAAACGGGCTGGCCAATGGTGGTGGGGCCGCCCGCGAGGCGCCAGCGGATGGCACCCGTTCGCCAGTCCAGTAACTGAACGCCGCCTGGACCTTGCTTCCCCCAGAACGGGGCCACGACGGCAAGCGACCCATCCCAGGAGAATCCGACCAATCGCTGATCATCCAACCGGGCGACGATGGTGCCGTCACTCAGGCGACGAATGACGGTCGTCGATGGCCCACCAAAGATGTTGGCGGTCTCCGCCAGGTATTGGCCGTCGCGCGACCCGACCAGCATCTGCGGCTGGTTGGCCGGATAGGCATGGCGATACAGGGTCCGACCGGTCGATAGTCCGATCACGCGCACGTCGAGGAATCCGCCCATCACCTGTTCGCCCAGCACCGCGCGATCGTTCAGCGCGCTGCACGCAGTCACGGAGAAGACGGTCTGGCCGAGGGTCGAACCCAGCGCGGCGACCCGCCGGGTGGCACCGCCCACCACACCGGTCTCCAGCCAGGCTTGCGAGTTCGTGCCGGCCGTCGGCGAGCTACCCCCGATGTCGCAATACCGGTTGCTGACGTCCGACCAGACGGCACCGTCGAGGGACCGACCCGATACCGGCTGCCCGCGCCGGTCCATGACACCGGTTCCCTGCCGCGAGGACAACCATGACCCGTCCGGACTCTGGACGCCGACGTAGTTTCCATAGATGGTCCCGACCATCGTCCCGGTCCAATCCAGGGCCACAAGCCGGTTCGGCACGCCAGGCAGCGAGGGTTGCCAGGGGCTCGATGTCGAGTACCAGACCACCGGCACGCCGTCGGGCGGGGCGCCCGGCTCGACCGTAAATGTCCATGTCCGATGGATATGCCCGGTGGGATCCACCGTCAGCACCTGGACATCGGCCGTATAGCGCGCCAGCGGCTGCAGGTCCGAGTACTGCACCTTCCAGGTCGTCCCGGTCCAGGAGCCGGGTTCGAGTGTGGCCGCCGGTTCGAGCGTGACCAAAGCCATTGGCTTCCAGGTCGTGAGTGACGTGCCAGCAGTGGTCGCGCGCGTCCGTGGTCCGGCGCACGTAGGGCCAGGGCGAATGGCCGCGGAGCTCGCCGAGCAGCCGCCCCCCGCGGGGCGTGAGCAGCAGGAGCGAAGGTCGACGGGTGAGTCCCGGGGGATCGATCATCTGCCAGCGGTAGAGAAGGCCGTGATCGGAGAGGTAGCGCAACCGCATCTGGGCGGAGCGGATGCCGTGAAAGAAGAGCTGTTGCACCTGCAGGGTAGTCAGGTACCGATAGTCGTGCAGCGCCTGGAGGATGGAGACGTCCCGTTGGGTGAGGGAGCGCAGGAGCCGGGAGGTGTCTTCCTGGGTCAGGGTGGAGCTGGCATGTTTGCGAAGATCGCGAAGAATGATGGGACGACCATGTATGGGAGTCCGTCCCGGTACCGAATTGCCCCAATTACGGCCGGCTGGAATTCGGAGAGGCATCGCGCTGACGGTCGTTCCCTGAACCGCAGGCGGAGGCGAAGGGGCAGACGCGAAAGCGGAAGCGAAGCCATCATCCAACTTGGAGAAGTCGGCATCGGCGTCCCGATGGGCCACGTCGGTGTTCAAAAAGTCATCGTCGCCGCGGGTTCCTTTGTGCGCGATGCCGCCGCGCTCGCCGTCGTCGTCCGTCATCCGGTCTGCTGTTGTGGTCTCCCGTTTGGGCGGGGTCACGTCGTCGGGTTCCATCTATCCCTTAAAGGCCGATTTCCGCGGCCGTTTTCGTACATCCACCTCGTAAAAAGCCGGCCTGGCTCGCGTTTTCGGCGCTCTACTTGTTAAAGGGCCGGTTTGAGTAGTCCTTTTTTGGGCGTCTGGTTTTAGATAGGCCGGTCTCCCGCGCCTGCTGCGAGGGGGGACATCAGCCTGATTGGACGAACTATTCCCCCCTACAGGCGAACCTCGATCTCGTCTTCGGATTCGAGGGGCCGTGCGCCGTCGGACCCTTCCCGACTAAGCTAAAGGAGGGTAAACGATGAGGAAGGGGATCGCAATCGGGGGCATGATCGGGACGTTTTTCCTGGGGGTCTTAATCGGTGCTGCGGGAGCAAGCGGCAGTCATCCCACGACTGCTGCCACCTCAGCGCAGGAGTTGAGCGCGCCCTCGGCGGCATCGACGCCCGCGGCACCCAAGGCTTGGGTTCAGGTTGCTCACTTCACCGGCTCCGGCCAGCAGAAGACCACACCGTTCACGGTCGGGTCTCAATGGCGGCTACATCTGGTCAACCATGGGGACAGCAACTTCATCATCGACGCGAAGAACCCAAGTGACCCGGGCGGCCATGACATTCCGTTGGTCAACGTGATCGGGAACTTCGATCAGGTCACCCAGGAGTACGACGCCGGCACCTGGTACCTCGACATCGAAGGCAACACCTGGGACCTCACCGTCGAGGACTACCACTAGCTGGAAGGATCAGGTTGACCAAGGCGGCTCGCTCGACCGTCGCGAATACGCCGCGGGTGCGACATTCCTCTGGATCAGGTAATCGTAGGTCCGAATCCTAGCGCCCCAGCCATCGCCTTCGACCAGCCGGGATCCGGTCGATCGCCTACTGGGAGATGTTGTCCTGCGACCGGTCAACTCGCTCACTCGCGGCCCCAACGCGATGACGACTCGCGTTTCTCCACGCAAACCGCCAGGCTGACCACGCTATTAACTTGGGGCGGGCGGCGGGCCAACGATTTGTTGACCGTACTTGGCCGCAGCCGCATCGAGACGCTCGGGATCCGGCACCGACGGAGGCGGCAGGGTGCGGGCATCGGCGGGCACACTAAGCTCGTCAACGAACGCCTCAAACGGCAGGGCCGGATTGATAAAAGTCAGGAATCTCGCTTGTGGCGACTCGACCACGAAGGCATGCTTTACGTTAGGTGGGACATACACAAAGTCGCCCGCGGATGCCTCCACGCGCGCTTCGTCCAGGACAAACGCCAGTTGACCTTCGAGCACGTAGAATCCCTCGGCATCGCCCTCGTGAAGGTGGACAGGAGCCGCGAACCCACGCCCACCCAGTTGTTCAACCAACCCGTACTGGCCGCCGGTGTCTCGGGCGAGGGCCTTCCAAGTCAGGAGGCCGCCCAAAAACCAGACCGCTCGGCCCTCGTTGCGCCTTAATACGTACCCCCTGGTCTCTTCTCGAACAGTCATGTCGCTTCCTCCCTGATTCTTTCTGTCGACACGGTTCTCGCGACCCTGGCGGTTAGGTCTCGCCTAAATGCTTAAGTTACCCGTTTTCCCGTCCTTTACGCGGCGCGGCGGTGGCCACGCGGGCTCGCCTTCCCCGAAGGGGTCGCGTCCCAATACCGGGCAGCGCTTCAGAGCATCGCCGTAATTCCGACAAAGAATTCGAACTTCTCTTGAGCCTAGCGGACGCTGGCTGGGCTTCGAGCTTCTGGCCTTGTAAACGCCAATCGTTGCGTCGCGATACAACATCCACGAGCTTGGGTCTACGTTTCCTCTCCGGGGTCATTCCTGTCCACATCATGTTCCGAGGCGACGGAGGGTCCGGCTCGAGTCAGGTTCGCAGAATTGATGAAGCGGTCCACGGCGCCGGCAACTCTGTTGCCAAGATCTAGCCAGGAGAGTTGCCAACTCCGACCAGTTGACCCAGCCATCGCCTTCAACCGGACAGGCCCGTCCTGAAGCAGCCCCGGGACGTCGGGGATGGATGCCTGGAGCTAGCGTGCAGCCGCTACATCTACCGCTGGCTGGACGCCGGCAAAATAGCTCAGCCCACCCCAACTGGGAAGAGCACGCAACAGTTGCCTGGGCCCGTCCATCTCCCATCGTCCCGAGCGGACTGCCTCGGCCAGTGACAGCCGCCCCATGTGAACGAGGGTCAGCGTCTCACAGTCCGTCCGAACCACGATATCCTCCTCGAAGCCCGGCGGCTTGATGCAGATCTCGCACTCGCGCCGATCGAGCAGTAGCCAAAACCGCTCCTTCGGCCGGTCTCGCAGATCGAAGCGCAGAACCACCCGGCGATTCGGTAGCCGTTCCGACTTGATGAACTTCATCCAGGCCCAGAGGACGACGTATGGGTCCATGTCCTGTGGGCGCAGGTGCAACCAGCGCGCTGCCCAGGTCCCTAACTCGATACCGACTCGGCTCAGCTCCTGCCCGGCGGGGGTCAGGTAGTAGAGCGAGCCCCGACCCTTTGGGTTGGGCCGACTTTCGACGATGCCCTCCCGCTCGAGCATCCGAAGGCGCTGCGCAAGCAGCGTCCGGGACATGTGCGGCACCCCTGCCAGGATCTCACTGAACGAATGGCAGTCTATGTACAGGTTCCGGATTACGAGAGGGGTCCATCGTTCGGCGAAAATCTCGGCCCCCTTCGCGATGGGGCAATAC
>DATCOB010000085.1:0-32571 GCA_036564925.1 Candidatus Dormiibacterota bacterium | reverse complement strand
CTGAAAAGCAGGGGCCGGCTGCCCGCCTCGATTGGGAACGTCGGGTTGGACGGCGGCGCGACTCCGTGGCCGCGGCGATCGCGCATGCCCTACCCGCACCCGCGACGGTTCGAGCCGAGGGTGGGGGAGGGCAGGTGACGTTGCGCTGGGAGCCGGTCGAGGGCGCGGCGGGCTATGTCATCCAGCGCGCCGACCGGCGGGAGGGCCCGTTCACGACGATCGACCATGGCGGTGGTGACGTGCTCGCCGTCCCGGGCCCGAGCTATGCGGACACGACGGGGACACCGGGGAAACCGGTTTGGTACGCCGTCGCGTCGCTGGCATCGGCCGATGGCGCGCACGGCGAGTTGTCGGATTCGGTACCCGCGGCGTCGACCACGACGGCCAGCGCCGTTGATATTCGCGTTGGCGCGCGCGACGTCGTCAAGCCGCTCGCCCGGCCCTGGCACATGGTCGGGTCGGAGCACCTCGCGCAGTTGTTCTATCCACGCAATGCGCAGGGCGCCGACGTCGGCGCCGAATTTGCCGAGTCACTGCGGCTCGCGAACGTTGAGCTGGGCGTGGACCGCGTTCGCGCCCACGGTGTGTTGCTGGACGACCTGGGCGTCTACACGGAGCTCGCCGGACGGCCGGAGTACAACTTCGACGGCGTCGACCGTGTCTACGACCGGCTTCTGTCGTTGGGTGTTCGACCGGTCGTCGAGCTTTCGTTCATGCCGCGGGCCCTCGCCAGCGATCCCGCCGCGACCGTCTTTGCGTACCGGGCGATCGTGTCGCCGCCCAGTGATTACGGCCGCTGGGCCGGGCTCGTCCGCGCACTGGCGACTCACCTCGTCGAGCGCTACGGCCTCGCCGAGGTCGCCGGATGGGGGTTCGAGGTCTGGAATGAGCCCAATCTGGAAGTCTTTTGGAGCGGCAGCCGTGCGGAGTATTTTCGCCTCTACGATGAGGCGGCGGCGGCCCTCAAGAGCGTCGACCCGCAACTCATGGTGGGCGGGCCGGCCACCGCGGCCGCGGGCTGGATCGGCGACTTCGCGACGCATCTCGTCGAGTCACAGGCGCCGCTCGACTTTCTCGCCACCCACACGTATGGAAACGTTCCCCTCGACGTGGCGGCGACCGCGGCCGAGGCCGGGCTTTCGCCGCGTCCGGTGTGGTGGACTGAGTGGGGGGTCAGTCCGACACACTTCGCGCGGATCAACGACTCGGTCCTTGGCGCGCCCTTCATCCTCCATGGGATGTTCTCGGCGATGGACCGCGCCGATTATCTGGCGTACTGGGTGGTCTCGGATCACTTTGAGGAGCTCGGTCCGCCGCCGCGGCTGCTCCATGGAGGCTTTGGCCTGCTCACCGTTGGCAACCTGCGGAAGCCGCGCTTCTGGGCGCTTCGGATGCTCGAGATGCTGGGCGCGGAGCGGCTGCGCGTGACCCTCTCCGGCGACGGGGCGGAGTCGATGGTGGCGGCCCTGGCTACGAGGGACCCGTCCGGACTGATCCAGGTCCTGGTCTGGAACGGCACGCTGGACCAGACCAAGCAGGACGGATCTGCGCTGCTCGGGCGCCGCATCAGGCTGGAGGTCGTCGAGGCGGCCGGCCAGCGATACCAACAGGAGCACCTGCGGGTCGACCTCGATCACTCGAATATCGCCACCGAGTGGAGGCGCATGGGGTCGCCAGACTGGCCCGACGCCGACGGCTGGGCGCGGCTACGGGCCGCGGACCGCCTGGCTGAACTGGAGCCGTCCCACGCCGTCCAGTCCGCGGGCGCTCGGCTGCGGGTCGACTTCCATCTGCCCATGCCGGGCGCTTCGCTGATCCGGCTGACGCCCGTCGCCTGAACCGAACGCCTGTTCGGCTCCGGATTCCCGATAGGAAAGCTGGACGCCCGCGTTGTATGGCTGGCATTATTTGATTGGGAAGGGTCGATGACCGACAGCGCAGCTCCGATGAGCGCGCCCATCCTGACCAGGGAAGTAGATGACGTTTGGGAACGAAACCAGAGGCTTTTCTTCGACCACCCACGCCGTTGGCGGGAACCAACGGGCACACCCGCGGCATTGTCTTTGACTTTGACGGGACGCTGGTCAATAGCTACCCGCTGATCGAGGCGGCGTTCGCGCACGTCATCCGCACCCATAAGCTCGACGCGGGCGCCGGCGAGCTGTTCCGGCAGAGCCGTGGGTTGCCGCTGCCCCAGCAGATGCAGCTTGTGGCGCCAGACATGTGGGAGGAGTTGGTGGCCACCTACCGCTCGGTGGACGCCACGCTTGGCCACGCCCAGGTGTTTCGTGGCATCCCAACACTGATCCACAAATTGCACCGGGCCGGCGCCCCCATGGGTGTCGTGTCCTGCAAGCGACGGGCGCTGGTGGAGGCGGAACTCGAGGCGTCGGGGCTGCGCGCGTACTTCGGCGTGGTCATCGGCTATGAGGACGTCACGCCACCCAAGCCCGCGCCCGATCCCCTGATTGCCGCGATCGCTCGTTTGGGCCTGCGGCGGATCAACACGGTGTACGTCGGTGACAGCACGGTCGACCTGGAGACCGGTCGCGCGG
Organism: Candidatus Dormiibacterota bacterium; assembly: GCA_036564925.1. Classification (GTDB taxonomy): domain Bacteria; phylum Chloroflexota; class Dormibacteria; order CF-121; family CF-121; genus JALYYC01. The sequence goes on along the minus strand of DATCOB010000085.1, from coordinate 30,016 downwards.
CGCGTGTCCGTACCGTGCTGGCGGCCTGGGGATTGACCCCTGAGCTGCGCGAGACGTTCCGGCATCATCGCCTGTGGGCCACCCGACCGTCGGAAATGCTGGCACTGGTCTTCCCGCCGGCGCCCAACGGCAAGGCGGCGTAAGGCCGCCCGACAACGACTCGGCCCGGCCCGCTCGCGATTCGAGGCGGCTGATACGATACCGCCAACCCGTCATGGAAGACCCCGCCTATTTCGCGGCGATTCCGAAGGCGGAGCTTCATCTGCACCTCGATGGGTCGGTGCGGCCCGCCACGGTGCTCGCGCTGGCCAGGCAGAACGGCGTGCCGCTCCCAGTCGCTGACCTGGCGAAGCTCGAGGCGCACCTCGAAGCCGACGATCGCACCGCCTCGCTGGTCGAGTACATCACGTATTTCGAGCTGCCGATCGCCGTCATGCAGACCATCCCGGCCCTCGAGCGGATCATGTATGAACTGTGCCAGGACCTGGCGAAGGACAATGTGCGCTATGCGGAGATCCGGTACGGACCCTGGCTGCACGTCCAGCATGGTCTCTCGCTGACGGACATCATCCGGGCGACCCTTTCTGGCTGGCGGGCCGGTCAGAAGGAGACGGGCATTACGGGCGGCCTCATTGTTACGGCGCTGCGCGACATGCCGCCGGCGCAGAACCTGGCGCTAGCCCAGGTGGCGGGCCGGTTCGTCGGTGAGGGCGTCATCGGCTTCGATCTCGCCGGCGATGAAGCCGGGCATCCGCCGGTCCTCCACGAGGACGCGTTCCGGGTGGCGCGCTCCCTGGGCCTGAACCTCACCATCCACGCCGGGGAGGCCGCCGGCCCGGAAAGTGTCCGCCAGGCGATCGCGATGGGCGCCGTGCGCCTCGGGCACGGCATCCGGGCCCAGGAGGATCCGGACGTCCTGGCGACGATCAAAGAAGAAGGCATCCAGCTCGACACCGCCCCGACCAGCAATGCCCACACCAAGGCCGTCCGGCGATACGAGGATCATCCCGTCCGGCGTTTCTACGAGGCGGGCATCAAGGCGACGATCAGCACGGACTCACGCACGGTCTCCAACATCACACTCAGCGAGGAGTTCACGAAAGTTGCACAGCGGCTCGGCTGTTCGCGCGAGGCGATCTGGGCGATGAATCTCCAGGCGCTCGACGGCGGCTTCGGCGAGCCGGCCGCCCGGGCGAGGCTGCGGATGGACTTTGTGGATGCCGAATCCAAGGTCAGGGCGCAAGAGGTCTCGCCAGGTTAGTTATCGCCGACGCCGGCGATCGCCACGACGCCGCCGGGATTCGCCATCTTCTTGACCTCGCGACCCGACTGCGGGTCGAGCACAAAGAGCGGGCCCTGGGATTCCAGGGCGTAGATGACGCTGCCATCAGGACTGACCGCGATACCCGCGAACGTGCGTGTTCCGTCGATGCGCCGCAGGACGTGCGGGGAACCCGTCGTGCTGACCAGCCAGATGCCCGTGTGATCCGGGTCGTCGGCACCAAGCGCGGCGACCCACCGGCCCTGCGGACCGACACCGAGACCGCGACCGGCAGTCATCCCTTCCTTGGCGTTGGCCAGTGTCATCGACGGTAACCAGGAGGGCCATGCGAAGCTCGTCGCTGTGCCCACGCCTCGATATCGGATCACCGGCCCCGTATGTCCACTACGGGCATCGAAGGTCGCCAACTGGTCGCCCTCGTTGACGTACAGCGTCAGGCCGTCCGGGGAGAGGGCCATCCCACCCGGGTTCATGCCAGAACCGGTCAAGCCGATTGGGATGTCGGTCACCTGAATTCCGCTAACCAGGTTTGTGATTCCGAGGATCGGCCGGTCCGAGAAGGCAGGGGTCATGGTGTAAAGGAGGGTGCCGTCCCTCGAGGCCAGGGCCCCGACAAATCCAAAATTCAGCGTCGGGTACGACCTGGTGATCTTGCCGGTTGACCAGTCATACGCGACGGTGCCCAACTCCTGGTATTGGTTCCGATTGGCATCCTGGAAGTTGTGGTGGGCGAACAAGACCACGGTTCCCGGTAGAACCACCGGCGTGTCGTAACAGTCCTTCAGCCAGACCGCGGGCCGTACATCGCGTTCGGTGTTTGGGTCGACGAGACGGATGCTGCTCAGGGCGCAGTCCCCGCCGCTGTTAGTCACGATCGCCATGGTTGGCGTCACCAGGAACCGGGGTCGCTGCGCCAACGGCGTGCCAGTCCTGACGCGGAAGGGCACGACAATCGAATCTCCCAGGCTTTGATTGATCAAATTCACCGTGTCATTGGGGACGGTCGGCAGCGGACCGTTGCCGGTCGCGACGCTGTTGCTGTGACGGAGTCCCCGGAGTTGCGTCTCGAGCACGATGCCACCCGCGATCACGATTGCCGCCAGGACGAGCGCAGCCGTGAGGTTGACGATGTGGCGCGGCCATCCACGACCGGGCACCGGCTTCGCCGTGGCTCGTGTCACCAGCGCCGCGGCATCCGCGTCGCGAATTCCGCCTGCGCGGTCTGCGGTATAGCCACGGATCTGCTCGTCGAGCCCGCTCATGTCCGCTCTCCTGATTTCGACCCCGTGTAGGCTGGCAAGAATCGCTGAAGTCGACGCAAGGCCTCATACAGACGGGTCTTCGCCGTCGATTCGGGGATCCCGAGCTCCGTGGCGATGCGGGCCAGGGTGAGGTCCTCGTAGAAGTGCAGGAACACCACGGCGCGGAGTTTCGGGGAGAGGCGCTGGATCGCCGTCGCCATGTCCAGGTGCAGCGTGGCGTCCGGCTCCGACCGGGCGACGACGCGGTCGCTCAGCCCGATGCTCAGAAAGAGCCGGTGGCGTCGCCAGCGAAGGCATTCCCGCAACACGATCTTGCGAAGCCACGGGACGAAGGCGCTGACGTCGTTGAGCGTGTTCCGTCGTTTCCACGCGATCACAAAGGCCTCCTGCGCGGCGTCCTCGGCCGCGCTTCGGTCGTGCAGGACGAAATCGGCGAACTGCAGCATCGCGCGCGCGTGGTCACGCAACAGGTGCTCGAAGGCTGCCGCGTCGGCGGCGCGAAGCCGCGCCTCGTCATCCATGCCCGCCACTCTATTAGAGGTCGGCGCGGGTCAGAAAAGTTTGATCAGGCCTCAGATGCCCGGGGGAACGGTGTCCGGTGGCGTGAGGACTCCGCTGCGAATCTTCGAACGTCGATCGAGCACCTGGTTGATGACGTCCTGGGGCACCACGCTGCTCGGGGTGCTGAAACTGGTGGCGTCGTCCTGCAAGCCCAGGACTCGTCGACCGGCCTTGAACGTGCCACCGGCCGCCTGCTGCACCAGGATCGCCGCTGCCCGGTCGACCCGCTTCACCGCACTCGTGATGACGGCCGGGCTCAGGTAGGCCTGGTCGGTGTTGGAGCCGATCGCGTAGGCCGAGGCGTCGTAGGCCGCGTCGATGTAGCCCGAAGCGCAACGGCCGGTGACCTCGAAGAGAATGTCCGCGCCGGCCCCGATCTGCGCGATCCCGAGTTGCTTGCAGAAGGCCGGGTCCTGCGAATCCGAGTAGGTGATCTTGAAAACGACGGCCGGGTCGACGGACCGCGCTCCCGCGACGTAACCCGCGATGTAGGCGTCGACCGCCGCCGCATGGTTGGTGCCCAGGACGCCCAGCGTATTGTGGGTCGCGCTGCCGACCTTGCCACTCTCGATGAGGCCGGCCATCACGCCGACCAGGTATCCGGGATCCTGTTCTTTGAACAGCAGATCGGCGACGTTATTCAGGTCGGCCGGCTGGCCATTGTCATCGATCGGGGTGCCGTCGATGATGCCGTAATGCAAGCTCGGATGCAATTGGGCCGCCCGCCAGACGGCCGTTCCAAGGTCCGCCGACACCGCGATGACGAGGTCCGGATGGCTGTCGGCGCAGCGCTGCAGATTGCCGAGGTAGTCCGAGGGGGCGTGCGACTCCACCGTTTTCACGGTGGCGCCGGCGCCCTTCACGCCGTTGAGGGCGAGTTGGTTGGCGGTGTGCGGAGCCAGCCCGTCCGCGTCGGTCACCAGGCACACGCGAACGTCGCCGGGTTGTTGGGCGGTCGACGGGCCGGTACAACCGGCCACGGTCAATACAGTCAGGACGAGCGCGCCGGCGCCGCGGAGCCTAGCCAGCCCTACGCTGCTCGCCGGCGCCGCCGCCGGTCATCAACAGTCCGAGGCGCTCTTCCGGTGTATCGGCGGGCTCGATGCTCACGATTCGGCCCTCGTAGATCACCGCGATGCGGTCCGACAGCGACCGAATCTCATCAAGCTCGGCGGACACCAGCAGCACTGCGGCGCCGTCGTCGCGTTGCGCGACCAGTCGCCGGTGGATGAACTCGATGGCGCCGATATCGACGCCGCGGGTCGGCTGTGCGGCGAGGAGGACCTTCGGCTGGCTCGACATCTCTCGTGCGACGATAATTTTCTGCTGGTTGCCGCCGGACAGGGTGCGGGCGGCGGTGGCGGGGCTCGGCGTGCGGATGTCGAATTCTTTGATCAGGCGCCGGGCGAAGTCATGGATCGACGTCAGCCGCAGGATGAGGCCGTGCCACGAGAACCGCAGCGAGCGCTGCCGGCCCAGGACGAGGTTGTCCGCGACGGAATAGTTCAGCACGAGCCCGGCACCCCGGCGGTCCTCGGGAATGTGCCCGATGCCTGCCGTTCGGATGGCGCGGGCTCCCAGCGCGCCCACCTCACGGCCGGCCAGCAAGATCCGTCCGCCAGTGCTCCGGCGCGTCCCTGCCAGCACCTCGACCAGCTCGCTCTGCCCATTGCCTTCGACGCCGGCGATGCCGAGAATCTCCCCCTGGCGCAGGTCGAACGTGACCCCCCGAAGAGCCGGTACGCCCTGGTCGGAGCTGGCGGCCAGGTTCTCGGCCTGCAGCGCCACCGGGCCGGGCCTGGCCGGGGGCCGGTCGACTCGGAGCAGGACGTCGCGTCCCACCATCAGGTGGGCGATCTCCTGTTCATTGGTGTCCTTGGTCTGGAGGTGTCCCACGACCTTGCCGCGTCGCATCACCGTGATCCGGTCGGAGATGGCGAGCACTTCCTTGAGCTTGTGGCTGATGAAGATGATGGTCTTCCCGGTCTTCACGAGCTCGCGAAGGACCTTGAAGAGATCGGCGGTCTCCTGGGGGGTGAGGACGCCGGTCGGCTCGTCCAGGATCAAGATGCCGGCGCCGCGGAAGAGAATCTTCACGATCTCCACTCGCTGCTGGAGCCCGACCGGCAGCGCGTCGACCCTGGCGTTCGGGTCGAGCGCCAGCCCGTACCGGCGCGTCAGGGTCGTGATTTCCTGGTTGGCGCGCGCCCGGTCGTAGAAGTCGCCCGCCGTCGAGGGCTCGCGACCGAGCACGATGTTCTCGCCGACCGTGAACACGGGGATCAGCATGAAGTGCTGGTGCACCATCCCGATGCCGTTCTTGATGGCATCCCGCGGCCCGTGCAACCGTCGCGCCGTGCCATCGATCAGGATCTCCCCGCTCTCCGCCTTGATCAGCCCGTACAGGATGTTCATCAGCGTGCTCTTGCCCGCGCCGTTCTCGCCCACGAGGGCGTGGATCTCGCCTTTGCGCACCTCGAAGTCGACGTGATCGTTCGCCACCACCCCGGGAAAGGCTTTGACGATCTGCCGCATCTGGACCGCGAGTTCCGCGTCGCTCATTCGGCTCCCGGGATGTACGGGATGCCGTCGGCGGCGGGAGGACTGCTGCGACGCACGACCGCCGCGAGGACGATCAAGGTCAGCAGATAGGGCGTCATGCTGAGCAGGTACTGGGAAACGTGGATGCTCGAGTTGGCATCGTAGATCGCCTGGCCAAAGCCGAAGATCAGCGTGGCGACGAAGGCGCCGATCGGCGTCCACTTCCCGAAGATCATGGCGGCCAGGGCGATATAGCCTCGACCATCGGTCATGTTCGGCACGAAGGTGTTCGCGATGCCGATCGACAGGAAAGCGCCCGCCAGCCCCGACAACAGCCCGCTCGTGATCACGGCGGCGTACCGGAGCGCATAGACGTTGATCCCCGCGGTGTCGGCCGCCTGCGGATGCTCCCCGACCGATCGGAGCCGCAGACCGAAGCGGGTCCGAAAGAGGAAAACCTGCGTCGCGACCAGCACGATCAGCGCGACATACACCATGATGTTCTGCTGGAAGAAGACCCGGCCAATGAACGGGATCGCCCCGAGCAGTGGGAGATTGAGGTTGGGCAGGGCATCGCTGGAGCGGACCTGGCCGACGTCCGAGAGGCCGTACAGCCGGTTCAGCAGGAACACCGTGATCCCCGCGGCGAAGATGTTGATGGCGACGCCACTCACGATCTGGTCGGCCCGATAGCGGATCGAGACGACGGCGTGGATCAGGGCCATGGCCCCACCCGCGAGCATCGCTCCCAGCACGGCGAGGAACACGTTGTGCACCGCGAGGTCGACAGCCACCGCGAAAAAGGCGCCGGTCAGCATCATCCCCTCCATGGCGATGTTGACGACGCCACTTCGCTCCGAGATGACCCCGCCGAGCGCAGGGAGGAGCAAGAGCGCGGCGGCCTGAAGTGTGGCGTGCCAGAGGTCGGGGGTGCCCAGCAGCCTGACGATGTCCGTGACGAACGTCATGCCGTGTCCTTGTCGTCGGCGCCCGCTCCCCTGTCGACCTCCTGGGCCGCCGAGGCGGCCGCGACGTCGGCTTCGGGGGTTGCCGGCATCCGGCCGACCCCTGGGAGACGGAGCTTGACAGAGCGGAGGAAATTCGCGGCGATGCTGAAGAGGATGAGCGCTTGCAGGACATAGACGAGGTTTCCGGACACGCCGGCATCGCTCTGCATCACCGAGCCGCCGCCGTGCAAGGCGCCAAAGAGGACCGACGCGAGGATGATGCCGACGGCACTGTTGAGCCCGAGGAGGGCCACGGCGATGGCGTCGAACCCGGTCGTGTCCGTGAAGTACTGGTCGGTCAGATTGTGATCGACGCCGGCGACCTGCACGGCACCCGCCAGCCCGGCGAAGGCGCCGGCGATCAGCATGGTGACGACCAGCGTCCGGCGGACGCTGATCCCGGCGTAGCGGGCCGCCCGTTGACTCTGCCCGATGGCCCGGATCTCATACCCGAGGGACGTTCGCCAGAGCAGAAACGCGAACACCGCCGCCGCCACGAGCGCCACGAAGAGCCCGGTGTGGGCCCGGTAGACGGAGGCCGGCAGGCCAAAGATGACGGTATTGTTGTGCGGGAACAGCGTGGGGAGTTCGGCGGACCTGCTGATCGGGGACGACTTCGAGTTGCCGTGCGGGAGCTGGAGCGGGCCGCCGATGATCAGAAACCGCAGAAACCATTGCGCGACGAAGTTGAGCATGATGGTCGTGACGACTTCATGCGCACCAGTCGTGGCTTTCAGCACCCCGACCACGCCGCCCCACAGGGCGCCCGCCGCCGCGCCAGATAACAGAATGAGGGGTAGGAGGGCCCACGCCGGCCATCCAACGAGATGGATGCCGATAATCGTGGCCGCGATCGCGCCCATGATCAACTGGCCCTCGGCGCCGATGTTGAACAGGCCGGCGCGGAAGGGGAGGGCCACCGCGATGCCGGCCATGATCAGTGGCGTCAGGAAGACGAGCGTGTTGGAGAGCTGCAGCACCGAGGCCTCGCCCCCGAAGCAGAAGAGGCCGAACCCGCCACAGAGCAGGGCCTGGTAGGCGAGGAAGGGGTTGCCGCCGGTGACCCCCACGATGATGGCCCCGGCCACAAAGGCCAGCAGGACAGAACCAAGCGGGACCGCCAGCGCCCGGCCGGCCCGCCGGACCCCTGGTGGGAGTGGCGACGGACCTGGCCGGGCGCTTCGCTTAACTGCTGCGGCCATCTGGCCGCTTCACTCTAGCTCGACTTCGGATCGATTACGGGACCGTATCGGGTGGCGTCAACTGTCCGGACTTGATCTTGGTGCTCATGTCCTGCAGCGCCGCCAGCACGTCGGCGGGCAGGGTCAGGTTGTCCGCCTGGTAGCCGACCCCGTCGTTGGCCAGGCCAAAGCTGGTGATGCCGCCTTTGAACGAGCCGTTCTTGACGTCCTTGATGGCGTCGAAAGTGGCGACGTCAACCCGCTTCAAGGCACTGGCGATGACAGACGGATCCACGCTCTTCTGGTCCGCGTCGACGCCGATGCTGTAGACGCCGGCCTTGCCGGCTTCGGTCAGCACGCCGTTGCCGCAGCCGCCCGCCACCTGGAAGAGGATGTCCGCGCCGTGCGCGATCTGGTCGTCGGCGATGCCGGCGCACTTGGTCGGGTCGGAAAAGTTATTCGAGTACCCATTCAGCGTCTTGATCTGCGGGTCCTGGATCTTTGCCGCCCACTGGTAACCCGCGATGTAATGGTCAACCGGTGGGATCTTGATGCCACCGACGGAGCCGATGGTGTGGCTCTTCTTCTTGCCGGCGCCGTCCTTCTCCAGGACCCCGGCGATCGTCCCGACCAGGGCACCCGCGTCCTGTTCCTTGAAGAGCAAGCCCTCGACGTTGGAGTGCTTCAGGTCGTTGCCGTTGGCGTCGGTGCCCGTCCCGTCGATGATGGCGAAGTGGACGTTCGGAAAATCTCCAGACACCTTCCCGATGGATTCGGCCATCAGAAAGCCGACCCCGATCACCAGGTCGTAACCGCGCTGCGCGTAGTTGGTCAGGTTCGGAACGTAGTCGGAGTTCGCGTGGGACTCCGTCACGTCCCCCTGCACGCCGAGCGAGTTCTGACAGGAGAGCACCTGGCAGACGTTCCCGGTCGACGCCGCCTTGCTCAACCCCAGCGCGGCCAGGTGGTTGAAGCTCTTGTCGTTCAGCCCGCCGGTGTCGGTCACCAACCCGACCTTGATGGTCTTGGTCGTCGACCCTCCCCCGGTGGGGCTGCTACCGCAGGCGGCCATGAAGACGGCCAGCATCAACCCTGCGCCGACGCTCAGTAGACGAACGCGTGGTGGCGTCATACGTCCTCCCCTTCAGAAGTGTTGTGACAGGTTTTCCCAAGCCCCGCCGCGCGCCGGCGAACTCGTATCGCGCGGATTGTAGCACGCGGATTGCGCCTAATTCCTGTCTAACAATCTCCCCGCGGCGAGCTCAGCGGTGATCGCGCCGAGCCGCTGCCGCATCGCCGGCATGACCGCCGCATCGAGCTCGTGATAGGGCGCCAGGCCGACGCCGCCCTCGCCGATGCCGAAGGCGCGACTCCCGCTCACCCAGCGTCCGGCGAGCGCATCCAGGACCTCGACCTCAACCGCCTGGTCGACGTGGGTCACGGCACTGGTCAGCAGGCACGAGGCGGCCGCCCGGTCGGTGACGTATTCGTCCACCTCCGCGCCAATACAGCGTCGCCCGGCCTGTGCCGCGGCCAGCAACGCCCCCTGGCCGGTCGAGCCGCCGGCGCCGAAGATTACGTCGGCGCCCTGGGTCAGAAAGTGACGGGCCTGGGCGGCACCCCAGTCGGGGTTGCCGAAGGGCGCGCCGTCCTGCGCGCCCTGGTAGGTGCCGAGAAGGCGGACCGAGGGATTGACGTAGCGGGCGCCCTGCTCGAAGCCCCACCGGTAGCGGGTCACCGCGCCGCCCTCGAGGCCGTAGACACCACCCAGCACGTTCGTTGTGGTGATCATTCCGGCCAGCGCGCCGGCGAGGAACGCGGCTTGATCCTCCCGGAAGCTGACGATGGCCAGGTTGCCCTGCGCGGGCGGGGTGACGAGTGGGTCTACGAGCACGTACCGCGTGGCCGGCCTGTGCTGGGCGGCGGCCTCGACCGCGTCCGTCAGCAGAAAACTCGCTGCGATCACCAGGTCATCGTGCCGGTCCGCCGCGCCTTCCAGGTCCGCCTGATACCTGGCGGGGTCCGTCGAGCGGATCAGCTCGGCCTGCAGGCATGGGGTGCTGCGCGCGGCGAGCTGCACGCCGGCCCAGCCGTCGGCGTCCACCGCCCCCCGCAACTGGTTGATGTCCGTGACGAAGCCCACTCGGACGACGTGGGAACAGGGCGGGGCCGCCGTTGACGACGGCAGGACGGTGGCGCGCCCTCCGTCGCGGTGGGTCAGGAGCAGGCCCGCCAGCAGGCAAACCGTGACGGCGAGGAGAGCGGCGGTCAGGTACCGAAGAGACGGTCGCCGTAGTCGCCCAGGCCGGGCAGGATGTATTTCTTGTCGTTCAGCTTCCGGTCCCGGGCCGCGGCGAAGATGTGGACGTCCGGATAGGCGTCCTGCAACGCCGCGATCCCTTCGGGCGCCGCGACCACGCACACTAAGCGAACGCTTGCGGGTTGGTATTCCTTCAAGATCTCGACCGCCTTGCGGGCGGTCCCGCCGGTCGCCAGCATCGGGTCGAGGATCATGACGGTCTTGCCCCGGATGTCGGGCGGCAGCTTGACGTAATAGCGGGACGCCACGGCGGTGCGTTCGTCCCGTTCGAGGCCGATGTAGCCGACCGTCACCTCGGGCAACAGTTCGAGCACCGGGCCGAGCAGGCCGAGGCCGGCGCGCAGGATGGGCACCGCCACCACCCGGTCGGCGATGGCATGCCCCTCCGTCTCCTCGAGCGGCGTGTGCAGCGGGAAGGTGCGGCTGCGCAGGTCGCGGGTCGCCTCATAGAGGAGGAGGGTGATGATGCGGTCGGAGAACTCCCGGAACTGATCGGGCGGCGTGTCGCGGTCGCGCAGCCGGGTGAGGTAGTGCGCCACCAGCGGATGGTCAATGACGTGGAGCGTCACGCGCGGGCGCCCAACGTCTTTAGTTCCTCGGGAAGGACGGCCAGGCCGGCCGGCGCCATGCGGCGCTGCGCCAGTAACGGCTCGATGCGCGCGCGATTCGATGCCGACCAGTTCCCGCCTGGCCGGCGGGGCGTGAACCGACCGGCGTAGCTCGTGGCATCGATGGTCTTATTCTGGCCATCGATCCATCCGTAACAGAGGGCTTCTTCGACCGACTCATCGTACGTAATGCCCCCTTTGCCCGACGTCTTTTTGTTGTAGACGAGCCAGATCTCCGTACGCTGCGCGTGATGTTTCGCCAACCACCGTCGCCACTCTGCGCGGGAACGCACCGCCAGCGTCTCACCAATCTCCATGATCAGCCGACCGGCATGCGGGGTCGCAGCGCGGCAATGGCGACCATGAACATCGGGGTCAGGTCGAGCGCCGCGACCTTGCGGGGGTCGATGTCCGCTTCACCGGGCTCGTTGACGACCGTCAGAATGGCGCCGCCTTTGAGGTCGCGCGTGGCACAGATCGTAAAGATGGTCGAGGACTCCATGTCGTTGCAGAGGACGCGGGCGCGCTGCCAGACCTTGAGCGCCTGCTCGAGGTCCTCGCGCCGTGGCATCTCCCGAGCGTGCAGGTCTGGATACAGGGCGTCGTGGCTGCGGACGATGCCGGCATGGACCCGGTGCCGCCTGGTCTGGGCGGCGGCCAGCATGGCGTGGACCAATCCATGGTCGGCCACGGCCGGATAGCCGATCGGCACATAGGCCGGGGTCGTGCCTTCGTCGCGGACCGCGGCGGTGGCGACGACCAGGTCTCCGAATCCAACGCCCTTCTGGATCGAGCCCGTCGTCCCCACCCGGATGAAGGTCCGGGCACCGATCGCGGCCAGCTCCTCGACCGCGATCGCCGTGGAGGATGAGCCGATCCCGGTCGAACAGACAGAGATCGGCCGCCCATCGAGCTCGCCGGTGTAGGTCGTGTACTCCCGGTTGCTGGCGATCAGTCGCGGCCGGTCAAAGTGTTGCGCGATCGCCTCGCAGCGCCCGGGGTCTCCCGGAAGGAGAACGGCATCCCCAACATCGCCGGGCTTGCAGCGGATGTGGTACTGGAGGTTGGCCATGGCCGCCAACAGTGTAAGCCGGAGTCCGGCGGATGGATGACCGGCCGGGTCAGTTCGACCAGGAGCTGGCTTCGCTGGTCGAGGTGAAGGTCGCGCCCATCAAGGCGCGCAGCAGGGGAGAGGTGATCGCCTGGCGGTAGGTGACCGTGACGCGGATCGGCGCGCGCTTGCCGCGTTCGACCAGCTTGTCTGGCGACACGGTCACCGACACGAGGTTGGGATCCATGCTGCCCAGGTTCTCGACGACGGTCTGGCAGATGGCCGCATCGGCATATCCCTGCGGATGGGTGAGGCCGTTGCCGACCGCCCAGCAGGGCGTCTGAGAACCGGCCGCGGCTTCGAGGCTGCTGCCAGCGACGTACGCGGCTTCCTGGGCGGCGTGGTTGACCTTGGCCGCGGCGAGGCCCAGATCGACGAACTGGTAGGCCGTGACCCCGAGGGCAAAGAGGAAGGCCAGGACCATGGCGAACTCGGCTCCGACCTGCCCACGGGATGCCCTGCGCATGCCATCACTATCCGGCCAGCCGGTTTCGGGAGGCCTTACGTATCCAGGCGCTCGATCGTCGAGGCGGTAACGCGTCGCAAAAGAAGTGGTCGAGGCTGGGCGTCGCGAGCAATGGAGAAGGCGGCCGCAACCCGGGCCGCAACCTTTGCGAAATCGTCGCCCGTTCGCGCGTGCACGGTCGCCAAAGGCTCGCCGGATTCGACCGCATCACCGACCTTCTTGCACAGCACGACGCCCACCGCCAGGTCGATCGGGCTGTCCTTGTGATCACGTCCGCCGCCCAGCGCCTTGCCGGCCAGGGCGATCTCCAGGGCATCGATGGCGGCCACGCGGCCGGCCCTTACGGCCAGCACCGGCTGTTGGAGGGGGGCGGTTGGGAGGCGCGAGGGATCGTCGGCCACGCCGGCGTCGCCCGACTGCGCGGTGATCAGTTGCGCAAACTTGCGTAACGCGCTCCCGTCGGCCAGCCTCTGGCGCAGATCGATGGGGGGGCTTCCAGCCAGGCGAAGCATTTCCGCTCCCAGTCGCAGGCACAACGCTTCCAGGTCCCCCGGGCCATGCCCCGCCAGGGTGGCGATCGCCTCCCGGACCTCCAGGGCGTTGCCCACCGCGAAGCCGAGGGGCTGCTCCATGTCGGTCACGTAGGCGACCGTCTCGCGACCGGCGCCGGCCCCGATCGCGACCAGCGCCTGCGCCAGGGCCTCCGCATCCTCGACCGTGGGGACGAACGCGCCCCGCCCGCACTTGACGTCCAGCAGGATGGCATCGGCGCCGGCGGCGAGCTTCTTGCTCATCACGCTGCTGGCGATCAGCGGGACGGAGTCAACCGTGGCGGTGGCGTCGCGGAGGGCATAGAGGGCTTTGTCGGCGGGCACCATGTCGGCGGTCTGGCCGGCGATGGCGATCCCGATCCGGCGCACCTGGTCGATGAACTCGTCAACCGGGAGATCGACGCGAAATCCGGGGATCGACTCGAGCTTGTCCAGCGTCCCGCCGCTGTGGCCGAGCGCGCGGCCGGACAATTTGGCGACTGGGATGCCGGCCGCGGCCACCAGCGGCGCGACGACCAGCGTCGCTTTGTCCCCCACGCCGCCGGTTGAGTGCTTGTCGACCTTCTTGCCCGGGATCGACGACAGGTCGAGCTGCCGGCCGCTTGCCGCCATGGCGAGCGTCAGGGTCTTTACCTCGGCGTCGGTCATGCCCTTGAGCCGGACGGCCATCAGCCAGGCGGCCAGCTGGTAGTCGGGAATCGACCCGTCGGTGGCACCCCGGACGAGGAACTCGATGGCCTGCCGACTGTGCGCCTGACCATCGCGCTTCTCGCGGATGATATCGAGCGCGGTCACCGAGTAAGTTTAATTAGCAGCGTGCTGTTAAAACTCATTGGCCTGATCGTGCCGCTGGGGCTCGATACCTTCGCGGTCGCGGCGGCGCTCGGGATGAGCGGACTCAAGCGTCAGGATCGGCTGCGGGTCAGCCTGCTCTTTACGGCGTTCGAGATGGGCATGCCGCTGATCGGGTTCTTCGGCGGCCGGCTGGTCGGCAATGTCGCCGGCAATGCGGCGGACTTCCTGGCGATCGCGATCCTGATCGGCCTGGGTCTCTTCATGCTCAGGCCGGGGGGCGACGAGAAGGACGAGGCCCGCCTCGGATTGCTGGCGCGGACCCGTGGACTGCCGGCGCTGGCCCTCGGGGTCAGCATCAGCCTGGACGAACTCGCCATCGGCTTTACGCTGGGGCTGCTTCGCCTGCCGATCCTGCTGGTGATCGTGCTGATCGGCCTACAGACCTTCGTGCTCACGCAGATCGGCCTCCGGCTGGGCGCGCGGTTGGGTGAGCGGATCCGGGAGGGGGCTGAACGGGTGGCCGGCGTCGCGCTGGCGGCCTTAGGGGTAGTCCTTCTGGCGGAGAAGCTACTTCACTAAGTAGGAGTTGACGCCAGGTGCCGGGGCAAAGGCGGGGTTGAACTGGGCCAGCAGGCCGGGTGTGCCGCGACTGGTCCACACGGTCGTCCCGCCGCTGCAGGTTGGGGGCGTCCCGGCCGTGTTGCCGAGGACGCTGCCGCTATCGAGGGTCATCACGAATCCGATGAACTCCCCGTTGACCAGGTACTGGCCGCTCGAGTCGCTGTCCGTCGGCGTAAGGTTGTGCGGCCCGACCTGGACCGCCCGCAGGTAGACCGAGCCACCGCCACCAGACGCGTCAAAGATCGTGCCCCAGATCTGGAATCGGGGGAGATTCGAGGTGGTGGCATCGAAGTTCTGGTTCGTCCAGGCCGTTCCGGCCGTGTTCGTCGGCGCGACATAAAAAGCGATGTGCGTGCTGCCGGTCGGCACAAAGCTTGGGGAGACGAAGAAGACGCTTGCCCCGCCGCCGGTCCCGCCCGGAAGCCCGCTGTTCGCAGCGGAAAAGTAACCGCTCCCGTCGAGGACGAACTCGACCCCATCTGTTCCGTCGGTTGCGGCAGGAAGATTAGATGATCCAAGGCCGTTGACGAAGTGCGGCATGCCGGTTGACGTGTTGCTCACATGGCCGCCGGTGATCTGGAGGCTGGCGCCGCTCGGGAAATAGTAGATCCCGTTGGCGAAGACGTACATACTGCCGACATCGTCCCCGCTTAGCGGGATGACGATGCTGGAGGTGTAGCGGCCGGGATGATAGACGTAGAAGTCGTGACTCACGGACGTGTTGTTTTGCAGGGTGAGACCGCCGAGGCTGCCGGTGTTGCCGGCGCCGATCGTTAGCTTGCCAGAGCGTGACGGATTGGTGACGGTGATCTGCGACGTGTCCGGCATCAGGTAGTTGGGCTTCGGATCCTGGCCCACGCCGAACGCCGGCGCCGAATACCAGTACTCGTTCAGGTTCTGGTTGTCGCTGCCGGAGTTGATGAAGAGCCGACCGTTGATGTTCAGGCTACCGACGGTCCCGGTCGGGATGTGGAACTTGGCGTTGCTGATCGTGATGCCGGCGGTGCTGAAGCTGCAGAAGTCGTTCCCCTCCTGCCCATTGTCGACCTGGCCCACGCCGCTCATCTGGGCATTGATCGTGTTGCCGGTCCCGATGCCGCCGTAGGCGAAGACGGCGTACGTCTTCGCGTTGGTGCCGGCCTCCGCGGTCGCGGTCGCCTGGATGTTGATCGCGTTGAAGCCGAGGATCTGGGCGAAGGTGCCGGTGGCATTGAAGCTAACCGAGATTTGGACCTGCTTGTTGTTGTAGCCACTCGGTGCAACCGTCGTGACGGTGTATCCGCCCTGCGTTTGCGTCACGCTTGGCTGCTGGTACGTCGCATCGGTGGGACTGCCGATCGCCGGCAGACCAAAAACGGAGAAGGTGTCCTGCTGTCCATGGTAAAGCGCATTGCTCGGAATCCCATTCGGGTTGCTGACGGTGCCAACCAGGTCCTGAGCCCCGGCCAGTGCCCCGGCATCGACGGCATCCTGCATCAGGCGGCGTTGAAAGTACAGGCGCCCGGCGTCGATGGCCATCGCCAGCATGCCGCAGATGGCGACCATCGCCAGCGCCATGATCACGATCGCCTGCCCGGACCGGTTGCGTCGCATGCCGCTCAGCATCAGTACTCCGCCCGCATCGACGACCCGGCCGTCATCACGAATTGCGCGCCGACGATGTTCGAGATCATGCCGGTCATCGGCGCATAGAGATAGGTGATTCGGACGGTGACCTCCTTGTTCCCTGTGCCCCGGTTGGGGGTGATCCAGATGAAGCCGGTGTTCGGCGTGCTGGGCGCCGAGGGGGAGGTGCAGCCCGGCAGGCACGGGTCCTCGGTCAGGACCATACCGCCGCCGCCGATCTTCGCGAGCGTCGCGTTGACGATCACGGTGTCGGGTGGCTGGCTGCCGTAGTTGGAGCGGAGCACCAACTGGCGGGCGCCCTCGTGGGCCGCCTCGGCGATGTTGATATAGATCGCGATCGCCCGCCCGAAGTCGAAGATCCCCATGATGAGCACAAAGAGGAGGGTGGAGAGAAGGGCAAACTCGACCATCGCCTGCCCCCGTGACTTGCGGCGCATCAGTAGTTGGTCCTCATCTGGACCGAGACGTTCATCGTGATGGTGCTGCCCACCAGTTGCTGCATCAGGGGCGTGTACAGCTGGAAGTCGTACTTGACGTTGACCGTCACGTAGTAGTTCTGGTTGTCAGTGGTGCCACTGGTCCATTTATCGACTCGGTTGCTGCTGTCCGGGCATCCGCTCGTGCTGCCGGTGGAGTCATGCGGCGGGCAGATGGTGATCGACTTGGGGGTGATCGCGCTGTACTGGAGCTCGGCGTTGACCGCGTTGACGATGGCGGCATCCGTTTGCACGGGGCAGGTACTGTAGCTGTTGGATGTCGAGCAGGTGGGCGTTTGGGGGCCCGTGTAGACGTTGAGGATCGCCGTCCGGGCGCCTTCGCGGGCCGCATTGGTGACCGAGACCTGGAAGTAGTAGGCGCGACCGAAGTCGACGAGCCCGAACGTCAGGATGGTCAGGATGGGGAGCACGAGTGCCATCTCGACGAGCGACTGGCCCAGGCGGCGACCGATAAAGCGGGGTTTCATGGTTCTGTTACCTGGGTCCTGATGCCTACTGGCCCTACTGCAGATAACGCAAACGGTAATGGTCCACGATGGGAATCCCAATCACGGGTTGTTACAGGTCCCGTTACGACTTGTACCTCGCATGTCTCGCCCCGATGAATGGGGAAAACGAGCGTGCGTTCCGGCACAGATGTTCCGTGTTGCGGGTTGGTGCCGGTCTCTCTAGAGTTACCCCTGCGACCTGTCAGAAAGCCAGTTAGAGAAGGAAACGACTCTAGTGGGTCGCCGACGAGGGAACCGCAAGGCTCCCACTTTCGAGCCGCAAGGTTCGGGAGCCCGGCCCGAAAGGGCTGGGGAATCGGATGTCGCAAGACGACCGGTTCTGTCGGTGACGAAGGTCTGGCCCGCAAGGGCTGGGCTGGGCGGCGGGATGAAGGCTTGCTGGATAACACTGGCGAGTTGTAAACCGTAACGACGGGTCGCATTCTTTTTAGTTGAGCGGGATCCGGACGTCGTCGAAAAGTAAGCCCAGGTCGGGCGACCAGACGATGACGGCTCCTTGAAGTCCACTGGCCGGCGTCGCAAAGCAGAGTGGCTCGGGGCCGGCCGAGGCGCCGTGCTCGATCTGCAGTTGACCCCAGTCAGGACAGCCGGGCGAGAAGTGCGCGCAGCCATGCCATTGGGGCATAGCCTACGGGTTAGCGGAGCGCTTCCTCCCGGGCTGGGTGGCCCACCCCGGTCGTGATGGTCGTGATTTGCGGTAGTCGCGTCTTCGAATCAAAGCTGTAGGCGGCCTCCGGAAGGCGAAGGGCGCGGCCCAGGGCCGCCTCGCCGTCGAGGCCAGGGCCCTCGGCGTGAAAGATCCGGCCGAACAAGAAGAAGAGCGTGAACGTCTCGCCGGGTGCGATCAGCCGCAGCGAGCCCGAGGCGCGGTATTCGGCCAGGCTGCGCATGAGATCCGGGAGGGCGGTGGTGGCGAGGTTGCCACGCGAGACGTTGATCGGGACCTCCTCCGCGGTCCGGCCACGGCGGCGGCGGCGGCCCATCGCGCGCACGGCCAGCAGCGCCAGGGCGACGATACCGATCCCGAGGGCCGGGATCAGCTGTTCCAGGGGTTGGTTCGGCATCGGGCCATCCTATCGGCGCCGGCCGGCGCATTCCATCAAACCCGTTTCACGGTTTGCGCGTCTCGGCCACCGCCGGCGCACGGGTAGAATCACTGGCGGATGGAGGCGTCAGCCAGCGCCCGGTTCGATTCGCTCCTGAAACGGGGCGAGCTGATCGAGTCGGTCTCGGAGATGACCCCCGATTACCTCCGCGAGCTCAAGCACACGCTGATCGTGTCCGGCGATACGGAGCTGATCTCGGCGCCGGCGTATTACCTCGCGGCGCGTAAAGCGCCGAGCGTGAACGCCTTCATGACCGCGATCGCGATCATCCAGGACGAGCTGGCTCACGCGCATATCGCGTACCACATCCTGGAAGAGCTCGGGGAGAGCCAGGAGGCGCTGATCTTCAAGCGCGATCCGAAAGCCTTCCGATATCCGTACGCCTTTGATGTCCCGCTGGAAAGTTGGACGGAGCTGGTCACCGCGAATGCCATGTACGACCAGGCTGGCTTCTGCTTGCTCGGGGACATCCACGAGCAGTGCTCCTATGGGCCCTGGAAACGCGGGCTCGTCAAGGTGATGGCGGAGGAGAATTTTCATCTGCGCAATGGCCGGAACTGGTCGAAACGGATCAGTCAGGCCGGGGGCGCGGCTCGCGAGGAGCTGCAGCGGGCGGTCGACTGGATGTTTCCCCTGACCGTCGAGTGGTTCGGCTTGCCCGATAGCCTCAAGCAGCACAGCACGCAGCTCGACTACCGCCTGAAGGGCCTGACCAACGACCAGCTTCGCCAGCAATGGTTGGCGACGGTGGTTCCCTTCATGGAATCGATTGGTATCCAGGTACCCGCGCACCGAGAAGGCGAGGGCTACGTGCTCGATTATCCATTTCCCTGCACGTTCGACCCGGAGGAAAAGCGGTGGGACGTCAACGACCCGTGTAGCTGGGACGACGTCCTCCGTCGCTGGCGCGCCCGCGGCCCGAGGAACGCGGAGATGGTGGCGCTTTTTCAGGAGAGCTTCAGCAAGTTCCAGGTCCGCGTGTGACGGCCACGGCCGCGCTGCTGGAAGCGCGGGTGTGGTCGGCGCTCGCCGAGATCGATGACCCGGAGATGCCGATCAACCTCGTCGACCTGGGCCTGGTGTACGGCGTGGAGGTGGGGGAGAAGACGGTCCGGCTCCGCTTGACCTTTACGGCCATGGGATGTCCGGCGACCGAGATGATCATGGGCGACATCCGAACGCGGCTGCTGGCCGAGCCGGGCATCGAGGACGTGACCATCGAGGTCGTTTGGGATCCGCCGTGGTCGTCGTCGCGACTGACGACGGACGGGCGAGAGACCTTGCGGGCCTGGGGCCTTTCGGTCTGATGGGCTACACCCGCGTGCATCGCGAGGTGCGCGAGTACGACGTGTTCGCGCGGAAGATGCGGGTCGAGCCGCTGCACCAGGTGGGCAGCGTGGTGGCGCCGAACGACGACCTGGCCAAGGCCTACGCGCGCGCGACCTATGACGAGGAGCGCTGGGTCGAGATGATGATCGTGCCCAAGGGCGCCATCATCAGTCTCTGGGCGCCAGGCGAGGACTCCGAATAAGCCTCCATTCGCTCGTCAAGAGCCTGGCCGACAACAAGCAACTGCTCGGGATGCGGTACGCGGAATGGTGCACCGCCGCGCCGAGTCTCGAAGCCGACATCGCCGCGGCGGCGATGGGTCTTGATGACATCGGCCATAGCCGGGTCCTGTACGGATCGTTGCGGGAGCTGGGCGGGGCCGAGGGGACGGACAGCGAGCCGGGCTACACCAATGTACCGTTCCTTGATCGGCCCTGGACTGACTGGAGCCAGTTCGTGGCCGCCAATGCGGTCCTCGACAGCGCCTTCTCCCTGATGATCGAGGCGCTTGCCAATGGTGACGTCGAGGTGTTGCGGAGTCGTCTGAAGAAGATGTTGCAGGAAGAGCATTACCACGAGCTGCACGGACGCAGCTGGATGCGTGAGACGAACGCCACCGCCGATGTCGCCGACGCCTGGGCCCAGGCGATCGAGTGGTTCGGACCAGACGGCAACGATGTCGATCAGCTCCGCGACGACGGAAAGCTGAGCCTGGGCATTCGGGACCTGCGTCGGCGGCTGGCGGAGCGGCTGGAGGGCGGGGAGCCCGAGGTCAACGTTGACTGGAAGGCGTGGGATCCCGTCCGGCGGCGCACCAGCCCGGGGGGCATCGACGAGCAGACGCTCGAGATGTTGCAGGGACTCGAAGAAAAGCGGTACATGCCGGCCGGTGGACGAGATAACCCCCCACCCTGACCCTCCCTTGAAGGAGCAAGGGCAGATACCCCCAACCCCGACCTACCCGCGCAAGGGGGGAGGGCGTTGCTGCTTTTGCGACTCGGAAGACACGGAGATCATCTCACTGTTCGGCTCGCAGGTGATGACCATGCAGTGTCGCTGCCGGTCGTGCGGTAGCTATTACGAGGCGAGCAAGTACTGAAGCGGGGAGGAGGGAACCTGGCTGAAGGGACCGTCTACAGCTGTTTCTCGGTCGGGAGCGTCGCCGACGCCTACGACGAGATCGACGTGCCACGGATCTTTATTCCATGGGCAAAGCAGCTGATCGAGAAGGCCGAACTGCGTCCCGGTGAGGAAGTGCTGGACGTGGCGACAGGTCCCGGCACCGTTGCGCGACTGGCCGCGGAGAAGGTTGGGCCGACCGGACGGGTCGTGGGTGCCGACATCAGCCGGGCCATGCTCGAAATCGCCCGCCAGAAGCCCCGGGGTGCCGCGGCGGCCGCCATCCACTACGTGGAGTCTCCCGCCGCGCCGCTGACCGCACCCGGCTCGGCCTTCGATGTCGTGACCTGCCAGCAGGGTCTGCAGTTTTTCCCGGACCGGGGGGCAGCCATCCGGGAGATGTTCCGGGTGCTGCGGCCGGGCGGCCGGCTGGTGGTCGCGGTGTGGAGGGAGATCGCCATGCAACCCACGTTCGCGGCGATCGAGGCGGCCCTCCGCGAATGCATTCCATCGGACGCGGTGGCGTCGTATAGCGCGCCATTTCGCTGGTCGAGCGGTCATGAGTTGGCTGCGGCCCTGCGGGGCCAGGGTTTCCGGGACGTCAAGGTGGAGGCGCATCGCTTGCCGCTGCTCTACGAGGGCGGCGTCGCGCAGGCTCTCGCCACGATCGGGGCGTCGCCGGTCGCCGGCCTCGTGGCGGGACTGTCTGACGAGGATCGCGCCAGGCTAAGGAAGGCCGGCGAACGGCAACTGCAGCCGCTTGTGAAAAACGGCGAGGTGCGGGCCGAGATGACGTCGAACATCGCCACGGCGCGCAAACCGTAAGGGCGAATAGGCGTTTGCGAACCGCAGTTTGGAGTTGTCTCGAAAATCGCGAGCGCTTACGCTACGCCCGCGACCTGTCAGAAAGCCAGCCGGTGACGGAAACGACATCGGTAGGTTCCTGAACCCCGGAGCCGCAAGGCCCCGGTCAGTACGGAGCGAAGGTCCTCCCGGAAACGGGTGGACTGGGCGGCGGAAAGGACTCGTTGGGTCACACCAGCGGGAAATCAGCCGTAACGACGGGTCGCTTCATTTTCTCCCGCAGGTCTGCTGGCTTCGCCTTCCCGAGCCCGGCGGACCTGCCTGCGATGGCGGTCCCACCCCGAGTGATCCTCCGGTCGCGCAGCGCGAATCCTTACTGTCACCTTTCACGGTAAAGGCAGACTCAGTTATACGAATCGGCGCGAATTTCGGCCCTTGTTTTCCAAAACTTAATGGCTTATCGTCTCCAAACGCACCCAGGGCGAGGGCGGCGTTCGGCCGTCATCGGGGTTAACAAGGAGGGTCTACTTGAGAAAACGCCGTCTACTGTCCGCTGGTATCCCGTTGTTCATGGCGACCGCGTTCGCGGCGATGCCGGCCCAGGCCGGCACGGGAGCCGGGGTGGGCAACATTCCGCAGGGCACCCAGACCGACGCGGCCTATGCCCGCAGCTACCAGACGAAGGGCGTGACCAATGTCTTCGCGACCACGCAGCAAACGAGCTGCTACCGGCCCGAGAACCCGTACTTTGCGACCCTGTCTCCGAACGACGGCTATACGGGTATGACCCCCTGCGGCGACGCGGCGACGACCGGCGAGGACACCGGGCTGACGCCATACCGATCGCAGGTCGGCAGCAATCCCGGCTATCCGGCGGCGTCGCCGATGCTGGTCAAGGACCACTCGGAATCCGATCTTCGGGTCGACCCGACCAACCCGAACCACCTGATCGGTTCCTCGAAGTGGGTCGTCAGCGCCGAAGGCTATAACCATCTCCTTGGCTTCTACGAGTCATGGGACGGCGGGAAGACCTGGCCGACCCAGGGGCATATCCCGGGTTACGAAGGGTGGACCGATAACACGGATCCCGTTGGTGCCTTCGACAGCTACGGGAACTACTATTCGCTGATCCTGCCCTACGAGTTCTACTACAACAGCGACGGCTCGCATAACTTCCAGACCAACCAGAACAAGGAACCGAATCCGAGCGTGGCGGCCGAGGCGATCACGATCGCGGTTCGCAAGCACGGCGCCACCGCAGCCGACGATTGGTCGACGAACCGCGCCGGTGCGATGGACGTCATCGCGAACTACCCGGCGAAGGGGAAGGAACCCGACAAGCAATGGATCACGATCGACACCAACCCGAACAGTCCGCACTTCAACCGGATCTACGCCATGTGGACGCTGTTCAACGGTATCGCGGCGGTCCCGTACTTCTCATATGCCCAGGCCCACGCCGATGGGACCCACACCCCGTGGTCGGCGCCCGTCGTTCTTCCGACCGCGGGCAGCAATCCGCAAGGGGATACGTATTTACTGCCTCACGTTGACGGCAACGGTGTCGTCTACACGACCCTGACGAACTTCCAGCCGAAGCAGGGGTTCTGCTGCACCAGCATCCTCCTGGATGAGTCGACGGACGGTGGACTGACCTGGGCGACCGTCTCGACGGTCATCGCCGGCGTCAGCGCGCCCCCGCTGCTCTTCCCGAATACCGGCTTCCGCGACGGGATCGAGGACAGCTTCACCGTCGGGCAGCGGCTGGTGAAGGGACACTACCCGCTCTACGTCAGCTGGGAAGACCACAGCACCGGATACAACAACATCATCCTCAGCGCCTCCTACGACGGGGGCGCGACCTGGTCGGATCCGATCCAGGTGAATGACAACGCCAGCGCAAACATCGACGCCACACAGCCCAACCTGACGGCGGCGGCCAATGGAACGATCAGCGTGGCATTCTACGATCGCCGCCTGAGCTGCCCGGCTGTTGGAACGGTCGAGGCGGCGGGCGCTGGCATTGCGCTCGACCAGGTGAACGATCGGTACAGCGGCCCGATGCCGCCCTACGGCGCCGTCAACTACTGCGTCAACTCGACCCTCCAGTTTTACCGCGCGGACCTGGCGCCGGTTGGACACAACATCCGGATTAGCGCGCACACTTTTGACCCGCAGCTCAACCAACCCAAGCCGAGGTCGATCGGTGCGGACGAGGGCTTCATCGGCGACTACTACGGCAACATCACCGGCGCGAACCTGGCGTCTGGTGGTTTGAGCGACTACACGACATCGACCAGTAGCTACAACGACGGCTCGAACCCGAGCCACTACCAGCAGCAGGTGATCGCGACCGTCGCCGTTCCCTAACGCGAATCAAGCACCGGAGAGGACCTTGCCCTCTCCGGTGCCAGCTGTCGTCAGGAAGTGAAGAGGAGGAGTGGGATGCTACGAGTGGTTCGGCGTCTGCCGCGTGTCGCGTTGATCTCATCCATCGCCCTGGGGCCGTGGCGTCGATCACTTTATCCCCGGTCTCGGGGTGGATAAGGCGACCTTCGGGCATCTCGGGCTGAGCTCCTACTACTATCCGAACTCGGAGTGCACGGTCTCGACTTGCCAGCTCAATGCTGGGTTCATCTCGTCGACTGACGGCGGCGCGACCTGGAGCAGCGCAAAGCAGGTCGCCGGACCGATGTCACTGAGCTGGTTGCCGCTGACCTCGCAGGGATACATGGTCGGTGACTACATCTCAACGTCTTTCAGCGGCGGGACGCCCGTCCCGGTCTACGCCGGCCACCAGCCGGGGGTCTTCCACGGCTCCGGCCTCGCCGAAGCTCCGACAGTCGACGTGAGACGGGGAGCGGCCCGACCGACCGCTCCCCGATCCCAATTCGGCCACTTGATACCAGCACGGTCAGTTAACAGTCGTTTACCGATCGTTGACGGCCCCGTCATTACGCAGTAAGCTCTTGACGATCACTAAACCCTGAAGGAGGGGACTTTTTGAGTATCAGCAGTCGATGGGCGAAGCATGCCACTGGCACCTCGCTCCGTAAGCACCGTTTCGGCTTCGGCCTTGGGATACCTGGTGGCAAACCTCCCGCAGCGCTGCACAAGATTTGACAGGAAGGGCCGCACTAGCCAGCGCGGCCCTTCATCCGGCGATCGACCCGGATAGTCGTCGACGACAGGGCGGCGAAAATTAAGTTGATATCAATGGAGGCAAGCCAGATGACCTTGACCCGATGGCGCTTCAAAAAGAGTCTGCTGTTAATGACTGCGGGAATCGCGGTAATCGCAGGGGCGATGCCGGCGCTGGCGGTCAGCGATTCGCGGGTATCCGTTGGCAGCCCGCCCGGACCGTTCTCGCAGAACAAGCAGAACGAGCCGGCGCTGGCAGTCGATGCGAGTCATCCGAACATCCTCGCCGCCGGGGCCAACGAAGAGGTTGACATGGAGGCTTGCAATGCGGGCAATCCGACGACCTGCCCCTTCACCCAGGGCGTCGGGGTCTCGGGCGTGTACTTCTCATCCGATGGGGGTATTACCTGGACGCAGCCTAGCTACACCGGCTGGACGGCACGAAACTGCCTTGGCCCCGCACCCTGCACCCCGCAGGTTGGACCGATCGGAACACTCCCCTGGTACTACGAGAACGGGCTGGTCTCGGATGGCGATCCGGCGGTCGCCTTCGGACCGCGCCCCAACGCCATTGGCGCCTTCTCGTGGGGCAATGGCTCTCGCCTTTACTACGCCAACCTGACCTCGAACTTCGGGACGACGAAGCGGGACGAAACCTTCAAGGGCTTTGAGGGCATTGCGGTATCGCGCACCGATAACGTGGCCGCTGCCGCCGCCGGCGTCAAGAGCGCCTGGATGCCCCCTGTAATCGCGGCCCGCCAGTCGTCCACGACCTTCAGCGACAAGGAGCAGATCTGGGCAGACAACGCGTCCAGCAGCCCCTTCTTCGGCAATGTCTACGTCTGCTACGCAGCCTTCGTCGGCCAGGAAAAAGGCAACGCCGCCCCAGCCCCGCTCGTGCTGCTGACCTCGACCGATGGCGGCAACACCTGGAGGCAGCGCCAGATCAGCAGCGCCGTGAACAACGCGCAGCACAATCCGCCTGACGGCTGTACCGTCCGGACCGACAGCAATGGCGTGGTCTATGTCTTCGGGCTGGGGACCGGGCTCAACAAGCAGACAGGGGAGTTGCTGTCCCGCTCATTCGATGGCGGACAGAGCTTCGAGCAATTCCGGTTCCTGTTCCCGGTCGTCAAGCCCGGCTTCTTTGATCCGGCACTGGGTCGGCCGGTGATGGACGGCATCGCCGGCGCCCGGGTTGACCTGGCGGCCGCGCCGAGTGTGGACATCGCGAACGGCGCGCCGACCGGCAGTGACGCGACCAACGAGCTCCTGATCAACTGGGCCGATGGGCCGCTGAACAGCGAGAGGTCCCTTGTTAAGTACTCGACCAACAGGGGCGACACCTGGCAGGGGCCGATCGTGGCCTCAACCAGTCCTGACCGGCCGTTCTACACCGCCATCAGCATTTCGCCCAATGGCACCGATGCATACCTAACCTACGACGCCTACCTCGCGCCGTATCAGCCGACCACCGGTACCCCACGGCCGATGCAGGCCGTGGTCAAGCACGCGGATCTGCTGGGGACCGTCCCAGGCAGTTTCACTGAGCTAAATCGTGGCACGAGTGGAGACGCGCGGGGTTCGAGCCAGAACGGGCTCACGGCCGAATTCTTCGGCGACTATGTGTACGCGATTGCGACTCGCTCCTACGGCTCGGCCGTTTGGAACGACGCCCGCAACGAGGCGGACTGTCCCGCAATCGATGTCTTCCGAGCGGGAATCGAGGCTGGGACTTCACCGGCGCGCCCGGCACCCAATTCCGACTGCCCGGCGAATTTCGGAAACAGCGACATTTACGGCGGCAGCTACCCCGACCCGACACCGTAACGAAAGTTCGCGAACGTAAAGAGGGCGCCAACGCGGCGCCCTCTTTTTGTCAGCGCTTCAGCTCGCCGGGGATGATGGTCCGTTTGATCAGGTCGGTGCCGCGGAGCACCTGGGCCTCGGCGGGGATGCCCACCGGCCAGTCAGTCAAAAAATGCTGGAGATCGTCGACGCCTTTCATCGGGTGATTGGCGAGGCCGACCAGGACATCCTCTTTCAGCAACCCGGCTCGCTGGGCGGGGCCACGGGGATCGAGCCGCGCGACGCGAACGCCAGCCGACTGGTCCAGGTGGTAATAGCGGCTGACACGGCGGTGGATGGGCCATGGTTCACCGGTGATGCCGAGGTAGGACCGAATGACGCGACCGTCGCGGAGGAGGAGCGACACGACCCGCTGGGCGGTGTTGCTCGGCACCGCGAAACAGATGCCCTGGGCCGAGGCGATGATGGCCGTGTTGATGCCGACCACGTGGCCGCGGCTGTCGACCAGTGGGCCGCCGGAGTTTCCCGGGTTGAGCGCGGCATCCGTCTGGATGATGTTCTCGACGGTCCGGCCGCTCTGCGCCCGCATCGTCCGACCCAGGGCGCTTACGACGCCGGTTGTGACGGTGGACTGAAAGCCGAAGGGATGGCCGATGGCGACCACCAACTGGCCGACCTGCAGCCGGCCGGAGTCGCCGAGCCGGGCATGGGGGAGGCCCGTCGCCGAGGCCCGCAGTACGGCCAGGTCGGTGTGGGGATCCTGTCCGATCAGCTCAGCCTTGAGCGTCGTCCCGTCGCGGAGGGTCAGCGCATAGCCTTTTACGGCTGTCGCGACATGGCTGTTGGTCAGGGCATAGCCGTCGGGCGTGATCAGCAGGCCGGTGCCAACCCCGCTGACGCCAACGACCGCCGGCCCCACGGTGTCGACGACCGAAATCACCGCCTGGGAGTAGGCGTCTAAGAGCTGGGCATCGGAGACCATGGCGCCGTCTTACCCCTCCTGCTGGCGCCCAAACAACCCACTATGATGTTGCCGGGGATGGGACTAGACGACTCGTTGAAGGGGATCCTCGACTTCGGCCGGCTGATGGACGGCGAGGATCGGAAGACCAGGGATCCCGACGACATCGAGCACTGGCGAGCCGTGTACGCGGACCTGGTCGGGTTCAAGCGGAAGATGCTTGACGACACGCACGAGCACATCGAGGCGGTGCCGTCCACCCAAAAAGAGCTGGGCCGCAATGACGTCCCCTTTCTCGAGGCGGAGATGCAACGCCTCCAGCGGGGCCTTGAGTTCTGGGACGGACGGCGTAAAGACGTCGGCCGCTAACCGCCAAACGGCCTAGTCGGGCATCGGCCATTCGGCCGGGCTGGAGGTCCGAAAGGCTAACTGGCGTCCGCGGTGGCACGCCGCAACGGTAGCCGAAATCCGGCACCCACATGATCGGTTCAAGCTCATGCGTCTCCCCATCCGGTACAAGATCATCCTGCCGTTTGCCGCGCTCCTGGTCTTCGTCGGGGTGGTCGGCACCGGCGTGGCCACCGGCCGGTTGACGAGCGCCGCCGCGGCCGTGTTCGACGCCAAACTCCTCGATGCCAGCGTGGTGGCCAACCAGTCCGTCAGCCAGCTGGAGGACGCGCAAAACGCCAAGCTGCGGGAGGCGGCCGATACCGTCGGGGTCTCGCAGGCGATCGCCGGCGCCGACACCCAGACCCTGACGCGGTTGCTGACCCCGGTCGTGGCCAATGCCGAGCGCCTCAACCTGGAGATGCGGGTCCTCGACGCGGGCAAAAAGCAGCTTGTCAGCATCCTCAGCGCGCCTGGTGGGCCCACCGCATCCTCAAGCGGGGGAGAGCCGGCGGCCTTTGCCGGGGTTTCTGCCATCACCGCTGTCCTCGCCGGCCGGAGCGACGCCTTCGGTGAGCGCTACGTTTTCCTGGCGACCGACGCCTCTGGACGCGCCCTGATCGACTGGGTCGGACCGGTACGTGACGACGCGGGCCACGTGGTGGGCGCCATCGTCATCGGCCAGCCGCTGTCGGACGTGGCGCAGAGCATCCAGAGCTCCGCGTTCTATGACGTCTCTGGCCAGCTGCTCGCAACGAGTCTGCCGAGCCCCACCCTCCTGGACGGCGTGGCGCTCCGCCAGATCAGCGCCCAGAACACGCTCCGGCTCAATTCCAACCAGGCCGGGCATGCCTACGGCGCGCTCTTCAGCCAATGGACGATGCGCGGGAGCCTACTTGGATACCTCGCCGTGCAGGCGAGCGCCGACGAGCTGGAAGGCTCGGTTGCCCAGGTGCGGCTCATCCTGACGCTGGTCTTCACCGCCGCCGCCCTCCTGACGCTCCTCGTCGGGGGCGTGACGGCCTCGCTGCTGACCCGCCCGGTCGACCTGCTGGTGCGGTCGATGCGGATGATCTCGGCCGGCGACCTCCATCACCGGGCGCCGGTCAAGTCCAGGGATGAGATCGGGTACCTGGCGCAGACCTTCAACGAAATGGCCAGCAGCCTCGAAGAGAAGACGGCCGCGTTGGAGGAAACGTACTTTGCCAGCATGGAAGCCCTGGCCCGCGCGATCGACGCGCGGGACCCCTCGACGTTCGGCCACTCGGAGCGCGTCTCGGCCATCAGCGTCCAGATCGCCGACGAGATGCACCTGTCGCCGGGGGACCGCGAAGCGCTCCGCCGCGGCGCTCTCCTGCATGACATCGGCAAGATCGGCGTGGAGGACCGCGTGCTGCGCAAGCCGGGCCCACTCAGCGCCGAGGAAGCGGGCGACATGCAGGAGCATCCGCGGATCGGCCACGACATGCTGAAGGGCCTCCGCTTCCTGGAGCCGAGCTTGCCTGGCGTGCTCCACCACCACGAGCGCTGGGACGGCGCCGGGTACCCCCACGGACTGGCCGGGTCCCAGATCCCGCTGGCCGTCCGGATCCTGACCGTTGCCGACGTCTTCGATGCCATGACGTCCGACCGGCCGTACCGGAAGGGCCTGGCCGTCGAGGCGGCCACCGAGGCCATCCGCCAGGACTCGGCGGTCCGGTTCGATCCCGATGTCGTCGCCGCCTTCCTGAAGCGGCGGGACGCGATCGTGGCCATGCTCGGGAAGATGGGGAAGACCACCCCCGCGGCGGCCCAGGCCGCTGAGGCGGCCTGATGGGCGAACCCGCCGGGCGTCGCGCCCGCCGTGTGGCCCTGATCCCCCTGTTCGGCCTGATCTTCTGGCTGACGGCGTTAATGGCCTCGAGCGTCCCCGGGCTGCTGGTGCTGGGCGTCAACGTCCATGGGCTCCCGCCGACCAGTTACGCCGGCGGTCCGTCGGTTGCCCTGGCGCCGCTGTCGCAGAAGATCATCGAGGAAGCCAGGCAGGACCGCCGCCTGGCGAACGGAGCCCCCCCGTCCGCCAACCCCTCCGCCAACCCCTCCGCCGAACCATCCGGGGGCCCCCCGCCCTCGAGCACCCACCCGGGCGCGTCCCCCGCCGGGACGTCGAGCCCGGTGACAACGGGCGGGTCAGCGCCGTCACCGACCCCAACTCCCTCCGCCACCCCGGCGCCCATCGTGAGCATTCTTCCGACCCCCCTTCCGACCATCCTGCCGAGCCCGACGCCGACGGCCGTGAGATCGGCGATCACGGGGCAGGTGCTGGATGAGGTGACGCACCTGGGGATCGCGGCCGCCACCGTGGCCATCAGCGGCGGCTCGAGCACGCTCACCGATGTCAACGGCAACTTCAGTTTCAGCGTCAACGCGGGTACCTACACGA
>DATCOB010000084.1:0-2417 GCA_036564925.1 Candidatus Dormiibacterota bacterium | reverse complement strand
GCCGTGCACCGACTCGACGGTGGTCTCGAGGAAGGCGACTCGGACGCCCAGAGACTCAGCTCGGACGGTTTTCCGATCTTCAACCCGCCGGACGCCGACCGCCCGCGCTGGATCCCCGCTCGCGACATCAAGTACGTGGTCTTCGGCTCGGTCGACGATCCGAACCTGGACCCGGACCCCGGCGACAGGAGCGCTGCAAGAAAAGCGATCCTTCGCTTCCGCGACGGGGAATGGATCGCCGCCTACATCGACCCTGGCCAGCAGCCTGACGGTGAAGGCGTGGCGATCAAGATCCGCCTCACCGAACGCCAGCGCGTGATCCCGGCCGTCGCGGCCTCGCCCGCCCTGCTCGAACTGCAGTTCGTGGACATGTGGGCCCCGGTCGCAACGGAACTGGCGCCGCAGCGGCGCCGCTCCGACGTCCTTGAGGCTGCGGCGCGACAGGGACGCGACCTGAGCAAGCTCGCCAACGACTTTCGCGATCGGCTGGCGCTGATCCGCGACGTCGGCCTCACGACCGGCGACACGCTCGCCTTCTCACGTGCCGTGCGCTCCCACCTCGATCGCTTCCTCTCCGAGGACGGGATCATCCTCACTTCCCAGGAAAAGTCCGCCCTCGCGGACATCATCTTGCGCGCCGCGGTCGGATACGGACCGCTCGACGCCCTTCTTCACGACCGGTCGGTGAGCGAGATCATGGTCAACGGACCAGACGCGGTCTTCATCGAGCGGCGTGGCGTGCTGTTCAAGGCGGACGTCCGGTTCGAGGACGAAAACCAGCTCCTCGAGACGATCCGGCGCATGGTGGCGACGACCGGCCGTCACATCGATGGACTGAACCCGATGGTCGACGCGCGCCTGCCGGATGGGAGTCGTGTCAACGCCATCATCCGGCCCGCCGCGATCCACGGCGCCGCGCTGACCATCCGAAAGTTCAAGGACGCGGTCCTCGGCATGGAGGACCTGACCCGCGAGGGCAGCCTCAGCCCCTCCATGGCCGAGTTCCTGCAGGCCGCTGTGCTCGGCCGCATGAACATCCTGGTTTCGGGTGGCACCGGTTCAGGCAAGACGACGACCCTGAACGTCATCGCCCGCTTCATCCCGCACAACCAGCGCGTGATCACGATCGAAGACGCGGCCGAGCTGCAGATCGACCACCCGCACGTCATCTCCCTCGAGCACCGGCCGGCCAACGTCGAAGGCAAGGGTGAGCTGACCATCCGCCAGCTGCTGCGCAACAGCCTTCGAATGCGCCCGGACCGCATCCTCGTCGGTGAGGTTCGCGGTTCCGAAGCGCTGGACATGCTGCAGGCGATGAACACGGGCCACGACGGGAGCATGTCGACCATCCACTCCAACTCCGCCCGCGACGCGCTCTCACGCCTCGAGACCATGGTGATGATGGCCTCGATCGACATCCCCTTCGAGGCAGTCCGCGCGCAGATCGCCTCCGCGGTGAACCTCATCGTCCACCAGGCTCGAATGCCGGACGGGCGCCGCAAGATCGCCCAGATCGCCGAGGTGGTGGGCTATGACTCCAACGGCGCCATCCTGCGCGACATCTTCCTGCTCGGCATGGGCACCGACCTGCGGCTGGAGTACAACGCCACGGGTTACGTGCCCACCTCGCTGGACAAAGCCGCGTTCTACGGGGTCCAGGTGAACCAGGACCTGTTCGATCCGGTCAAGTCGCGATTCGTCCCCGCCGGGTCCGACAGCATGATGCCGGTGACCAAGGATCCGCTCCTGATCAGCCAACAGGGCCGCACCGAGAACGTGGTCCGCCAGGTGGTCGTCGTGCCCTTCAGCTCCGATCGGCCTGGCGACCGCCCCGCGATGACGCAGGCCACGCCATCAGCTCCCGCCACCCAGATGGCTTCGACGCCCGAGATGCAGGAGGAGATGCGCAAGCTCATCGACGCCGCTAAGTCGGCAGTGGCCGACCTGCAGGCTGTTGCGCCGGGTGCTCCGCGCGAGCCCACCGGAGCCCCGGCCCCCGCTGCCGCCGGCCAGCCGGGCGAGCCGGCTGCGCAACCTCGAGGCGGAGCCGCCCAACTCCCCGCCCACTCACCAACCCAGATGCCGGCGACGGAGCAGATCGACGCGATGCCTCTCGAGGAGTCGGGCGTCGCCAACAACCAGGCTCTGGAAGCTGCCACCGCGATGGCCCGCGCCACCACCGCGCTCGGCAACCTGGCGGCCGCCAACAGCGGGTACGTCGGCATGCTGCCGACGGTTCGCGCGGCGGAAGGTGACAACCGACCCGCTGGTGCATCGCGCCGCATCCTCGCCGTCATGGAAAGCTTCATCTCACGTCGCGGCCTCAACCTGCGCCTCGCCCCCGCCATCACCCAGGCCTTCGAGGGCGCGGAGCTGAAGGGCAGCGACTACGCCGCCGAGAACGGCATCAGCAAGGA
>DATCOB010000083.1:0-13791 GCA_036564925.1 Candidatus Dormiibacterota bacterium | reverse complement strand
GGGCCGCGGCGGTCCTCGGCCTTCGGCGCCGGCAGCCGTCGATCGTTCGCGTCTAACGCACCCCTCTCCCCAGACCGCTCGGGCGAAAGCCCGGGCGGTCTTTTTAATCTTCAGCTACCGCTGACGCATTGGGGATAGTCGTGGTTGCTGTCGCAGGGAGCGACGTAGGCCGTCACCTTCGCATCCTTCAGGGCGGTGGCGAGCGCGGCTGGAAAGCCTTTGGGATCCGCACGGCTGAGCTTTTGCTCCAGGAGCGTGAATCGAAGGAGGTCTCTGAAATCCTGGCGGCTCAGCTGATCGAGCGCGAGCTGTCGATTCACGACGGCCGCGCCGCCGACGCCTTTCTCGATTCGCCCCACGGCCGTATCGAGTTCGCCATTCGTGATCGCGATATGGCGACCTTTCGCGAGTTCCTCGAGGGCAGCATCCCGAACCAACTTCCTGATCGCGGCCACCTCGATCGCCTTGATGTGGGCGGCGCCCGCCGAGCTGCTCGGGCTCACCGCCACACCCTGTCGTTGAAGGCGTCGCTCACTCGACCGGACAAGCACATCGTAGAGATGCGTGGGGACCCGATACCCATCGACCGTCATCGCCGTGTTCGGAGGGGGGGCCCCACATGCGCTCAACAGCGCGGAGGCCGCACCCACGATCATCAGGTTCCGCGCCGAGCCTTTCACCCTACTCCCCGATCGCCATCCGAGAACGACTCCAGGCGGCGGAAACTCGTGTCGGCACTCCGATCGGCAGTCGCCTGCCGTAAAAGCCGGCGCTGGGCATCCCGCTGGTCGGTCCGCCAGCGGACGTATTCCTCTCCCAGACGCTGCGCGTCATAGCCCATCGACCGCAACGCGCGGAGGACCGCCATCGGCCTGGCGGTACTGCCCTTCTCGGCCGCCCACAGGGTGGGCAGACTCACGCCCAGCGTTCGTGCGAATTCTGCCTGGGGAATGCCCAGGTTTCGACGCATGGCGACAAAGGGGTTATCCAAGGGAGCCTCCCAACCAGGACGGAAATGACCGGCCGAGCTGACCGGTCGTGTCTTTTGTTCTTTTCTTTATTACTCGTACGAGGGATCGGCGCGCTTGGATGAATCGGGCGAGCCTTATCCGTTACCGGCGGCCGAGGTACTCCAGCGCCAGCACGTATCCCTGCGTGCCCAGGCCGACGATGACCCCGGTCGCCCCGGCGGCCGTCACCGCGCGATGGCGGAAGGGCTCCCTTCGGTAGACGTTCGAGATGTGCACCTCGACCACCGGCTTGCCACAGCCGCGCAGGGCATCCGCGAGCGCGTAACTGGTGTGGGCCAGCGCTCCGGGGTTGATGATGATGGCGTCGCTTTCGATTCCCTCTTTTTCTATCCAGTCGATGAGCTGACCCTCGTGGTTGGATTGGCGGAACTCGATCTGCCAGCCGAGGGCGTCGGCCCGTTGCCTGACCATCCGCTCGACGTCGGCCAGCGTGTCCGTGCCGTAGATTTCGGGCTCCCGCTGGCCGAGCCGGGCCAGGTTCGGTCCGTTAAGGACAAGGACCCTCACGCCAGCACCCCGTCGATCGCCGACTCGACGTGATCACGCTGGACGGGAACGCCGAACTCGGGCTTGCCCAGGTCTCGAAGCAGCACCCAGCGCGGCTCGCCTTGGCGCGATTTCTTGTCGTGTCGCATTGCCGCCAGCAGATCCGTCCCGGACACGCGTGGCTTGCGATCCAGCAATCCATAGGCGGCGAGGAGGCTCGCCTGGGCCTGCACCGTGTCGGGCGAGCAGAGGCCCGATAACAGGCTCAGGCGACCGGCGACCTGCATGCCCCAGGCGACCGCCTCGCCATGCCGGAGCGTCCCATAGCCCATCGTGCGTTCGAGCGCGTGACCCACGGTATGACCATAGTTGAGGATGGCCCGGGAGCCGCGATCGCCCGGATCGGCCGCGACGATGCGCGCCTTGATGGCGACCGATCGACGCACGACCTCGCCGACGAGAGCCGGCTCTCGGTTAAGGATCCCGTTGCGCATCTCGGCCAGCCACTGGAACAGCGGCGGGTCCGCAACGATGGCCGCTTTGATGACCTCGGCCAGGGCGGAGCGGTAGTCCGCCTCGGACAGGGTCCGAAGATGATCGAGGTCGCAGAGGACCGCGGCGGGTTGGTAGACGGCCCCCACCAGGTTCTTGCCGGTCGGAAGATTGATGCCCGTCTTCCCCCCGATGCTGCTGTCCACCATGGCGAGCAGCGTGGTCGGCATCTGCACATAGGGGATGCCGCGGAGCCACGTCGCGGCGGCGAACCCGGTCACGTCCCCGACCGTTCCCCCGCCGAGCGCGACCAGCGCGCCCGCACGATCGATGCCGCGCGCGGAGAGCTCCGCGTAGAGTTTCGTCAGGACCGGCAGCTGCTTGGCCTCCTCCCCACGCGGCAGGAAATGGATGTGGGGGCTGAGCCCCGACTCGTCCAGGGCCGCGCTGACGGCATCACCGTGCGCGGCGCCTACCACCTCGTCCGTGACGACGACCACGCCGCCCGCCGATCCCGCCCGGCGAAGCATCGGGCCGAGCAGCGGGGCCAGCCGGCTGCCAAGGATGACCTCATGCTCCGAGCCGGGGATCTCGACCGAGATTCGATCGAGACCCTCCAACGGCAACCTGTCGGCAATGTGCGCGGCAACCGCGTCGCACGATCGGCCGGCGGTGTCGACCAGCAGGTCTGCCTGCAGGTAGCGCGACGTGCGGCTGGGAAGCAAGGTGTCGACGGCGGTTCGCAGATCCGGCTCGAGGAGTGGCCGATGAGTCGAGCCCTCGAGGCGCCGGACGAGTTCGTCGCGATCGGCGAGCAGTCCGACCACGCAGTTGCCTTGCCGGATCGCCTCCCAGTTGCGATCTGGCAGCGGCGCCCCGCCGCCGACCGCGATCAGCCGGCCTCGCTCAGTCAGGGCCCTCAGCAGGCAGCGTGACTCGCGGGCGCGGAAGGCGCCCTCACCCTCCTCGGCAAAGATCCGGCTCACCGGTCGCCCCGCATCGGCCACGATCCGCTCGTCGAGGTCGATAAAGGCGCGCTTGAGCCGTTGCGCCAGGAGTTGCCCGACACTCGATTTTCCGGATCCCATGAAACCGATGAGCACCACATTGTTCACCGGCGGAGCCCTCGACGATAGGTGGTCAGGTTTCGTGCCACCTCCGGCATCGAGTCGCCGCCGAACTTCTCGAGCAGCGCCGAGGCGATGACCAGTGCGACCATCGCCTCCCCAACGACGCCGGAGGCGGGCACCACGCAAATGTCGCTGCGCTCGTAGTGCGCGCGGGCCGGCTTGCCCGTCTTCAGGTCCACCGTTCGCAACGGCTTGAGCAGGGTGGAGATCGGCTTCATCATCCCGTGGACGACGATCGGTTCGCCGTTCGTGATGCCGCCGGTGATCCCGCCGGCGCGGTTGGTCTCATGGCGCACTCGCCCCCTCCTAACGACCGGGATGTCGTGGACGCGCGAGCCGGGAAGGCGGGCCGCTTCCACCCCGTCGCCGATGGCGACCGCCTTGCAGGCGGGGATGCTCAGGATGGCCTGGCCCAGCAGCCCGTCCAGTCGGGTGTCCCACTGGCGGTAACTGCCCAGACCCGGCAGCACGCCCTCCGCGATGACGGTGAAGATGCCGCCCAGCGTGTCACCGGCCGCGCGCGCCGCATCGATGGCCGCCACCATCGCCAAGCCCGCCTCCGGATCCGGACAGCGGACGGGCGACGCTTCGATCCGCTCCCACGGCAGAGGTGATGGGATCGACGCCTCGATCAAACCGATGGCACGGGTATAACTGCGGATCTCGATGTCGAACGGTCGGAGGAGGGCCTTCGCCACACCGCCGGCGGCGACCCGGGCGGCGGTCTCGCGCGCGCTGGCGCGCTCGAGGACGTCGCGGGCGTCGTCCGCGCCATACTTCAGCATCCCGGCGAGGTCGGCGTGACCGGGTCGCACCCGCGTGATCGGCTTACGCTTGACCCCCTCAGCCTCCACGCGCATCACCTGTTGCCAGTTAGCCCAGTCGCGATTGTCGATCTCCAGCGTGATCGGCGAGCCAAGCGTTCGGCCGCCACGAACGCCGGCAACGATCCGTGCGGTGTCCTGCTCGATCTTCATGCGGCCACCGCGGCCGTGGCCTCCCTGGCGGCGTCGCAAGTCGGGTGCCAGGTCCGCTGCCGTCAGGCTGAGCCCGGCCGGCACCCCATCGAGGATCACGGTCAGCCGTTGGCCATGGGATTCGCCGGCGGTGAGGAAGCGCAGCGTCATGCCGGGGCGGCCTCGCGGGCGGCGTGGTCGAGCGAGGCGCGCATCACATCGATCGGTGGCGGCTTGCCGGTCCAGATTCGAAAGGACGCCGCGCCCTGGTGGAGCAGCATGGCGAGCCCGAACGCCGATTTCCGATAGCGGAGATCCAGGACGCGGGTCGTCCGGCGTGAGTCGGGCGGGATGAGGTCGACAGGGGTGGCGTTGACGACCAGCTCCGCGCTTAAGAGCACGGTGTCAAGCGAATCAAAGGTCGCGGCGCTACCAGGTCGGACGCCGAGGTCGGCGCAGAGCCGTTGGGCGCGCTCGATGGTACGGCCGACCACGATCAGGTTGGCGACCCGGGGCGCGAGCACCGACACCACGGCCCGGGCGGCGCCGCCAGCCCCAAGAACCGCCACCGACTTCCCGCGCGGATCGATCCCCTCGCCGGCCAGGGCACGGTCAAAGCCCTCGGCATCCGTGTTGCCGCCGGTCAGCCTCCGACCATGCCGGCTGATCGTGTTGACGGCGCCGATCCGGGTGGCATCA
This sequence comes from Candidatus Dormiibacterota bacterium, assembly GCA_036564925.1. GTDB lineage: Bacteria > Chloroflexota > Dormibacteria > CF-121 > CF-121 > JALYYC01. Next base: position 8,997 of record DATCOB010000083.1, on the reverse strand, counting down.
GGATCCAGGGCGTCGAGCAGCGGCAGCACCGCCTCCTTATGCGGAATCGTCACATTCGCGCCGAGGATCGACGGGCTGGCGCGGATCTCCTCGACGACGGCGACGAGCTCGTCCATCATCACCCGCCGGAGGGTGTAGTGGCAGGCGATGCCGAGCGCGTCAAAGGCCGCGTTCTGCAACGCGGCAGACAGGCTGCCGCCAACCGGGTCGCCGAGGAGCAGCACGGTGGATGCCCGCTCACGACCCATGCGCGATCTCCGCAAGGCGATCAAAGAAACCCGGATACGAAATCGCGACGCAGGCGGAGCCGACGATGTGGGTTGGAGCGTCGGCGACCAGCGATGCGACAGCGAAGGCCATGGCGATGCGGTGATCGCCGTGGGAGTCGATCTCCACGCCTCGGAGCGAAACGCGTCCGCGCAGTCGCAAACCGTCCTGCCGCTCCTCGACTGTCGCACCCATCGCGCGCAGACCTGCGCTCATGGCCGACAGCCGGTCGCTTTCCTTGACGCGAAGCTCTCCCGCGCCGCCGAGATCGAAGACGCCGTCGGCCTGCGACGCCAGGACCAGGAGCACCGGGATTTCGTCCATGGCGCCGGCCACCTCGGCACGGTCGATCGTGACGTTGCGCAGGTGGGCGCCAACGACGGTCACGTCGCCGCGTGGCTCGAAATCGGGACTCGACTCGCGCGTCACTCGCACGTCGGCGCCCATGCGAGTAAGGACCTTAAGGAAGGCGGTCCGGGTCGGGTTCAATCCAACATTCTGTACCGTCAGCGACCACCCGGGGCGCACCGCCGCCGCCGCGAGAAAGAACGCCGCCGAGGAAAAGTCCCCGGGGACGTCGAGCGTCAGCGGCTGCAACGGCTGGTCGCTGGGCTCAAGTACCAGTTCCCCACCGCGCGATTCGAGGCGGGCACCTGCCGCCCGCAGCAAGCGCTCCGTATGGTCGCGGCTGGGAAGGGGCTCGCTCACGCTGGTTGGGCCGCTCGCGTGAAGGCCGGCGAGGAGGAGCGCGCTCTTGACCTGGGCACTGGGGACCACAAGGACGTGTGGTCGCCCGTTCAGCGGCGTCCCCTCGACCGTCAGCGGCGCGCGCCCGTCGTGAGATTCGATCTGCGCGCCCATGGCCCGGAGCGGGTCGACCACGCGGCCCATCGGACGGCGCCGCAAGGAGGCATCCCCGGTCAGCGTGGCCACGACCTGGCTCCCCGCGAGGGCCCCGGTCAGCAGGCGCAGGGTCGTCCCCGAGTTCGCGCAGTCGAGAACGGAAGCCGGGGTTCTCCAGGACGTCATGCCCCCGCTCCGGACCGTGACGCGGTCACCATCCCTTGCGACGTCGACCCCGAGGGCAGCAACGCAGGTGGCCGTCGCCTGGACGTCCTCGCCGAGTGGCACACCACGAGTCACGCTCGTCCCAGCGGCAAGGGCGCCCAGGATGAGGGCGCGGTGGGCGATGGATTTGTCGCCGGGGACTCGGATGGATCCCTCGACACGGACCGCAGGGCGGAGCTCTTCGACGGCTCGCACCTCAGCCCGCGACATGGCCGGCCCTAATGAACAGCTCGCGAAGCTGGTCCTGGTCGCCTTCGTCGATGCCCCGCCGAAAGGACGACAGGACCATGACGAAGTTGTCGATCGCGGCCAGCAGCGGGCCGCGGTTGGTCATGGCGATATCGCGGTATAGATCGGGGTCGCCGCTCGCCAGGCGGACCATGCCACGAAACCCGGGACCCGCCATTCCGGTGTCGGACCCGGACACGGTCGCCGCGTAGGCCGAGCTGACGGTGAAGGCCAGGTGACTGAGCAGGGCGGCCTGGCGATCGTGAACCTCGGCCGGCATCAGCCGCGGCCGCGACCCAATGGCCCGGACCAGGTCCAACCAGGGCGTGAACGGGCCGAGATCCTGGCCCTCGCGCGGCGTGAAGAGCCAGGCCGCCTCGGAAAAGAGCCAGGGGTCGCTGGAATCGAGCCCATGTTCCACCTTGCCGGTCATCGGGTGGCCGCCGAGAAAGCGCGCCGGATCCTTGAGATCCCCTGCCCATTCGAGCACGGCCTCTTTGACGCTGGCGACGTCCGTGATAAGCGTCTGCGCCGGAAGCAGGTGCTCCAGGTCAACAAGGACGCGCTGGATCGCCGAAATCGGCACGGCGACGACCACCAACTGACAATCGGCGAGCAGGCGAAGATCGGTACCGGCCCGGTCGACCGCACCGCTGTTTCGCGCGCGGTCCGCCGTCGACGCGCGCTGATCGACGCCGGTCACCTCGACCCGAGCGCCAAGGCCGCGCAGGGCCAGTCCGAGTGAGCCGCCGATGAGACCCAGTCCAACGATGCCGATCTGTTTCACGACACGGAGACCCCGTGACCGAGGGCCGCAACCAGCGGCTCGAGCTGCGCGACAAGGCGGCGGAACGCATCCGGCGTCAATGACTGCGCACCGTCCGACAGTGCGATCTCGGGTTGGGCATGGACTTCGATGAGCAGGCCGTGGGCCCCGGCGGCGACCCCTGCGAGAGCCATCGGGGTGACCAACGAGCGACGGCCCGTGCCGTGGCTCGGGTCGACGATGATCGGAAGGTGACTCAACTCCCGGATCAGCGGGATGGCGTTGAGATCAAGCGTGTTGCGCGTGTACGTTTCGAAGGTCCGGATGCCTCGCTCACACAGGATCACCTGGTAGTTGCCCTGCGAGAGGATGTATTCAGCCGAGAGCAGCCATTCCTCGATGGTCGCCGACATGCCGCGCTTCAGGAGGACCGGGGTACGGAGGTGGCCGACTTCCGAGAGCAGCGCGAAGTTCTGCATGTTCCGTGCACCGATCTGTAGGACGTCCGCGACCCCGTCCAGTGCCTCGATGTCGGCGAGGGCCATCACCTCGCAGACCAGGGGCAGGCCGGTCTCGACCCGCGCCTGCTTGAGAATGGCGACGCCATCAGCGCGAAGACCCTGGAAACTGTAGGGGGAGGTGCGTGGCTTGAAGACACCGCCGCGCAGGGCGTGGGCACCAGCCGCCTTGACCTGCCGCGCCGTTTCGAGAAAGACGGCTTCGCTATCGACCGAGCACGGGCCGGCGACAACCCAGACCTGTCCCCCGCCGACGTCGTGATCGCCGACGCGGACGTGGGTGTCGCCGGCCCGGAACTCGCGGTTGGACAGCTTGAAGGGTTTCGTGATGCGAACAACCTCGAGCACGCCGGGCGCGTCCGCGACGACGTCACGCATGGAGAAGGGATCAATGCCGATGACCCCGATGACGGTGCGCTCGTCCCCGCCGCTGAGGTGAGCGCGAAAGCCATGGGACTGGACCCGGGCGACCAGGTTGGCGACCTGCGACGGCGTCGCGTCGTGCCGCATCACGATGATCACCCTGCCTTCCTCAGGTTGCGCGCGCCACGGAGGTACACGAACCGCATCTCGGCCGCCGGCCGGTCGGTGTTGAGCAGCAGCAGCACGCGGATGCAGCGGGGGATGCTGCGGTCGTTCGAGGGCGGCACCGCCATCTCGTGCGCGCAGAGCAGCGGGACCTCCGCCCAGCCCATCCGGCGGGCCGCCACCGCCGGAAACTCGGCGGTAAGGTCGGCGGTCGTGGTGAGCCAGACGGCCGCGATATCGCTGGCCTCGATCCGGTTGTCCTCCGCGATCAGGGTGAGCAGTTCGCCTGTCGCCTCAACGATCGCCTCGGCCGTGTCCTGCTCCGTCGTCGTCGCTCCGCGAATTCCTCGTACCGCCATCGATGGTTACCTCCTGGGTGCGCCTGATTCCAGGGAACAAGAGGAGGCCGGTATCGGGCGGCGGCGGGAGGAGCGGCGCTAGCTCGTCCCGAGCCGGATCCGATCCGGCCCGAGATAGGCGTAGGTCGAGCGCACGCGAGTACTCCGGCTCATGTGCGAGTGATGGTACACCGCCAGCCCGGCGGACGCAAGGCCGTTATCGGAGTAACGGGTGCCGGTATCTGCTATCAGGAAAACTTCGGTAAAGGGGGTACACCGGCATGGCATCCACCCGCATCGTGATCGCAACCGCGTCGACGATCGGCCTCGCCTTGGCCCTGACTGCCTGCGGGGGCACCACCAGCCCGAGTGGGGGCACAGCCCAGAGCACAGCATCGCCGGCCAGTACGGCACTGATCCACACGGCCTCCATCAAGGTCGGCGACAAGACGGAAACGGTGCTGAAGTCGACGAAAGGGCTCACCCTTTATTACTTCACGCCCGATACCGCCACCACGGTCGCGTGCACGGGCGGCTGCGCCGGCGTCTGGCCGCCCCTGACCTCAGCATCGGGCAGCCCGACCAGCGATCCCACCCTACCCGGCACGCTCGGCGTCATGCACGGGGCCAACGGCGACCAGGTCACCTACAACGGCCATCCGCTCTACACCTACTCAAAGGACGGGAATGCCGGCGACGCCAATGGGCAGGGCCTCTTCGGGAAGTGGTTCGCGGCGACCCCCGATCTGGCGGCGGCAGCCGGCGCCGGTGCGAAGCCGAGCAAATCCCCGCCCACGTACTGATTCGCGGGAAAGCGCGGCTCGGCCGGCGGCATCGCGATGCCGCGGAGCCCGGCTCGATCTAGCTGGCGGCTGCCGGCGCGGCGCTGGCCGCCGGCGCCGGGTCCGGCGTTGGGAGCATCTGCATCGGGTCCACCGGGCTGTTGTCGATCCGGACCTCGAAGTGCGTGTGCGGACCGGTCGAGTTTCCGGTGGACCCGACCAGGCCGATCAACTGCCCCCGCTTGACCAGGTCGCCTTCCTTGACCCCGATCAGCATCATGTGCCCGTAGAGGGTCTTGAGCCCCGTGTCGTGCTGGAGGATCACGTAGTTGCCGTAGCCAACGAGGTTGCCGCCGGCGTCCGTCATGCTCCGGGCCATGACCACCACCCCATCCGCGGCGGCGAAAACGGGGGTGCCAAGCGGCACAGCGAGATCGACGCCCGTATGGAAGTGCGGGAAGCCCGCATAGGCCGCCTCGAAGGCGTACGGCGTCGGGCCGAATCCCTGCGTGATGGTCGCGTGCGGAATGGGCGTCAGCAACTTGCCGGTCGCGTTGAGCACGGGGTCCTCAGCGATGAGATGGCTGGTCCGCTGGAAGTTCTCCTGGGCCCAGACCGCTTGCTCGATCTGGAGGAGCACGACATCCGTCTTCATGCGAACGAGCTTGGCCCGCTGCGCCGCCGCATCCGGGGTATCCGTCTGCATGGCATCGAGCGCACCGAGCGCCTGGTCGATGGTGGCCTGGAGCTGCACCTGGAGCGCGAGTTCACCCTGGATCTCCTGGGCCAGCGTGGCCCGGGCAAGCTGGAGATTAGCCAGGACCTCGTTCTTTTTCGATCGGCTGCGTAGCATGGTCGCCTGGGCGTGCGCCAGGGCGACGTCATCCGCCTGCACCGCCTGCACCAGGCCGCGCTCACGGTCGACAACCACATCGCTGTAGCCGACCGACTCGAGGAAGCCCCCGAAGCCACCCGCCCGAAGGATGCTGACAAAGAAGTTGTTCTGATGCTTGTAAAGCTTTCGCACGACCGTTGCCAGCTCGCGACGATCGGACTGCAAGCGGTTGCTCGTCGCCTCGTGCTGCCGGACGATCTCCGCGATCCGCGCGTCGAGCGCAGACACCGCGCGCTCGCTGTCGAGGATCTGCTGGCCAAGGCCCATCAGGCCCACCTGGGACTGATTAAGGGACTTCTCCAGCATCAGCGCATGGGCCTCGGATGCCGTCAGGTCGCCAATCAGCTGGCCCTGCGCCTGCTTGTTCTGGAGTGCCTGGCTCCTGGCGGTCGGCGAAGGCGTCAGGGCGGGCACCGCGGTCGGGGAAACGGCGGCGGGACTCCCCGCCGTCCCGGTCGGCAAGGCGCCGATGGTTGGCGACGGCGCCGCTAAGGTCGACGGCGACGGAGCCGGTGAGGCAGACGGCGACGGCGCGGTATCGGCCAGCGCGCCGGCCGGCAGCAGCAAAAGGCCCGCCGCACTGGTCAGCGCCAGCACGGCGATTACTACTCTCCGGCGCCCCAACGCCGTCGGCGTCACAACAAGTCGAATCTTTACAGCCCTTCCTAAGTGTTTACGGCCTGACGAACCGCCCCGATCCGATGCGCCCTTCTTCTGCGGGAAATCCTACAGGGTCGAGCCCTTCCTGCTCGAATCGAATTCAAAACCCGGCTTGCCTTCCCGGCCGCCCCTGAGGGCTCAATTCTGCCCTATCGGGCCGATTTTGTCACTGCGTTGCGCGGATTCACATTTGGCGGCCCTGCGCAGAGGTGAAGTGGTGGCCGGTCCTGTGCTACCATGCCGAAAAACCAACTCGGGCCATCAAGGGGGAAGTGCTCTGGCACAGAGCCGGTTTTTAACGCATACGCTCGTGCTCCTGGCGGCGGCGCTGATTCCCATATTGACGGCGTTCGATCGTCTCCACACCGACGCGGTGTACGGGGCGAATCCGAGCCCATCGATCACGGCGATCAAAGCTACCCACATCGACGACGTGGTCCTGACGCAGGGCGGTTTCATCATGAAGGTCAGCGCCTCGACGACCGACGCGCCAACGCGGCGCGATGTCGTCTATTACACGATGAAGCCGGGCGACACGGTGGAGAACGTGGCCGGCCGGTTCGGTCTGACGGTCGACACCCTCCGCTGGGCGAACAACATCCTTGACGTGACCGGCGTCACCCAGGGCCATCGGATCATCATCCCGCCCGTCAATGGCATTTTGGTCAAAGCCAAGGCGGATACCCAACTCAGCGCCCTGGCGATCCAGTACCACGTCAATGTCCAGGACATCATCGACTTCAACCTGCTCCGAGACCCCGGCGCGCTGAAGCCCGGGACATTTCTGATGCTGCCGGACGGGGTCGGGCCGCCGCTCGACTCGCCGGGCGGCGGCAAGCACACCATCAAGAGCGTGACCTGGAACCGGTTCGGCAGGCCGGTGACCACCTTCAGCGTGACCTACTCCGCCCCTGCCTCCCCCCCGTCGTACAGCAGCGCCGCGGTTTCGGGATCGGGTGGCAAGTTCCCCTACGGGTACTGCACGTGGTGGGTCGCCCACAAGCGCTTCGTCCCGTGGAGCGGGGATGCCTGGCAGTGGTGGTTCAACGCCCAGCAGTTCGGGTTCGCGGAGGGCCAGGTGCCACAGGTCGGCGCCATCATGGTTGGTGGGATCAGTTGGTCGTCGCCCGTTGGGCACGTGGCCTACGTCGAGTCGGTCAATCCCGACGGCTCCTTCACCGTCTCCGAGATGAACTACGGCCGCTGGGGCGTGGTGGACTATCGCACGATCAAATCCACCGCCGGCCTCGACCTCCTGGGCTTCATCTACTAACCCAACCTGGGCCTGCGGCGTCGTCCTTCTGCTTAGATAAGGCCAATGCCGAACCCGGAGCAGTTTCTCGAGCAGACGCGGGAGCAGGGGCTGAAGGAGCTCGACGCCTTCTTGCGCATCCCCAGCATCTCCAGCCAGCCCGAGCGCGCCGACGATGTGCGCCGGGCGGCCGCGCACCTGGTCGAGCAGTACCAGAAGGTTGGATTAGAGAACGCCGAGGTCATCGAGACCGAAGGCCATCCAGTCGTTTACGCCGACTGGCTCAAGCTGCCCGGGAAGCCGACCGTGCTTCTGTATGGACACTATGACGTCCAGCCCGTCGATCCGCTCGATCTCTGGGAATCGCCGCCCTTCGAACCCCGTCAGCAGGATGGCCTGCTCTTCGGCCGGGGGTCATCGGATGACAAGGGTCAGATCGCGATCCACTGGCAGGCGATCCACGCCTGGCTGAGCACCACCGGTGAGCTGCCGGTCAACCTGAAGGTGATCGCAGAGGGCGAGGAGGAGATCGGCAGCCCCCACTTCGAGGCCTTCGTCGTGGCAAACCGGGAGCGGCTCAAGGCCGATTACTGCGTCGTGAGCGACACGGCCATGGCCGCGAAGGGTCTGCCGGCAATCACTTATGGCCTACGCGGCGTCGTCTATTTCGAGCTCCGGGTGGACGCAGCTGATACCGACATGCACTCGGGGCTCATGGGCGGCATCGCTCCAAACCCGGCGCAGGCGCTGGCCGAGATCCTGCTGCGATTGAAGGACGCGTCAAGTCACGTCCTGGTGCCCGGCTTCTACGACGGCGTACGACCGCTCAGCGAAGAGGAGCGGCGGCAGTTCCAGCGAGTGCCGTTCGACGAGGCGGAGGTGAAGAAGACCTACGGCTTGACGGCGCTGCATGGTGAGGCCGCCTTCAGCCCGGTTGAACGCAACTGGGCTCGGCCGACTCTCGATGTCAATGGCATCTGGGGCGGTTATCAGGGTCCCGGCATCAAGACCATCATCCCTGCCTGCGCGACGGCGAAGGTCAGCTGCCGGCTCGTCCCGGACCAGGATCCGGGTGAGGTGGCCCGCGCCATCCATGACTACGTGATGGCAGTGCGGCCGCCGAGCGTTCGGGTAACGCTCACCCACATGATGTCGTACATGCCATGGATCACGCCCATCGGGCACCCACTCATCCGGGCCGCGAGGCGTGCCCTGCAGCGCGTCTACGGCACTGAGCCGGCGATGATTCGCTCCGGCGGATCGATCGGCGCGGTCGAGGTGATGGCTCGCCTGCTTGAGACTCCGTGCTTGCTGGTGGGGTTCGTGCTTCCCGACTGCTTCGCCCATGCGCCCAACGAGCGCCTCGACCTCGACAGCTTTTACCTCGGCCGCAAGGCCGCCCTCCACCTGTGGGAAGAGATCGCCCGAATCGGGCTGCGAGCGCGTTAGCGGCCAAGCCCTGAGCTCGAGCCACCGTGGAATCGCCCGCAGCGAACGCCGGACAGCCCATGTTTGACGTTTTGAGCCTTCGGGTATACTCACAGGGCATCCATTGCGGATGCGCTCGCCGTGGGCCCGCTCGAACAGGCCTCGACAACGCGAGGCAATACGTTCGGGAAAGGAGTGACCACAATGTCTGGAACCATCAAGAACCTGAATGCCGATCGCGGCTTCGGCTTCATCACTGCGGAAGAC
>DATCOB010000082.1:0-65059 GCA_036564925.1 Candidatus Dormiibacterota bacterium | reverse complement strand
ACTTCGGGAGGCACGGTTGTCCAGGGGCTTGACGCAGGAAGAGCTGGCCAAAGGGCTCGCGACAAAGGGTTTCATTAGCCAGGTCGAACGTAATCGAGCGAACCCTTCCCTCGTCAAGCTCCGGGTGATGGCTGAACGGCTCGGTCTGCCCCTCAGTCACTTCACCGGTGAGAAGTCGCCACATGAAGTCACGTATCTTCGAAAGAGCGCCGAGCTGGCCGTCAAAGCAAAGGAAGCGGCGCGCGCTCTTTCCCTTGTCGAGGAAGGCCTGTCTCTGCCGGCGACTGCCAACGAACGTGCCGACTTCCACCGCATCAGGGGCACCGCCCTTGACGCACTTGGTCATCTGGCCGAGGCCCTCGTCGCCCACCAGACGGCTGCCGCCGCGGCGCCTCTGGACGATCCGGAGCTCAACGCGGCGATTTACGCCGAGATCGGCACCGTGCTACATGAGCAGGAGCAGTTCAACGCGGCCATGGAAGCCAACCTCAGGAGCCTGCGGTGGCTCGAGGTGGCTCGACACGGGGATCCGGCATTGCGCGCCCGAGTGCTGACGAACGTCGGCCGCGGATGTTACGCCCTGGGCCAGTTGCCGAAGGCCGATGCCTACTTCGAGGAAGCGCTGCGCGCCGCGACCGACGCCGAGAGCGTGGTTCGGATCGCGAATGCGCACATGAATCTCGGGGTCTCCGCACGCGTCATTGGCGACCTGGACCGCGCGATCGAGCACTGTAATCGGGCGCTGGACCTACATGGCCGCCTTCGCCACGAGCGTGTCGCCAATCGCGTCCTCAACAACCTGGGTGATGTGCACCATGCAGCCGGACGGCAAGACGAGGCCCGCCGGCTTCAAGAGGACTGTCTGACACGCGCACGTGCCCTGGGCGATGACCTCGAAATAGGCATCGCAGGCGGTGCACTCGCCAGCTACATGCTCGAGGATGGAGATGCGCGTCGGGCAGCGATACTCGCTAAGGAAAGCCAACAGGCGGCAGATCGTTCCGGCGACCACCTGCATCAGGCCTACGCGGCTGCCCTGGAGGGCGCGGCCCTCGAGCAGCTCGGTCGCCCAACGCACGCCGATCGGAAGTTCAAGCAGGCTCTGACGACGCTGGTTGCACGCCAGGCGGCGGGTAAGCTGGCCGAGGTTTGCGCCATGTATGCGGACGTGTTGCGCGAGCGCGGCCGGGTGGACCTGGCGTTCGCATTCATGCGGATGGCGGCCGAGCGCGACTTCAGCAAGCTGCCTCAGCTCATCAAGCGCAGCCGGCGGTGATCGAGCGGCGCGCGCGCAGACCGGACAGCGTGGCCACCCTCCTGGTGGTTGGCGATGACGCGACGACGGGCGCGCTGACCTCGGACCTGTCCGCGGCCGGCCACCATGTCGTCACGGCGCAGGACGGTGCCTCGGCACTGCGGCAGCTGTCCGCGCATCGGTGCGACCTTGTCCTCTGTGACGCGACGCTTCCGGACATGGACGGACTCGAGGTGTGCCGGGCGATCAAGGCGGCACCGGCGACCATGGATATCCCGGTCGTCATCCTGGCCGATGAGGCCGACGAGATGCAACGGCAACGTGCCATCAGCGCCGGTGCCGATGACCATGCCGTCAAGCCGATCGGGCGGGCCATGGTTCTCGCGCTTGTCAAAGCCCACTTGCTGATCGGCGCGTTGAACAGCCGGCTGCACGAGTTGGAAGGGGTGATCGTCTCGCTGGCCCGAGTCGTCGATGAACGAGACCCGACTCGCGCCGGCATGTCGGAACGAGTGGCGCACTGGGCCATGGAGTTGGGTGCGGGGATCGGGCTACCCGACGATGACCTGACGCTGCTCTACAAGGCGGCGCTCCTGCACGATGTCGGCACGGTGGGGGTACCGGTCGCCATTTTCTCGAAAACCGATCGCTTGAGCGCCACGGAATTCGACCAGGTCAGGCAACATCCAATCGTTGGCGAGCAGTTGCTGCAGGCGCTGCCTCGCGCCGACCGGCTCCTGCCGGCGATCCGTCATCATCACGAGTGGGCGGATGGCCGGGGCTACCCCGACGGGCTCAAGGGCGATCGGATCCCGCTCTTCGCGCGCATCATTGCGATCGCCGACGCCTTTACGGCCCTGAACAGCGATCGGCCCTACCGACGGCGGCTACCGAGGGAGGTAGCCATCCGTACCCTGCGCGACGGCGCAGGCACGCAGTGGGACCCCGACCTCGTGGCGCGCTTTCTCCAGCTCAACGCCGCGACGGCCCACGAAGGGACCGGCGAGATTCAGTCGACTGGCTGAGGTGCGGCGGCGGCCTCTCCCAGGAGTCGCTCGACGATGACGCAGTCCATCCAACGGCCGTCCAACTTACCGTGCCGTCGGTAGACCCCGACCTCCCGGAAGCCCAGGGCGAGGCAGAGCCGGCGGCTCGCGATGTTGTCCTCAAAAATTCGGGATACAAGTTTCCAGAGCCCCCTTCGCTCGGCCTCGATGATCAGTTCACCCAGCGCCACCCGTCCGATACCCGTCCGGCGAGCACCGCGCTCGACGTAAACGGAAAACTCCGCAACCCCCGCGTACGCCCCACGGGGTCGATACGGGGAGGTCCACGCGAATCCGAGGATGCGTCCTGCCCGCTCGACCACCACGGCCGGCAAGCTCGGCGAGTCCGCCAGCACCTGGAGGACGGCGTCCGCCGTCCTGGGCTCGGTCTCGAAGGTCGCCAGTCGATCTTCGATGCCCTCGTTGCAGATCCTGGCAATGGCCGGCGCGTCCTCGGGACGCGCCGCTCTGGCTGAGATTCCGCTCGGCACCTTTCTCAGCCTCCCTTAAGGATGGTGGCGGGCTGCACTCAGCGACCAGTGCAATGCTGAGTCCAGCAAACAAGGACCATTAGATGAGCACCATGCAGTCTCTGTTGAACAACATCGCGGCGGCCGGCAGTCTGTACGGCTGGCGCCTCGACGCGATACTGCTCGGTTCCCTCCTCTGGGCCATCACGATCAGCGCGCAGCGACTGCTGCTCACGTTTCGCTAAGCTCGGCCAGGTCTTCCGGCCGATCGATGTCCCGACCGATGGCCGGCGATAGCGGGACTTCGATAAGGGCATCAGGATGGTGCGCGGCAACGGCCTGCCCACCCACCTCACCGGTCAAGGCGGCCAGTGCCGGGAAAAATTTTCGATCAAAGAGCCGCGGATTCCCCAGGTGCTCGCCAAAACGCGCCACAACGATGCCGCCGGGCCTAAAGGCCGCCCAAAGCCGGCGCACGACTTGCGCGTCGACCAGCGGTTGATCGGCGACGCTGATCAAGGCGGCGGCGACGCCCGGGGGGAGTGCCGACACCCCGCACGCGATCGAATGGCCCAGGCCAAGGTGCTCGTCGGCATTTTCGACGAACGTCACAGCGCAATCGCGCAGCGCGTCGCGAATTGAGCGACCGGGCGGGACCACGACCACCACCGGATCGAGGCCACCGCCGAGCAACGACCTGGCGGCCCACCGGACGATCGGCTCACCGCGCCACGGCTCGAGGAGTTTGGGGCGGCCGTAGCGACGCGAGGCACCCGCGGCCAGCAGCACGCCCGCCATGCCGGGCGCCGGGCCCCCGGCCGGTGTGCCGCCGTCGTTGTCGGTCCCCAGCACACTGATATGCATCACACCCGCCCTGGTGATTATCAGCGGCGCCCCCGCCAGCGGCAAGACCGTCCTCGCCGGGCGGCCGCATCAACCCCGCGGGTAGACTCGGCCATGATGTCCTCCACGGTCACTTCCGGGTCTCGGCGAACTGGACAGGCCGGCATGGACCAGGCCATCGCACGCCTGAAAGAGAGCGCGCCGGTCTTTGCCCGACTCTCGATCCGCCAGCGCATTCAACTTGCCCAGGCCGTGCGATCCGGCTATGCGGGGGTCGCCGCCGCTACGGTCGCGGCGGCGTGTCAGGCAAAACGCATCCCCATTCGGGACCGGCTGGCCGGCGAGGAATGGGTCCTCGGCCCGGTGATCACGCTGCAGAACCTGCGTCTGCTCATCGACGCACTGGAGTCGCTGGATCGATACGGAACAACGCCGGTGGGCCAGGCCGGCCGTACCCTCGACGGCCGCGTCGCGGTCGACGTGTTTCCGCTGACCCGCCTGGACTCGGTCGTGTTCAGAAACGTCGCGGCGACGGTTCACCTTGATTCGGCATCCCAGATGGAAGCTCGCGCGCCCTTCTACTCGGGTGATCGGCACGAGGGCACGGTCGTGCTCGTGCTCGGCGGTGGGAACGTCAACGCGATCCCACCGCTCGACGTCATGACGAAGATGTTCAACGAGGGCAAGGTCTGCCTGCTGAAGATGAACCCGGTCAACGCGTACCTCGGCCCATTCCTGGAAACGGCGTTCGCCGAACCGATCGCCCGTGGCTTCCTCCAGGTCACCTATGGCGCCGCGGAGGAAGGCGCCTACCTGGCCCGACACCCGGGCGTCGACGAGGTGCACCTGACCGGGTCGGATCGAACCCACGATGCGCTCGTCTGGGGCGACCCTGGTCCCGAGCGCGAATCCCGCCGCTCGCAGAATACGCCGCTGCTGAACAAACCGATCACGTCGGAGCTGGGGAACATCTCACCCGTCATCGTGGTGCCGGGCCCGTACAGCCCACGCCAGCTCGCCTGGCAGGCTGAGAGCATCGCCGGTGGCATCACCAACAACGCCTCGTTCAACTGCAACGCCAACAAAATGCTGATCACAAGCGGATCGTGGGCCGGCCGATCGACACTGATGACGGCCATCGAGAGCGTGCTCCGCGATGCGCCGGCCCGATACGCCTATTACCCCGGAGCGGCCGACCGCTATCGAGCCCTGACCGCCGGTCGCGTGGCGCTTGACACCTTCGGCGACGAGAGGGATGGAACGCTGCCCTGGGCGGTCATCCGCGACCTCGACGCGGCCGACCGCGAGGAGCGCGCCTTCAGGATCGAACCGTTTTGTTCGGTGCTCTCGGAGACGCCGCTGCAGTCGGACGACCCGATCGAGTTTCTTGCGGAGGCCGTGCGGTTCGCCAACGACCGGCTCTGGGGCACCCTGGTGGCGACCATCGTGGTTCATCCGGCCATGCTCGCCGCACCGGGCGGCCGCGACGCCCTGGAGCGCGCCATCATCCACCTTCGCTACGGGACCGTGGGCGTCAACATCTGGGGCGCCTACGGCTTTGCCCTGGGAGTCCCCTGGGGCGGTCACCCCAGCGCCTCACTCCGGAATGTCCAGAGCGGGCTGGGGTTCGTCCACAACACGTCGATGATGACGGGCATCGAGAAAACGGTGATCCGTCACCCGCTGACGGGCTTTCCCAGGCCCCTGTTCTTCCCGAGTCATCGCACCGCCCACATCGTGGGGCCGCGATTGACCGCCCTGGAAGCGACCGGAAACTGGCTGCGGCTCCCACCGGTGCTCAGCGCCGCGGTGCGCGGCTGACCCGTCAGCTGGCGGCGACCGCCGTGCCCGGATCGACGAGGTGAACCCACGTCAGCCCAGCTGGCAAGTGCATGACCTTGCCGTCGCCACCGAGGATCTTGAGGGGGAGGTCTGGATTCCCCAGGTCCCAGGTGGCGGCGTAGTGATGACCTTGCGTGAAGACGTCGGCCGGGCCCGTTCCCTGGAGATCGAAGTCGACCGCGGGCGCACCGAGCACGTCGGTGAAGCCGGCATCGTGGTGTGCCACCTGGACCAGGATCACGTTGACCGGCTTCAGCGCCTGCCCCGTATCCTGATCGAGGAGCGGGCCATCGACGGTGGCGTAAGCGTACGCGCCGTCGCCCGGCGAGTAGGTGTAGATCACCCGGTGAAATGGGGTCTGATCGAACTGGATTCGCTGCGCGGCCGTGGGTGGTGGGCTTTGGGCCGGCAGGCCCGGCACCGGCAATTGATAGCTGATGCGCGGCGCATGCTTGCTGACCCCTTGCGCCAACCGGTCGCCATCCGTGGTCAAGTTATGCGGGGCGCGCCGGGCCGGATCGCGGGCAAAATAGATTCCGCCGTCTGACCCTTCGGTGAGCGCCGGGATGTTTTGTTGCTGGATTGCCTGGAGCACCTTGATGTTGGCGCCGGAAAAAAAGAGGACGCCGTGGTAGGCCCGCTGCAACCGAAGCGTGACCGGGCGAGCGCTCCTCACCGGCTCGATCCGCTGGTTGCCGCCAGGCTGGAAATAGATGACGGTCATCCGCGTGATGCCACCTTCCGCCAGGTACTCGTACACCAGGTTGGCCTGCTGCAGTCCGGCTAGCGGACGGGCGAGCGGCGAGTTCTCGATCTGCACCATGGCGGGCCCCGGCCGGCTCGGTGTGGGACTTGGCGTGGCTGGCACGGATGACGCCGGCGGGGTGCCGCACGCCGCCAGGACCAGCAGACTGCCCGTGATGAGGATGGTGGAGAAACGTGAGCGAGACCAATGCATGCGCGAGGGATGAGTATAAGAAAACGCGAGCGCGGCGGGCGAGCCTATGCTTGGTACGAAGCCCATGCTGCCGCACCAAGCGCTCCAGAGCCAGGTCCAGGTCGAGCGGTCGCTGCTCAGCCGGGTGATGGCCTGGCTCGCCCTCTCCCTCGCGCTGACGGCCGGCGGCGTCTACCTCTATCTAACCGGCATCGTCGACATCAATATCAACCCGTTCATCTTCCTGATCGTGGCGCTTGGGCTGATCTTCGCGGTCCAGGCGACGGCCAGGTCGAAGAACCAGGCTCTCGCGGGCGGGCTCTTCGCCCTCTTCTCCGTGGTCGAGGGCCTCTTCATCGCGCCAATCGTCAATGCCTACCTGCACCAGAGTCCCGACGCGGTCGGCAGCGCCCTGCTGGGGACCGTCGGCATCTTCTTCGTGGCAGCCGCGGTCGTCTATCTCACCAGCATCAACCTGGCCGGCTGGGGGCGGTGGCTACTCGGCGCCCTGGTGGTCGGCATCCTGCTCAGCGTCGCGACGCTGATCTTCCATCTTGGCATCAGCCAGCTCGTCATCAGCCTTGGCCTTGGGGTCGTGTTCATCGGCTTGACCCTATTCGACTTCTGGCGGGTGAAGGCGCAGCGCGCGGGCGATAACAACGCGCTCCTGCTGGCCCTGAGCCTCTACCTCGACTTCATCAACCTCTTCCTGATCCTGCTGCGGATCTTCGGCCGCCGGCGCTAAGCCCTCGTTAGATCGGCCGAAGTCCTATCGTTGGGACATGCAGGCCGCGGTCATCGAGCGCTATGGAGACCCTCCGGTGATGCGCGATGTCCCCAATCCCTCGCCCGGAGATGGCGACATCGTGATCGACGTCCTGGCGGCGCCGATGAACCCGGTGGACATCTCGATCGCCGGCGGTCGTTTCTATCGAGGGTCGCCTCCCACCCCATTCGTGCCCGGTCGCGAGGGGGTCGGCCGCGTTGCCAGGGGCGGGCGCGTCCGGCCAGGAGCCCGGGTCTATTTCAACAACGGCGGTCCTCACGGCTCGTTCGCACAGCAGAGCATGATCGGCGAGCCGCTCGTGGTCGAGGTCCCGGACGGCGTCTCCGACGCGCTCGCGGCCTCGCTCGGTATCCCGACACTCTCCGCCTGGCTCGCTCTCACCTGGCGTGCCAACCTGCGAAAAGGGGAAACCGTCCTTGTCCTGGCGGCGAGTGGCGTGGTCGGGGCGGTGGCCGTGCAGGCGGCCCGGCTGCTCGGCGCCGGTCGCGTGGTGGCGGCGGCGCGCGATGCCGCCGGCCTCCGCCATGCTCTCGCGCTCGGCGCCGACGCGGCGGTGGACCTGACCTCGACCGACGGCTTGCCGGAAAAATTCAAGGAGGCGGCCGGCGGGGCCATTCACCTGGTCATCGATCCCCTCTGGGGCCCGCCCGGCCTCGCCGCCCTCCAGGCCCTCGAGCGGGGCGGCCGTCTCCTCCAGATGGGCCAGTCGGCCGGCAACGAGGTCCCACTTCTCTCCTCACTGGTACGCGGCCGGATGCTGACGATCCTCGGTTTTACCCTCTTCGACGTGCCCTGGGACGTCACGGCGTCGGCATTTCGAACGCTGGCCGACCACGCCGCCGCCGGACGCCTGAGGGTGGAGCACGAGACCTTCCCGCTCGACCAGGCGCCCGAAGTCTGGAAGCGGCAGTCGACCTCACCGCATAAGAAGCTCGTCCTCATCCCCTAGGTCGGAGGCGGTTCCGCTAAAAAAGGTCGGGCCGCGTTTTGGCGCGGACCGACACGCGCCGCAGACGATCTTTAGCGTAGGGCTGGCGAGCGAGTCGGCCCGAGTTAGGCAGGCCGAGCGCACTGGAATTTTGCGCGAGGCGCCGGCTCGAGGGCCGAAACGAGCGAGTATCAGCCCGTGTAGAGTCTCTGCGCTTGAGCGGCCTAAGCAGCAATACCGATCTTGCGGAGCGCGGGCCCTAGATGCCGGGTGTTGCGCGTGCGGCGCTCCCGCCAGTCGAGGATGAGATCGGCGAAGGCGGACTTGGACATCCGCTCCCGGGTGATGGCGCTCGTGTTGACATCGATGAGCTCGAGCTCGACCCAGAGGATGCCCGTCTGGACGACGCGAGCCGGATATTCGTTGTCTTCGATCAACCGCGTCAGTTCGAGTTCCCCAAGCATGTGTCCCACCTAACTTTTTAGCGAAAACCGGTTGCTGCCTGCTCTTATTGATACCCAACGGGGGCCGTCGGGAAATCCGTCACCGGGGGAAATACAGTCGCGACCTGAGTTCGGTAAGGGCCGGTAGACTAGGGCTCATGCTGGCCGATCTCCACATGCATTCCACTGTCAGTGACGGATGGCGTGACCCGGACGAGGTCGCCCACCTCGCCGCGGATCACGGCGTCCGGGTCATGGCGCTCACCGACCACGACTCGTTCTACGGGGTGGCGCGCGCCTGGGCGACGGCGCACCGGCGCGGCCTTGGCTACCTTCCGGCCCTGGAGGTGACCACCTACCCGCCCAACCAGATGCGGCACATCCTCGGCCATGGGGTTGACATGGACAACCCCCGGCTGCTGGCGATGATCCGGCGTACCCAGGGGGTCCTCCGCCGGCAGGCGGAAGCCTGGATCGCCGTGCTCCGCGAGCAGGACATCGGTGGGGAACTCGGCCTGGAAAGCTACCAGCACAAGCCCATGGTGATGCCGGGCGCCATCCTGAAGGTCATCCTCC
Source organism: Candidatus Dormiibacterota bacterium (assembly GCA_036564925.1). GTDB lineage: Bacteria > Chloroflexota > Dormibacteria > CF-121 > CF-121 > JALYYC01. The sequence continues at coordinate 55,932 of DATCOB010000082.1, read as the reverse complement.
AGCATGGGCTGATGACCGAGAAGGATGCCTGGGACAGCGTCCGGAAGGCGGTCGACTTCATGCCCACCGAGTTCTATGCCCCGATTCCGTCGCCGCAGGAGGCCATCGACACCATCCACGCCGCGGGCGGCCTGGCGGTCCACGCCCATCCTGGATCCGTTCCGGACCAGGACCTGATGAAGGAACTGCTGCCGCTGGTCGACGGCCTCGAAGTCTATACGCGACGCCACAAACCGGAGCAGATCCCCATCTATGAGGAACTCGCCAACCAGCACGGGCTCTTGATGACGGTCGGCACCGACTACCACGGCTTCAACGGCGACGACTACGAGGCGCCCAAGAAGATCATCGACGTCCGCTACCTGGACAAGTTGGGCTCCCGGATCCAATGGCCGGCGATGGAGCAAGCGGTCTGAGCCCGACGCTGGTGGATCCCGGTGTGGCCGAAGCGCGCGCAGCGCTACTCGACCTGGGCGGCCGCGAGGCGACCCCGCTCGCAGCGGCCATCGAGCACCTGGCGTCCGTGCCGGCCTTCACCGTGATGGCCACCGCCTCCATGGCCGCTCGCCCGCAGTGGGCCGGCCTGGTCGATGACCTGTTCGAGCGTCCGGCCATGAAGAACGCGAGGGCGGGGCTGCGCAATGCCCTGGCCTCGACGCTGAGCGGCGACACGCTGTACCGGAACGTTTTCTTCTCGTTTGCCGACGCCGTCATCCTCTGGCATTACGGCTACACCCAGGAGCGGACGGGGGCGGCCCGCCTCGACGCGGTTTACGACACGATGTTGCGACTCCTCGAAGGGGCCGAACGATTCGCCGAGATCCGGCGGCCACCCGAGCCGGAGGTCGCCTACTTCCATCGACTGCGCCGCGTCAAGCTGACTCGAGATGACGCGTATCCCCTGCTTCGCCGCGCCGGACGCCTGGTGGGGGCCGTGGAGGCCGAGCTGACGCAGGGAAGGCTGCATAGCGTGCGGGGAAGCATGTTGACCAGCTATGTCACCTTCAGCGGCCAGGTGATCGCGATGGCGCGCGCGTTGCGGGACGGCCGCGACGCGATCAGGCGGGAGGACGTCCTCGCCGGATTGCAGGCGGTCACCACCCTCGTCCAAACGACGCCGGCCGCGCTGACGGGCTGACCGCAGGCCGCGGCAGCGTCGTCCCCAGGGCAAGCATGGCGAGGGCGGCCAGCCCCATCGGCACCAGCGCGAACAGGAAGTGGCCGGTCAGATCCCAGGCGACTCCCCCGAGCGCCGGGCCAAAAAAGGCGGATCCGTAGCCGATCGTGAACATGAAGCCGCTGGTCCGAGCGACCTCCGACGGGGGGAGGAGCGCCGGAAGGCCGAGGTTGAGGATGAACGCCAGGCTGCTGCCGGCCCCGGCCATGCCGGCCCACAGGGGCGCGCTGGCTGCCGGCGCGAGCGCGTAGCCGACGACCCCGATCAGGCACGCGAAGCCGGCCAGCCAGTACGGCCAGCGACGCCCCACCATCGTGTCGCCGGCAACGGCGAGGACGGCGCTGACCGGCAACTGCGCGAAATTCAGCACCCCGAGGGTGAGGGGAATGAGGTTCCGCGCGTGGCGGGCATCCAGCGTGTCCGGGATCCAGGTGTTCATGCCGAAATACACCAGGCTCGCGCCACCCATCAGGAGGCCCAGCCGTAGGGTCCACGTGTTACGCCAGTCGGGGACCCAGGCGGCCGGCACCACGAGCCGGGCTCCGGTGCGTGGCGTGAAGGCCAGCCAGAGGCCGACCGAGCCTGGCGGCGGGGATCGCCCACACCGCCAGGGCCGCCTGCCACCCCAGGCGGGCCAGGAGGAGGGGAAGCGTGATGGTCGCGGCGATCACCTCCCCGACCAACAGGCCGTTCGAGTAGATCCCAATGACGCGGCCGACGCGCCGGGGGAACCACGCCTGCGCCAGGCTGGGCAGCGCCGGCTGACTGACCGCGATCCCCAGCGAAAAGACCACGGTGAAGACGAAGAGGACGAGGGTGCCGGGGATGGCGGCTCGCAGTGCCGCGCCGGTGGTCAGCAGGGCCAGGCCGTACGTCACGGCCTGCCGGGGACCGACGCGGCTGATCAAGAAGGCGCCAGGAATGGCCCCGATCGCCATGACCAGAACGGGCAGGGATGTCAGCAGGCCGCCGGCGCTGTAGGAAAGGCCCAGCACCCGATGCAGGGTGGGCAGCGTGGGCGGCACGCCGAGGATCACCGTGCGCAGGTTGATGCCGGTGAGCCACAGCAACCCCAGCACGACGGCCGGACGTTGAATGGGCAGGGGCGAATGACTACGTCCCGCCGACGGGCAACTCCTCGATCAGCACGGTCGGACTTCCCACAAACCCACCGGCGAACATGAAGCGAAGGTCGTCGGCGATGGCGACCACGCGCTTCAACAGGTCGATCACATTGCCGGCCACCGTGAGCTCCCGGACCGGCTGCGTCAGCTGGCCGTTCTCGATCCAGTGCCCGGTCAATCCCAGGGAGAACTCGCCGGATATCGGGTTGACGGTGTTCAATCCGTGGAGCTGCGATACGTGCAGTCCGTTACCCACCCGGTTGAGCAACTCCGTACGGCTGATGGTGCCCGGCGTGAGGACCAGGTTGGTGACGCCGACTTCGGGCACGCTCTTATACGAGCGTACCGCGTTGCCGGTCGACCGGCTCTCGCTTCGCCTGGCGGTGTAGGTGTTGTGGAGGTAGCCTTGCAACACCCCGTCCTTGATCAGTTCGTTGCGGCGCGCCGGCACCCCCTCACCGTCGAACGGCCGGCTGGCGAGGCCATCGGGGAGCCTGGCGTCATCCGTGATGGTCAGGACGGTGGCGGCAACCTGCTCTCCCACCTTCCCCGCCAGCAAGGACCGCTGCTTGAGGACGGCGTCCGCCGAAAACGAGCTCGAGAGGATGCCGAGGATCATGGCGGCGGCGTGCGGATGCAGCACAACCGGGACCCTGGCCGTCGGGACGCGCTTGGCCCCCAGTAGCCCGGCGGCGTTCGCCACCGCCTCGGTAACCACCGCGTCGAGATCGAGCGCATCAATGTCCCGGCCGTGGGTAAAGGCGAAACCGGACTGCATCTCGCCCTCCGCCTCGGCGATCGTTTGCAGGACACCATAGGCGACGCTGCGGTGGAAGTCCACGGCCAGGCCGCGCGTGTTATAAATCTCGACACTTCCGGCTCCGTCGCTGTAAACGGCCTCGCTGACCCGGCGCACCCGTGGGTCGATCGAGATGGCGCGACGCTCCATCTCGAGGGCAAAGTCGATCTTGCGCTGCGGATCGACTGACGCGAGTCCCGGAGAGTACAGGCCGGCAAGGGGGAGAACGGGCTCCGTTTCCGGTAGCACATTGGCGTCGTCGGAATGGTTGTAGCGGCCGTTCTCGAGCGCCTCATCGACCAGCGCATCGAGAGCGGCGTCGTCGGTGTCGGAGGTGTAGGAAAAGCCCACCCGGTGCTCGCGCAGCGTGCGGAGCCCGATCCCCCGACTCTCCGCCGAGACGAGGGATTCGATCTCCTGCTTGTACACGTTGACGGTCAACTCGCTGCCCCGGGAGATGTAGACCTCGGCCTCCTCCGCGCCGTTTTTTTTCGCGCGATCGAGCAGGCGGTCCGCGGCCGGGTTCACGGGCGCATCGCGCCGCCGGAGACCGCGCCCGTACCGCCAACCGTCATCTCACTGACCCGGATGGTCGGCTGGCCCACCGAGACCGGCACACCCTGCCCATCCTTGCCGCACGTCCCTGGCGCCAGCTTGAGGTCATTGCCGACCATGTCGATCTTGTGGAGCGCGCGCGGCCCATTGCCGACGATGGTGGCGCCGCGCACGGGGCGACCGACCTTTCCATCCTCGATCAGGTAGCCCTCAGTCACCGCGAAGACGAAGTCGCCGTTCGTCACATCCACCTGGCCCGCACCCAGCTTCTTCGCATATAACCCGCGAGCCGTTGCCGCGACGATGTCGTCAACGGAGTGCGCGCCGGCGGCGATGAACGTGTTGGTCATGCGCGGAATGGGGAGGTGCTGGTAGGACTGACGCCGTCCATTTCCCGTTGGTGGATGGTTCTGCTGGCCGCTACGGAGTCGGTCGTACATGTAGCTCACCAGGATGCCGTCCTGGATGAGAACGTTTCGGCGTGTCGGCACACCCTCATCGTCGACCGCGAGCGTGCCCCAGCGGCTCGGCAACGTCCCATCATCGATCGCCGTCACAATAGGACTGGCGACCGCCTGGCCGATCTTTCCGCCGAACACGGTCGTCCCTTTCCCGACAAAGTCCGCCTCGAGCCCGTGTCCACAGGCTTCGTGGAACAGGACGCCCCCGAACTCGTTGCCGATGACGACAGCCATCGTCCCGACTGGCGACGGGCCCGCGTCCAGGAGGGCCACGGCGCGCTCGGCCGCAGCGCGCGCGTACTCGGCGGGCGAGGTGTCATCGAAGAACTCGAAGCCCCGCTGCGACCCCGGCGCCTCCATCGCGGTCTGAATCTCGCCATTGCGCTCCGCGACGGCATGGACCATCAGCCGAACCCGCGTCCGCGAGTCCGTGTGTCGAATCCCCTCGGAATTGGCGACCAGTACCTCCTGCGCACTCTGGCCGTACCCGACGCCCACCTGCTTGATGGCGCCATCCACGGCACGGGCCGCGTGGTCCGCCTCCAGCAATAATTCGATCTTTGCCTCAGGCCCGATCGAGTCCGGCGGCACCTCGATGGATTGCGGCCTGTTGGGAACGCCGATCAGCTGTCCCAGCGCGTATTTTCCGCCCCCCCGTCGACCGATGGATGCGGCGAGGTCGGCGGTCTTGAGGAGGGCGTCCTCCGAAAGGTCTTCCGTATAGATGTAGCTAACCGTGCCGCCATGAATGATCCGAAGACCGGCACCGTGATCATTTCCGGAGTTGACCCGCTGGACTTTGCCCTCTTCCACACTGATCGCCTGGTTGCGCTTTCGCTCGACGAACAGCTCGACGAAGTCCGCCCCGGAACGCAGCGCGCGCTTGATCACGCTGTCCACGAGTGATTGGTCGAGCAAGGGCATTGAGATGGAGTTTAGCTGGAGCCCAGCTCAGCCCGAGGGCAACGGCTCACGCACCAACCCCATGATCCAGACGGCGAGGAGTCCGAGGACGATGGCGGTCGCCACAAAGATCGAGGGATATCCGAGGCTCGCCGCAAGCGCAGCGCCCACCAGCGGCCCGATGGCATTCCCCAAGGCCGTGGCGCTACTGGTCAGACCGTACGCCGAGCCCCGCATCGATCCGGGCGTCGACAGGCCAACGATGGCGTTGGTGGCCGGAATTAGCACGCCGAAGAAGATGCCCAGGCCGGCGCGAAGCAGAAGGAACTGGCCGATGTTCCGAGTGAAGGCCTGGGGCAAAAAGAAGATCGCGGCGCCACAGCATGCCGCGATCAGCAGCCGGCGATAGCCGCTCCGGCTGACGACGGGGCTGTAGGTGATGGCAGCCAGCGCGCTGAAGCCGGCCGTCACGCCGAAGGCAAGGCCGGCGTAGAGCTTGACCGGGGCACCGGGCGACGAGATCCCCTGGACGAACAGCGGAAGGATCGGGAACGAGATCGCCGAGCTCAACTGGATGAGCAGCAGGACGACGAGCAACGGCATGAGCGTGCGGGACGTGAGGCCCTCACGCACGGTCGGCCAAAATCCAGGGCGCCGCCCAATCGACTCAGGCGCGTAGTGCTCATGGACAAACTGCCACACCAGCACGCCGCCCCCGATCAGCAGGGCGCCCGCGACGGCGAACGTACCGCGAATGCCGACCACCTGGGCCATCACGCCACCGAGCACGGGACCGGCCGAGATGCCCACGTACACGCTCGTCTGAAGAAGACCCATGCTCGACGCCAGGCGCTCGCGCGGAACGGAGGTCGCGACCAGGGCCGTCGAGGCGGCAATGGTGCCGGTAAAGATCCCTTGGAGGATCCGCAACGCGAGGAATTGAAAGACGTTCTGCACGAGTCCCATCAGGCCGATGATCAAGCCGCCGACGATCAGGGCGCGCAGCACCATGACTTTGCGGCCTCGACGATCGGCGACCATTCCCCAGATTGGACTGGCGATGGCGAGCGAGACCGCCGTGCTGGTCACCAGCGCCCCTGACCAGAAGACCACGGCGCTGTCAGGGCTGACGCCGATCTCGCGCAGGTAGAGCGGCAAGAATGGCAGAACGAAGCCGAAGGCGAGCATGGCGATGGCCTGCGCCAGGCACGTGAGGTACAGACTGGTGCGCCAGGTCGGACTGATGTCGCCGGACATGTGACCCGGCGCCGCCGGTGTCCACCGCGGCCGGATTCTCACCTCAGGCGATTCAGCAAGCCCGCCGGGCGAGCCGTTTGCTTAGCCGGCGCCCTTCGCGTAGCTATGGAGTCCGACGATCCAGAGGTTCACCGCGTAGAGCGTCACCATGATGGAGATGAAGCCGGCGGTCGCGATCAGCGCCGTGCGCCGCCCCCGCCAGGCCCGCAAGCCGTGCGCGTGCAGGTAGATGGCGTAGACGATCCACGTGATCGCGGCCCATGTCTCTTTTGGGTCCCAGCCCCACCACCGACCCCAGGCATGCTCACCCCAGATGGCCCCGGCCATCGTCCCGAAGGTCCAGATGGGGAAGCCCAGCAGGATAGCCCGGAATGTGAGGCGGTCCAGCGTCTCGAGTGACGGCAACCGGGCGGCGATCGCCGAGCCGCTGAGCCACGACCTGGCGTTCGCGCTTCGGTCTTTGACCAGGTAGAGCGCCGCGAACACGAAGCTCGACACCAGGATCCCGGAGGAGGCCATCATGCTGCTCACGTGGATCTTGAGCCAGTAGCTCTGGAGGGCCGGTACGAGGGGCTCCGGCGATTGGTAGAGCCCGTAGCCGATGCCCATCAGCGCGACGACCACGAACAGCGCGACGCCGCCACCCAGCGAAGCAACGGGATACCGCACCGTCATCAGCAGGTAGGCGGCGACCGCGACGAGGGCGAACATCGAGCTGTACTCGTACATGTTGGCCAGCGGGTAGTGGCCATCGGCGAACCCACGGCTGATGATCGCCCCGAGATGCACGGCGGCACCCGGGACCGCCAGCGTCAATCCCAGCCAGCGCAGCCCCTCCCGACGGTAAGCGAAATAGGCGAAGTAAAAGAACATCGCCCCCACATAGAGGACCATCGCCGTGAAGTACAGGTGGAGGGAAAAATCGGCGATCGCGCCCGGAAGTCGCGCGAGGTCCGGGCGGACCAGGAGAAATCCCAGCAGATAAAACGCCAGCGGCGTAAGCCGCCAGGCATTGAGTACCGGCCGCTGCGCGGCAACATCACGCGTCGCCACCCCTTCCGTGACGGTCAACCTAGCCATGTCAGACCCCAGCCCTTGCGGGCGCCTGCACCGGCGTCAAGGGGATCATCTGCATCGTGTCGTCGGGGAAGCGGACCCGTTGGAAGGTAATGCAGTTCACCGGACAGTGATCCTCGCAGATCCGGCAGTTCGTGCAGCGATCGTAGTTGACCATGATCTTGCCTGCCTTTCCCCCGAACTCTTCTCCGAGCACCGTGTTGCAGATCTCGACAAAGCCGCCGCTCGATGTATCCCGATTTTCCCCAAACACGATCACGTCGAGCGCCTTTTCCGGACAGACGTCGTCGCACGCCCCGCACAGGATGCAGGTGGACTCGTCCACGTGGTGGACGGTGTCGCACTGAAAGCAGCGCAGCGCCGCGGTGATGGCCTGCTCGTCGTTCCACGAAAGCTCGACGGGGCTCATGTCCATCCGTTTGTCCGCGGGAAGGATGGGCGGTTCTTCGCGCGGATAGTAGTCGGCCTCTCGATGGTCATCCGTCGCCTCGATCACCGTGAGGGCCTTCGCATCCCGCGGCACTGAGGCACCGAGAAACTCGTTGATCGAGCGGGCGACCCGGTGGCCCCAGGCGACTGCGTTGACGATGAAGGACGGCCCCTCAACGCAGTCACCGCCGGCAAACAACTTGGCGACCCGGGTGTGGCCGCCCGTGTCCGCTTCCATCAATTTGCGCGGCGTTAGCGGCACGCCCGCGTCCTGGGCGAAATCCATGATCTGGCCGGAGGCGAAGATCGCATAGCGGCACGGGATGACGTGCTCGCTGCCCGGGATCTTCTGCACGGTGCTGATCAGCAGCTTGCCACTTTCGGGATCGAATTCGAGCTTCTTCTCGTCCACACGGATGAATTCCACGCCTTTGACGTGACCCTGCTCATCGGCCTTGATGGCATTGACGATGACGCCCGTGTGCAGCTGCAGGCCGATCTCGCGCGCTTCGACCAGTTCGTTCCCGAATGCAGGGAGCCGGTCGGCCGGCTCAATGGACACCATCCATGCCTTGCGCGCTCCGCTCTTGATCGAGGTCTGCGCCGCATCGGTGGCCACCGCGCCGCCGCCGATCACCACGACGTCGCCGCCTTTGGGGAAGTTGTCAGGAATGACGTCGTAGGAGCGGATCCGCAGGAACTCCATCGCCGAAATGACCTCTGGCAGATCCGACCCGGGCACCGGCAGGATCCGGCCCGTCATCATCCCCACAGAAAGGAAAACCGCATCGTAGTCATCGAGCAGCCGCTCAACCTTGATGTCCTTGCCGACATTCTTCTCGAGCAAGACCGTGACGCCCGTATCAACGATCATCTGGATTTCCCAGAGCAGCTGATCGATCTCAAAGCGGAAGTGCGGGATGCTGGCCGATAGCAGGCCGCCGAGCTTCTTCTCGCGTTCGTACAGGTCGACCGCGTAGCCCATCAGACGCAGGTCCTGGGCCGCCGTGAGCCCGGCCGGCCCCGATCCGACGACCGCGATGTGCTTGCCATTCTCCGGCGCCCGGCGGTAATCGATCTTCATCCCGCGGGCCCACGCATAATCGGTCGCGAAACGCTTGAGCGACTTGATCGACACCGCATTCTCGGGTCCTTGCACCCAGCCACGCTTGCAGTCCGTTTCGCACGGGTGGTTGCACAGACGGCCCAGCATCGAGGGGAATGGGTTGGTCTCGTGGATGACTAGCCACGAATCGAGGTAGCGACCCTGCGAGACGTAATCGACATAGGTGGCGATGTCCTGGTGGATCGGGCAGGCGCGCTGGCACGGCGACACCGGCACGTTCAGGCCCAGATCCTTACGCCCGAAAAACACCTTGTTCGAGGCGGTGTCCGTCGTCGTCTTCCCGATCTCGGCCAGGATGGCATAGGCGCTCACCATCCCGACAGGCCTGGACGTCTTGCGAAACAACGCGCCCTCATCCTCACTGAGCAGGACGATCGGCGTGTCCTCCCGGACCATGATGTCAGCGCCCGACTCCATTGAGTCCGCCACATTGCGTCCTGGCAAAGGCCGGCGCATGAACTTCTCGACCGGTGAGACCCCGTCGCCGAAGGCGTGAAGGGCCTCCCGATACCCGAAGACGCCGACAACCCCGCCGTCCATTTTGACCAACAACGCGTCCTCACCAGAGGCCCGGAGCTGCCGGATGGCCTCGGCGGCGCTGGTGTCGGCTGCGCACGTGGCGCCGATCGGCTGCAGGATCTTGCTGAGACTGGGCACTAGGGTTGACCCATGACGCGGGTCACATCCCGCAGGGTGACCGCCCCGATCGGCATCCCGGCTTCCGTCGTGACGAGGACCAGGTGACGCCCGCTCTCCCGCAGGACCCCGACGGCGTCGGACAACGGCGTGTCGGGCCGAACCTCAGGCAGCGGCGTCCGAATGACGTCGGCGACCCGAACGCCAAGCCGTGCCTTGACATAGCGCTGCAGGATGTCCAGATATGACACGTAACCGAGGCACCGCTGATCGACGATGACGGGAAGTTCGTAAACCCGGTTCTGGGCCATCATCTTGGCCGCCTGCGCGAGGGTCGTATTCGGAAAGCAGAAGGCGAATTGACCGGACATCGCCTGCTCGGCCGTGCGCGCATCCCGCAGGGCGGTGGGCATCAAGTCGGAATTATAGGTGGCTGCGACGTCCGTTCGGTCGCCCGCCGTCATCCTCCCGAGAATCGACTGTAACGGGCCCGTGACGGGAGACGAGGCGTCGTTTCGTTATATCCCCGGAGTTGGCTGAGAACATCGCGCAGCGATCGACGACCGAATGTGCCGAACCCCGCCCGAGGATCCGGGTTCCCTTTCGCAGCCGCTTCAACCGCGTGGTGCGCCTGCTGGGCATGGTGACCCTCCTCGGCTCCACCCTGGGCCTGCTGGCCGCGGTGGCTGGGTTCCCCTTGAACTGGGGCAGCATGCTGGCGGCACTCCTGTTGAGCCTGATCCTGATCGGCTATACGGTGCGACCCAGCCTCCGCCGCCCAAAGTTCTAGGACTCAGTCCAGGGCCAGTAACCGCAACACCGCGGCCGTCATCACCTTGAGCCCGATCGGCAGGCAGGCCTCGTCGACCTGGAACTGGGCCGTGTGGTGGACGACCCGAGGTCCGCGCGGCGCGCCCCCCAGGAGGAAGAAGCAACCCGGGCGCTCCTTCAAGAAGTAGGCGAAGTCCTCGCCCACCATCAGTGGCATAAAGGGCACCACCCCATCCTCGCCGACCACTGTCCGCGCGGCCTCGGCGACCAGGGCACTCATCGCCGGGTCATTGACGACCGGGGGGGCTCCCGATTCGTGCCGAAACTCGCAGGATCCCCGCAGCGCGCCCGCGATCCCGGCGCTCAACTCGGCAATGCGAAGGAGTAAGTCCTCCCGGAGCTGCGTATCGAACGTTCGCAGCGTTCCCTGGATGACCACCTCGCCGGCGATGATGTTGGGCGCGGTACCGCCATGAACGCTGCCGAGGGTCACGACCACAGGTGACCGGGGCGAGGTTTCGCGGCTGACCAGCGTCTGAAGCGCGGTGATCACCTGGGCCGCAATGACCACCGCGTCCACGGTGGCCTCTGGCATGGCGCCGTGCCCACCCTTACCCCGGATGATCAGACGAAATTGATCGGCGCTCGCCATCATGGCGTCATCGCGTACCGAGATCTTTCCCACAGGCAGTTCGGACCAGACGTGCAAGCCGATGACGCGATCGATGCCGTCGAGGACACCGGCGTCGATCATGGGCCGGGCTCCGCCCGCGCCCTCCTCGGCCGGCTGGAACGCGAAACGGACCATGCCGGGCAGGCGATGCCGGTTGGCGGACAGCCCCTCCGCAAGCGCGAGGGCGATCGCCATGTGGACGTCGTGGCCGCAGGCATGCATGACGCCATCGCTCTTTGACCGGTACGGCAGATTGGTCGCTTCGACGATTGGAAGCCCGTCCATATCGGCGCGCACCAGCACGGAGCGACCTGGGAGCTTCCCCCTGACGTCGGCGACGACGCCGGTGCCGCCCACGCCCTGCCCCAGGTGGGCGAGTTCGCCCGCGTTCAGATGATCGACGATGTACTCCGCCGTTGCCTTCTCCTGGAACGAGAGCTCGGGCTGGGCATGCAGCTCGCGCCGCATTGTGACCAGGCGTTCCTCGGCCCCGGCGCCGAATTTCAAAAGATCGTGGCGAAGCCCGGTGTCCACAGGATCATTCTGGCAAACTGAAATTTCCATGCCGCGATCGCTCAGCGAATACAACCGAAAGCGTGACTTTGCCAGGACGCCCGAACCGGAGGGCGCGCCCGATCCGAGCGGTGGGAACCGATTCGTGGTGCAAAAGCACTGGGCCACCCGGTTGCACTACGACTTTCGGCTGGAGATGGAGGGCGTCCTGGTCAGCTGGGCCATCCCCAAAGGACCGACGCTCAACCCGTCGGAGCGGCGGCTGGCCGCCCACGTCGAGGACCACCCCGTCAGTTACTACGACTTCGAGGGCCTGATTCCGAAGGGGGAGTACGGCGGCGGCACCGTCATGGTTTGGGATTGGGGAACCTTCACCCTGGAGGAATCCACGCCCGCAGAGTCGCTACGACGCGGTGAGGTGAAATTCCGACTCAATGGAGTCAAGCTCAGCGGGCGGTACGCGCTCGTCCGGACCCGCTCCGAGAAAGACTGGCTGCTGATCAAGAAGCGCGATGAAGCAGCCGACCCCGCCTTTGATATCGAGCGCCTCTCGTCTTCGGTGAAGACGGGCCGCACAAGAGAGCAGATCGAAGAGGGCCAGGATGCGGTCTGGTCGAGCCGGCGCAACGAGGGCGAGGGTGGGTTGATCGACCTGGCGACCGCCGAGAAGGGCCCGATGCCGCGCACCCTGGATCCGATGAAGGCCCAGCTGGTGACGACGGCGTTCGACGACGACCGGTGGCTGTTCGAAGTGAAGTGGGATGGCGTGCGCTTGATCAGTTTCATCAAAGGCGAGACGGTTTCTCTGCAAACTCGCACCGGCCGGATGGTCGAGAGCCAGTATCCCGAACTGCAGTCCATCGGATCGCTCGTCAAGGCCAGGGAGGCCGTGCTCGACGGCGAAGTGGTCGCGCTCGATTCGGAGGGGCGCCCGTCGTTCCAGCTCCTCCAGAACCGGGGCAAAGAAGCGCTGCCCCTGCAGTATGTCGTGTTCGACATCGTCTACCTGGATGGCCAGCGGCTGTTCAACGTTCCGCTCGAGGATCGCAAGCGCCTGCTGCGGAACGTCGTGCGGGATGCCGGGGTACTCAAGTACTCCGAACATGTGCTGGGCCAGGGGAAAGCATTCTTTGGGGCGGCGAAGGAGAAGCGGCTTGAAGGGATTGTGGCCAAGCTTCGGGACAGCACCTATCAGCCCGGCGTTCGAAGCAGCGCCTGGCTGAAGATCAAGGCCGTCGCAGAGCAAGAGGTGGTCATCGGTGGGTTCACGGCACCCCGCAATAGCCGGAAGCACTTCGGCGCACTGCTGGTGGGGGTTTACGACGACGACGCCGGGCTGATCTACACCGGGCACACGGGTGGCGGCTTCGACGAAAAGACCCTGGCTTCGGTGCACAAGCTGATGAAACCGCTGATCGTCAAGGCTTCTCCCTTCAGCGGCAAACCGCCCCGCGCGAATGAGAAACCCACCTGGGTCCGGCCGGAGCTGGTAGCCGAGGTCAAATTCGCCGAATGGACGCGAGACGGCCTGATGCGCCAACCGGTCTTCCTCGGCATGCGCGACGATGTCGAACCGCGAGCCGTTCGGCGTGAGCGGACGGGCACCGCGCGTCCGCGCCGCACCAAAACCGACGTGAAGGTGCCGGATGCGCCGCTCAGCCGCGCCGCGGCCGCGATCGCCAAAAAGCTCAAGACGGAGCTTCGAGGCGCGACGGCCGAGGAGCTCGAGGCGCTGGACGCGATCGTCAAAGACGGCGACTGGGAAATCGGCGGCCGCACCGTGCACCTGACGAACCTCGACAAGCAACTCTTCCCGGAGGATCGATTCACGAAGCGCGACCTGATCCGCTATTACGCGGCGGTGGCGCCGGTGCTGATTCCCTACTACAGCCGCCGGCCCCTCTCGATGAATCCCCATCCGGATGGCATCCACGGCAAGAGTTTCTGGCAGAAGGACAAGCCGGCCTACGCCCCCGATTGGATTCCGACGTTCACCTACGAGGACCGCAAGAACATCAAGGACTGGATGCTCATCGAGGAAGTCGCCACGCTCGCCTGGCTGGCCAACCACGCCGTGATCGACCTGCACCCGTGGTACTCACGCGTCGACAAGCCGGAGTACCCGGACTGGTCTGTCGTCGACCTCGACCCGGCGGAAGGCGCGACCTTCAAGGACGTCATCGCCGTCGCCAGGGTGGTGAAGACCGCGCTGGATCACCTGACGCTGAAGGCCGTGTTGAAGACGACTGGCCAGACCGGCCTGCACGTCTATATCCCGATCGAGCGCCGCTACACGCTTGATGAGAGCCGGGGATTCGTCGAAAAGCTGGCGCACATGATTGCGGAGTTGATGCCCGACAAGGTCACGGAAATCTGGGAGGTCAAGCGGCGAACCGGAAAGATCCGCATCGACTACACGCAGAACGTGATCAACAAGACCTTGGCCGGCCCCTACTCGGTGCGGCCAGCCGTCCGGGCACCGGTATCGACTCCGATCAGCTGGGAGGAGCTGGACGATCCGAGGTTACGACCAGACAGGTGGACGATCAAGACTCTTGGCGATCGATTGCTGGAGAAGGGCGACCTCTTCCACGACGCGCTGACCTTGCGTCAGCGCCTGCCCGCCCTCTAAGCGTGGACCCGCAGCCCGGCGCATCACCGCGACTCTCAGAACTGCAGCAGGTCGTTGACGCCTGGATCAAGCAGCGCGGACGGTACTGGTCGCCGCTGTCCCAGTACGCGAGGCTGGCCGAAGAGGTTGGCGAACTCGGGCGCGAGCTGAACTTCCGATACGGTGACAAGCCCCGCGCTGCCAAGGACCTGGGTAGCTCCATTGCTGATGAACTCGGTGACGTGCTCTTCGTGGTCGTCCTCCTGGCCAACGACCTGGGAATCGACCTGTCGTCGACGCTGTCCGCGACACTGAAAAAGTACGAGCAGCGCGACCCGACCTGACGCGCCTGCACCGCTTTTCCACAGGACTTATGCACCGCCTGTTAGCTCCAGGTGGAAAACCGCCACCAACAAACGTTCCGTCTGGACGGTCCTGTGTGATGACGGTATTTTTGTCTCCCTCTCTCCTCTCGATGGCGGATGTTGGGCGGACGGGGACGTTTTTCGAGAGACGAGGGCGACTGTGTTGACAGGACTGTGGGGCGGCGCTACAATTCGCCAAAACCTACATTTGGTATCCGAGACGCGGGGAATGCCCCATATTTGGGGGAGGTAGCCAACCAAGGCTCGCGCGAGTGGGGATGTCACCGGCGGCGGCAGACGCCGGGCGTGCGCGTCAAGGGCGCAGGCGCTCGGATGTGGGCAAGGGGGAGAACCATGCTCAGGAACACGCTCAGGATGATCAACCAGCAGGACCAGTGGTTCAACCAGTTGCGCCGCGAGGAGTCGGCACGCCGGACACTTCGGTATTCGCTCTACCGGGCCCTCGAGCAGGTGGAGCGACTGCTGGAAAGCGACATGATGGAAGTCCCCATCGAAATGCAAGCGAGACTCCGCCAGATCGTGGAGGCCGTCGATCCGCAACTTGCCTACCGCATCGATCAATCGGGGCCAAGCGCCCTCGACATCCAGGACATCATCTTCGAGGCGCAGGACCGACTGATCAAGACGGTCCGCACCTAACTTTTACCGAACCTCGATCGCCTCGCCTCCTGCAGGGTCGCTCGGGAAATGTTTCCCGGGCGGCTTTGCGTCTAGCCCGGAGGGCGAGAGCTGAGCAGAAGAGCGAGCCCGCAGGGCGAGCCGCGCTTTCGCGCGGATAGCGCCGGCGCCGTATGCGGCGTGTCGCGCAGGGCGAGGGCATTGGAATTTTGCCCGAGCCGCGCATGCGCCGCTGGACGGCGCACCGGCGCGAGAAGTGTCTGCGCTTGATGGGGGTAAATTAGACGTATGGCCGATCCACTGGAGTTCTGGGACCTGTGGCTGCCCGGGCCGGGCGCGACCGGGCTGTCGTTTGCGCGCTGCCGGGTGCGGGCTCAGGACGCGAGGGATCGCATTCTCGTCCATGCCGCGCCCAAGACCCTGCAGGTGACGGTGCGCGACGCCCATGGCCGCCTGCTCGCGAACGGCGAGAACCTCGAGCGCCATCAGGCCGGTCCCATGAGCTACCTGGTGCGACGTGGAACACAGATCAGCCTCGAGGATGGCTGGCCGGCCCAGCACGACATCGGGCGGCTCGTCCTCTTACCCGGTGGCGAGGCCGGCATCCTCAAGCGTTGGTGGCACGCCGACGACCGGAAGGAGTGGCGGTGGGAGATCGAGTTCTGGAACCAGATCCGCGACTGAACTCGACCGGCTAAGTCTGGACGAAATATGACCGGCAGGCGAGGTCGATCAGGTCGGGCTCGAGTCGCGGCGGCCGACCGAGGAAGTAGGCGACTTCGTCGAGCTGGTTGAGGATATCGCGGGGTTGGCATCCTCTAAAGGGGCGCTTGAACGGCTTGTAGTAGCGATCGAGCACGTAGTTGTAGCCAGCTTCGTTGAAAACGATCTCGTACTCCTTGCATGACCGCTCGAAGATCTGGCGGAACTCGAGGGGCGTGGGATCCGGGACGTGGATCTTGTAGCGGACCCGACGGAGAAACGCCTCATCGACGAGCGAGGCGGGCTCGAGGTTCGTGCTGAAGACCACCATGGCCTCGAAGGGCGCGCCCACGGCCATACCGGCGCCGGCCAGTGTCAGGTAGTCGATCCGGCGCTCGAGCGCGACGATCAGGCGGTTCAACAGGGCTCGCGGCGATGAATCCTGGCGCCCAAAGTCGTCGAGGAGGAAGATCCCGCCGTTCGCCTTCAGGTGGATGGGCGCCTCGTAGAAGCGCATCAAGGGATCGAAGGAGGGCGCGAGTTGGGCCGTCGTCAGCTCGCCGCCAGCCTTGACGAACGGTCGCTTGATGAGCACCCAGCGCCCGTCCAGGTTGAAGTTCATCTCCCGGTTCACCCGCTGGTGGTGTAGCGGATCAAAGAGCCGCATGATCTGACCCTCGATATCGATGGCGTAGGGGACGTAGATCGGTTCGCCAAGCAGATCGGCGCACGCCTCGGCAATGGTCGTCTTGCCATTGCCAGGAGCTCCATAGAGGAAGAGCGGGGCCCGGGCATTGACCGGGGGGCCGAGCTGGACGAGCAGGTCCGGGCTCAGGGTCAGGTGCTGCAGCGCCCGACTCAACCAGGCAGCCGTCACGTCGGCCTGGCTGACCTGGGCTCGGACGGACTCGTCGTACTGCGCGAAGGGGACCGGGGCCGGTCCGACATAGTGGTCTCGTGCCAGCACGTCCCGAGCCCGGAGCCGGCCCGGGTCCGTGATCAGGTACCCGAGGGATTCTCCGAAGTCATGACTCATGGCCGGCCCGGCCATCCGCCCGATCGTCTGGCACCAGCCCTGCTCGACCAGGCTCTGGATGGCGGGCGTCACGGTGGCGTAGGGCAGGCAGGCGGCGGCCGCCCAGTCCTTCGCCGAAAGCGGCGACTTGAAGTAGAGGTGCTTGAGCAACAACTCGGCCAGCCGCGCCACAGGGAGTCCACAATCCTCGATCCGAGCCGGGGCGACTGGCACGAATTGGGGTTGCTGGGTGGCTTGCGGCGGGGGCTGAATGGCCATAGGGATATCGGCCGCCGACGGGCGGTCTCCTAGAGCAACCATCCCTTCGGCGAGTTTCTTGCAAGCACCGGGTCCGCGGTCAGGCCGGAAGGGCCGGGCGAACGCCAAAGTACCGTTCCACCGAGAGACCGTGTCGCTCGAGCTCAGCCCGGGCCAGCGGTTCGAAGCGGCGGAGATGCCAGTCCTCGGCTGGGTTCTGCGAATAGGCCAGCAGCCGATGGTAGGGCAGCGTGTAGATGGCGCGGCCGGCGAGGATCTCCAACATCTGGGGGGTGAGCTCCGGTTTGGCCAGCGCCCGGCGGATGGTCACGTGCACCCCCTGCATGTCATAGATCAACCGAAGGCGCCGCGGGACGAACAGCATCAGGAGCAGGAAGATCGGGATGGCGGCCACGATGACGGCCAACAGCAGGGCCAGCAGGTGGATCGCATGCGAGCCGGCCAGGCCAGCCGAGATCAGCGAATCGCCGGAATGGCTCTTCAAGCCCTCGGCGGTTCGGCGAAGGAAGTCCGAGAGGTACGGGACCCCCGAGGGGACGGCGCTCTCGAAGGACCGAATCCAGCTGTCGAAGGTCTTGCCGGCATTGATGACGCCCTGCGCCAGCGCATCCAACTGGAGCACGAGCCGGTTCACGAAGAGCCCCGCTTGAACGCAAAGGTAGATCCACGCGACCGTGAAGAGGTCCGCGAGCATCCATCCGAAACGACGGCTGTAAACGTCGGGGTAAAGGCGCATGGGTGCAGCTCCCCTTAATGAGATAGAAGAACAACGAAGTCGAGGCGAGTCTACAGCGGCTTCGGCGCCAGCTACAGCGCTTCGAGGTGTTCGATGACCTGGCGGGTCAGCTGGGTGGGCGTGGAGGCCCCTGAGGTCACGCCGACGCGCTTTTTGCCGTCAAACCACTCGGGCTTGATGTCACGCACGGTATCCACCAGGTACGCCGGCTTGTGGGCGAGCTCCTGGACCACCTGCACGAGTCGTTTGGAGTTGGAGCTTCGCTCGCTGCCGACGACGATGACAATGTCGCACTCCTTGGCGGCCTCCACCGCCGCCTCCTGGCGGTCCTGGGTTGCCCGGCAGATCTCGTTGTAGGCTTCCGTATGGGGATACTTGTCCCGAACCCGCTTGATCATGGCCGCGGTATCCCAGATGCTGAGCGTGGTCTGGCAGGTGACCGCGATCTTGCCGTTCGCGATGTCGAGGGCATCCACGTCCTGCGGATCCTGGACGAGATGCACCTTGCCGGGCGCCTCCCCGATCACACCTTCGGGCTCGGGGTGGCCACGCCGACCGATATAGACGACGTCGTAGCCCCGCTCGACCAGGTCTTTGACCAGGTCGTGGGTGACCACGACGTCGGAGCAGGTGGCGTCAACCATGTTGAGCCCGCGTTCGGCGGCCCTGGCCTTGACGGCTGGGGACACCCCGTGAGCCGTGAAGATGACCGTACCGCCCTCGATCTGATCGAGGCCCTCCAGCCGGTCGTCAGCGTCCACCAGTTGAATACCGTTCTCCTGGAGCTCGTCGGTCACATGCACGTTGTGGACGAGGTAACCCAGCATCTGGATCTTCTCGCCCGGACGAGCTTTGGCCGTTTGTTTGGCCGCGCGGATCGCTTCCACCACCCCGTGGCAGTAGCCACGCGGCGTGATCTTGAGTACGTCCACGACTGGAGTCTACCCGCGGTCTGAGGTCGCGAATCGAACGTTACGGATACGTCACGGCTTCGGCGTTGCCGGACGCTCAGCCAATCGTGATCGGGCCACCCTGCACATTCAGGATCTTCAAGAACGCGAGGATGCTGAGCGCGGCGAGCACCATGATGAAGCCCCCCACCACGTACGACGCGATGCGGTGCCGGGTGAAGACGGACAGGCCGAGCAGGAGCAGGATGATGGCGACCAGGATATTGGCGAAGTTGACGATGACTTTCATTGAGCGCCTCCTTTATTGTTGAGCTTCACGCGTCGGACAGGGCCCGGTCAAGGTCTGAGATCAGATCCGCGACGTCCTCGATCCCCACGGAGATACGCACCAGCCCGTCCGCCACGCCATGCGCGCGGCGGGTTTCGGCCGGGATGGAGGCGTGCGTCATCGCTGCCGGAAGCTCGATCAGGGCCTCGACCCCGCCCAGGCTTTCCGCGAGGGTGAACAGCCTCGTGCCTTCCACCACCCGGTGAGCGGCCTCCAGCCCGCCCTTGACCTCGAAGGAGATCATGCCGCCGAACCCCGACATCTGTCGCTTGGCGAGCGCATGTTGGGGGTGGGTCGGAAGCCCCGGGTAGAAGACCCGCTCCACCTTGTCATGCTCGCTGAGGAACTCGGCAATCAGCCGCGCGTTGCGGTCGTGTTCCCGCATCCGCACCGCCAGCGTCTTGATCCCCCGTAGCACAAGCCAGGCGTCCATCGGGCCCGGGACGCCGCCGGCCGCGTTCTGGATGAAGGCCAGCCGCTCACGGAGGTCGTCCTGGTCGACGGCCAGCACGCCCAGGATGACGTCACTGTGTCCGCCAAGAAACTTGGTGGCGCTATGGACCACGATGTCGGCACCCAGCGCGAGCGGTTGTTGCAGATACGGGCTCATGAAGGTGTTGTCCACGACGACGAGGGCATCATGGGCGTGGGCAAGCCGGCTGACCGCCGCGATGTCCACCAGCTTGAGGAGAGGGTTGGTCGGGGACTCGAGCCACACCATGCGCGTCCTGTCCGTCCAGGCCTCTTCCACGGTACGTGGGTCAGAGGCGTCGACGAACGAGAACGTCAATCCCATCGGCTCCAAAAGACGCCGAAAGAGGCGGTATGTACCCCCATACAAGTCGTCGCCGGCGATGGTGTGATCGCCCGGCTTGAGCAGTTGCATGATCGCCGACTCGGCCGCCATCCCGGAGGCGAAGGCCAGGCCGTGGCGGCCGCCCTCCAGGGCGGCGATGCAGCGTTCCAGCGCCGTCCGCGTGGGGTTGGCGGTCCGGGAGTATTCGTACCCCTTGTGCCGGCCCACGCCCGATTGCGCGTAGGTCGACGTCTGGTAGATCGGAACGACCACGGCGCCGGTCAGCGGGTCGGGCTCCTGACCGGCGTGGATCGCCCGGGTCGAAAAACCCGAGCCCGCGGGCTCCGTCACCGTGCCGCCCGCGTGTGAGCCATGAACTGCAGCAGATCCAGCCTCGTGATGATTCCCACGGGCCGTTCGACATCCATGACGACCAGCGCCGTCGCCCCACCCAGGAGGGCATTGAACGCGTCGTCGATGTGGGCGGCGGCGGCGATCGTGGGAAAGGGTCCGTCCATCGCGGCGCCGACCGTGGTCTCGATCAGGCCGGGGTCGCGGTAGACCCGATCGAGCAAGGAGCGCTCCTGAATACTTCCGACGACCTTCCCGCCGGGCCCTCGTCCATCCTCGATCACGGGCATTTGCGAAATGCCGTATTCCTGTAAGAGATCGATGGCCCGGCCGACCTTCTCATGCGAGGACACCGTGACCAGCCTGGGGACCTCGCGCTCCCGGGCCGCCATCACATCCTGGACCAGCTGCCGGGGGAACCGCTCCAGGTACCCGTTCTGTCGCATCCACTCATCTGAATAGATCTTGCTCAGGTTGTTCCGCCCGGTATCGGGCAGGATGACGACCATGACCGCCTTCTCGTCGAGCTCCTGGGCGACCTCCATCGCCGCTTTCATCGCCGTTCCGGCCGACCCGCCGACAAGGATGCCCTCTTCGCGGGTGATGCGGCGGGCTGTCAGAAACGAGTCCCGATCGTTGACCTGAACGATGCGATCGATCAGCTTGAGGTCGATCGTACCCGGGATGAAGTCTTCGCCGATCCCTTCCACCTTGTAGGGTCGGATGGTGTCCCCCGAGTAAAGCGAGCCTTCCGGGTCGGCACCGACCGTCATCACGGAGGGCTTCTTCTCCTTCAAGAATCGCGCCGTGCCCGTCATCGTGCCGCCCGTGCCAAGACCCGCCACGAAGACGTCGATCAAGCCGTCGGTCTGTTCCCAGATTTCCGGCCCGGTGGTCTGGTAATGCGCCTGAGGGTTCGCCTGGTTGAAATACTGGTTCGGTTGAAAGGCGCCCGGGATCTCGTGGCTGAGGCGCTCGGCGACCGAGTAGTAGCTTTCGGGCGAGTCGCGAGGCACCGCCGTTGGACAGACGACCACCTCGGCGCCGTAGGCGCGCAACAGCGCGATCTTCTCGGCGGACTGTTTGTCCGCCATCACGAAGATCATGCGATAGCCCCTCAGGGCCGCCGCCATCGCCAGGGCGTGGCCGGTATTCCCGGACGTCGGCTCGACGATCGTGCCGCCCGGCTTCAGCAGCCCGCGACGCTCCGCATCCTCGATCATCCGCACGCCGATCCGGTCTTTCACGCTGCCGCCCGGATTGAGCGTCTCGACCTTGGCAAGGATGGTCGGCTTCAGTCCGGCGGTGACGCGATGGAGCCGCACCAGCGGCGTGTGCCCGACGGCCTCCAGGATGCTCTCCAGGACCTGCACTCAGGCCATTCTAAGCCGGGTTAGCACAGAGACTTACACGCGCCGGTGCGCCGTCCAGCCGCCCATGCGCGGCTCGGGCAAAATTCCAATGCCCTCGCCCTGCGCGTACAGGCGGCATGCGGCGCCGGCGCTTTCCGCGCGAAAGCGCGGCTCGGCCTGTGGCCTCGCTGATTCTGCTTAGATAAGGCACGTGCCGGTGTCGATCGCCAATTCGCAGATCGTTTATGACGCCTTGAAGAAGACGGGCGTCAAGCTGGTGAGCGCGCTCCCGGAGACGTGGCTGGTGCACCTGATCCGGATGGCGGACGAAGACCCGGATATGACGCTCGTGCGGCTCGCCAAGGAAGAGGAAGGCGTCGGCATCTCGGCCGGCGCGCACTTCGCCGGCGTCAAGTCGGCCATGCTGCTGCAGAATCATGGGTTCCTGCAGGCGATCAACGGGATCGTCGGCATCTCGCTCCTCTACAAGATCCCCCTGCTGATGCTGATCACCGATCGCGGCACCTTCGGAGAGAAAGATCCCTGGCAAACGGAGGGCGGCAAGCACACCCGGCCGGTGTTGGATGCGCTGCACATCGCGCACGACGACCTGGCGCGGCCGCAGGACATCGAACCCAAGCTCAGCCAGGCGATGACGCTCGCCCAGAGCTCGCTCTCGCCGGTCGCGTTGCTCCTCAACCGGGACCTCATGTGGGAGGAGCCGACGTGAAGCGGATCGATTGCCTCAAGGCGATCTACCCGGCACTGGAAGATTGCGCGGTGGTCACCATCATGGGCGCGGTGGCCGCCGAGCTCTACTCGCTGGGCCATCGGGCAAACTTCTTCTACCTGGAACACGCCATGGGGCTGGCGTCATCGATCGGGCTCGGTCTTGCGCTCGCCCAGCCCGATCGCAAGGTGGTGGTGGTCGACGGGGACGGCTCGGTCCTGATGAACCTCGGCGGACTCACCACCATGGCTCGGTCCAGGCCACGCAACCTGGTGCATCTCATCTTCGATAACGAGACGCTGCTCTCCGTCGGAGGCGGCGCTCCGGGCGGTTACCGCTGGTTTACCACGGCGACCTCGACGGGAACGGATCTCGCCGGCATCGCCAAGGCGGCGGGCTTTCCCCGGTCGCAACTGGTCCGCGAGCTGGATGCGTTCGAGGAGGCGGCGCTCGACGCCATCAACGGCGACGATCTGAGTTGCGTGGTGGCAAAGGTGGAGGCGGAGATGCCGAAGAGCTTTTTGATGGATGTGCACATGCTCGAGAATCGCTTCGAGTTCCCGCGAGCCTTGCAGCAGCCACCGCGCCGCACGGAGGACTTGCGGAGGCCGACCCGTGTGACCAAAGTCCAGCCAACGAACATCCCGGCGCTGAAATCAAGGGAGGAGTGAAGATGAGTACGACGGTCGACACGCTCGCATCCTTCGTCACCGGACTCATGTCGGGTTCCATCGAGGTCATCGACCTCACCCAGCCGCTGTCGGACCGGACTCCGATGATCCAGCTGCCACCACCATTCGCCAACACGCCGGCGTGGAAGACGCACGAGATCAGCCGGTACGACGAGAAGGGCCCGGCGTGGTACTGGAACTGGTTCGAGGGTGGCGAGCACGCCGGCACCCATTTCGACGCCCCCATCCACTGGGTCACCGGAAAAGACAAGGACGACGTGTCGCAGGTCCCAGTCGCGCGGTTGATCGGGCCAGCCGTGGTGATCGACAAGTCGAAAGAGGCGCAGGCCAATCCCGACTACCTGTTGACCCGGGACGATATCCGGGCCTTCGAACGCGAGCACGGCCCGATCCCGAAGGGATGCTGGCTCCTCTATCGAACGGGGTGGGATGCGCGCGCACAGGACCAGAAGGCCTTCCTCAATGCGAACGAGACCGGCCCTCATACCCCCGGCATCGACATCGAACTGGCGACCTGGCTCGCGAAAGAGAGCCCCGTCGTCGGCGTGGGTGTCGAGACGGTCGGCACCGACGCCGGCACTGCCCATTCCTTCAATCCGCCATTTCCCTGCCACCAGTTTCTGCTCGGCGCGAACAAGTACGGCCTCACCCAGCTCGCCAACCTGGCCAAGTTGCCGCCGACCGGCGCCGTCCTTGTGGTGGCTCCGCTGAAGCTCGTGAAAGGATCAGGAAGCCCCTGCCGAGCGCTGGCCCTGGTTCAACGCTAAGCGCGCACCCCGGCCTCGAGCTCCGGCAACTCAAGCCGGAAGAACAGCGTGCGTACTCGACGCACATTCGGCGCGCCTTTGGTTCGCCGCCGCCGACGGACGAGGAGCTGGCGGCCAGCCGTGAGATCACGGAGTTCGACCGGAGCCTGGCGGTTTTCGACGGCCCCGAAATCGTGGCCACGGCTGGCATCTTTTCCTACGAAATGACCGTTCCCGGAGGCGCACTCCGGTGCGGCGGCGTGACACGGGTCAGCGTCCTGAGCACGCATCGCCGCCGTGGATTGCTGACGGCGATGATGCGGCGCCAGCTGGACGACATGCACGAACGCGGCGAGCCGCTGGCGGCCCTCTACGCCTCCGAGGCGCCGATCTACGGACGTTTCGGCTATGGCCTGGCGACCTACCAGGCTGCGCTGGAGATCGCGCGTTCGCACGCGGCCTTTGCCACAACGGTCTACGGCAGGGGACGGCTCTCGATGGCGGATCTCGCAACCGCCATCAGTGCCTTCACTCGCGTCTGGGAGGATGCTCGAGGCAACCAGCCCGGCATGTTGGCGCTGGACGAGCGCTGGATCCGCACCCAGATGGCCGACCTCGAGGTGAGCCGGGCTGGCGCCAGCCCACAATATCGCGTGCTCTACGAGACGGACGGGAAGCCATCCGGCTTTGCGATTTACCGGATCAAGATGGGTTGGGATGCGGCCGGCCCAAACGGGGAGCTGCGCCTCGAAATGCTGGTGGCGGCAACGGCCGAGGCTTACGCGGCCCTCTGGCGCCACGTCCTGGATGTGGACCTGATCGCACGGGTGTCCGCCGAGATGCGTCCGGTGGAAGAGCCCCTGCGCTTCCTGTTGGCGGACTCTCGGCAGCCGAAGACTAGGGTCGAGGATGGCATCTGGTTGCGGCTGGTGGATGTCGCCGCGGCCCTTAAGGGACGTCGCTATTCGGTCGAGGATCGTCTGGCACTGCGCGTCCGCGATGCCTTCTGCCCCTGGAACGATCGGCAGTTCGAGCTGGTGGGAGGGCCGGCGGGCGCCGAATGCCGAAGCATAAAAGGCGCCCCCGACCTGGCGCTCGACGCCGCGGACCTCGGCGCGCTCTACCTCGGCGGCAACAGGTTCCGCACGCTGCTCGAGGCCGGAAGAATCGAGGAGAATCGCCCGGGCGCGGTCGCGCGGGCCGACGCGATGTTCGCCACCGACCGGGCGCCGTGGTGCCCGAGTCACTTCTGAGGGCAGCGCCCATAATGCCGTCCGTGGACCGCGAGACCTGCCTCGGCTTCGACCAGCAGGATCCGCTCAAGGCCGCGCGGGATGAGTTTGCCATCCCGGAGGGCGTGATCTACCTCGACGGGAATTCGCTCGGCGCGCTGCCCCGGGCCACCCTGCCGCGGCTCACCGAGGTCATCGCCGAGGAGTGGGGGAAGGGGCTCATCCGCAGCTGGAATTCGGCCCACTGGATCGACGCGCCTCGGCGGATCGGCGACAAGATCGCCACCCTGATCGGCGCGGAAGCCGGCGAGGTCGTTGCGGCCGACAGCACGTCGGTCAACCTCTTCAAGCTGCTGGCGGGCGCCCTGCGGATCCAACCTGGGCGTCACTTCGTTCTCACGGAAGAGGAGAACTTTCCGACCGACCTGTACGTTGCCCAGGGCCTGATCCAGCTGCTCAATGGGAATCACGCCCTGCGCGTGGTGAAGCGATCCCAGCTCGACCAAGCGCTGGACGGCAGCGTCGCCGTTCTCATGCTGACCCACGTCGACTACGTGACCGGCGAGATCCATGACATGGAACGACTCACGCAGGCAGCCCGACGTCATGGCGTGCTCACGCTCTGGGATCTCTCGCACAGCGCCGGCGCGGTGCCGGTCGATCTAAACAAGAACGCCGTGGACCTGGCGATCGGCTGCGGCTACAAGTACCTCAATGGGGGGCCGGGCGCTCCCGCCTACCTCTTTGTCGCCAGGACGCTGCAGGGCGCCATGGAGTCACCGCTCAGCGGCTGGATGGGCCACGCGGCGCCTTTTGCGTTCGAGCGCACCTACCGGCCGGCCGACGGCATCATGCGCCAGCTGGCCGGCTCGCCGCCCATCCTCAGCATGGCGGCTCTCGAGGTCGCCATCGATCTCTTGCTCCGGGTCGACCACGCTGAGATGCGACGCAAGTCCATGGCGCTGGGCGACCTCTTCATTCGACTCGTCGACGAGACCTTCGGGGGATCGGAGGTCGAGGTTGTCTCACCGAGGGAGGCGACGCGGCGCGGCTCCCAGGTCTCGCTGCGCCATGCAGAGGGCTACCGGGTGATGCGTGCCCTGATCGACCGCGGCGTCATCGGCGATTTCCGCACGCCGGATGTCATGAGGTTCGGGCTCGCGCCACTCTACACCCGGTATGTCGACGTCTACGATGCGGTCCGCACCCTTGGCGACGTGCTCATGTCACGGGCCTGGGCACGGCCCGAGTACGCCACCCGCCTGACGGTCACCTGATGACGAACCGCCAGGGCGACCGGCTCTTGCGCGGCTACTTCAGCGCCCGCTGGCTGCTCCTGGCGATCGGAATCATCACCCCGATCGGCATCCTCGTCGTCAACGCTTCCGCGTTCGTAATGCGCAACCTGTCTCAATTCCGGATTGCAATCGCCGCCTGCGCCCTCGTCAGCTCGCTGGTCCTCAACGGCCTGACCGCCTCATGGTTACTTCGTCTTGCCGGTCGCAAGTCGTTGTCGCTTTACATGCAGCACCGAGACTGGGCCACCATCGTGGCGACGATCGTCGTGATCGGCAGCGCCATCGGGGCCGCCATCTTCACCTATATCGGGATGAGCAATCCGAGCCACCTGCCCGACGGGCTCGCGGTCCTGACTTCGCTGCTGGCTCTGCTGGTTCCCCTCGCCATCACCTACTTCAGCCGCCTGTTCGCGAACAGTCGTTGATCAGAGCTGGGATCTGACTTGCCAGAGTTCCGGAAAGAATCGCTTGCCGAGCGTCGACTGCAGGTAGCGTACGCCCGTTGACCCACCGGTCCCCGGTTTGTCACCGATCTGCCGCTCGACCATGTGCACATGCCGCGAACGCCAGAGGCTGAATCCCTCGTCATGATCCAGGAGCCCCTCCGACAGGCCGTAGAGGTCGGCGTGGGTGGGCGCGTCGCGGTAGATGTCGATGACGGCCAGGCCCCGCCGCGCCAGCAGGGCGTGATACGCATCCCGCAGCGACGGCTCCCCCTGCCGCCGCTGGAGCCGGGCGTGATCGTCCGGCAGGCTCTGCACCGTCTTGAGGTAGCCGGCGTCTTTGAGGCCGGATAGGAACTCGATCTCACGAAACTGGGTCGACTGGAACCCACTCGCCGGGGCGAGCTCCGATCGAAAGGCGAGGAAGTCGTGGGGAGCCATCGTTTCCAGCACGCCGACCTGCTCCACGAGGAGGGCCTCGACGACCTTGACCCGCTGCAGGTAATGGCGCGCCCGGACGAGGTCATCCCGATCGATGGCGGAGCGCACCGCCTCCAACTCGTGGATGAGCTCCTTGAACCACAGCTCGTAGGCCTGGTGGGCGATGATGAACAGGAGTTCGTCATGGGCGTCCGTCAGTCCCGCCTGCAGGGACAGCAACTCGGGGATGTGAAGATAGCTGCCGTAGTTGAGGCGCCGACCGGACTCGTCCTGGTACCCCATCCCACCAAGGCGGTACGGCGTGCCATCACCCTGCTCTGGTCTTTCGACGGCAGCCAAGTCGTAGAACAGCTTAGTTCAACAAAGTGCTAGAAGTAGAACAACGACGAAAGGAGGGGAGCGTGAAGGAATCACCGTACTGGAACCCGCGGCACGAGACGATGCCGCGGGATCAGATCGAGGCACTCCAGGTCCGCAAGTTGAAAACCCTGGTGGCCTGGGCGGAGACGCGGGTTCCCTGGCAGGCGAAGCGGCTCAAGGCGGCCGGCGTGACCGCTGACTCCATTCAGACCCTCAAAGACCTGCGCCGGATCCCGATGTTGACGCGTGACGACTGGATGCAGGCGCAGCTCGAGCAGCCCCCCTACGGCCCGCTGCTGGCAGCGCCCGAGGACGTCGCCATCCGCTATCACCTGACGTCGGGCACCACCGGCCGCATCCCGCTCCAGGTCCTGGACAGCATGAAGGACTGGGAGTGGATCACCGAGATGTGGTGCTATGGCTTCTGGGGATTCGGCGTCCGCCCGGCGGACACCGTCTTCTTTGCCTTCAGCTACGGGACCTTCGTTGGGTTCTGGGGCGCGCACTACGCCTCAGAAAAGATCGGCTGCCTCGTCCTGCCCGGCGGGAACATGACGACGGAGGCCCGCGTGAAACAGATCATCTCTATGAAGGCGACGGTCGTCTGCTCGACGCCGACCTATGCACTCCGCATGGCCCAGGAAGCACGCACCATGGGGGTCGACCTGGCAGGGAGCGCCGTCCGGCGACTCATCCTCTCCGGCGAGCCGGCCGGGTCCATCCCGGCAACGAAGCGGCTGATCGAAGAGGAGTGGGGCGCCAAAGCGGCGGACACCGCCGGCATGACGGAGGTCGGCACGATCATGGTCTTCGAATGCGAGAAGCAGCCGGGCGGCACCCACATCATCGAAGATCATTACATCGAGGAAGTCGTCGATCCGGAGACCGGCGCGCCGGTCGGGTATGGCGAGCTGGGTGAGCGCCTGATCACGTCCTTCGGCCGCGGCTTCATCCCGGTCCTGCGCTACCGGACCCGCGACCTGGTCGTCCGCGTGCCGGCCAACACCTGCTCCTGTGGCCGGACCTTCGACATCTACGAGGGAGGAATTCGGGGCCGGGTCGATGACATGAAGCTGGTGCGCGGCACCAACGTCTACCCACGAGCGGTGGAGTCGATCGTCCGCGAGTTCAAGGAGATCGACGAGTTCCGCATCCATCTCTACACCGCGGACGGGCGCCAGGACGAGATCGAGGTGTTGGTCGAGATCGCCGATCGGGACGGCACCAGGACCGATCACATCCTCCACGAACTAAGGAAATCCCTTGCCGAAGCGCACGAGGGCTTGCGCTTCGGCGTCAAACAGGTCGAGGCGGGCAGCCTGCCGCGCTTCGAGTTGAAGGCCAGACGGCTCCAGGACGACCGCACCGTGATCGGGACGGCGGGCGAGCGGAGGGTGACCTCATGAAGAACGCGATGGGAGTCGAGCTGACGGAGTCCGAGCGCACCCTTGCGGACTGCTACCGGACACTGGTGCGCATCCTCAAAGACGGCAAGGACCTGGCCCCCTTCGAGCGCCGGAATGCCCTGAAGGCGGTCGCCGCCCTGTGGCAGGTCGTGAACGGGCTCGATCTCGAACCGGGCCAGATCTACGACCTTGGCGCCTGATGTACGGCCCCATTCTCAAGGGAACGCAGGTCATCCTCCGGCCGCCCCGGCTGGATGACGCGCCGGCGATGGCCGGCTGGTTCGAGGACGTGGAGGTGACGCGCTTCCTCAAGCTGCAATTTCCGCCGTCCGTTGACGCCGAAAAGGAGTGGCTCGAAACCATGGGCAAGGCGGCGGATCACGTCATCTGGGCGATCGAGTTGCGCAACCGGCTGGTCGGCGTCACGGGGATCCACCGCATCGATTGGGCGAAACAGCGCGGCAGCACGGGCACCTTGATCGGTGACAAGACCGCCTGGGGCAAGGGGGTCGCCACCGAGGTCATGGCGTTGCGGACCCACTATGCGTTCATGCAGATGTCGCTGCGCAAGCTGAACTCCAGCTTTATTGCCGGCAACGAGGGGAGTTGGCGGGCCCAGGAAAGGGCCGGCTACCGGCAGGTGGGACAGCGGCGCGAGCAGGAGTTTCGCGATGGTGCCTGGCGGGACGAGATCATGACCGAGGTCCTCCGAACCGATTGGCTCGCCTCCCACCCGAAAGCGTGACGCATCATCGCGCCTCGAGGACGCACAGGTCGGCGCGACCGGCCGCCAGGACGGTGTTGACTTCGTCGGTCGTCGTGATGTTGCCGGACGCGAGCGTCGGGATCCCGGCTTCGTTGCGGATCCGGTCACTCGAGGGAACGCCGAAGAGCCGGCTGTAGTCCGGCCGGTTTTCGCTGACCGTCTGGCCCAGCACGGGATGGACCACGTCACAGCCATGTGCCTTGAGGATCCGTGCGACGGCGACGGCGTCGTCGAGCGTGCTTCCTCCCGGCGCCCAATCTTCGGCCGTGATCCGTACCATCAACGGGCCGCTCCACCTGGCCCGGACGGCGTCCAGCACGGCCAGCGGAAAGCGCAGTCGGCACTCGAGAGCCCCACCGTACTCATCGGCCCGCGCGTTCGTCAACGGTGAGATGAAGCTCGCCACCAGGTAGCCCTGCGCGAAGTTCAATTCCAGGACGTCCACCAGGGCGCGTGATGCCGCCGCGGCCGCGGCGTCGAATGCCGCGACGACGCGCACCATGTCGTCCTCCGTCATCGCCCGAGGCGTTCGGCTTCGCTGCGTGTAGGGGATCGGCGACGCCGAGATGACCGGCCAGCCACCCCATCGCAAGGGGCGGTCGACGCCCTGCGCCCGCGGTCGCATGGCGCCGCGGCGGCCGGCATGGCCAAGCTGTAGCGCGAAGCGCGCGCCGGGCTCGCTGTGGACGCGGGCCACGGCCGACCGAATGGCACCGATTCCCTCATCGCTATCGATCCCACTGGTCTCTGGCGTGACGCGGCCGTCATGCGAGACGGCGGTGAACTCGCTGAGATAGAGGCCGGCGCCGGTGACCAGCCCGGCTGTCCGGTTGGAGAGGCGCAGGCCGCCCACTGTGAAGCCCGCGAACATCGGTGGGGGGCTGATCCGCAAGGGGCCATCCGGCACACCGCCGGCGACCGCCGCGAAATGCGCGTCAACGGAGCGCACCAACATGGGGTCGCGCTGTGTCAGGTTGACGTACGTAATGCGGCGGCTTCGCGTCAACAGGTTGAAGGCGAACTGGGTCGGCTGAAATCCTTCGTACCGAGCCACATGCTCGAAGTAGGTGGCGCTTTCCAGCGCAGCTTCCTGGAAGCGCTCGACCACGGGCTGGCGCTCCATCTCGTAATCGGTCAGGGCGGACTTCAGATCGGGGTGCCGGCGGAGCGCATCCATCAGCGCAATGCTGTCTTCCATGGCGAGCTTCGTGCCGGAGCCGATTGAGAAATGCGCGGTGTGCGCCGCATCACCGAGCAGGACCACGTTGCCCTGATGCCAGGATTCGCTCCGCAGCGTCGAGAAGTTCAGCCAGAGCGAACGATTGGAGAGGAGGCGATGGCCTCGCAGTTCGGGTGCAAAGAGCTGCTCGCAATAGGCGATGCTGTCGGCTTCGGTGGCCCGATCGAGCCCCGCGTTCCGCCAGGCCTCCTCCGGACATTCGACGATGAACGTGCTGGTGTGAGCATCAAACGGATAGGCGTGCACCTGGAAGAGGCCGTGCGCATTACGGCGGAAGATGAAGGTAAACGCGTCCAGGGCCATGTCGCTGCCGAACCACACGTACTTGGTCGGATGGACCATCAGGTGCGGGCGGAAGGTCGCTTCCTGGCTTCGTCGGGTCAGGCCGTTGAGCCCGTCGGCGCCGACGACGAGGTCGGCATCACCCATCTCGGCGAGGTCGTGGATCTCCCGACCGAAATCGATGTGCACGCCGAGTGCGAGGCAGCGGCGCTGCAGGATGCCCAGCAGCACCTTGCGGGAGATCCCGGTGAACGAATGACCGCGAGAGCGGACGAGGGTATCGCGATAGAAAATATCGATCGCATTCCAGCGAGCAAAGCTCTCACCGATCTGGACGTAGGTCTCGTAGTCCGCGTCGCGCAGGGCGCCGAGCGTTTCCTCGGAGAACACGACGCCCCAACCGAAGGTGGCATCCGGCGGGTTACGTTCGACCACGCGGACCTCCACCTCCGGATCGGCCTTCTTTGCCAGCAACGCGAAGTAGAGGCCGGCGGGGCCGCCGCCGAGGACGGCGTACTTCACCGGGGCTAGCGAACCACCTCGGCGAGGCGATCGATCTGCTCGATGGCCGAGACCGTGGGAAAAAGGACGAGTTCGTCGCAGCCGGCGTCTTCATAGCCGCGGATCGTGTCGACGATCGTGCCCGGCGAGGTCAAGTTTCCCGCCGCGATCTTGTCCGCGAACGGGCCGGTGAACGCGTAGTAATGGCGAAGATAATCCGCCCCCGTCTCGACCTCCGCTCCGCCCAGGGCGAAATAGGCCATCCCCCAGAGAGTGGGCTTACCGGGGCGACCGAGGTCAACCCAGGCGGCCTGGGCCTTGGCCGCCCCACTGGCAAACGCGCGCGGCGGGCCGCCGCCGTGCATGTAGCCATCCCCATAGCGCGCCATCCGCGCCAGCGCCTCGCCGCTCGACCCGCCCACCAGGATCCGAGGCCCCCGGCCTGGCGGGGTGGGCCCGACGCGGCCCTGCTCCCAGGTCTCCCGCATCTGCTCCAACTGCTCGGAAAAGCGGCGCCCGCGCGCCCGCGCGTCCACGCCGGCGGCTTCATAGTCCTCACCGCGAGCGCCAACCGCGAGGCCCAGGGTCAACCGCTGCCGCGACAACGCGTCGATCGTCGCCGCCTGTTTGGCGAGGAGCGCGGTGTTTCGCAGCGGCGCGATCACGATCATGGTGGCCAGCAGGACGCGATGGGTCACCGCTGCGGCGGCCGCGAGGGCCGTCATGGGCTCGTAATTCTGGTAGGCGAGGCGGTCGACGACCCCCAGGGTCGAGAACGGTCCGTGGTCGGCCCGACGCGCCCATTCGAGGAGCAGATCCCCGCTCGTGCCAGGGGTTGAGGTCGGCAAACCGACTCCGATGTTCATGCGGACGTCCCCTCCCTTCGGAGGAGATGATAAGTTTTTGCGGATGCACCCGTTCCGCGGTTCGGCCACGCCGACCCAATCCTGGAAGCACTTCGCCCTGGAAACGCGGGACGGCCTCGCCACGCTGACCTTCAGCCGGCCGGACAAACTGAACGCGCTGACCTTCGAGGTGTACGCGGACCTGCGCGATGTGCTCACCGAGATGGGCCAGCGGGACGACGTGCGCGTCCTCGTTCTGACGGGCACCGGGCGCGGGTTCAGCTCCGGTGGCGACGTGAACGCCATCATCGGCGAGTTGCAGCGGATGGATCCGCGAGATCTGCTGGCCTTCACCCGGATGACGGGCACCGTGACCCAGCGAATGCGGGAAGCCCCCTTCCCCATCATTGCCGCCGTCAATGGCATCGCCGCCGGCGCCGGCGCGGTGATTGCCCTGGCCGCCGACCTACGCATCCTCGCGCGCTCCGCATCTTTTGCGTTCCTCTTCACGAAGGTGGGCCTTTGTGGTGGCGACATGGGATCGGCGTACCTGCTGCCGCGACTGATCGGCCTGGGCCGCGCCACGGAACTGCTCCTGCTCGGGGACCGGGTCGACGCCGAGCGCGCGCTGGCGATCGGGCTGGCCACGGAGGTGGTCGACGAGGCCGCCCTGAGCAACCGGGCGATGGAGCTGGCCCGGCGGTTTGCCCAGGGGCCGGCACTTGCCTACGCCGCGACCAAAGTACTGATCGCCAGGGAGATGGATATGAACCTCAATGCGGCACTCGACCTCGACACGATGACGCAGGCGCTCCTGATGAAGAGCGCCGATCACGCGGAGTTCTATGCGGCCTTCCGGGAAGGTCGGGACCCGAAGTGGACAGGCCGGTAGAGAGTCCGCACCGGCTCGTCAATGCCGAGTCGCTGGCCAAGCCATCCGGGTTCTCGCACGCGGTCGTTGCCCAGCTCGGCCGCACAGTCTACCTCGCCGGCCAGACCGCGCTCATGGCCGATGGCACGCTGAGAGGCGGCAGCATCGTGGAGCAATTCGACCAGGCCGCCGCCAATGTCGTCAAGGCCCTTGAAGCGGCCGGGGCCCATCCGCAGGACCTGGTCAGCATGCAGATCTTCGTTACCGACCTCGACGAGTATCGGGATGCGCAAAAAGAAATCGGTCGCGTCTACCAGCGGCACTTCGGCCGGCATTACCCGGCGATGGCGCTGCTGGAGGTGCGCCGCCTCTTCGACGAGGACGCTCGTGTTGAATTGATGGGCGTCGCCGTGATGGCGTGACCGACGCTAGGGCCGGTAGAGGTCCCGGGCGATGATTTCCCGCTGGATCTCGGAGGTCCCTTCGTAGATCCGGGGGGCGCGCACCTCCCGATAGAGGTGTTCCAGGAGGTGACCCCGTTCCAGGGCCACCGCCCCATGCACCTGGATCGCGGCGTCGACGACCTGCTGCGCCGTCTCAGTGGCGAACAGTTTGGCCATGGCTGATCGCCGCGCCACCCGCGGGTCTCCCCGATCGTAGGCCTCTGCCGCCGAGTACACGAGGGCCCGGGCCGCCTCCAGCCGCGTGGCCATCTCGGCAAGTTGATGCGAGACGGCCTGGAACTCTCGGATCGGCCGCCCGAAGGCGTGCCGCCCGTCCGCATGGCGAATCGCGGCGTCCAGGGCCGCCTGGGCCATCCCAACCACTGATGCGCCGACGCTGGGACGAAAGAGGTCGAGCGTGCGCATCGCCAGCTTGAACCCCTGGTCGACCTCGCTCAACACCTGCTCCCTGGGCACAAAGACGCCATCCAGCTCCAGTCGCCCGATCGGGTGCGCTGACAGGAGATGCAGGACGGTGCCCGTGAGCCCGGCGGCATCGCCGTTGACAATGAAGGCGGTGATGCCCTTCGCACCGGCGGCGGGGGTCGTCCGGGCGAACAGCGTGTAGACATCGGCGTCGGGCGCGTTCGAGATGTAGACCTTGGTGCCGGAGAGGCGAAAGCCCCAGCCATCACGTTCCGCCCGCAGGTCGAGACTTCCGGCGTCTGATCCGGCGCCTGGTTCGGTCATCGCGAAAGCGGCGACCGCGTCGCCGCGGGCAACGGGTGTGACCCAGCGGCTCACCGCCTCGTCGGCGCCCGACAGGACGATCGGATAGGCACCCAGCGCCTGAATCGCGACCGCGTTCTCGACTTGCGTTGACTGGTTGGCAAGCGCCTCGCGAACGGTGCACAGATCCACCGCGAACACGTCGCGATCCCGGCTCCCGCCGCCCCGCCGAGGGAACAGCCGGGGCAGCAGCCCCGCGTCGCCAAGCGCCTTGATCAGGGGTCGATTTACCCGGCCCTCCTCGCCGGAACGAGCCACCGCGGCAAGGCGCGTCGCAACGGACAATGCCTCGGCCGCCAGCGATACGCTCTCGGTCATGCCTGTACCGCCCCGCCGTCGAGGACGATCCCCTGGCCGGTGATGCCACGCGCCGCGTCCGAACACAGGAAGGCGGCCAGACCGGCGACCTCATCCGCGGTCATCAAGCGGCCCTGGGGGCTGAAGCCTTCCAGAACGGTCCGGGCTTGTTCCGGGGAGCGTCCCGTCCGAGCGTTGATATTGCGGATCGATTGTTCCGTCATCTCGGTGTCCACGTAACCGGGGCAGATCGCGTTGACGGTGACGCCACGCGTCGCAACTTCGGCGGCAACCGCCCTGGTCAAACCCAGGAGCGCGTGCTTCGATGCGGCGTAAGCGACGATGTACGCGGCGGCCGCCCGAGCGGCCACCGATGCCATGTTGATGACGCGTCCCCATCCGGCCTGCAGCATCAGCGGCATCACCGCCCGGGTGCAGTAGAAGGCCCCCGTGGCGTTGACGCGCAGGATCCGGTCCCACAGCTCATCGGTCGTGTCGGCCAGTTTGGCTCCGGCCGCGATGCCGGCGTTGTTGACCAGGATGAGGGGGTCGCCGAGCGCCTCCCGAACCGCGGCGACCGTCGCATCGACCTGCGCCCGCTGCGTCACGTCGCAGACAAAGGCTTCCGCGCGCCGGCCGCTTCCGCGCACGGCTGCTACGGTTTCTTCTAGCTCACCTTTCGATCGCGCCGCCACGGCGACGTCCGCTCCCGCGGCGGCGAGCGCCATCGCCGTAGCCCGGCCGATTCCCCGACCGCCACCTGTCACGAGCGCAACCCGTCCGTTGAGGTCGGCCACGTCAGCCCTCGCTCAGGATCTTGGTGAGGGTTCCCGAGTCGATATTCCCGCCCGAAACGATGCAGGCGATCCTGCCCAGCCCAGCCCGTCCGGACACCGCCACCGCCACCGCGACGGCGCCGGCGCCTTCGGCGATGACCCGATTGCGTTCGGCAAGCAGCCGAACCGCCGCGGCGATCTCGGCCAGGCTCGCCGTCAGGGATCCATCGAGCAGCTCCTGCGCCATGGCGAACATGTCAGGAAAGAGCGTTTTGCTGCCGATGCCGTCCACAAACGACGGTTGGTAGTCGACGGTCTGGACGGCTCCGGCCTTCAGCGAGGCCGCGAGCGGGGCGCCGGTGTCCGCTTCGACCGCATAGATCCGGATCGCCGGGTTCAGGGCCCGAAGCGCCGTCGCAATGCCGCAGGCGAGCCCGCCGCCTCCCCAGGGAATGAGCACCGTATCAACGTCGGGGAGGTCCGCGAAGAGCTCCAATCCGATGGTGCCGTTGCCGGCAATCACGCGCTCGTCGTCAAACGAATGGACGAACGCGGCGTCGACCCCCGGGTAGCTCCGGTCGGTGAAGGTCTGCCACCAGCGGTCGAAGGAGACCTTGATCACCCGCCCGCCGAGCCGCTCGATCGCCTGGAGCTTGGTTTGCGGCGCATAGTCGGGCGCGATGACGGTGCAGGGGATGCCAAGGCGCCGGGCGTTCCAGGCGGCTCCCTGGGCCATGTTTCCAGCGCTCGCGACCAGCACACCCCTGGCCAGCTCCGCCTCGGACATCAGGCTCATGGCGTTGGCGGCCCCGCGAATTTTGAACGACCCGATCGGCTGCAGGTTCTCGAGCTTGAGGAAGATCTCGGCGGGCAGATCCCAGACGTTAAGGCGGTACAGCGGCGTGCGGTTCGCCGCCGCCGCAACGGGCGCCTGGGCCCGGCGAATGTCCTCGATACCGAGTGCCGTCGCCTTCACATCGACACTCTATGGCCGGCACCGGTCTTACGCGCGTGTTGCAGCACGAAGGCTGCGGCGGCCACATCCTCGACGGCCAGGCCCAACGATTTGAACAGCGTCAGGTCATCGACCGAGGTGCGCCCGGGATGCCTGCCGATGATCACCTCCCCGAGCTCGGCCTGGATGTGATCGGCGCTGATGGCCCCCTCGCGGATGGGAATCAGCAGGTCACCTGCCTCGTTGAGGGCAGACTCGCGCCGATCCACGAAGAGCCTGGCCGCCGACACAGTGGCCGTGTCCAGTTCACGAGCCGTTGGAATCGACGACCCGACGGCGTTGATGTGAACACCCGACTTCAACCAGGCCCGCCGCAACACCGGCTCTGGACTCGCCGTCACAGTGGCAACGATATCGGCGTCCTTTACGGCCGCCTCTGGGTCGCCGGCGGCCTCGACCGGGAAGTCATACGCGGTCTCCTGTTCCGCGACAAACGAACGAGCGTGATCGCCGTTGCGACTCCAGACGCGGACCCTGCGCAACCGACGGACCGCGGCGATCGCCTCCAGGTGGGAGCGGGCCTGGACACCTGTACCGAGGATGGCCAGCTCGGCGGCGTCCGGTCGGGCCAGCAGGTCCGTGGCCACACCGGAGACGGCCGCGGTGCGGATGGCCGTAATGGCGCCACCATCCATCAAGGCGCAGACCCGGCCGGTCTCCGCCTCGAAGAGCAGCACGGCGCCCTGGTGCGTGTCGATGCCTCTGGCTGCGTTGCCGGGAAAGACGGACACCGCCTTCATCCCGAGCGCGCCATCCTGGCCGCCGTCGGCCGAGATCTGCCCCGGCATCAGCCCCAGAAAGCCGCTTCCATCCGGCATCCGCATGACCATGCGCAGGGGCACGAGCGCCTTGCCGTTGGCCAGGGCGGCGAGCGCCGTGCGCATGACATCGATGCAGTCGCGCATCGGCAGAAGGGCGGCAACGTCCCGGGCCGAGAGGACGAGCAGCTCCATCAGGCCGCCCACATCCGGCTGGCGAGCTGGTCGCGCTCCGTCGGGCTGAGACGAATATCGACGGCGGCGAGCCATGGGGCGAAATGTTCCAATCGACGCGGTCCGATCAGGGCGGCCGTAACGGTCGGATGGCTCAGCACCCAGGCGAGTGCGAGCGCGCCCATATCGACCCCGCGTTCGTGGGCCTCGGCACGGAGCACATCGATGGATCGGAAGGTCGTGTCATTCATCAAGTGCTGGTACGGCTCGGGCCGCAACGTCAATCGTGAGCCTTGCGGCGGCGGCACGCCGAGCCGGTACTTGCCCGTCAGGAACCCGCCCGCCGTGGGGCTGAACGGCGTCACGGCGAGTTGCTGGTCCGCCGCGAGCGGAAGCACCTCCGCCTCCACCGCCCGGTCGAGCAAGCTGTACGAATTCTGGACAGATTCGAAGCGATGAAGGTTCAAGCGGTCGCTGACCCACAGCGCCTTGCAGAGCCGCCAGGCGGCGATGTTGCTGGCACCGATGTAGCGGACCTTGCCGGCGCGAATCAGGTCCTCGAACGCCCGCAATGTCTCATCCATCGGCGTGTCCGGATCCGGCTCCATGATGACGTACAGGTCGAGGTAGTCAGTCTGCAAGCGCCGAAGGCTGGCGTCGATCGCCTGCATGATGTGACGGCGCGAGAGCCCGCGATCGTTCGGACCCTCGCCTGTCGCGTAAAACACCTTGCTCGAGAGCACCAGCTGGTCGCGAAGCTTCCGCTCCTTGAGCCACGACCCGATCATGGTCTCCGACGCCCCGCCACCATACGTATTGGCGGTGTCGAAATAGTTGATCCCAGCCTGCCAGGCTCGGTCCATCAGGGCAAACGCCGTGTCTTTGTCCTCGCCCTTTCCGAATAGATCGGGGGCCGAGCCGACCCCGCCAAATCCCCCACAACCCAGCCCAAGGACCGAGACGCGCATCCCGCTCCGCCCGAACAAACGGTACTGCATCCCTCTTCTTTTCAGATGGTACGGGTTTGCCATTGTTATCATCGGCGACACGGCCATGTCGGTCACCCACGCCGCCCGGTTACTCCACGAAAGCGAGGTCGAGCGCCGTCCCGTCTCAGGTGGCACGCTGCAATGGCTGGTCGACCAGCGGCTCGGGGCCGTCCACATCATGTCCTACCGGCTCGTCATCGATCCCGGGCAGGTCGTCAGTCATGCCCACGACGGCGCGGAGGAATCGCTCTATGTCGTGGATGGGCTGGGCCGGATCACCGTCGCGGGCTCGCGGCACGATGTGAGCCGCGGTCACGCGGTCTTCGTGCCCGAGGCGGCCGAGCACAGCTACGAAAACCCCGGTCAGGCGCCCCTTACCCTGGTTGGAGCGATGGCCCCTCCGATCGACGCCGGCTCAATCCGCCCCGTGATGCCGTCGCTGGACATGACGGCGGCGCTGGCGGGCGCCGGCGTCAGCGAGGCCTTCGTCAGACCCAGGCTGATGGACGAGCAGCGCGTCACCCCGACACTCATGGGTGAGCGAAGCTTTCGCGTGCTGGTGAACCCGGAGGTCGGCTGCCGCCAGATGACGCAGTTCACCGGCATCATCCTCACGGGACGCGCCCCGCTTCATGCCCACCCCCACGAGGAGGCCGTCTACATCCTCGAGGGCAGCGGCCGGCTCTGGGTGGGTGACGAGGCCGTTGGCGAGCTGCGTCCCGGCTCCGTGGTGTTCTTCCCGATCGGGGTTCGGCACACGCTCGAAAACACCGGCACCGCCCACATGAAGGTACTCGGAGCCTTCTCGCCCGCCGGCTCACCAGAGGCGAAGCTGGCGCCAGCCTGACCTATATCCCCAGGTAGGCCCGCCGCATCTGCGGATTCTGCAGCAGGTTCGCCGCCGTGTCGGCCAGCACGACCTTTCCGCTTTGCAACACGTAGCCGCGGTCGGCGATCGCCAGCGCCATGGTGGCGTTCTGCTCGACGACGAAGATCGTGATGCCGGTCTGGTTCAGCCGCTGAATCGTCTCGAACTGTTGCTCCACCAGGACCGGCGCCAAACCCATGGACGGCTCATCCATGCAGAGGAAGCGTGGCCGAGACATCAGGGCACGGGCCATCGCCAGCATCTGCTGCTCGCCTCCCGACATCGTTCCCCCCCGTTGGGTGCGGCGTTCTCGTAGTCGTGGAAACATGTCGAGCACGCGTTCGAGGTCCGCATCGATCTCGATCCGATCGCGCCGGGTAAAGGCACCCATCAGCAGGTTCTCCATGACGGTCAATCGCGGAAAGATCCGGCGGGCTTCCGGCACGATGGCGATGCCATGGGCGACCCGTCGCGACGTGGTCCAGTTGGTGATGTCCTGGCCGTCGTACAAAACGGAGCCGTCCGTACACCGAATGGCCCCGATGACCGCTTTCATCGTCGTCGACTTCCCTGAGGCATTGCCGCCCAACAGGCAGACGATTTCCCCGCGGCGGACCTCCATCGTGACGTCACGCAGGGCGGGCACGGCGCCGTAGCGGACGTTGATGTGCTCGAGTCGCAGGACGACCGGCTCTCCGGCGGCCACGGGCGGGTCAGGCACTCGCGGCGCGTCGTCCGAGGTAGGCTTCGACCACTTTTGGATTGCTATGGACCTCCTTTGGCAGGCCCTCGGCGATCTTGACGCCATGGTCCATCACCACGACTCGATCGGAGATCTCCATCACCAGTGGCATGTGGTGCTCGATCAGGAAAATGGTCAAGCCCTGCTCACGCATCGATCTGATCAGCCCCGCGATCTCAAGCCGCTCGTAGGGGTTCATCCCCGCGGCCGGTTCGTCGAGCAGCAGGAGTTTCGGTCGCGCCGCCAGGGCGCGGGCCATTTCGGTCCGCCGCCGGTTGGCGTACGACAGGCTGAAGGCCGGGTCGTCCAACCGGGGCTCGAGGCGCTCGCGAAAGAGCGCGATTGCTTTATCGACTTCCGCCTGGGCCGCTTTCTCTGCTCGAATCGTGGATGGCCAGAACGTGACCGAGCCCAGCATTCCGCTCCTGGTCCAGTGATGGGTGCCGAGCAGGATATTTTCACGGACGGTCAGCTGCGGGAAGACCCGGATGTTCTGAAAGGTCCGCGCGATCCCATGATGCGTGATCCGGTGCGGTGGCGTCCCGACCAGTTCCTGGCCCAGCAGCCGGATCGAGCCGGCGGTCGGCTGGAGCACCCCCGAGATCAGGTTGAAGACCGTTGTCTTGCCCGCGCCATTGGGCCCGACCAGGCTCACGATCTCGCCCTCACTGATCTCCAGATCGAGACCATCGACGGCCGTCAGCCCGCCGAAGCGACGACCTAATCCCCGCACCTGGAGAACCGGCGTCGGGCCGGTCATGGCGGCGGCTCGGAGGGCGGCACGATCGCGCCCGCCGTCGCCTCCAGGTCCGCCGCGCGGCCGCTTGCACCCGGAGCCGGACCCGGACCGCGGGCATCGGCATCC
Organism: Candidatus Dormiibacterota bacterium; assembly: GCA_036564925.1. Lineage (GTDB taxonomy): Bacteria > Chloroflexota > Dormibacteria > CF-121 > CF-121 > JALYYC01. The sequence goes on along the minus strand of DATCOB010000082.1, from coordinate 14,777 downwards.
GACGTGAAGAGCTCGATGGTCCCACCCATGACCTTGCGTGGTCGGATGGAGACGGTGCCGAGCAGGCCCTCCGGACGGAACACCATGACGGCGATCAAGACGATGCTGATGATCAGGTACTTGATAAAGACGAATTGTTGAAGTAGGAACGGGGGCACGGTAAAGGCCACCGCACCGAGGATGGCGCCCGGGATGCTCCCGAGGCCGCCCAGGATCACCATGATGAACACCATCACCGTCTGCTGCACATCGAAGTTCCCGGGAAAGGCGTTGAAGATGAACGCCGCATCGATCATCCCGACGATCCCCGCCATGACGGCGCTGACGGTGAAGGCGAGCAACCGGTATTTGAAGGTGTTGACTCCCATCGCCCGCGCCGCGAGCTCATCTTCTCGGATGGCCACCCAGGCCCGTCCCGTCCGCGTGTTCCGCCAGCGCAACATGCAAAAGACGCAGAGGGCGAGAAAGCCGATAAAGAGCCAGTAGTACATGACGAAGTGTGGGACCGGCCCGATCACCGGAAGGCTCGCCGGCAACTTGAAGGGATCGACCTGGTGGATCCCGTTGGTCCCGCCGGTGAGATTCAGGCCACTCGGCCCGAACTGGTGTCCGGCCAAAACAGGTGGGCGGTCCAGGTCCAGGATCAGATCGCGCATGATGAGCCCGAATCCGAGCGTCACGATGGCCAGGTAGTCGCCCCGTAGCCGCAGCGCCGGGACGCCCACGAGTAGCGCGAAGGCCAGGGTGACAAGGATCACGACGATCAGCGCCGCCCACAGGGGGTAGTGCTGGTTGAGCTGGTCGCTGGCAACCAGCGCGTAAGCGTAGGACCCGATGCCAAAGAAGGCAATGAAGCCGAGGTTCAGCAACCCCGCGTATCCGACGACCAGGTTCAGGCTGATCGCCAGGCAGGCATACATCGCGCAGTTGGCCAGGATGGTCGTCCAGAACTGGGCTCCGATCCAACTGGAGTTGTCCTCGATCGCCTGCAGGACGAGGGGCACCGCCGCCGCGATGACAAAGAACGGGATCAGCACCTGCGGACGGGTGAGGGCCTGGTTCCATCCTGCCGGGCCGGACTCCCACACCCGCTGGCGCGGGGTCGGCTCCTCCTCGATCGCGGGCGGTTCCGCGGTCCCCGGGGGGTTCATGCGCGGTCCGTCAGGGGCTGGCCGAACAGGCCCTGCGGCCGTACCAACAGCACCACGATCAGCGCGAGGAAGGCGAAGGCATCCTGAAACTCGGTGCTGATGAAGCCACCACCGAGGCTTTCCAGGACCCCGAGCAAGAGCCCACCCACCATCGCGCCCCGAAGGTTCCCGATCCCCCCGATCACCGCCGCGGTGAACGCCTTGATGCCAAGCAGGTAGCCCATGAAAAAGTTGACCGTGGCGAAACGCAAGCCGAAGAGCACGCCGCCCATACCGGCCAGCGCCGAGGCGAGGAAGAAGGTCACCATGATGACCCGGTCAACGTCGATCCCCATGAAGGTGGCCGCCTCCCGGTCCTGCGCCGTGGCCCGCATCGCGCTGCCGAACCGCGTGCCGAACACGAACCGATCCAGTGCGAGCATGAGGCCGACCGATACCAGGAAAAGGATCACGCCGGTAAGCGGCGTTTCGACGTTGCCGAGGTGGACCACGGCTTGCGAGACGATCGCATTGTTTGGCACCAGGACGGGCGCCGGGCTGATCCAGACCTGGACCAGGCTCTCTAGAAAGAGCGAGACGCCGATCGCGGTGATCAGGGGCGCGAGCCGGTTGGCGTTTCGGAGCGGCCGGTAGGCGATCCGCTCGATGCCGACCCCCAGGAGTCCCGTCCCGCCCATGGCGAACGCCATCATCAAGATCACTACGAGGACACCAGGGACCGAGGCCACGCCCGAATGGACGAGGACGGCGGTCACGCCGGCGGCAAGGAAGCCGCCCACCATGAAGACGTCCCCGTGGGCGAAGTTGAGCATTTCGAGGATGCCGTAGATCAGCGTGTAGCCGAGGGCGATCAGGGCGTAGAGACTCCCGGTCTCGAGCCCGTTGACGAGCTGCTGGGGAAAGTTCTGGAGAAAGTACTCCACTGCAGCATCGGGGGGGACGGACTGCCCGTCCCCCTCGCTTTCTACTCCTTAGCCGGAGACTGGCCCGATGACCACCATGTCGCTACCCTTCGCCTGGTAGACGTAGATACCGCCGCCCTGGACATCGCCCTTGGCGTTGAATTTCACCGTCCCGAAGATGGTGTTGAACGAATCGCTGCCAAGATGGCTGATGACGTCGTTACGCGAGATCTTCCCATTGTTCACGGGCGCGTTGCTGATCGCCTGCAGCAACGTCTGCGCCGCCTCGTAGGCAGAGCCGTAGAAGGGGCCAGCCTTGCTGACGGAATCGGCGCCGTACTCGTTCTTGAATTCCGTCACGTAGCCCGCGGCCGACGACACCCCGGCCGGATCGGCGGTGATGTTGGTGGCATACGCGCCGACGTAGGCCCCCTGTGACTTCTGGATGATCGAGGGATCCTCCTCGCCATCGGTGCCGAGGAACTGGATGTTCTGACCGATGGTCAGGCCCTGCTGCTTCATCTGGGACACGAACGGTGCCGTCTCCGGACCTTCGTCGGCAAAGTAGACCCAGTCGGCGCCGAAGGACTTGATCTTGGTGATGATGGTGCCGAAGTCCGTCTGACCGGCCTTGGCGCTGTCCCGCTGGAAGGGGATATTGTGATCGGAAAGGTATTTCTGGGTCTGGTCGGCCAGCGCGGTCGAATAGTCCGACTTGGCGTCCAGGACCTCGACCTTCCTGGCGCCCTTGTCGATCAGGAACTTGCCATCGGCCGGCCCCTGGGCGTCGTCGCGGGCATTGACCCGATGGGCGACGCTGTTGCCCGAGTCGGTCACCTTGACGTTGGACGCGGATTCGCTGACAAAGGGAAGCGGCGGGCTGGCGCTCTGGAGACCCTGGACCGAGCCCAGCACGACGCCCGAGTTCATCGGGCCGACAATCCCGAGCAGCGTGGGATCCGAGATCCCCTGTGCCTGGAGCGTCTGGGCGGTCTGGGCGCTGTGTTGATCGTCCCAGACGACCAGGTCCACCTTCGTCCCGTGGACACCGCCTTTGTTGTTGAAGTCCTTCACCGCGAGCTTGATCGCCTGGAGGGCGCCGGCCCCGATCGAGGCCTCGTCACCGGTGAATGGTCCCTCCGCCGCGATCTGGACCTTCGTGGGCGCGTTTTGCGTCGCGCCACCGCCGTTGCCATTGCCTCCGCCGCATGCCGCCAGCCCGACGCTGGCCATGGCGGCGAACACAAGAATCCTGGGCTTACCCATCTTCCTTGTCGACCTCCTCTCCCTTCGTTACAGACCTAAATTCGGTTCGCTCTTTATACACGGTTGCCTCACGGAGAGCAACTGTAGCCAACGCTTTCTAATCGGCCGACTTCCGGAGGAGCTCCGGGTGGCGGTCAAGGGCGCCAAGGACGGCCTCGACGTCGGCGGGCGTGTTGTAGTAGTGAAGGGAGACCCGCAAGGCGCCGTCTCGGGTGGAGCAGAGGATGCCGTCCCGCGCCAGGGCGTCGACGAGTTTTGGAGCGTCGGTCGAGTTCACCATGACGAGGGGCCCACGCTCGGCGGGTTCTTCTGGAGTCAGGAGGTCGAGGCCGCGGGCCTTGACGCCCCGGATTAAGCGTCCGGCCAGTTCCTGCACGTGGGCCTGGATGGGCGCCAGTCCGACCTCCTCGATCAGGCGTAGGGCCGCGAGCGACGCGTAGACGTTCGGGACTGGAGGCGAGCCCGTTTCAAAGCGGCGCGCCGTTTTCGCGTACTGGAGGTGGTGCACGTCATACGCGAAGACGTTCTCCTGGCCGAACCAACCGGAGTCGGATGGCTCGAAGCGCTCGATCAAGTCCTCTCGAACGTACATGAAGCCGACCCCGGGCGCCCCGAGCAGGTACTTGAGGGCCCCGGTGACGAGAAAGTCCAGGTCGAGCGCTTTCACGTCCATCGGCTGCGTACCCATGCTCTGGTAGGCGTCGATGAGCAGGTACGCGCCGCGTTCGTGAGCCAGCTCCGCCAGGGCGGCCACGTTGGTTTTGAAACCGTTCTTGTAGCAGACATGCGTGGTGGCCACCAGGGCTGTCTGGTGGTCGACGACCGCCTCGAACGATGTCAGGGGGAGACGCCGCCCCTGCGCCCTGGCATAGGTGACGTGGGCGCCACGTCGCTGCTGCGCGAGACAGATCTGCCCGACGGTGGGGAAATCGAAGTCGCTGGTGACCACCGTGGCACGCTCGCGATAGTCCAGCGCGCTGGCCAGCGAATTCAGGGCGGTCGACACGGAGAAGGTCACGGCGACCTCCGCGGAACGGGCATTGATGAGGCGCGCGAACTGCTCCCGGAGCTTCTCCATCTCGCCGACCCAGATTTCCCAGGGGTTGCCGTGGGTGTGCCAGGACTGGATGAACTCCTTCAGGGCTGACTCAACCGGGCGTGACAGCGCCCCCTGCGAGCAACTGCTCAGATAAACCTTCTCCTCGAAGATTGGGAACTGTCGGCGAAAGGCCGAGACGCCATCGACCGGGAGTTTGCCTGCCGACACTTCTGGCATTCTAGTTATGTGACGAAAAGCGTGGCGTCGAGGAAGTCGATGTTGTTCAGCGAGTCGGTGATCCGCGAGATGACCCGCATGTGCGTGACCCAGCACGGCGCCGATTGCCTGAACCTGGCGCAGGGCTTTCCCGACTTTTCGGCGCCCGCCGACTTGAAAGAAGCAGCAGTCGACGCGATCCGAGCGGACTTCAACCAGTACGCCACCACCTGGGGTGCCAAGGTCATGCGCGACGCCATCGCAAAAAAGACCCAGCATTTCAGGGGCATCGAGGTCGACACCGAAACCGAGATCACCGTCTGCTGCGGGGTCACCGAAGCCATGCTGTCCACCGTCCTTGCGCTCGTCGACCCTGGCGACGAAGTGATCATCTTCGAGCCTTTCTACGAGAACTACGGTCCGGACTGTATCCTCTCCGGCGCGACGCCGGTCGCCGTCCCGCTTGTTCCGCCTGACTGGCATTTCGACCCGGAGCAGCTTCGCCGGACCTTCAATGCGCGAACACGGGCGATCGTGATCAACACGCCCCATAACCCGACCGGCAAGGTCTACAGCCGAAATGAGCTGGAGTACATCGCCTCGCTCTGCCAGGAATTCGACGTCCTCGCCGTCACGGACGAGATCTACGAGCACCTGGTCTACCGCGGCGAGCACGTCAGCCTGGCGACCATCGACGGGATGCGTGAACGGACCGTCACCATCAGCGGCCTCTCGAAAACGTACAGCGTGACAGGCTGGCGCCTCGCCTATACCATCGCCCCGCAATCCATGACGCAGGCCATCCGGAAGGTGCACGACTTCGTGACCGTGGGCGCGCCCCATCCCCTCCAGATCGCGGCGGCGACGGCCCTGGCTTTTCCGGACAGCTACTACGTCGACCTGCTTCACGCTTACCGGGAGCGGCGCGACTTCATGCTGGAGATCCTGGATGAGGCCGGCTTTCGGAGCTATCCGCCGGACGGGGCCTACTACGTGATGACCGACATCGGCCGGTTCGGCGAGGACGACGTGACCCTGGCCCATCGGATGGTCCGCGAGATCGGCTTAGCGACGGTGCCGGGAAGTAGCTTCTACCTGGAACCCGAGCGGGGGCGCCACCAGATCCGATTCTCATTTCCCAAGAAGATGGATACGCTTCGGCGAGCCGCGGACCGCCTCAAGCGGCTCCAGGGGGCCCACGCCTGATGTTTCTCGCGTGCCCCAACCGGTGCACGAATAACCGCTTCGAACTCTGGAATGCGTCCGTGTTCGTGGACACCCTCGGACGGTACCTGGAGCACCGGGTGGTCGACGCGCCGTTGTACCGCTGTACCGAGTGCGGAAGCCCGGCCCTGGACCTGGGGCAAGTGCCGGACGCGATGGAGCAGGACCGGACGCTCCTCGAGAATCCGCCCCGGGAATACGCCTGTCCCAGCTGCGAAACCCTCTTCGGCGCGCCGGCGACACAGGCGCTGGTCGTGTGCCCCAGCTGTGGTCAGACCTTCCCCGTCAACGAGGTGGGCTGAGCGGCGCCATCGCGCCGACAATCCGGGGCAGCACTTCCCCGGCTCTGGCGTGGATCACGATCGCCGCTCGGTCGTCGTAGGGAGTTGGTTCCGCGTTGACGATGCAGAGCTCGGCGCCATGCTCCTTCGCCAGGCGAGGGATCCCGGCGGCCGGGTAGACCTGCAACGAGCTTCCGACCACGAGCACGGCGTCCGCCTCCCGGGCGAGGGCCTGCGCCCGCCGCAGCGCCTCAACCGGGAGCGGCTCGCCGAAGAGCACCACGGTCGGTTTCAGAAAGCAGCCCCCGCACGATCGGCAGCGGGGCGGACATTGCACGGCGTTCATCCGGTCGACTTCGTCCCGGGGGTAGCGGGCCTGGCACGTCAGGCAGACCACTGCCTTGGACGAGCCGTGGAGCTCGACCACCTCGGTGCTGCCGGCCTGCTGGTGCAGCCCGTCGGTGTTCTGGGTAATGACCGCCTGCAGCCGGCCGCACCGTTCGAGTTCGGCCAGCGCGTGGTGCGCGGGATTCGGCTCGGCGCCCGCCCGGCGATGGTTGAGGCTGTACGTCCAATACTGGGCGGGATCCTTGCGGAAGGTGTCGATGTGGGCGACCTTGTAGGGGTCGAACTGCGTCCACAGCCCTCCTTCGCCGCGGAAGTGCGGGATGCCGCTCTCCACCGAAACGCCTGCCCCGGTGAACGCGATCGCCGCTCGCGCGCCGTCCAGCAATCGAGCCGCGGCCGCCACCGCCGGCCCGGTCGCCGATCTCATCGAAGCCCGGCGAAGAGGTCGTCCTCCGGCAGGGGCGGCTCGACGGTGGAGCGGACCCGTTCGTACGCTTCCAGCCTCCATGCTCGGTCGCCAAGCGCGTCCCGTAGTTTCATGAACCAGCTGTCCGGCGGGATCTGGGTCTTGTGCGCCTGCATCGCCCGGATCTTGACAGCAAGGTAGGGTGAGACGTCGAGCCAGGCCGAAATCCGGTCGTCCGACACCGTAAACGCCGGCGGCTCATCGTCAGTTGAGAAGCGATTCTCCATCCCAGCGCGTTTCATCGCCTCGCCCATTTCCTTCATCAGCGACCGGGGAAAGGCCGTGTAGTAGAGCTTGCTGGGCTTGAACGGCTCGCCGGCGGGGAACCGCTCGACGTTGTCCGCGTTGTAAAACGCGCCGATGGCAACACGGTGCGTCATGATGTGGTCGGGGTGGCCGTAGCCACCGACCTCGTTCTGGGTGGCGATGACCTGCGGGCGGACGCGCCGGATCACCGCGATGAGTCTGGCGATCGCCTCCTCTTCGTCCGCCTGCCAGAACGTCCGCGGTTCGTGGTTCCTTGGCAGGCCGGCCATGCCTGAATCCTCGTAGTCGAGGAAGACGAGCTCGCCGACGCCCATGATCTCGCAGGCCGTGCGAAGCTCGGCCTCGCGGATGCTGGCCAGGCGCGGCGCCGCCTCCACCGGGTCCAGATCCTTGTCGAGGATCTCGCCGACCTCGCCTCGAGTCGCCGTCACGAGCGTGGTGCGGATACCCTCGGCGCTGTAGCGGGCAAGGGTGCCGCCCATGGTGATCGACTCGTCGTCGGGGTGTGGCTGAACCGCCAGGAGACTGAGCTCGCTCGAGGTCATTTCCCCTTGCGGGATCTGACCTCCTTGATCAGCTGGGGCACGATCTTATGGACGTCGCCCACGATGCCGAGATCGGCCAGCTTGAAGATCGGCGCCTCCGCGTCCTTGTTGATGGCGATGATCGTCTTGGCGCCCTTCATGCCAACCGTGTGCTGCATGGCGCCCGAAATGCCCAACGCGATGTACACGGTGGGCTTGACCGTCTTGCCGGTTTGCCCGATCTGGAAGGAATAGGGCTTCCAGCCCGCATCGACGACGGCGCGGCTCGCTCCGACCGCCGCCCCGAGTTCGGCGGCCAACTCGTCGAGCATGCCAAAATTCTCGGGCCCACCCAGGCCCCGGCCGCCACTCACGATGACGGCGGCATCCTCGAGCCGCGGCCCGGCGGCCTGTTCTTTCTCACGCTTCAACACCCGTGCCGCCGGCTTTGCGGCGTCGATCGCATCGGTCAGGCGCTCCACCTCCGGCGTGACGCCCCCGCCCGTTTCGGCTGTGAAGGCTTTTGGCCTCACCAGAATCAGCGCCGGCGGCTTCGATTTTGAGATCGTGGTCACCAATGTCGTTCCGCCGAACAGCGGCGAGATGACGGCGAGCGTGCCGTCTTTGCGATCGAGGTCTGTCGCGTTGGCGATCAACGCGGTCCCCAGTCTCGCGCTCAAGCGGGAGGCAATGTCGCGCCCATCGTAGGTCATGCCGAACAGCACCGCCTCCGGCTGATGTCGCTCGATCAGGGACGCGAGGAGATCGACCGCCGGAGTGGCCAGGGTGTCCCGGAACGCCGGGTCCTCATGGACAAACACCTTCCCGGCGCCGTAAGCGCCCAGGGCCTCGGTGGCCTGACCAGCCCCCGGTCCCAGGGCGACGGCGGAGACCTCCCCGAGGCTGCGCGCCCTGGTCAGTAGCTCGAGGACCACCGGCCGCGGCGCGCCGTCAACGGTCTCGGCGAACACCCAGATCGCCATCAGATGACCTTCAGCTGGGCCAGGAAGTCGGCGACCCGCTTCGCCCCTTCACCCTTGTCTTCCACCACCTCGCCGGCCTTCCGCGCCTCCGCCGGCACGGCCTGGACGACCTCCTGGGTGAGGGACCCCGCCCCCACCTGACCCGTGAGGCCCAGGTCGTCGACGCCGACCTGCTTGACCTCTTTGTGCTTGGCTTGCATGATGCCGCGCAACGAGGGATAGCGGGCCTCATTGATGCCGCCGGTCACGGTGACGACGGCAGGCAACGGCGCCTCGACGACGTCGTACCCGTCGTCGGTCTGCCGGTCGATCACCGCCTTCCCGTCGCCGACCTCGAGCTTCTTTGCGAAGCTGAGCAGCGGCAGTCCGAGGAGTTCGGCCAGCTGGGCGGGCATGGCGCCGGAATAGCCGTCCGTGCTCTCCGTCCCGCAGATGATGAGGTCGAACGGCTGCCCTTTGACAGCCGCGGCGATCGCCCGGGCGGTGCTCAGCGCGTCTGAATTCTCGAGCAGGGGGTCCGTGATGAGGATGCCTCGGGTACCCCCCATCGAGAGGGCCTTGCGAATGGCGTCGAGCGCCTTAGGCGGCCCCATCGACACCACGGTGACCTCGCCCCCTGCCTTTTCGACCACCTGAAGGGCGGCCTCAACGCCATGCTCGTCACCAGGATCGAGCACCAGGTCCACCCCCTCGCGCACCAACCGCCTGGTTTGCGGGTCCAATTTTCCCGGCGCATTCGGATCCGGGATCTGCTTGACGCAGACAATCACATTCATAGCGACAGCGTCATTATCGACTAAGCAGATGAGCCGGGCCGCAGGCCCGGTCGGCGCCTGATGGCGCCGGATAGCGCGGGCGCCGCCTGCGGCCTGTCGCGCAGGGCGAGGGCATTGGAATTTTGCCCGAGCCGCGCCATGGGCCGCTGGACGGCGCCACGCGCGTAAAAGTTTCTGAGCTAACTCAACTACCGCGCGTAGCGCGACATGCGTGTGGCCAGGAACCGCCGGTAGAGGGGACGCCAGAGCAACCGGCCCTTGAGGGAGCGGCCGAGCAGGCCGTCGACGTCGCGCCGGCGGAGCGCCTGGATCAATTGCAGAGTCTTGCGCAGACGGTAGAGCCGCCATGCGAACAGGATCATCGGTGTCCTCCTATCCGGCAGATTTGGTGAGCCGGCACCGTGTCTTTACCCATCAGTTTCGGTCCCCAATCACCCCCCGAACAAATGTTCTATTGTTGAAGTCCGATGCCCCGCACCCAGTATTTCGAGATCGTCGCGAAATCGGCCCTCAACCGGGTCCAGCACATGGGATTCGATTGGTCATTGAACCCTTACCAGGGCTGCTTCCACAGCTGCGTGTACTGTTTCGCACGAGCCCACGCAAAGCTCGCCGACCGCGATCCCGGCGCCGGCTTCTCTGATCGGGTCGGGGTCAAGGTCAACCTTCCGGAACTGCTGTGCGGGGAACTGTCCAGCCGGAGCTGGAAACGGGAGACCGTCGCGTTCGGGACCGCCACGGATCCCTACCAACCGATCGAGGGGACGTACCGGTTGACCCGACGGTGCCTCGAGGCGCTGTCAGCCTACCGAAGCCCGGTCGGCTTGATCACGAAGGGCACCCTGATCGTCCGCGACATCGATGTGCTCGTTGAACTGTCCAGGCGGGCTCGGACGACGGTGTGCTTCAGCGTGCCAACCGTTGACCCCGTTGTTTGGTCCAGGACGGAGCCCGGGACGCCACCACCGTGGAAGCGGCTCAAGGTGATGAAGCAACTGGTCGATGCCGGGGTCGAGGCCGGCGTCGGCATGGCACCGGTCCTCCCGGGGCTCAGTGATGCACCGGCCCAGCTGGAAGCGACGGTGTCGGCCGCGGCCGAAGCGGGTGCCTGCTTTCTCTGGGCGAACATCGTCTATCTCAAGCCGGGAACCAAGGAGCACTTCATGGCATTCCTCGACCGGGAGTATCCCCACCTCATTCCGCGCTACCGCGAGCTGTTCCCCCACGCCTATGCGCCGCGGGAAGCGACGGTGCCGATCGCCGAGGCGGTGGCCCGGTTGAAACGTCGGCACGGGGTGGCTGATCGCCGTGCCTGGCGCGCCCAACCACCCCCGGAACCGGTTCAGCTCGCGCTGCTTCCGTAGAGCGGCTTATTTGACACCGCCGCCCCAGTGTTCTACCGTAGCCGCGAGTGCTTCGTTGGCTGACCCGGCTGTTCAAGCAACACGTCGAGGCTGAGGCCGCCCCGCCAGAAGCACCAGCCCCAGCGCCGCCACCGGAAGCGGCCGTGAAGCCCACTCGCAGCGATTCCGTCGTGGCCGTGCTGGATCCACCAACGGTCGAGCTCGCGCCGGTGGTCGAGGCACCCGTCCGGGCCCCCGCCGAGCCGGAGCCGAAGGAGACCTGTCCCACCTGCGGCCGAACGAGCGTTTTCGCGGGCCCACCCGGTCAGCGGTTCTGTACGTACTGCGCCCTTCGAGACGAGCTCTTCGACCGTCGCGCCGCCGTCCAAGAGTAGGGCGGACGCGTGCACTCATATCCGATCCTATGGGACAGTGGTGTCTTCCTTCCGCAGCAACGACTCTGGTTGGACCCAAAGCGACCGCGGCCCCGGGCCGTCATCAGCCACGCGCACTCCGATCACGTCGCGGCCCACCCACTGGCTTATGCCACGCCCGCCACCCGGCGCCTGGTCACGCATCGACGGCCCTCCGGCGGCACGGTTGAGGCTATTCCCTATGGGCAATCCCTCGACCTCGACACCTGCCGGTTGACCTTCTATTCCGCAGGTCACGTGCTTGGCTCGGCGCAAACCCTGGTCGAGACAAGCTTCGGGCGTGTCCTCTATACGGGAGACCTGAAGATCCGCCAGGGATTTACCAGCGCACCGGCCGAGCGAGTTCCCGCCGACGTGCTGGTGCTGGAGAGCACCTTCGGAAAGCCGCACTACCGTTTTCCAGATGCCGCTGAAGTGGTGGCAGCCATGATCGCCTGGTGTTGGGACGTCCTGGACGGCGGCCGGACCCCGGTCCTGCTCGGCTATTCGCTGGGGAAGGGACAGGAGATCCTTAGCGCGCTCGCCACACAAGGGCTGACGATCGCCCTTCACCCCGCGTTGTTCTCGGTGACGGACGTGTATCGAGAGCTCGGGTGCACCTTTCCCGCCTACCGTCGCCTGGATCAGGCAGGGGGCGGCCCCAGCGTCGTGATCGCCCCACCCTCCGCACGACGCCGCGGCGGGCTCACGGGCTTCGGTGAATTCAAAACGGCGGCGCTCACCGGCTGGGCGATGGACCGGAGCCTGAAGGATCGCCTCGCTGTGGACGCGGTCTTTCCTCTTTCCGACCACGCCGACTTCGAGGAGCTCTGTTGTTATGCGGAGCAGGTCGGCGCCGCGATGACCTACACGGTGTTGGGATTCGATGAAGAGCTCGCTATGCACCTGCGCCGGCGGGGGCTGCGGGCGAAACCACTTGGGGCCGTTGATCAACTCCGCCTCTTCTAACGAGGCCGCAAGAAATCTGCAAGTTCGTTTTGGACGCGCCGTTATCTCGGATGAGCGCACATCGTCAGGTGCGCAAGCGGTTTGCCGCTCACGCGATAAGGAGGTGACGCATGGCGACCACGAAGAAGGCCACGAAGAAGGCCAAGAAAGCGACCCGGAAGAGCCGCTAGTCAGCGGGCTTTGGAAAGAGAGGGCGCAAGCCCTCTCTTTCCGTTTTTAGGCGCCTCCGGTCGTAATGGCACGGATGGTGAGCCCGACCATGAAGAGCCCAACCAGCCCGTAGACGAGCGGTTCCCGGCGCGGTTCCCGCCCGGAGGTGTAGCTGGCACCGATCGGTAGGGCGATCACCAGGAGGACTCCGTACAGCACGTGAAGCCCATCGTGCGGGCGCTTCCCACCGAAGACGAAGAGCGCGATCCCGGCCACGGCCTGAGCCAAAAACAGGACTTCGGTCATGACCAGCGTGGAGCGATAGCCACTGCTGGCGGGAGCCCTCCTGAGGTAGGTGATAAGACCCCAGAGGCCGATGATGAGCGTGATCAGGATGCCGGCAAGGGCCAGCCGCTGGTGCACGAGGAGGATGACACTCACGAGGTGACCACGGGCGTGTCCACCGCCGCAATCGCCGCATCCAGGGTCAGCCGCGCGTTCTTAAAGCCGAGCACCCGGCGCGCCTGTGCCGGCGGAAACCATTGCGCCTCTTCCACCTCGGACAGCTGGGGCCGGAGGGGAGCCTCACCCCGCAGTTCGACCAGGTAATTGTGGACGGTCTTGAATACCAGTTGCCCTCGCCAGCGAAAGGCATAGTCGATGGGCGGCAACGGCCGCGCGATCCGCAGGTCGCCAAGTGGAAGACCAGTCTCCTCGGAGATCTCGCGAAGGGCAGTCACCTCCGGCGTCTCGCCTTTCTCCATGACACCCTTGGGGAACACCCATCGCCCGTTGGCTTTGATCAGTGCGAACTCAGGGCCGCCCGCACCCTGCCGGAAGACGACACCGCCCGCCGACACTTCTCGCCGGGAACCGGCCGGCGGATCTTCACGCGGCACTCGCTTATTATGCGGTCGGGATTTCCTAGACTACGTCGCAGATGGTCGAATCGGTGTGGGATTATCCACGACCCCCGCGTGTTGAGCCACTCCGTGCCCACGCCCGGGTGGTCGTTGACGGCGTTACGATCGCCGAGAGCGGGGGCGCGCTGCGCGTGTTGGAGACGAGCCATCCCCCGGTCATCTACTTTCCACCGGCTGACGTCCGGATCGCGGAGTACCTGAGGCCGGCGAACGGGACCTCCTTCTGCGAGTGGAAAGGGACGGCGTCGTATTTCGATCTCATCATGGACAGGCGACGAATCGCGAGAGTCGGCTGGACCTATCGCCGGCCGGCGGCCGCCTACGTCGAGCTTCAGGGTCACCTCGCTTTCTACCCGGGGCGGGTCGATGCTTGCTTCATCGGGGATGAGCGGGTCCGTGCCCAGGCGGGCGACTTCTACGGCGGATGGATCACGGCCGGCATCACCGGACCGTTCAAAGGCGAGCCGGGTACGGGCGGCTGGTAGCGGTGTCGACCTCGCGAGCCGGGCAGCGGCTCCTTGTGGTGATGCCGCACCCGGATGACGAGTGCTTCGGCTCCGCCTCGACCATCGCCCGGTACGCCGCGGAGGGTGCAACGGTCGGCCTGGTCACAATGACGCGAGGCGGCGCGGGCCTCTGGAATGGCCGGGAGGCCGGCGATCTTCGACGCCTGACGGACGTGCGGGAGATGGAGTTGCGGGGCGCGGCCGACGCCCTCGGCGTGACCTTTCTCGAGGTCTTCGATTACCCCGATGGGGCACTGGAGAAGATCGAAGAGGTGGACGCGGTGCGAGAACGGTTCATTGGCGACGTGGTGCAGTGCATCCGAATGCACCGGCCGCAGGTGATCGTGACCTTCGGCCCGGAAGGTGTCTACGGGCACCCGGACCACAAGGTCCTGAGCCGGCTTGTCGTCCAGGCGTGCACGCGATCCGGTGACCCGGGCCAATATGAGCTCGAATCGGTCGCGCTGGGCATCGCTCCCTGGTACCCGAGCAAGTTGTACTTCCAGAGCGCCACCCCCGCGACCGTGGCGGCCCTCAAGCTACCGGCGCCGTCCGCGATCACCACCCGGATCTCGATCACGGGGTTCGAAGACGCCAGGATCCGGGCCTTCACCGCCCATCGCACCCAAACGCAGGAGTGGGAGCCGCTGCGGAAGATGGCGGACGGACTGGGGAGCGAAGAGGTCTTTTCGCTCGTCGGAGCGTCCTCGGACCTTGCGGAAGATGACCTCTTCACCGGGATCGAGCTCGCGACGGGACCCGGCTAGTTGAAGTTCCCGGATAGATGTGGCACACGTCGCTGGCCGGGGCTGCGCGGCAGGGAACTACAAGCAAGCTCCGACTCGCGACGTATGCTCGCGAACTTGAACTCGAATACCAGCACGATGCTGCTCGAGGTTGACCAGTTCCCTTGGAACAGCCGCAACCACGGGCTCCAGGCCGGCTCTGCCAAATGTGTGCGGGAACTTCAACTAGGCGGTCAGACCGCCCGACGATACAAAACTTGGGGATGATTCGCAGCCCGCTATAG
>DATCOB010000081.1:0-76109 GCA_036564925.1 Candidatus Dormiibacterota bacterium | reverse complement strand
TCTGTCTGGAACGTTCTACTGCAGCCAGGCAGCGGCACGCGAGATGGCGAAACAGAGGTACGGAAGGATCGTGAACTTGTCGTCGGTGGCCGGCCTCATCGGCCCCATTGATCTTGCCGCGTACGGCGCAGCCAAGGCCGGGATCGTTGGGCTCACCCGAGCGGCGGCCTTGGATCTCGCCGACTTCGGGATCACGGTCAATGCCATCGCGCCCGGGCCGATCGAGACGGAGCTGATGCTTGGCGTGTGGAGCGCCGAAGCCCTGCGCGAGCGGCCTCAACACGGGGCAATCGCCCGATTCGGCACCGTCGATGAGATCGCCCACACGGCACTCTTTCTGGCGTCCCCCGAGTCCGGCTTTATTACCGGAATTACGGTGTCGGTTGACGGCGGCGCGGTGGCTGCAGGCGCCTACATGGTCGAGAAATATCGACGACGCAAAGCTGCCGCGAAGGAGTAAGACCCAATCGATTGTTCGAATAGTGTCCGCCAGGGGCTACCAGTTCGAAGACTATTCCGGGTGCCGACCTCTCCAATTGAAAGCGCTTTCGCAGATCCCACTCGGCGGGTACCCTTTGCACCACGACCGCTTCTGACCGTAGAGAAAGGCGGATCCTCCGGCTTTGTTGATCAGGCCGTCGATATCGTCGATCTCCCGTTGGACCGCATAGGGCCTGGTGTCCCCACTGTCCCCCCGCCCCCGACGGTCATAGCTGTAGACGGTAGAGCGCTGCGCGAGAAGCCTGGCGAGCTAAGGCTTGGAGCCGGACGACCGCGTGCTCATGGCTCCGTCGATCAAAATGAGAGCTGGACCGTCACCCTGGTGGTCGAACGCGATCGTGGTCCCGTCTTTTGACTTGAGCGTGGTCACTCTCGTCTCCTTCAAGCCAGCCTGTTGGTGACGTGCATCCCCCTGGTGACGACGGCCGTCACCAGAGATCAATCGGTCACGAGCGCTCCGAAGAGCCGCCCGTCTTCCATCGCATCTCTCCCTAGCGTTGGCTCGTGGCGTCTGGTCTGTAATCTCGTTTGGGCAACTCCTGTACCGCCCACTTGTTGCCATCCGGGTCGCTGAAGTACACGAACCTGCCCCACGACAGGTTGGCAATACCACTCACCTGAACACCGCGCCCGGCCAGCTCCTCGTGCGCCTTCTCAATGTCGGCCACGACCATCTGCAACCCTTCGAGCGAGCCCGGCTTCATCTTGGTCAGTCCGGTGCCGATATAGATCGAACAAGCCGAACCGGGCGGTGTGAGCTGCACAAAGCGTAAGGCCTCATTAACTTGCTGATCATGATCAGCATGGAGGCCAACCTTTTCTGTGTAAAATGCCTTGGCCCGGTCGACGTCCGATACAGGCACCGCGACGAGTTCCAGTTTCCAATCCATCAAAGCCTTCCTTCGACTAAGTTACCAACTCAGGACGGTGTCGGCGGCTAGCCGTCTTTGAGCTCGTTGCGAAGGAGGTCCATGAGCAGGCCGTCGTGCCACGTCCCGTCGAGTCCGCGTTCGTACTGCCGCATCACCCCGACGGGCTGGAAACCGACCTTGCGATAGGAGGCGATCGCCCGCGCATTGTCGGCGGCGGGGTCGATCGTCAACCGATGGTGGCCGCGCTGCTCGATGAGGTAACGCGCCATCGTCCGCACCGCGTCCGTCCCCAGTCCGCGTCCCTGATGCTCCGGCGCGAGAAAGATGTCGATCCCCGCCGAACGGTACATGGGCTCGTTCTCCTCGTGATACTGGATCATTCCCGCGATCTCACCATCCACCTCGACCGCGAAGGAGGCCACGTCCTCGTCCAGAAGGTCGCGGCTGAGCGTCTCTGCCGGTGTCGGTGTGCCCCACCACCGCGACACCTCCGCGGTCTTAAGGATTGCGGCGAACCTCGGAACGTCGCCCTGGGCCGCCGGCCGAAGGATGACGTGCTCACCCCGGAGCACCATGCCGTCAGTCACCCCCGTACTCTACTGGCGCCCTCCCGAACGTTAGCCCGCGTCCGGTTGATTCGGCGGCCAACCCTACGTAGAATCCGGCGATCATGCGGCTGAAGCCCTGGCCGATCGCCGTGACCGCCGTGCTGGCGCTGACGGCCTGCTCGACATCCGTGGCCCAGTCCGCCCAGGTGTCGCCGACGCCCTCGCCGTCCGCACGCGTCACTATTGCGGCCACGCCGAGTCCCGCGCCATCCCTGATCCCCACCGTCATCGACGCCGCCTACGTGGCAAACGAACTGGGTGGGGTCGAGGCAGCCATCCGCGCACCAAACACGCCCACATTCGAATACGCCGACCTCGGCCAGCGCCAGCAGCATGCGTATCACCTTATGGCGGCGCACCCGGACTGGGCCGCGGCCGTGCTGGCGGGCGTCGCGCCGTCCGTGCGGAGCGTGATCCAGGCCAATCTCACGGCGGCCCACCAGATCGACACCCTCAATGGCGCGCGCGGCCAGCTGCCCCATTGGCGGATCGTGGCGCCGCCCGCACCGGAGGTCCTGCTGGGCTATTACCGCGAGGCGCAACAGACCTTCGGCATCCCCTGGCAGTACCTGGCCGGGATCAACCTGATCGAAACGAACATGGGGCGCATCAAGGGATTGAGCTCCGCCGGGGCGCAGGGGCCGATGCAATTCATGCCCGCCACCTGGGCAACCTTCGGCCGGGGAGATGTGAATGATCCGCATGACGCCATCCTGGCGGCCGGTCGATACCTGCAGGCGGCCGGCGCCGCGCGGGACATCAGCCGTGCGATCTACGCCTACAACAACAGCGACCTTTATGTGCGCGCCGTGAGCCTGTACGCGCAGCAGATGTTCGCCAACGAACGGGCCTACCTTGGCTACTACAACTGGCAGGTCTACGTGGAAACGACCGGGGGTGAGGTGTTGCTGCCGGAAGGGTTCAGCGGCTGACGCGCGATATCATGTGCCGATGTTCACCGGGGCGACCGGCCGGTCGCTGATCGGCGAGTTCGTCGGCACCTTCGCCCTCATCTTCATCGGGGCCGGCTCGATCGTCACCAACCAGCTGACCAAGGGCGCCGTTGGGCTCCCGGGGATCGCGGCGGCTCACGCGCTCGTCCTGGCGATCATGATCTCGGCGATCGGGCATATTTCCGGCGCCCACTTCAACCCCGCGGTGACCTTCGGGGTCTGGATCGCGCGGAAGATCTCGACGCCACTCGCGGCCCTCTACATCGCCACCCAACTCGTCGCCGCCGTCGTCGGCGGGTTCCTGCTTTTGGCCATCTTTCCAAGCTCCGCCTGGCAGCCTGTCCACCTCGGAACGCCGGGCCTGGGCAACGGCGCGAGCTTCGGCACGGGCGTGTTGCTCGAGACCGTCCTCACCTTCTTCCTGGTGTTTGCGGTCTTTGGCGTCGCGGTCGACGTGCGCGGCCCATTCAAGGGGATCGCGGGTTTCGGCATCGGCCTGGTCGTCGGCTTCGACATCCTGATGGGCGGGCCGCTCACCGGTGCGTCGATGAACCCGGCCCGAACCTTCGGGCCCGCGGTGGCCTCGGGCTTCTGGCAGGATCATCTCGTCTACTGGATCGGGCCGCTGATCGGGGCCGCGATCGCCGCCGCCGTCTACGGCTACGTGTTGCTCCCCCGCCCGAGTACGGTCGAGGCCGGTGCCCCGCACGAGCGCGGGATCGAGCGGTCCAGCCGCTAACCTGCTGCCGGCAGTCCGCGGGCGAAGGCCTCGATCAGGTCCGCGACCTCGTCGACCACGGGCAGAAGCCCATGGCCGACCCGTGGGAAGGTCACCAGCCGGGCCGACGGCAGGAGCCGCACGGCTTCTTTGAGGAGATCGAGTCGGCCGAATGGATCCGACTCACCGGAGAGGAGCAACACCGGACAGGTGATGCGAGACCAGTGCTCGGTTCGCAACACCCGGCCGCCATAAGAGTGCCCACCGGCGACCGACCCCGCGGGGACGGCGGCGATGAAGGTGGGCACGGCCCTCTCCGCCTTGGGGACGGGGCGTCCCAACGCAGCAAGTTCCACGGTCCCGGCCGTCAGCCCCCGCCGCTCCAGGGCGACGGCGTAGGGACGCATCCTCTCAGCCCGGCCTGACGCCCCGTGGGCGAGCAAAATTGTCGGAAGCGCGGGCGGCGCGTGGGCCACCCGCTAACATTAGTGCCGCCGATGGCACGGGTCCTCGTGGTCGAAGACGAGCCGAATATCGCCTCGATCATCCTGTTCAAACTCAACCGCGAAGGCCATGAGGTCCGCTGGGAACCGGGCGCGGCGACCGTCCTACGCGCCGCGGACGAAATGCGGCCCGACCTGACGCTGCTGGATTCGAGCTTGCCGGACGGTGACCCGTTCGCCCTGCTGGCAGCACTGGCAACCCGCACCGCGGTTGTCATGATGACCGAGTTCCGGGACGCCGCCACACCCGAACGTGCGCGTGCGGCGGGGGCGATTGCCACCGTGGAAAAGCCGTTCAAGCCCACGCAGCTGGCCCGGCTGGTCGCCCAGCTGGCGCCCGCCGGGACCATTCGATGATGACCGTGCTCGCCCGCAAGCACGGCGCGGCGCTGGTGATCCGGGACCGCGCGCTAGGGATCTTCACGGACAAGGGATTCACCCCCGTGGACTTCAAGGTCGAGCTGGCCATGAAGCTGGCATCACGGCTGAAATACACACCGGTGTTGCCCGCGCAAGACATGGAAGAAGCCGACCTGCTCCGATTCCTGGAGGACGCGGCCCGAGCCTGACCGTCCGTCGATGATTCGTCACCCTGTCGTGTTGGCTGTCGCCAACTACGCTTGCAAGCGTGCTCTGGACGCAGCGTTATCCCTGCGCAGTGAGTCTGAGCCGGGAAACGGAAGACCTTCTCATCAGCGGCCGCTCGGCCGAGGCGGACGGCAACGTCCGGGAGGCGATCGTGCGTTACGAGGCGGCCGTCAAGCTGGCCCCGGCTGAGGCGCTGCCGCGACGCCGGTTGGGCACGCTCTGCCATCGGATCCGTGACTATGGCCGAGCCCGCGAAGTCCTGGAGGAGGCTGCGCGGCTGGCCCCGGACGATGCCGAGGTCGCCTTCCGGCTCGGGCTCACCTGCGACGCGACGGGGGACCGCGAGCACGCCAAGGCGGCCTATATGCGGACCATGTTACTGGCGCCGAGCTCCTGGCAGACCTGGTTCCTGATCGGACGCGACCACCGGCACCTGGGCCACACGGCGGTGGCGCGCACCGCCTACCAACGCGCGTTGAACGAGGCCCCGGAAGAACCCGAGATCCTGGTCGAACTCGGCACGCTGCTCTGGGAAAGTGGGGAACGCGACGACGCGTTTCCTTACCTCGAGCGAGCGGCCCAGGCCTGTCCGACCGACCCGGGCATCACCCTGCAACTGGGACTCGCCTACCTGGAACGGGACGACCTGGTGGGCGCGCAGCGGTTCCTCACCGGCGCGAAGCACCTGGACCCCTCGGACCGTCGGATCGATCTGGCGTTGCAGCAACTGGCGCTCCGCCGCAAGAAGAGCCGGCGCGAGAAGCGCGCCGCCTGACCGGACCGCCCACATTAGTTAGATGGGTTGTAAGCCCGCGCTGCTAGCCTGCCCTTAGATAGAAAACCCAAGCCCCCTCCTCCCTACAAGAGGCCGCCCTCCCCGCGGCCTTTTGACTATTTCAAGGGACTCGTCGGCGCGCTTTTATGCTCCATGACGGGCTTCCGCGTCAACCCACCGCGGTGCCGCTACATCGCTCGTGAGGATTTGCTCCTGGGCCAGGATGCGGCGGAGGATCGCCACCGACGAGGCATAGGTCGAGTCCATGCCGTAATAGGAGAGCCCGCGGGCGCCCAGGGTCCGCGCCTGCGTGTACGGGGTATCCGATGCGTAGTGCAACAGGCCGAAGTCGAACGGCAGTTTCGTGAAGTTGATGTTGTCTCGCATCGGGTAGCGGGAGGACTCCGTTGTCTCGTACAGCGCGTTGAGATAAGGACCCGCCTCCATCTCCACGACCGTGAAGCTCTCCCGGTGATAGAAATCCAGGTAACCGCGGTTTTGCAAGAAGGTGCCGCGCACCGTCACGGCTCGCTGGTTGTCGAGCGCCGATCCGTACACCAGGAACGGCGCCACGCTTGGGAAGCTGAAACAGTTGTCAAGCCAATAGGTGTTTTCGGAATGCTCGTCGTACACCACGTTGGAGATCATGACGTCGCCGATGCTGGCGTTCAAGGTCGCCGCCTTCCCGAGCACGTAGACGCCGCGTAACGTCTCGACGCTCTGTTCGACCTCCCGCAGGACGTTGTAGGCGCCCAGGCCGAGCGGATAGTTGATGTTGATCACGACAGCCGGACTGCGCTTCAGCTTCTCCTCGGACGGATTTCCCAGGCGCGGATCGAGGTCGCCGGCGTGGAGCCGATCGAGGATGATGACCTGCGCCGCCAGGTCGAGGCCGGCCTGGCTCGGCAGGAAGTAAATACCCCGCTCCTCTTCTTCACGAGAGCGGTGGACTCGACGCGGCGGCGCGTCCGATGACGGGGCGTAGAAACCCCGAGCAGCGAAATACAAGAAGTTGTCCCAGTTGCCCCGCGTCTGGCCCTGCCGGAGCTTGCGAAGCTCCGGAACCAGCTCGAGATGATTGCCCTCCTCGATGTGCTGGACGATCTCGTCCTGGTGCCGACGGGCGGAGCCGCTCAACAGGTTGACCACGCTGTGCGTGTTGCTGGAGATGAAGTAGATCGGACGGTCCCTCACGCCCTCACTTCGAAGCCGCGACTCGATCGGCTCCCACCAGCGTCGCGTTGCCTTGACATAGCCCACCTGGGTGCCGCCGAGCATGCGGACCGTGAAATTCTTCTCTTCCGCCTGGATCCGACGGAGCGGCTGGCTGAGATTTCCCCAGATGTCGAGCAGGCGCATGCTGTCGTCCTCGGAGATGCCCAGGCGCTCCAGGACGGCAAACTGCGCGGCGGTCGAATCGATGGCGCCCAGGTCCTCGGCGCTCAGCAGCCCATGCAGCTTGTTCCATTCGATCTCCAGCGCCACCAATTGCGGGATCACATCGTCGACGTCCGAGAGGCTGGCGATATAGACCGCCAGGGTCGCGTTTCCGTCGAAGTAGTAGCGGCGGCGACGCCCGGGGGCGCTCTGCATCTCCCAGCCCTCGACATCGACATTGAGCATTCGTTTGAAGACATCGGCCGACTGGCCCAGCACGATCCGTCGCACCGCGACGATGCAGGGCGGCAGGCGACGCAGTGCGTAAATCAGCGCGCCCGTGTCGGGCTCCGGAGATCCCGCCTTGGGATGCAGGCTCGAGGACATGCCGATGTGGGACTGCTCCAGCACCTTCAGCTTGGTTTCACCGGAACTCTGGAGCAGGGTCGCGTAGGTCCGAGCGTACAATTCGACCGCATCGCGGCCCGGTCCGCGGTCGCTGTCCGCCTGCGTAAACGCCATTGGCGGTATTATCCCGCCCTGCGACGAAAGCCTGCCCCGTCACGGAGCGTGACCTATTTACATCTTTTAACGAAATTTACTTGCTGGCAGCGGTGAACAGACGTACCGTGGCGCTGACCGACCAATCTGGATCAGTCGGAGGAAACCATTTCACGAATGTACGAAGCCATTCAAACTGAAACGCAGCGCACCACCCTGCGCGTGATCGCCACCCGCGCCCAGGACGCGCAACGCAAGCTCCACCTGTACGCCCTCGACCGCATCCTGTGGGCCCTGGAAGACCTCAATCTTCAGGACCGCGGCGTGGTCCCGGGTGCCGTCGTCGAACAGTTGCTCGCGTACGGCGTGCCGTATACCCCGGAGGTCAAGATCCCGGACCTGATCGAGCTCGTCTTCACCGCGCAGGAACAGTTCATGAATGTTGAACCGGAGGAGATCAACCGCGTGCCGACCATCGAGGAGCTCGAAGCCTACTTCGAACAATCGCGCGTCGCCTGAACGCGCACACGCAAAAGCCGCCCGAGTAGGGCGGCTTTTTCTTTCCGGGCCGCGCATCCTTATAATGGCGATCACCTTAGGGGAAGGAGGTGGGAGCCGCCAGTCCTGGCAAGTCAAAACGCCGACAGGTGGCTCGCCGTCGCGAGCTGAAAAGGGAAGCCGGTGCGAATCCGGCGCGAACCCGTCACTGTAACCGGGGAGTCAGGGACCACATCCACTGAGGTACGCGCCTTGGGAAGGAGTCCCGCGATGACATGGATCCGGAGCCAGGAGACCTGCCTGTCGGAGACCAACGACCCTCTTCGAGGCTGAGAGGGAGGCGCCAGTGTCATCGTCCTGGCCACTCCGATCGGCCTTCAGGTGCCATCAATGCTCTGGAGGTTTTACATGAAACGTCTCGTGTTCGCCAGTCTGCTCGTCGCTCCGCTGCTGTCATTGACGTCGCCGCTGGCGGCCGCCGCCGCGTCACCGCAATCCATCAATGCGCAACGCGCCCTCCAATGGCTGCAATGCACGCAGCAGCAGCCCAACGGCCAAATCGGCAGCGGGGGAAATCCCATCGCTCGCTCCGCTGAGGTCGCGCTCGGTCTGGCCGCCGCCGGCCAGCCGGCATCCGCGATGCGGCGCGACGGCGTCTCGCTGGCCGACTACCTCAAGACGGCCGTCAGCACTGACGTGGGCACCAATGGGGAGTTGCTCCTCGCGCGGGCATCGCAGATCGATGCCGGCCCCACCACGGCCGTTGCCGCACAACTACAACTCTCCAAGGTCAACGGCGAGTATGGCACCGACATCTATAGCGACGCCCTGGCCATCCTCGGGCTCCGCGCGGCTGATCAGCTGGTCGCTGCCGATGCGATCAAGTTTTTGAAGGACCAGCAAAAGTCGGACGGCGGATGGAGCTTCGACAATGCCGACCAGTACGGCACGGATTCCAACACGACGGCCCTGGTCATCCAGGCGCTCCTGAGCGACGGTGTCCCCGCGACCGATGCGGCGATCTCGAATGGCGTCAAGTACCTGCAGAGTGTGTTTGGACAGGGCGGCTTTGGCAATACGCCTGGAGCCGGCCCTGACGCCAACTCTGACGAACTGGCCATTTTTTCGATCATGGCCGCGCACCTGCAGAATGATTCGACGTGGGAACCTCGGCTCACGCAAGGGGAGCAGTATCTGGCGGCGCAGCAGATCGGCACAGGATCGGACGCGGGAGCGATCGCGAACGCGTTCAGCAAGTTGTTCGCCACCACATTCGCGCCGTCGGCCTTCTTGCTGCGGCCGCTGACCGTGACGGGCATCTCCGAAGCGAGCAGCCCACTGCTGGCCTGTCCTGCCGCCGCCGTCACCACACCGGCACCTACGCCGAGAGCGACGCCGGCGCCGACGGCGAGCAGCACCCCGCAGGCCATCCCCCAGCTGGCGCAGACCGGCGAGCCTCATAGCAGCAACGCCCTCCTGGCTCTGCTGGCGCTTGGCTTTTTCCTGGCAGCTTCGATCGTTTGGCGACGACGAACCACCTGAAGTCGGCTACCCGGTTCACAGCGGCCGCCGGCCTGGCGTTGGCGGCAATGGCGCTGATGCACACCTCCGTGCACGCCAGCGCCCATCGGGTCGCGTTGATCGTTGACCACGGCGTGTCGTGGTCCGGGGCACGCCTGCTGGTGCGCTGTCTGCAGTTCAGCCAGGACGCCATCAGCGGGTTGGCCCTGCTCGAGCTTGCGGGCATCAATTCCGGACAACCGCCGCAGGTGTATGACTGGGGCGGCGGCGCGCTGACCGTCTGCCAGGTCGACCGCGAGCCGCGGCAGATCCCCGATCGGTGCTTCGGCCCGACGTCGGGGCCGAACTGGTCCGACTGGCATCGATCGGCAGCTGGCTGGGTGCCACGGACCTCCGGCGCCACCGGATACACCGTGCGGGATGGCGACACGGAGGGGTGGACATATTCGTCGGGCTTCGGCGCGCCGCCGCCGTCCGTTGAATTCAGCCAGGTGTGCCGCGCGCCGGCTGCACCGGTCGCATCATCAGTGGTCGCACGGGGTTCGGCAACGCGACCGGCGCAGCCCGCGACCGTGACCACGCCGCGGGGCACCGCGAGCCCGACGCCGTCGATCGAGGCGCTCGCCCCTTCGGCATCGCCCGGCGTTCAGGCCGTCGCGTCCTCGCGCACGCCAGCCCGCGAGCCATCCGGGCGACCACCCGGGCCGCCGCTGGTGTTGTTCGGCGCGACCCTCGTTCTCCTTGCTGGACTGAGTGTGTGGAACGGTGCCGTCCGCCGACGATCATGAAATTCCATCCGCTGACCTGGTGCATTTGGTCGGTGTCCGCGCTCGCCGCCGCCTTCCTTGATCGGAATCCCTTTCTCCAGGTCGCGTTGTTGATGGTGCTGATCAACGCCTGGCTTCCCTATCGAGAGCGGCACGCGGTCCCACATTGGAAGCTGGCGATCGTTCTCGCCACCGTCCCGGTCGTGTTCAGCGTGGCGCTGAGCCGGTTCGGGCACCACCTCCTGTTCTCCCTCCCCAGCATCCCGATCATCGGCGGAGCGTGGACCCTCGAGGCGCTGGTGTTCGGCGCCTCGACGGGCATGGCGTTACTGCTGGTCATCGGCGCGTTCGCCATTCTCCAGTCCACCGTCAGAAGCGCCGACCTCGTCGCGCTCCTTCCGCGGCCGCTCTATCGGGGCGGCACCGTCTTCGCGCTCGCGATCACGTTCGCCCCACAGACGATGACCTCACTGAACTCGATCATGGAGGCCCGGCGCATCCGTCATCAGCGCACCGGTTGGCGTGCGGCCCCACAACTGCTGTTGCCCCTGCTGCTCACCACGCTCGAGCGTGCCCTGCAGTACGCCGAGTCGCTCGACGCTCGCGGCTACGGAAGCCGGCGACGATCCCAATACCGACACCCGGTGTTCAGACTTCGGGACGCCGTCGTGGTGGCGGCCGCCCTGCTCTCACTCGCGTGGATGATCGTGGCGCCCGCGGCACCCTTCAACGCCTACCAGGACCTGGTTCCGGCATTGCCGGGCGTTGCCGGCCTGGGCGGCATTCTGTTGTTGGCGGCCCCCGCCGCGCTTTCCACCACGCATCGAGGGGATGATGTCGCTCATCGCGTGTGAGGGCCTCACCTATCGCTATCCGGGGGCTGAGACCCCGGCCCTACGCGCCGTGACCACGACCGTCGAGCCGGGCGAGGTCATTCTGCTGCGCGGCCCCTCCGGCAGTGGCAAATCCACCCTGCTTCGCTGCTTCAACGGTCTCGTCCCGCATAGCACGGGCGGGCGATTCGAGGGCACGGTCATCGTTTGCGGACTGGATACGCGACATCACCCACCCCGTGAGATGGGCTCACACATCGGGTTCGTGTTCCAACACCCGGAAGCGCAGTTCGTCCTCGAGGACGTCGAGGCGGAACTGGCCTTCGGCCTCGAAAACCAGGGACTGCCCCGCCCCCTGATGCGAAAGCGCATCGAGGAAGTCCTCGATCAGGTGGGCATCCATGCGCTGCGTCGTCGCCGAATCGCCACGCTGTCCGGAGGCGAGCGGCAGCGCGTCGCGATCGCGGCGGCGCTCGTCATGCATCCGCAGGCCCTGGCGCTCGACGAGCCGACCTCGCAGCTCGATCCGCAGGCGGCCGAAGACATCCTGCAGGTGGTGGCCCGATTGGTGGCCGAGCTCGGCATGACGACGGTGATCGCCGAGCATCGAGTCGAACGGGTGGCGCCCATGGTCGACCGGGTGTGGACCCTGGATGACGGCCGGCTGCAGGACCAGCTTCCGAGAGACGCGCTTGCCGGTGGTGGCGCCCGGCCGCCGGTCGTCGATCTTGCGATGCGGGCGGGTTGGACGCCGGTCCCGCTGGGTCTCCGCGAAGCGCGCGCCCATGCCGGTCGCCTTCCACCCCTGTCGGCACCGGCGACGCAGGGCGCCACGGATGGACCAGTCGCGATCCAGGCGGATTCGCTTCGATACAGCTACGACGAGCACCCTGCCGTCCGCGACGTGTCTGTCGCGGTCCGGCGTGGCCAGGTCACCGTTTTGATGGGCCGCAATGGATCGGGGAAGACGACCCTGCTGAAGCTGCTCGCCGGCATCCTCCAGCCTGATGCCGGACGGGTGCGGACCGCCGTCACCGCGGCCTACATACCCCAGGATGCCGATACCCTGCTCTTTGCCGGCAGCGTGCGTGACGAGCTCGGGACGCTCCCCGCCGACGTCGTCGACCCATTCAGGCCATGGCTCGATCGGTATCCCCGAGACCTGAGCACGGGCGAACGCCAGCAGCTGGCGATCGCCGTGGTCGCGGCAGGGGCCGAGGTGTTGCTCCTCGATGAGCCCACCCGCGGGCTCGATCCGTCGGTCAAAGCCGCGCTCACCGCCTTCTTGCGAGGCCGGGCCGCCGCGGGCGCCAGCATCCTGATCGCCTCCCACGACGTCGAGTGGGCGGCTCGCACCGCGGAGCGGGTATTGATGATGGCCGACGGCGAAATCTACGCGGATGGACCGCCGCGCACGGTCCTGAGCGACTCACTCGTCTTCTCGACCCAGGTCAACAAACTGCTGGGCGCCGGCTGGCTGCTCCCCGAAGAAGTCCCGGTATGACCACACGGTGGTTGCCGCGAGAGGGCCTCGCCCTGGCGGCCGTGACCGTGGCCGGCCTGGGCGCCTTCGCCGGACCGCTAACGGTTGGGGCGGCATCCTCCCAGCCGGCGGCGCTCTTCACGGGCCTGGTCGCCACCGCCGCCATCGTCCTGCTTGCGATCGGCCTGCAGACGCACCACCTGTCCACCCGACTGCTGGCGGTGCTGGCCGCGCTGGTAGCGCTCGACGCCACGCTGCGATTGGTCCTGGTGATCGGGCTGCTCGGCTTTTCGCCCATCTTCTTTCTCATCATCGTCGGCGGTTACGTGATGGGCCCAAGCTTCGGATTCGCGTTGGGCAGCCTGACGCTATTGCTGTCGGCGGTCCTCACCGCGGGCGTGGGGCCATGGCTCCCCTACCAGATGCTCGCCGCCGCCTGGGTTGGCATGGGAGCCGGGTACGTCGGACGGCTGTGCGCGGCCTCCACCGCGCCGGGGAGCCTGGCCCTCCTGGCCGTCTATGGCTGTGTCGCCGGCTTCGCCTACGGGGTCCTCCTCGACCTCTGGGAATGGCCCGTGTTCCTGTCCGGCGCGTCGTCTCCGCTCGGCTGGGCGCCTCACCTCGCCCTCGCCGAGATGGGCCGGCGCTTCGGCGCCTTCTACCTCGCCACCTCTCTGCTGTACGACGCCTTCCGGGCAGCGGGCAATCTACTGCTGCTCGCGCTGCTCGGCATGCCGGTCATCGCCGCACTCGCCCGCTTCAAGCGCCGCTTCCTGGTCGATTGGGTACCCACCGCTAACATGCAAGGAGATGTCGGAACTCCAGCCTGACGCGGTCGTCGAACCCGAGCCGACCGACGCCGATCCCCCGGCCGACGCGGTCCGCCCTGACCGGCCGCGGATCTGGCCGGAGGAACCACGCGCACCAAAGCCCCAGATCAAGCGACCGCTGGAAGAGTGGTTGGCCGAGTTCGACGACCGCGTCAAACAGCATGAGGGGCGCCAGAGCCGCGAGCAGCCGCACCGCCGGCGACGCCCTCGCGGCCTCGAACGGCTGATCCCCGCAGCGCTACGACCGGAACGCGCCCAACCGGCCTCCGACGAGCAGGCCCGGCGTGGTCGACGGCGGCGGCGCGGCGGCGACCGATCGGGTCAGCCTGCCGGTGACACCCAGCCGCAGCGCCGGCCAATGCCGCGCCAGCCGGGACAAGCCCAGCAACCTCGTCCTCCGCAGCAGCCGCGGCCGCCCCGGCAGCCCGGTCAGTCGCAGGGACGACCGCAGCCGAGTCGAGATCGGCGCCCCAATCCACCGTCGCCCGACGGCGGCGCCTCAGGGCCTCGCCCGCAGGGCCCGGGCGGAGACCCAACCAACCGCCGCCGCCGGCGCGGCCGCGGTCGCGGGCCCCGGCCGAACGGGCCGCCACGCGATGGAGGCGCCCCCCCGCCACCTGGCTGATCGACGGTCGATCGAATTCAGCGGAATAGAATGGGACCGTTGGGCATTCCCATGGATAGCGACTTTTCGCTTTTTGAGCGGCACATCGATGCCCTGTATCGCAGCGCCCTGCGCCTGACAAGAAAGCCGGAGGACGCCGAGGACCTGGTGCAAGAAACCTATCTGCGAGCGTACCGTTATCGACAGAAGTTCCAGCCCGGGACCAATGAGAAAGCCTGGCTGTTCACGATCATGACCAACGTGTTTCGGAACCGGCTGCGCCAACGTCCGGCCATCGAAGATCCGATCGATGAGCCAGGGACGGATCACTTCATCTATGACCAGCTGCGACGAGAAGGGATGCCGGTCCACCTGATGTCGCCGGAGGAGATCGTGGTCGACCGCGGCTTCGGCGATGAGGTGAAGCGCGCGCTGGAGGAACTGCCCGTGACGATGCGAATGGTGGTCGTCCTGGTGGACGTCGAAGACTTTTCCTACAAAGAGGCGGCCTCCATCCTCGACATCAAGATCGGCACGGTCATGTCACGATTGCATCGAGGCCGCCGCATGCTGCAGAAGAAGCTGTGGGAATACTCGGGACGGCCGAAGACTCCCGTTGCCGTAGGGGCGCGGGCCTGATGGCATCGTCGGATTGCCAGGAAACCATGGGCCGGCTTTCCATGTACCTCGATCGAGAGCTCAACGACGAAGAGGTTGGGCAGGTCAAGGTCCACCTCCACGCCTGCCCGCCGTGCGAACAGGTCTTCGACTTTCAGTCTGAGCTCAAACGGTTGGTGCGCAAAGAGTGCTGCACTGATGACGCCCCCGCACGACTGCGCGCCTGGGTGCGCAAGCTCGCCGTCGAGAAATCCGACCCGGCCCGATGATCCTCGACCTCGCCCTTGGCACAGTCCTCTAAGGTCGGCGCCTGGTCCGGCTCGGGACTCTGGCGCTATCAAGCCGACCTGGCGATCGAGGGAGACCCGGTCAGTCTCGGCGAGGGGGCGACGCCCCTACACCACCATGGCCAGTTCCTGTTGAAATTGGAAGGGCTGTCACCCACCGGATCGTTCAAGGACCGCGGCGCCGCGACCGCCATCACCGCGGCGCGGGCCGCCGGTGCGACGACGGTAGTCGAGGACTCTTCCGGCAACGCCGGCACGGCCATCGCCGCTTATGCCGCCGCGGCGGGGCTCAAGGCCCGTATCTTCGCGCCGGATGACATCGTGGCCACCAAAGCCCGGGCCATCCGCGCGCTGGGGGCCGAGCTGATCACCGTGTCGGGGCCGCGCTCGGCGGTGACCGAGGCGGCGATTACCGCGGCCGCAAGTGCCTACGATGTCGGGCACGCGCGGGATGACGCGTTCCTCGAGGGCACCAAGACGATCGCGTTTGAACTGTTCGAAGCGCTCGGCACGGCGCTGCACGATGTCGTGACTCCCGTCGGCCAGGGCACGGTGTTGATCGGGCTGGCCATGGGATTTGGCGAGCTGGTTTCCGCGGGGCTGCTGGAGCGTGCTCCGCGGTTGCACGGCATCCAGTCGGAAGCCTGTGCACCGCTGGTCCGCGGCGCGCCGATCGGCCGGGCGGCGCCGGTCGTCCGCCAGCCGTCGATCGCCGATGGGATCCGGATCCCGGAGCCGACCCGCATGGAACGAAGCTATGCGGCGGTTCGGTACAGCGGCGGCCGGTGGCTCGCGGTCTCGGAGGACGCGATCGAGCACACCTGGCGTGGCGCGGCCGCGCGCGGCCTCCTGATGGAGCCCACCTCAGCCGCGGCCCTCGCCGGAGCGCGGGCGCTCAATCTTCCGGCGGGCACCGTCGTCATCATCACCGGCTCGGGGCTGAAGGCGGTCGAGCGCTACTGAGCCGCTCTCGGACGCGGGCGAGATCGGCCGGGTCGTAGGCGAGTGCCAGTCGCGCCCCCCAGAGGTCGATGTGGTAGCCGGGAATGCGGCGCCGGCCCCGTCGTGGACCGGAATCGACGTCCGGCAGCGACTTGACCTGCAGAGCCCGACGGGGGATCCCCTTGGTGGCGGCCCAGGCGAGCAGCACGGCCGGGTCGGAACTGACGACCTTCCCGTACCAGCCCGGCCCGAACCGCGCGCCGTCCAGGTAAACGAGCGGGGCCAGCCACAGGCCTCCAGCCGCGGCATGGCGAAACCCATCCGCACGGCGCGGAAACTTCCGCGGCGGGTCAGGCAGCACGCACGAGAAATCGCGCCGGGCTGAAGGCGTCCAGCGAGAGGCGTGGCCGCTCGCGGCGAAGGAGGTCGGCGATCAGGATGCCGGTGACCGGGGCGAGGAGGATCCCGTTTCGGAAGTGGCCGGTCGCCAGGCTGACGCCCTGCCACTGCGGTGGCCGGCCCATGATCGGAAGTCGGTCCGGCGTCGCCGGTCGAAGCCCCGCCCAGGCCCGCACAAAGCTGGCGTCCGTCAGTCCGGGTGCCAGGCGTGGCACCACACCAAGGAGTCGCGCCACGCCGGCAGCCGTCGGGCTGGCGTCGAACCCCACGTCTTCTTCGGTGGCTCCGACGTACGTGAGGCCATCCGGCTTTCCGATCAGATAGCCGTCATGCGCGTACACGACATTGCGCAGGGGGGTCCCAGTCGTCCGCAACGCCAGGATCTGACCGCGGATCGGACGAACCGGGATTGGCATGCGCAGCGTTTCAGACCAGCTCGCGGACCACGCGCCGCTCGCGATCACGACCTCATCCGCGCGTACGATGTCGATGCCGGTGCGGACCCCCACGACCCGATCGCCCTCCGTGACCAGGCCATCAACCGGCACCCCCTCGCGAACGACCGCGCCAAGGTCGGCGGCCGCCCGGGCGAGCGCCTGGGCCAGGGCGAGCGCGTTCACCTGGTGATCGCCCGGGTAGAAGAGGGCCGCTCGAACCGCGGGATCCAGGTTCGGTTCCACGTCGAGCGCGCTCGCCGCATCGAGCCATGCGACCGGAATACCCAGGCGGTCCTGCCAGGCCCGACGCGTTCGTAACTCGTGCTCCTCCAGCTCATCCAGCGCGACCCGCACCAGGGAGGCGCGTCGGTAGCCGATATCCATGCCGGTCCGCTCGAGAAGTTCCTCGTTCAGTGCCTCAAAGAGTCGCACGCTTTCGATCGCCATCTCGGTGAAGGGCCCTGGTCCGGAGCCTTCGGAGAGCGGGATCAACATGCCGGCCGACGCCTGGGTTGCCTGAGCGCCCACCGCGCCGCGGTCGAGCATCAAGACCCGCGCGCCGGCTTTGGCGAGGTAGTAGGTGATGGCGCTGCCAATGGCGCCCGCACCGACCACGACAACATCTGGGGTCACAATGAATTCTTAGCAGAATCGCGAAACCGCAGGCCGAGCCGCGCCACTCGAAGGCGCTAATCAATAAGGCGGCGCAGCCGCAGATCTTCGGTCGAGCGCGCTTCCTGATACAGGGCGCAGGTGGCCATCTTACCGACGCAGGGCGGAGACGGCCATTTCACCACGCCGCGAAAGCGATGGACCTTGCCATCGACGTGGCAGTCGGCCTGAAAAACCTTCAAGAAGGTCTTCTGTTTGCGGATGATTTGCTCTAAATACGGACAACGCATAGTTAGAAAAACTGATACCCAAAGGCTAACATGGGATGGCTCGGTCTCCGCAAGCCCGAATAGGAAACCACCAGCGAACAACGGCACGGCCGCCCACATCCTGCTCGGGCCGCCAGAATGCCGTTACCGACCCGTTACACTCACCGTGCGGATGCCTCGCGCGAGACGTCAAACGTAATCTCAATGCGAGAAACTGGATTCTGGCGATCCCCATCGATGCTTTCCTGGTGGCGACGACGCCGGAACGGGTTTACCCAGCGCCTCCCGCGTCAACGGCGATTAGTCTTCGTGCTGGGCGGCGGCGGGAGCCGGGGCGCCTGCAGCGTGGGCGTCCTGCGAGCGCTGCTCGAGGCCGGCATCAAACCCGACGGGGTGGTGGGCTGCAGTTCGGGGGCATTCAATGCCGTGGCGCTGGCGGCCAGGCCTGACCTGGAGACGATCGCCCGGCTGGCCCTCGTGTGGCGGTCGATCCGCAACCGGGACCTGTTCAACCGCAACCCCCTCAAGATGGCCTATCGCTATGTCCGCAGCCACAACAGCTTCTTCGACAGCCGTTACCTGCGCCGGCTTGCGGCGATGAACCTGCCCGCCACCTTCGACCAGCTCGTTCTGCCCTGCGCCGTGATCGCCACCAATCTCACCCGCGCGCGCAAGGAGATCTTCACCTCAGGCAGCGTTCCGGACGCGGTGGCGGCGTCGTCCGCCATCCCCGGCGTCTTCAACCCCTATCGCATCGGCAACGAGGAGTTCGTCGACGGCGCGGTGGCAGAGAACGTCGGCCTGGCCGAGGCGATCGAGCTTGGCGCCACCCACATCATCGCCATCGATAACAGCACCTCCAACCCACGGCGGCCACCGAGCAACAATCTGACCGGTGTCCTGGCACAGAGCATCCAGATCATGTTGGCGCAGCGCACGCTGGAGGAATATCAGCGGTATGCGAGTGGGGCGGAAATCTGCCTGCTGGTCCCCAACGTCGAATTCGGGACCGAGGGCACCGACTTCAGCCAGGTGGAACGGTTGATCGAGGAATCCTACCAGCGCACTCGCGCGTTTCTCGGCGCGGGCGGATTGACCGCTGACGGGAAGGTCGAGCCGGGCATCCATTACATGTTGCCGCAGCGGCGCCAGACCATCGTCTCGCTGGCCCAGTGACGGTCGCGCCTTCCAACCCCGGCCGCCGGAGGCGGTGGCTTCAGCGGGCGTGGCCGTTGCCGTTGCTGGTGGCCGCCTGGCTGATCGCGCCACTTCGGGCCGGCGCGCTTTACCCCGGGATGCCGTGCACGTCCAACGCCGATACCGTCTTCCGGCTGCTTTCCTCCACGCTGATCTTCGTTCCGGTGGCCGCGGTCCTGCTGCTGCTCGCCCGTTGGATTCGGCGGGCACGCCGGCGCGGCCTCCGGATCTGGGTGGTCCTCTTGACGACGGTGGCCGCGGCCCTCGGTGTCGCCTACCTGGCGTTCGGAGGCATTTCCGTCCCAGATCACGAGCGCCCGATCACCTGTCCGGCGGCGAGCAATGCCTTTCAGCCATTGCATTGCTGGCGGAGCGGCAGTACGGTGGAAATGAATGCGTCGGCGCAACGCCCACTTGACCTGGAGGCGGTTCAGAGGCTGGCGCAGGCGCTCGGCGCCACGAAGCAGGACGCGGCCCTCTACGAGGCGATCGTCCTCGATACAACGAACTCCGCGATCGCCGCCTATTCCAATGCCCGTCTCTTTGTGCTGCAGCGGCCAGACCTGAGCGACTGGCACGACCTCTGCCTGGCGGAGCACCGGGCCAAGCTGCAGGAGGTCCAATCGCACCGGATCGGCTTCTATCGCTACAGCGCCCAGCAATCGCCGCCGGTGGACGCCTTCTTCCTGCAGGATGCCGGCAAGAACGGGGAAGTCGGATACGAGGTGATCGACTTCCTCCACGGTCAGCGCACCATGCCCTACGTGCGGCCGGATGATCTACAGTCGCCCGAGTCTGCCTACCTCGACCGGGTGTCGGGGGCCCTGTCGACCCTGAACCGGGACCTCGATCGCGAAACCCAGACGCCATCGCCAACGGGTGCGTTGACCGCCATGCGCGACGATTTCCAGCGGATCACGGTGGATCTGGCGACCAATGCCCCGCCCCGGCTGATCGCCTATCGAGACTCACGCTTGCGCCGCTTCCTGGAAAACTACGACCTGATCCTCACGGCCGAGGAGAGCGCAGCGCAGGGCCAGAGCAGCGTCAAGATCCACTCCACCGCGTACGAGCAGCACCGCCGTTTCTATTTCCAGGAGGCACGCGTCACCAGGCTGATCGGATATCTGTACCTTCAAGAGCCCGGCCAGACGTTCTCGGACGACGACCTGTCGACTGTGAACTGGGCAGTCTTCTAAGCCTTTTCGGTTCGGGTTGCTCGCAGGGGCGGCGCTTTTGCCTCGTCGTACAGAATCCGCTTGACCGTATTCAGCCAGGTCCGGTCGCCATGGTCCGCGCGCCAAAGCCAGTACTCACTGCCCCACAGCAGCACGGTCGTATAACCGGCATCTTTCAAACTGTTGAAGATGCTTCGAATCGCCTGCGGGCTGGTGCTCTTCGGCTTCGTGAACGTGTCCTTTGACGCTTCCCACGGTTCGGCCTGCGCCTCGGTGATCCAGGCTTGCTTGTGCTGCGCCTGGGCGATGTCGCGAAGCTGGTCCAACCGGTCTGGCCAGTCGGCATCGGCCCGGCTCAAGCGGTTTTGTCCGAGAAACCGGTAGCCGATCGCGGTGTAGACATCGAGTCCGAGGATGTCGCCCTTGTCGAGCACGGCCAGGCTGTCTCGTTCGGCGCTGTCCGCCTGGAAGCCGAGCAGCTCGCGAACGTCGAAGGGATGCCGGCTGGACGCCTGGTCGAAGACCAGGTTGAAGTGGCTGAAGGCATTAACGATGAGTGGCCGCCGGTTCTCGTCCAGTTGCCGGACCGTGGTGATCTCCTGGGACAGGAATTCGGCGCCAATCCACAGGCGATGCTGCCCGGCCCGGTTGAATGGCTCGTTCTCAACCTGCCAGGCCACCAGCGCCGTGTTCTCACGATACCGAAAAACGGTGTTCTCCACGAAGACCATGGCGGCATCGCGGAGCGCCGGATCCAGGGCGACGTCCATTCCGTCCTGCTGGCCAACCGGCATCACCGCGGCGGGAATGTAGAACTCCGGCCAGCCAAGCCCCTTCATTCCGACGGTGAGGAGGACCGGCTGGCGCGACCGAGCCGCTTCCTGCATCAGCCAATCGAGCTGATCGTATCCATCCTGGTCGACCTGGTCCCAGTACGCGCTTAGACGGATGACCCGGAAGTGAAGCGCCTCCAGCCGTTTGAACGCCAGCTGGTAGTCGAGGCCAAGGGCGGCAGCCCGTCGCGGACTGAAGCTGACCCCGACCCGGACCGGTCCGGTGTTCACATGCGCTTTGGCGCCGGCAGGCGCGAACAGGTGCAACGGGGCGATCGCCAGGAACGGCACCAGCAGGGCGAGGGCGAGCGCCTGGGCCCGGCGGCGAAGAATGAGCGCGCGAATGGTGGGTAAGGTCATGGCGAGTGGCGAACCGGGCCGCGGCCGGGTTCACTGCTGGTGTCACGACGACCTCAGGGTTTTCTTGCGGACGAAGGGCCGATGTAAAGACTTCGCGACGACTCGCAAACCTTGCCCCCTGGCGTTCCACCGAGGATCGGCCAATTTGGCCGATGTAGGATTGCCTCATGGCCGTGGCGCAGAAAGCGATGGGGACCTGGATCGATGGCAGAGAGGTACCCACCCAAAACGACCTGCTCAAGGTCGTCAGCCCATACAGCGGCGAGGTGGTCGCCGAGGTGGCCCAGGCATCCGAAAAGGAGCTCGACGCGGCGATCGCCTCGGCCCGGCGGACCTTCGAGACGGTGATGCGCCGCATGCCGGCGCATGAGAAGGCGCGGATCCTCCGGCGGACATCGGACCTGATCGCGGAGCGCAAAGAGGACTTCGCCCGGACGATCGCACTCGAGGCCGGCAAACCGATCCGGGATGCCCGCGCCGAGGTGATGCGATCAGTCCAGGTCTTCCTCTTCGCCGCCGAACAGATCAAAACGATGACCGGCGAGGCGCTGCCGATGGATGCCGCCCTCAATGGCGAGCAGCGCTGGGGCATGGTGATCCGACAGCCGATCGGCGTCGTCGCCGCGATCAGCCCCTTCAACTTTCCGCTGAACCTGGTCAGTCATAAAGTGGCCCCCGCGCTCGCGGCCGGCAACACCGTAGTGCTGAAGCCGGCGAGCAAGACCCCCGTGTCGGCACTGAAGCTCGCGCACACCTTGAGGGATGCCGGGCTGCCTGACGGCGCCTTGAACGTGGTGGTCGGCAGCGGGGCAACGATCGGCGATCACCTTGTGCGAGACCCGCGGATCAACAAGGTGAGCTTCACCGGCAGCATGGAGGTCGGAGAGAGCCTGCTCAAAGCCGCCGGCCTGAAACGGGTCACGCTGGAGCTGGGCTCCAACTCACCGAACATCATCTGTGACGACGCCGACCTGGAGCTCGCGGCCGCGGCCATGGTTCGAGCGGCCTTCGCCTACGCGGGGCAGGTCTGCATCTCGGCCCAGCGGCTCTACGTCCAGCGGACCGTTCTCGATCGATTTCTCGACCGGTTCATCCCCAAGGTGCAGGCGCTGAAGCTCGGGGACCCACTGGACGAGTCGACCGACCTCGGCCCGCTGATCGACGAGAGCGCCATCGAGCGGACCATCGCCTGGATCGAGGAGGCACGACAAAGTGGCGCCACCGTGGCGACCGGCGGGCGGCAGCGTGATCATTTTGTCGAGCCCACGGTGCTGGTCAACCCCAAGCACGACCTCAAGGTCATCCTGCAGGAAGTCTTTGCGCCTGTGCTGTCGATCCTCCCGTTTGACGATGACGCGGAGGCGATCGAGAAGGCGAACGACTCGATCTATGGCCTGCAGGCCGGGGTCTTTACCCGGGACATCGATCGGGCGTTGGCGTTCGCGCGCGACCTTGCCGTCGGTGGCGTGTGGATCAACGAATCCTCCATCTACCGGCAGGACAATTATCCGTACGGCGGCATCAAGTCGAGCGGACTTGGTCGCGAGGGCGTGCGATATGCCATCGACGAGATGACCGAGATGAAGTTCATCGGCATCCAGACCCGACCGGCACCGGCAATGGAGCGGCCATCCAAGAAAAGCGAGGGTTGACCGCCGAGACGTTGCAGTCGAAGCTCCGGAGTGGCCGGATTCTCCTTGGCGGCCATCGCGGGAACGCGGACGAGTGCCCCGAAAACACCCTGGCCTCCTTTCAGTCCGCGATCGACGTCGGCGTCGACGTCATCGAATGCGATGTGCACCTCTCGGACGACCGGCAGCTGGCCGTCATTCACGACCATCTCATCGATCGCACGACGAATGGAAGCGGCCTGGTGCGCGACTACACGATGGCCGAGCTCAAGGGCTTCGACGCCGGAACCTGGAAGGATGCGACGTTTGCCGCGGAGACGATCCCCTCGCTCGACGAGGTGCTGGCGCTGGCCCACGGCAAGGTCGGCGTCGCCATCGAGATCAAGAACCTGCCCCTACCCTACGAGGGCATCGAAGAAGCCCTCGTCGCGTCGGTGAAAAAAGCGGGCATGCTCACGAATGTCGTCGTCATCTCCTTCGATCATCGATCGGTGAAACGTGTTCGCGAACTGGCTCCGCAGATCATGAGTGGCGTGCTGATGGCCTCGCGACCGGTCGATCCCCTCCGGGTGATGGCTGATGCCGGCGCCGAGGTCTTCTGCCCGCATTGGGCGTCGATCGATCCGGACACGGCCCAGGAACTGCGCGCGGCAGGCAAGTTGATCGGGGTCTGGACCGTCGACGACCCGCTGGCGCTCGCCTGGTCACGAGCGCTTCCGGCCAACGCGATCTATACGAATAAGCCCAGAGAAATTCGACCGTAACGCGCGAGCCTCGCGCCGCGAGCCCTATTTAAAGGCCGGCAGGCCGGTGATCTCCTCGCCGATGGCGAGCATGTGGATCTCGTTGGTCCCTTCATAGGTGAGCACGGTCTCAAGATTGGCCATGTGCCGCATCACCGGGTACTCGAGGCTGATGCCGTTGGCCCCGAGGATGCTGCGCGCATCGCGGGCGATCTGGAGTGCCTCGCGCACGTTGTTCATCTTGGCCATCGAAATCTGCGTCGCCGTCGCCTTGCCCTCATCCTTGAGGCGACCGAGCTGCAGGGCGAGCAGCTGGCCCTTGGTAATCTCCGTGATCATGTTGACGAGTTTCTCCTGCGTCAGCTGGTACCCGGCGATCGGCTTGTCGAACTGCACCCGCTCCTTGGCGTAGTCGAGCGCACTCCGGTAGCAGGCGATGGCGGCCCCGAGTACGCCCCAGACGATGCCGAAGCGTGCCTCGTTCAGGCACGACAGCGGCCCCTTGAGCCCCTGCGCGCCGGGCAGTTCGTTCTCGGCCGGGACGCGGCAGTCGTCAAGGATCAGTTCCGAGGTGACCGAGGCGCGCATCGAGAGCTTGTGGTGGATCTGGCGGGCCTCGTAGCCGCGCGTGCCCTTCTCCACCAGGAACCCGCGGATGCCGGCGTCGGTACGGGCCCAGACGATGGCGAGGCCGGCCACGTTTCCATTGGTGATCCACCGTTTGCGACCGTTCAAGACCCAGTCCTTTCCATCTCGGCGGGCCCGGGTGGCCATCCCCGCGGGGTTTGATCCGAACTCCGGCTCCGTCAGCCCGAAGCATCCGATCACCTCGCCCTTCGCCATCCGCGGCAGCCACTGGGTCTTCTGTTCCTCGGATCCATAACGATTGATGGGAAACATGCAGAGCGATCCCTGGACCGAGACATAACTGCGAAGGCCGCTATCGCCGCGCTCCAGCTCCTGGCAGGCGAGCCCGTACATCACGTTCGACATACCGGCCGCGCCATAGCCGTGCAGGTGCATCCCGAAGACGCCGAGCTTCGCCAGTTCCGGCACGAGCTCGGAGGGAAAGGTTCCCTGCTCGTAGTGCTCCGCCACGAGCGGCAGGAATCGGTCGTCCACGAACCGCGCCACGGTCGACCGGACGAGACGCTCCTCCTCGCTCAGCAGATCGTCGACGCGATAAAAATCAACGAGGGGGGGCACTGCGAACTTATTGTATAGAGTGGCTGGAACCTCCATGCCACTCACGATCGGTTATCAGGGAGAGCCCGGCGCCTACTCCGAGGAAGCACTCCACCAGCACTATCAAGCGGCCGAGCCGGTCGCCCTGCGCACCCTGCGCCACGTGTTTCATCGGGTGGCCGATCGAACGATCGACTTCGCGCTGGTACCCGTGGAGAACTCCCAGGCCGGCAGCGTGCTCGAGACCTACGACCTCCTGCTCGAATACCGGGTGATGGTCGTCGGCGAGGTGGCCCTGCAGGTCGACCACTGTCTCCTCGCCCTCCCGGATAGCGGACGGGGTGACCTCAAACGCGTGCTGTCGCACCCGCAGGCGCTGGCGCAATGTGAGGCGTTCGTCGTCCGCGAACGGCTCGAGCCCATCCCGGTCTACGACACGGCGGGCGCCGCCCGTACCGTACAGGCGGAGGCTCGTTCGGATCAGGCGGCCATCGCCAGTCGCCGAGCAGCCGAGCTGTACGGGCTGGCCATCATCGCCGAGCGCGTCCAGACGGTGCAGGAGAACGTCACCCGCTTCTTCCTGGTCAGCCGGCGGGGTCCCAGCCGGCCCAAGCCGCCCCGCCTGCAGCGAAAGTCGCTCGGCTGGAAGACGTCCCTCGTCTGCGCGGTTCGTAACGAGCCCGGCGCCCTCTTCGGCCTGCTGGCCTGCTTCAAGGAGGAGGAGGTCAACCTGTCCAAGCTCGAATCCAGGCCGCGGCGCGACCCGCCCTGGGACTACGTCTTCTATCTCGACCTGGACGGCCGTCGATCGGACAGGGCCGTGGCGGCCTCGATCCGCGCCGCCCGCCGTGCCACCACCTTCCTGGAAGTGCTCGGAACCTACCCCCGGGCCTTGCCGGCCGCGCTCCCGCCGCGACGGCGGAAACTGGCTCGTCGAGTTCAGCGATCGGTTTGATTGCGCGCGCAACCTATCATTGGATGAGCGTGTATGGAGAATCCGCTTTCGCTGACGCACTTCTACCTGCGCAACAAGCGCAAAGTGCTTCCGGTCGTCGGGATCCTGGCCCTGGCGATCCTGGGCGTCGTGGTCACGGACTCGCTCCTGGCCTCGGCCAAAGAGACCGCCTACGCGACCTACGGTAGCTACCAGAAGCTGATCCTCGTTGCCCCGAAGGCGACGAAAGACCAGGATCTGTCGAATCCGCTCCAGGCCTCGATGTCGCACCTGCGGGATGTCAAGTCCCAGCTCGACACCCTTGACGGGCCCGGTGGGATCTCCTCCTACTACGACGCGGTGACCTCGTTGCCGGCGCAGGTCCGGGCGCAGTTGCCCCTGGTCCAGCAGTTGCAGATCGACGCCGGGAACGCCCGCTATTATGCGGCGCGGCTTCGCGGCGACCTGCTCCCGCTCGGCGATCTGATCGTCCGGGTCCAGCGCCTCCAGTCGGAAGAGCAGGCCTTCACCCAGCTCGAGCAAAAACTGAGTCAGAATCCGACCGATCCGACGCCACTGCTCGCCTACATCCAGCAGCATCAGACCCTGCTGCGCTCGGTGCTCCCCGACACCGCCCAGCTCGGGCGCCTCCAGTCGGCCGCGACGGCGGCGTCGACGGATGCGGGCGGCCTGCAGCAGTCCCTGGTCAATATGGGCCGCGATACCGCCGCGCTGAACAATGCCGGCGCCGCGATTTCCAACCTTCCGGTTCCCCCCTCGCCCAGCCAGGCCATCGATCAGTTCAAACAGGCGCTGGATGGCTTGACCAACAGCCTCGGCTCGTTCGAGGCGCCCCAGCCTGGGCTCGACCAGCTCCAGGCAGCGAGCGCCAGGATCTCGGGCGCTGACTTTGTCCGCCGCGATGCCTATTCCAACCTCGACATCAACCTGCTCGCCGGGAACGCCCAGTTCGATCTCTACGGCGTGGACCACAGCGGGATGCAGCGCCTGCTGGCGCTCTACGACGACCACCTGCTGGCCGGCCGCCTCCCGCGGGCCAACGTCAATGAGATCGCGATCTCGCAAGAGGTCGCGAGAGCCCGGAACGTTGGCGTCGGCGGGAAGGTGGGCAATGCCCTGGACGAGCTGGACCGCCTCCCCGACACCTTCACCGTCGTGGGGATCCTGCAGGGCCCGACCCGGATCGGGGTGATCCCCGTCGAGTACATGACGCAGCACTATCTCTTCGAGCGGCGCTACCAGGGCCTGGTGGTCGTCCCGCAGGCGGGCCACGAGCAGCAGGTTCATGACCAGATGGTGCGGTTGATCGGCAACCAGCCCTTCCGCCTCTTCGACTGGGCCTACATCAAGGGGAAGATCGACAGCCTGATCGCCAACCTGGACACCATCAACCGATTTCTGATCATCCTGGTGACGATCGTCCTCTCGCTCGTCGTCGGCCTGCTGAACAATCTCTTCTTTAGGCAGCGGATGAACGAGTTCGGGCTGCTCGCCGCCATCGGCTACAGCCGCTGGGGCCTGATCATGCGGGTGGCCTGGGAGTCGCTGGGCGTGACCGTCGCGGCGTGGCTGCTGGGAGTCGGCCTCGGCGTCGCCGTGCTGAGCTGGTTCAACACCATCTTCATCGTGCCGCATGGCCTGCTGATGAACGTCTTCAACTGGAGCCTGCTGATTACCCACACCCTGCCGATCCCGCTGATGGTCTTTGTCTTCGGGATGGGGACGGTCGCCTGGCAGCTGCTGCGACTCGACCCGATCTCGATCATCGAGCGGAGAGACTGATGCTGCGCGCCCAGGACCTGGTTCTCGACTACCGGAGCGGCGCCTCGGTCGCGCATGCCGTCAACACGGTATCGCTGGCGGTCGATGGCGGCAGTTTCATCGGCCTGATCGGGCCGTCGGGATCCGGCAAGAGCTCGCTGATGTACCTGCTCTCCGGCCTGAAGCGGCCGACGAAAGGCAGCGTGACCTTCGAGGGCCACGAATACGGCGACATGTCGATCCCGGGCTTGATGCGTCTGCGCCGGCATCGGTTCGGGTTCGTCTTCCAGCAGCATTTCCTGGTCAATTACCTGAACGCCCTCGAGAACGTGATGGTCGGGGCCATCACCCGGAATCACGAGACCGCCGCCTACGCGCAAGAGCTGCTCAGCCGCGTGGGAATGAAGGAGAAGATGCGTAAGCGGCCGTATGAGCTGTCGATCGGTGAGCGCCAGCGTGTTGCCGTGGCCCGGGCGATGGTCCACCGGCCGGCGGTCGTGTTCGCCGACGAGCCGACGGCATCCCTCGACCAGGCGACCGGCCGTGACGTGATCAATTTGCTGGCCGAGTACCGCACGCAGGGCCAGGGCAGCGTCGTCGTGGTGACGCATGACCCCGCCATGCTGACCGGGGCCGACCGTGTCCTGCAGATGCGGGACGGGCAGCTGAACTAGGCCGGCACCCCGGCCAGCCCGAGCGGCTCCGCGTTCGCCTTGAGCGCGTCGATGACGGTCTGGATGTGCTCATCGAGCGGGACCCCCAGCGCCTCGGTCCCGGTGAAAATCTGCTCCCGGTGGACACCGCGGGCAAACGCCTTGTCCTTGAACTTCTTCTTCACCGAGGCGACGTCGACATCGGCGACCGCTTTACTCGGCCGGACCAACGCCACCGCGGCCACGAAGCCGACCAGCTCGTCGGCGGCGTAGAGAACCTTCTGCATCGGCGTCGTCCGCGGGGCGTCGGCGTAGTCGGCATGGGAAAGGACCGTGTACCAGATCTCCTCCGACCAGCCGCGTTCCTTGAGGATCGCGGCGCCCTTGACGGCGTGCTGGCCCACTTCCGGGAAGCGCTCGTAGTCGAAGTCGTGGAGCAGGCCGGCGATCCCCCAGGTCTCCGGGTCGCCGCCGTACCTGGAGGCGTAGGCGCGCATGGCCGCCTCGACACCCAGCCCGTGCTTGATCAGGTGCGGGGTGGTGGTGAACTCGTTCAGGGTGTCCCACGCCTCGGCACGAGTGGCTGGCATGGTTTCGGAGTCTAGCAGCCGGGGAGGTCCATTCGGCCTATTGACGGTCCTTACGGCCGGCCCTACGCTCAGGCCAGGAGGTTTGATCAATGGCACAGCACATGCACCACTGGATCGACATGGTGGAAGCGGTGCTGATCATCGGGATTCTGCTCGCCATCGCCTGGCTGAGCTGGCAGGCCTTTTCGCAGGCCTATACTCCGGTCTTCAACATCTTTAACAAGTTCGGCGGCTGAGCCGTTCGAGCGAAACCCCTACCTATAATTCGGGGCGGGGGTGTAGCTCAGTGGTAGAGCACCTGCCTTTTAAGCAGGGTGTCGAGAGTTCGATCCTCTCCGCCCCTATCTGAATACGAACCACACACCCTAACCCTTTTTTTCGGACTGACTGCAGCGGTCGCCCACACCAATATTGATTGGGCGAGTCTTGTCACCCTGAGACTTAGGTCATGGGTAGGTGGCCGATTCAGGGCAACTCGCCGGATTAAAGTCACTCAGTGGAGCTTCAAGCGCTCGGATTCGCCAGCGACCATTCCTGTGAAATAGCACCCGAGTTCCCAGGCACTGGCGACTGGGGGTTGTCCTGTCTACAGATTCGTTGAACGACCGGGTTTGATAGACGGGTTCGTGCAGGTCGCTGAGCCCTTCGTCATTCGACTTCGTCGGGACGGTGGCTCGGAGTGGGTGGGCTTCTTCGCACGCGGGATCCGGAGGAGA
Organism: Candidatus Dormiibacterota bacterium; assembly: GCA_036564925.1. Lineage (GTDB taxonomy): Bacteria > Chloroflexota > Dormibacteria > CF-121 > CF-121 > JALYYC01. The sequence goes on along the minus strand of DATCOB010000081.1, from coordinate 46,811 downwards.
CCGATCGTGGAGTCTGCTCGTACCACCTAAGCACGCGCATGGCCCGGAGGGTGTTCCACCGACTCGGTCTCCCCTCGCCCTCGTCCATCGCGAAGTGCAGCTGGCCGGGATGGGAATTCTCGAGGGGCCAGCGGCCGTCCGCACCGCGTTTGGACTCGACCAGGTCGATCGCCTCGGCCACCCTCTCGTCCGGAATGGCGCCGGCCGCGCGCAGGTAGTCGAGACCTCGGAGCACGTCGTAGTGCCAATAGGTCGGGTAGGAGAACTGCGTCCAGGCCCCGTGGCGATGGGTCTTACGGTCCTGGTCGATCACCTCACCGGTCGACAGCCTGCGAAGCATCCGCCGCTCGAGGAGGTACTCCTGGCCGCGGCGGCGGGCAGCGGTCACCTCGGGGACGCTCCCCACCGCTCGCTCGTACTCCAGCAGACCCTCCACCACGTCGATCGTGGTGTGGAACGACCCCCGCGTTGATCCGTTCTCCTGCTCGCAGTTCCACCCGCCATCGCTCATCTGCTCGCCGAGGAGCCGAGCGACGATGGGCTCGACGTCCTCCCCGAAGTAGGCCCCGATCGCCACGGTTCTGCCATTGATGCACGGCTCCACCTCGCCCTTAAAGAAGGGCTCGCCGTCGTGCTCCCATCTGCAATGCTCGCGGACCAGGCGGACGGCGTGGCGCGCTCCTGCGCTGGCAGGATCAAGACCGAACGCCCGCAACAGCGTCAAGCTCCAGGTAGTGGAGGTCCATTCGGGGAAGAGGGTGCCTTGCCTCTCCGGTGGCAGTGATTGCCACCAGTTCGCCGCGGCAGTGGAGGTAAACGTGGGGATGCCTCCATCCCACTGGCCATCCTGGCGCTGGAGGGCGAGCAACCGTGCGCCCCAGCCCTCGCTGGCGACGCGGGCACGCTCGGCGGCGACGTGCTCCTCGGGCGCATCACTAAGGTCACGCATCACCTGCCAACGGATCGCGGGGTCGGAGTCCAACAGCCACTCGACGACGTCCATTCGGTTACCTCTCCGGGAAGGATAGCCTTAGCCGTGGGCGAATCCTCGAAAGTGCAAGGCGCGGCAGGCTCATTGCGCTTCGTTTCTCGGGCTGCAAACTCACACACCATAACTTTGCCCTCTTCGCTTGGCCTCGCAAACTCGGAGCTACAGCGCACGAGCCCGCCTAGCTTTTAAGCAGGGTGTCGAGAGTTCGATCCTCTCCGCCCCTATTCCAATTTGAGAGCTAGGTCACCTTGCGACCGCAAACAACCTCCACTTGCCGGGAACACCTTTCAACTCCTGTTCGCCGCGATCCTCAAACGTAATTCCCGACCCGGCCACCAGCGGCGGGACGGATCCGGAGACGAGCACCTCACCCGCGCCCGCCAGCGCGGACACCCGGGCCCCGATATGGACGGCCAGGCCACTGAGATCGTCACCTCGCATCTCGACTTCGCCGGTATGCACTCCCGCTCGAACATCGAGCCCAAGTGAACGTACCCCCTGGCAGATGGCCTCGGCGCAACGGATGGCCCGAGCGGGCCCGTCGAAGGTGGCGAGGACACCATCGCCCAGACCGATCGAATTCACCCTTCGTCCTCGATGGAGCGCGAGCCGATCGGCTACGAGGGCGTCGTGCTCGTCGAGGAGGTCCTTCCATCGACGGTCCCCCAGTTCGGCCGCCCGACTGGTGGAACCGACGATGTCGGTAAAGAGAACGGTGGATAGCACCCGATCTCCTTGAGGCGGAGTCCTGACACCGGTCAGAAACTCCTCGATCTCTCCCAGGGTTGCATCCTGGTCGCCGAACAAAAGACCGTGCTCGTCCCCGGGGAACACGCGAAAGCGGGCACCCGGAATGTGCGCCGCCATGTACCGGCTCGCCGGCAGACCGTCATCGCCCTCGCGCACCATCACGAGGGTTGGGACATGGATCGATGGGAGCACGGACCGGATGTCGGTCGCCAAGTCCATCTTGGCAAGCGCTACCGCGGCATTGGGACTGGCCGCCCGGCGCCACATTCGGACTTGCCAGCGTCGCACTGCCTCCATCTCCTGGGTGGCCGGCACCGGACCCCACACGGGGTTGCCCTCAATCCAGGTTCGCTCGGTTTCCTCCAGGTACTCGGTCATCTTGGAGCGGGGAACGCCGCCCTCCGGAAATTCATCGTCCTGGATCGCACGCGGATAAGTCGCGTGCAGTACGAGTGCGCGGACTCGCGCGGGATAGGTGGCCGCAAACAAACAGGCCATCCAGCCGCCCTCAGACCAGCCGAGAATCGCCGCCCGCTTGGAGCCGGCTGCATCCATCACCGCACGAACGTCGTCCATGCGCTCCTCCGGCGTCGGCAGCTCGGCGTCATCAACCCGGTCCGACATCCCGGTTCCACGCTTGTCAAAGATGATGATCCGCGCGAGCGACGCCAGGCGGCGGAGCCCTCGCGCCGTGATCGGCTGTTCCCACCACATCTCGAGATGGCTCATGAACCCTGGAATCATCACCAGGTCGAAAGGACCGTCTCCAAAGACCTGATAGGCGATGTGGTATCTACCGCTTTTCGCGTACACCGTCTCAGGCGTCGCCATGCTCGAGTACCCCGCTGCGATCGACTAAGGGTAGGCCAACAGGTTGACGTGGCAGCCGCGCGACGTACTCAGGCAGGGTCCAGACGCGGCATCCGGACCTCTCCGCCCCTACGCGGCTTCGTCCGTCGCCACGAGTTCAACTTCGAAGCCGTCGGCGTTCTCGAGGTAGCCTGCGTAATGATTAGGACCGCCCGCGTGTGGATGGCGGTCGGGAAAGAGGAGTTTCCACCCGTGCTTCGCGGCCTCAACGACCAGCCCATCAACCTGCTGCCTGCCACCGGCATAGAACGCTAGGTGGTTCAGACCGGGACGGCAGCGGTCGTGAAGATCGCCGGTGAGCGCCGGAGACTGTTCGACAACTATGTAGGTCTCCCGGAGCCGCCAGCTACGCCCTCTCGCCCAGTCCTGGTACTGCGTGTAACCCAATTCCGTGAACAACCATCCAAAGCTCTCAATGGCGCGGCGGAGATCCGGGACCCATAGCTCGACGTGATGAAGCCCTCCCGGCGTTTGTGTAGCCACTTAGACACGATAGGCCGCGCCACTGCCGAAACGCCGGCCAGAAGGACGGCCTGGTGGCGTTGCATCACCACGGTCCAGAAAGGACCGGCGACAACTGGCGCCAGCGCACCCAGTCGGGCTCGGGTGGCTCCGGCGGTGCCGTGAAATGGACACACCATCACTGCGCCCGCTACGCATGGCCCCAAACTCAGAGCTACAGCCCAGAAGCACGCTTTGCTTGTCGAGCGTGCCGCTTCACGGCAGGTTGCCCGCAGGTCCGGCGCTTGAGTCCTCCGGTGAGGCTTGGCCGTCGCGGGCGGCTGGGCCGCAGGATCGGCCGGTGCCATCGCCTCGCACCAGGCTTTGACCACTCCCGTCAGCTCGGTTGCCCGGGCGTTGACAGCCGTCGACTTCCGGGTTCGTTCCCATACCGCCGAGTCTACGTACGGGGGACGTTACCAGCCGCTCAGCAGCCAGCGGGCGCCTGCGCCGCGTAGGCGTACAGATTCTGAAGGAACTGATGCGGGTTCACCGTCCCGGCATGGGCGGTCAGCGGTTTCGGCGACTCGATCACCTCGAAATGGACGTTGGCCATGTCGCTGAAGCCAGCGCCCCGGGTCGTCCGGATCGCCGCCACTCCTGGCGATTCACGTCGGACACGACGACCGACGCCCAGCCGGTCGGAAAGCCCGGGACCGTCCAATTGGTGATTCGGTAGGCCGTCCCCGAGGTCACCGCGTACAGTGGCGTCCCGCTGTCGAGCACGATGTCGATCGCGTTGTGGCCGTACAGCTCGACGAGCGATCCGCTCGTGACGTCGTGGACGGGCAGGTGCTTGCGGATCGTGGTGCCGTTGTAAGCACCGTCGTCCTCGACCATCTGGCCCTCCTGATCGCCCGGTTTTCCCCAGGGCAAGCGCAGCTCAAGATGGATGCGTCGCGCTCGTTGCTGGTGAAGGCGATCGCGAGACTCATGGATGGACAGCGTGCCGTCGCAGCCGCCACAGCGGTCATCGGCGGTGTCGCGATCGCCAGGGCTTGCTTTCCGGGCGCCGCCACCGCGCTCGAGCCGTTGGCCTGTAACACCATTCCGGCCACGCCACCGAGCAGGACGCCCGCCACCAGCACCGTGTTTCGCTTGATGTCCATCTCGTTGCACGAACAACGCACGGCCTGGCGGAATGGGTACGCAACAGCCGCCGTCTGCCGGCGTTCGTAACCGGTGGAGCCTCTTCAGCGTTTTATGCGGGACGAGCGGGAGCCTTACTTCTTGGGACGGGTTCGCATCGCCTTGGTGATCGTTCGCCAGCGATTCTTGTCCTCGGCCTGGATCCGCCAGTCCTCTTTGCGCCGCATGGCGCGGATCTCCCGCTCGAGTTTCCGGTAGCTGGCGAGGCGTTCGGGGGGCAAGCCGCCTGTCGCGATGGCGGCCTGGACGGCGCAGCCCGGCTCGCTGTCGTGCTCGCAGTCGTTGAAACGACAGGTCGCGGCCAGCACGGCGACGTCGTCGAAGGCCTGGTTGAGACCCTCGTCGCCGTGCCAGAGCTGCAGCTCCCGCAAGCCGGGCGTGTCGATGATCATGCCGCCCGATGGGATGGCGATCAGCTGCCGATGCGTCGTCGTGTGGCGGCCCTTCCCGTCCTTGCGGACGTTGCCGGTCGCCAGCTGCTCGTTGCCGGTCAGGCAATTGATCAGGGTCGACTTTCCGACGCCGGACGGCCCCACGAGCACGCCGGTCAGCCCATGAGCGAGTTGGGCGCGGACCTGGTCGAGCCCCTCCCCGGTCACGCTGCTCGTGATCACGACCGTGGCGCCTGGCGCGATGGCCTCCACCCGTGGCCGGACACTCTCCAGGTCCTGGTTGAGGTCGGCCTTGGTCAGCACCAGCACCGGCAGGGCGCCGCTTTCCCACCCGATCGTCAGGTAGCGTTCAAGCTTGGCCAGGTTCGGGTCGGCATCCAGGGCGCTGACCACGAAGACGCGGTCGATATTCGACGCCATGACCTGCTGTTCGGTCACGGCGCCGGGGACTTTCCGCGAGAACGCCGTCCGACGCTCCAGCACGGCGTGAATCGAGCCTCGCTCGCCGGTTTCCCTCCGGAACGCCACCCAATCGCCGACGACCGGCAGGCCGGCGGCGTTGGCGGCCTCGTGCCGCAACCGCCCGGTGACGGTGCCGGTCAGGTCCCCCTGAGCCGTCGACACCGCCTGGGCGACGCCGTAGTCGGCGCTCACGCGACCAGGTTCGAGCCCCTCGTCGCGATGTGGGCGAAAACGCTCTTCGAACCATCGCGACCAGCCGAGCTGGTCCAGGATTGCTGACTCCATCGATTCCTCCATTGAAAAGGTTTTGTGGACGCCCGCGCATCCACATCAGGAGGGACGGGGCTCGGCTAGAGCGCCTCTCCGGAGGGATGCGACCGGCGCATGGACTGGCGTTTTGTCGCCAACACAATGACCATCGCCATCACCTCCTGCGGAATTTGTTGTTCAGCTTACGCGGTCACCGGCATGGCGTCAAATGCACGCGAAAATCTTGCGTCGCGTAAAACCGCTGATACAATCTCTCATGTACCGCTGCTTGGACAGCAGCGCTCCACCACGGAAGGGCAAAGCATGCAGACACTTGACGATACCGGCTGCCTTACGCAGCGCTCGCAACTGGAGCGGCTCCGCGAGCTTGCGGATTCGGTCATGCGCGAACGCGTTAAATCGCTCGAGTCGCCGTCGGCACGGCTCGCCACGGTGCTCTTCGTGCTCGGTAGCGGCCAAAAGGAAAGCACCTGGGACGTGGAGAGTCTGCCGGGCGCCGGGACGCGGCTCCGGCTTGCCGATCCCCTGGGCGTCGAGCCGCCAACGGCCCTCACGAACCTCGTGCCCACCCAGGCCATCATGCGAATCCTTCGCGATACCGACGCGACGGCGGCAGCGCTGGTGGCGCCGATCGGCACCGCCGCGATCACCATCCAGCTCGCCGACGCCGATCACGAGCAAAGCCTCACCGCCCGGGTGATGCCGCAGAAGGACTCGACGCCCGCACTGGGACAGTGGGATTTCGGACGGGTCCTCTGGAGCGTTCGGCTGCGCCAGATGCTGCTGGCCGCCCGGCGGGATACGACCTCACAATCCATTCGACTGGACAGCAAAACGCCACCCATCGCAGCAGCGCCGCCAACGCCGACGGTTGCCGGCGGCCGGCGACACCAGATGCGCGAGATGCGCGAGCAACTCCATCGGAAGCCTGCCGCCGCGCCCTCCTGGCTCCAGTGAGGTTACCGGACCGCTAGACTGGCGCCGTCTTTCGGCCGCTACCTCGGGGCGCCGCCAACGGCACGCCGGCGGCGCACAGGGGACAGGACTCCGGGGCGTACGAGGGGAAATCGAGAGTGAGGCAGGCAAAAAACGGAACCTGGGTCGCCGCATGGCCGCCGGTGCGGTCGGCGAGGACGCCGATCCCAACCACCTGGCCGCCGGTCTCCCGGATACAGGACACCATCTCCGACAGGGAGGCGCCGGTCGTGACCACATCATCGACGATCAGGACCCGTGCGCCCGGGTCGATTTCGAAGCCGCGTCGCAACACGCGTCCGCCGTCCTTGCCAGGCTCCGCGTAGACCGCCTTGATCTCGAGCTGGCGAGCCACCTCGTAGGCGAGGATGATGCCCCCGGTGGTGGGGCCGGCGACCAGTCCGGGCCGTGCCGGCCGAAACCGGTCGGCGATCATCGCCGCCAGCTGGACGGTCGCCCGCGGGTCTTCCAGGATCCGGAACTTCTCCAGGTAATCGGCGCCGTGGCGGCCGCTGGTGTAGACGAAGTGCCCGGTGAGGAAGGCTCCCGCGGACTCGAATGCGCGCCGGGGATCGCCGTCAGACATGGCTCACCACGTTGATCGGCCTGATCGACACCGAACGCACGTCGGGCACGCGATGGTCGCGAAGGTAGCCGGCAATCCCGTCATGGATCTCGCGCGCGGCCTGGGGTTGGACATAATTCACGGTGCCGAGCTGAACGGCAACGGCCCCCGCCAGCAGGAACTCGAGGGCATCGGCCGGCGTCGTGATGCCGCCGATCCCGACCACCGGAATGTGCACCGCCGAGGCGACCTGCCAGACCGCCTGGAGCGCGAGCGGCTTGATGGCGGGGCCACTGAGCCCGCCGCTTCCGCGGTCGAGCACCGGACGGCGCCGCCGCACGTCGAACGCCATCCCGACGTAGGTATTGATCGCCGAGATGCAATCGGCGCCGCCCTCTTCGACCGCGCTCGCGATGGCCACGATGTCCGTCACGTTCGGCGTGAGCTTGACCATCAACGGCAAGGTCGTCGCTGAACGGACGGCGCGGGTCAGCTCCCCCGCCAGCCGGGCGTTGACACCGAATTGCATCCCAAGCGCGACGTTCGGACAGGAAATGTTCAACTCGATCCCCGCGATCCCGGCGACCCCCTCCAGGCGGCCGACCACGGCGACGTACTCCTCGACCGAATCGCCGGCCACGTTGACGATCACCGGGAGGTCCCAGCTTCGCCAGACCGGCGCGTAGACGCCGGCGACCTCGTCGACGCCCGGGTTCTGCAGGCCGATCGCGTTGAGCATCCCGGAGGCCGTTTCCGCGATGCGCGCCGGCGGATTCCCCTCGCGGGCCCGCAGGGTGGTGCCCTTGGTGACGATCGCGCCCAGCGCACCACGATCGACCTGCGGCGCGTCGAATCCATACCCGAACGTCCCCGACGCGACCAGCACGGGTGAACGGAGGCGCAGACCGCGACCGAGGTCGACGGCGAGATTCACCTGGTCAGGCATGCATCGCATCCTCCATCCGTCGCCAGTCGATCCGGTCGGCCCGGACGCACGGCCCGTCATGGCAGGTGAGCAGGTACCCACCGCCGCGCCGGGGCGCCGCGCAACCGAGGCAGGTGCCGACACCGCACCCCATCGGCGTCTCGAGCGCCACCTGGATGCGCGCGAGCGGAACCTCGCGTCGCTCAGCCAGGTCGATCACCGCGGACATCATGGGAGTCGGGCCGCACACGTAGAAATCGGCGTCGTTGAGCGGCGCCGATGCCAGCAAGCGGGTCACCGGGCCGGTAAGCCCCGCGCTGCCGTCGTCGGTGGACACCAGGACGTCGGCGCCGTCCAACCTGGCAGCCGGCAACAGCTGGCTCGCCGTGCGCGCCCCCTGGAGAAAGAGGACGGGCCGTCCGGCCGCCCGCAATGCCTGGACCAGCGCTGGAAACACTGCGACCCCCAGGCCGCCCGCGATGCAGACGGCGGGCCGGCCACTCGCCTCGATCTCGAACCCGCGGCCGAGCGGGCCCAGGACATCCATCAGGTGGCCCTCGTGCCTCGAGGCGAGCCACGCGCTCCCGGCCCCGACGACGTTGAAGATGAACCCGATACGGCCGCGCGCCGGGTCGGCCCACGCCAGGCTGTAGGGGCGGCGAAGAAGGGTGCGTGGGGCACTGACCGCCAGCTGAAAGAACTGCCCGGGTGTCGCCGTCCGCGCCGCCTGCGGGTGGTCCAGCACCAGCTCGATGGCGCCCGCCATGGGCGTCGACCGCTCTACCACGGTCGGTTGGGCGAGCCCAACCGCGCTCACACGCGCACCGGTTCGAGCGTGCCTTGCCGGACGTACTCGCTCAGCGCCGCGACGCTCCAACCCGGTCCCCGACGCGCCGCGCGCAGCGCCTGAGCCAGCGCGCGCGCGGTGTCAAGCGATGTCAGGCAGGGAATGCGACGCTCGACCGAAGCCCGGCGAATCTCGTACCCATCCCGCAAGGGGACCCCGCGGCCGTCTTCGCCGGCCGGGCCCGAGACCGACATGGTATTGACAACCAGGTGCACCTGGCCGGAACGGATCACGTCCACAACGTTGGGATGGCCATCGCGCAACTTGTGGACCAATACCGCGGGGATGCCGGACTCCTGCAGCAGCCGCGCGGTGCCGGCCGTCGCGTACAACGTCATCCCCAGCACGCGCAGGGCTTTGAGAATCGGGAGAGCCTCAGCCTTGTCGACGTCGGCGATCGAGCAGAGGGCGGCGCCGTCGGGCGGGAGTTCCTGCATCGTCGAGAGGAAGGCCTTGTAGAGCGCCGTCGGCAGATCCGTGGCGATACCCATCGCCTCGCCGGTCGATTTCATCTCCGGGCCAAGTACCGTGTCAACGGCCGGCAACTTCGCCATGGAGAAGACGGGAGCTTTCACCGCATGGAGCGCACGGGGCGGGGTCAGGCCGCTCGTCAGGCCCTGGTCCTGGAGCGACCGGCCCAGGGCGGCGCGCGTCGCGATGTGCACCATCGGCACGCCGGTCACCTTGCTCAGGAATGGGACGGTCCGACTGGCGCGCGGGTTGACCTCCAGTACGTACGGGATCCCATCCTGGATGACGAACTGGATGTTGACGAGCCCGACGACCTTGAGGAGCCGCGCAATGACGGTGGTGGCCTCGACGACGCGATCGGTCTCCTGCGGGGTGAGCGAGATGGGCGGATACACGGCGAACGAATCGCCGGAATGAATCCCCGCGCGTTCCACGTGCTCCAGGATGCCGGGGATCAGGACCGTGCTCCCGTCAGCGATCGCATCGACGTCGAGCTCGCGGCCCAGGAGGTATTTGTCCACCAGGATCGCGCCACGAATGCCAAGGGCCGGCGCAGCGTCGAGGTATCGTCGCAAATCGGCCGGCGAATGCACGATCTCCATCGCTCGGCCGCCGAGGACGTAGGACGGGCGGACCAGCACCGGGTACCCGACGCGGGCCGCGATGGCCAGCGCGGACTCCGCGTCGGCCGCCGAGCCACCGGGCGATTGGGGAATGCCATGCTCGCGCAGGAGCGCCTCGCAGCGCCGCCGATCCTCGGCGAGGTCAATGGTCTCGACTGAGGACCCGATGATCGGCGTCCCGTCTGCCGCAAGCGCATCGGCGAGGTTGAGTCCCGTCTGCCCGCCGAACTGCACGATGACGCCGCGCACCGCCTCGCGGCGCAGGACATGGCGGACCCCATCGAGGTCGAGTGGCTCGAAGTACAGCCGGGTGGAGGCGTCGAAATCGGTGCTGACCGTCTCCGGGTTGCTGTTGATCAGCACACTGTCGTAGCCGGCGTCCTGCACCGCGGTCGACGCATGGACGCTGCAGTAATCGAACTCGATGCCCTGGCCGATCCGGATGGGACCGGAGCCGATGATGGCGACCGCCGGCCTGGTGCCGGTGACGACTTCGTCCTCATCTTCGTAGGTCGCGTAGTAATAGGGGGTCACCGCCTCGAACTCGGCGGCGCACGTGTCGACCTGGCGAAAGACCGGCTCGAGCGGGGGGATCGGCGCGGCGCTTCCGGTCAGCTCGGCGATCCGGGTATCGGACAGACCCGCACGCCTGGCCGACAGGATGAGCGGCTCGCTCGCCGGGCCACTCCGCAGCGCCGCCTCGAGCTGCACGAGCCTGCGCAGTCGTTGCCCAAACCAGGGCGCGTACCCGGTGGCCTGGCTGATTTCTTCCACCGTCGACCCGTCCCGCAGCGCTTGCAACGCGGCGAAGAGCCGCCGGTCGTTGGGCTGGTTGAGGAGGTCCGGCCGGCCGCGCAACTGGGTCGCATCGGGAAGCCGCTGCTCGAGCGCCCGGACCGCCTTGGTCAGGGCCGCCTCGAAGGTTCGTTCGATCGCCATGACCTCGCCGGTGGATTTCATCTGCGTGCCCAGCGTGCGGTCGGCGCCTGGAAACTTGTCGAACGGCCACCGGGGGATCTTGACGACGCAGTAGTCGAGCGCCGGCTCGAAGGCCGCCGTCGTCTTGCCCGTCACCGCATTGGGGATCTCGTGCAGCAGCCGGCCGGCGGCGATCTTCGCCGCAACCCGGGCGATCGGGTATCCGGTCGCCTTCGACGCCAGGGCGGACGAGCGGCTGACCCGCGGGTTGACCTCGATGACGAAGTACTCGTCGGACGCCGGGTCGAGCGCGAACTGGACGTTGCACCCACCCTCGATCCGCAACGCCCGGATGATCCGCAAGGCCGCCGTTCGCAACATCTGATACTGCCGGTCGGACAGCGTCTGGCTGGGCGCGACCACAATACTGTCGCCGGTGTGGACGCCCATCGGGTCGAGGTTTTCCATGTTGCAGATCGTGATGCAGGTGTCGTTGGCATCCCGCATCACCTCATACTCGATCTCCTTCCAGCCGGTCAGGGCCCGCTCCACCAGCACCTGGTGGATGGGGCTCGCGGCCAGTCCGTCCCGCACGATGGCCTCGAGTTCGAGCGGGCTACAGGCCATCCCTCCGCCGGTGCCCCCCAGGGTGTACGCGGGGCGCACCACGAGGGGAAAGCCGATCAAGGCGGCAAACTCCTGGGCCGTTTCGACCGTGGTGACGGTCTGGCTCTCCGGGACCGGCTCGCCGATCCGCAGTAAGACCGACTTGAAGGCCTCGCGGTCCTCGGCCTCGCGGATGGACGAGAGTGGGGTTCCGAGCACGCGCACGCCGTAGCGGTCGAGCACGCCGGCGTCGGCGAGCGCCACCGCCAGGTTGAGCCCAGTCTGGCCGCCGAGCGTGGCCAGGAGACCGTCCGGACGTTCGCGTTCGATGACGGCGCTCAGCGCCTCGACGGTCAGAGGCTCGATGTAAACGCGGTCGGCGATCCCCTCATCGGTCATGATCGTCGCCGGGTTCGAGTTGACCAGCACGGTGCGCACGCCTTCCTCGCGGAGCGCCCGGCACGCCTGCGTCCCGGCGTAGTCGAACTCGGCCGCCTGGCCGATCACGATCGGTCCCGATCCGATGACGAGCACCACCTTCGGCCTGGGTGGTCGCGCGGTGGTGACGACAACAGGTGCGGGCCGCCCGCTGACCAGGTCGAGGAATTCGTCGAAGATCCCCTGGTTGTCCTGGGGTCCTGGCCCGCCCTCGGGATGAAACTGCACCGATCGCACGGGCAAACTTCGATGGGCCAGCCCTTCGACCGAGCCGTCGTGCAGGTTTCGATGACTGACGGAAAACCCGCTGGCCTTCGGGACCGTGGCCGCGTCCACCTGGAACTCGTGGTTCTGTGAGGTCATGCTGACCCGGCCGGCGCGCACGTCCAGGACCGGATGGTTGCCGCCGTGGTGCCCGAAGCGCAGGCGGGAGGTGCGCGCGCCGGCAGCCTGGGCGATCAACTGGTGGCCAAGGCAGATGCCGAGCACCGGCACGCGGTCCAGCAACTGCGAGACCATGGCGACGGCCGGGCTCAGCCGAGCCGGGTCGCCAGGACCATTGGATAGCACGACGGCGTCGGGCCGGCGATCAAGGATGGAGGCGGCATCGGTGTCATACGGGACGACTTCGAGGTCGAGTCCCCGAGCGCGGAGCGCGCGCAACGTGTTGCGCTTCACCCCGAAATCGACGACGACGATGCGGGTGCCGCGCCATTGCCGGAGCCCGCGGGCCAGCGCCGGATCGAGCGGTTCGTCGACGTCCGCGAAGGCATCGGAGACCTGGCGAACCAGGTCCTGCTCTTCCAGCGGGGTGACGCGTTGAACGCGCTGCAGCAGGGTCGCCATCTCGTCGCGCGGGCCGATGATGGCGCGCTGGGCACCGGTCCCGCGAAGGTGGCGGGCCAGCCGGCGAGTATCGCACCCGGTCAGGATCGGGACTTCGAAGGCATCGAGCCAATCGGTCAGTGACGATTGCGCCCGCCAGTGCTGGTGGTCCGGGCTCAATTGCCGGGTGATGAGCGCGCGCGCCCAGGGACGCCCGGATTCCTGGAAGACCGGGGACGCCCCGTAGTTGCCGATCAGCGGGTAGGTCATCACGACCATCTGCCCGGCGTAGGACGGATCCGACAGGACCTCCTGGTAGCCGGTCATGCAGGTGTTGATCACGATCTCCCCACTCGTGTGCAACGCGCGACCGCCGCGCTCGCCGAAGCAGGTGAGCCCGTCCTCGAGGACGAGGACCATCGACTCAGCCAACCGGCACCTCACTTTCGTGGATGACGCGACCGCGGCACACGGTCATGACCACGCGGCCTTTGAGCCGGCGGCCGGCAAATGGCGAGTTCTTGCCACGGCTGTAGAACTCGTGCGGGTCGACGACCCACTCCTCGACGGGGTCGATCAGCGTCCAGTCATCTGCGGAGGCGATCCCGAGGATCTCACGCGGCCGCGCCACGAGCGCCCGATAGATCACCGGCCAGGGGAGGCGCAGGCCAAGCAGCACGCCCGCCGCCGTCTCGAAGCCGTGATAGCCGTTGGCCCCGGCGTCCTTGGCCGCCGCGTCATGCGGCGCGTGGTCGGTGGCGATGATGTCGATGACCCCGTCGATCACGCCCTCGACGATGGCATCGCGGTCATCGGCGGTCCGCAAGGGCGGGCTCACCCTGGCATCGGTTCCGGGCCCGCTCACGTCGGCCACGGTGAGGCTCAGGTGATGGGGGGTGGCCTCGGCCGTGACCAAAAGTCCAGAGGCCTTGGCCTCTCGGATCACGTCGACTGCCCCGCGCGTGCTCACGTGCTGGATGTGCAACCGAGCCCCTGGTGCGTCGGTCAGCGCGAGGCACACCTCACGCGTCGCCGAGATCTCCGCGGACGGATCGTGGCCAAGCGACTCCGTCTGGGCGTGCACCAGCACCGGCAGTCCCGCCGCGGCGGCCAACCTGAGCCCGCGGGTCAGCGTCGGCCGGTCCATCGAATGACGACCGTCATCAGACAGCGCGATCGCCCCGGCCGCCCTCAAGCCATCGGCATCGGTGAGGACCTCGCCCTCGAGCGCGTCGGTGAAGGCGCCCACGAAGCTGACCCGCACGGGGAGGGCGGCGGCCCGCGCGACGAGCGCCGCCACGCGCGCCGGCCGGTCGGTGACCGGGGCCGTGTTCGCCATGGCGACGACGTGGGTGAACCCTCCCGCGGCAGCGCTCCGGCTGCCGGTCAGGAGGGTCTCGCGGCTCGGGAATCCCGGATCCCGGAGGTGCGCGTGCAGATCGATCCAGCCTGGCGAGAGGATGCGCCCGGTGGCATCGCGGCTCGCGTCGATCCCTGCACGAACCTCAACCGTCTGCGCCGCCGAGAGGCCGGCTTGACTGAGCACCCTGACACCGTGAAGTTGCATCAAGGGTCGCCGCGCTCGACGATGCGGACGGCGTCTTCACCGTCGCGCTCGGTCAGGTGCACGTCGACCCATTCCTTTAGCGAGGTTGGCACGTTCTTGCCCACGTAGTCGGGCCGGATGGGCAGTTCGCGATGGCCCCGGTCGACCAGCACGGCCAGCTGGATCAGGGTCGGACGCCCTGCGGCGATCACCGCCTCCAAGGCGGCCCTCGCGGTGCGACCGTTGAAGAGGACGTCATCGACGAGGAGGACCGGCCGATCCTGGACGGACTCCGCCGGAATCGCCGGCGGCGGGGTGGCGCCGCGCGGAAGATCGTCTCGGTACGTCCGGACGTCCAGGCTGATCACCGGCGGCCTGATCCCCTCCAGCTCCGCGAGCGTGTCGGCGAGGCGGTGGGCCAGGGGCACGCCGCGGGTCACGATGCCAACCAGGGTCAGACGGTCGAGGCCTGGTTGCCGCTCGATCAGCTCGTGGGCGATACGACGCCAGGCGCGCCGAACCCCGTCGGCATCGAGGATGACCGCCTTGGCGGGTGGGATCTTGACCATCAGTGAGACATGGCCCAGTGGAGGACGGCCATCCGGACAGGCACGCCGTTGCGCGCCTGCCGGAAGTAGGCGGCGCGCGGATCGGTATCGACCTCGGGATCGATTTCGCCAAGGCGAGGAAGCGGGTGCATGAGCACCGCGTGGTCGGGAAGCCGGCGCATCAACGCTGCATCGACCACATAGATATCGCGGAGTCGCTCGTAGTCGGCCCGCGTGGCGAACCGCTCGGCCTGGATCCGTGTCTGGTACAGGACATCGAGACCCGCCACGGCATCGCCCAGCTCACTGGTTTCGCGGACCGGTGTGCCGAGGCGAGCCAGCTCCATTCGCAGGTCCTCGCCAAGCCGCAGACTGGGCGGCGAGATCAGCACCAGCTCCGTGCCAGGGAATTGCGAGAGGATGATCGCCAGCGAGCGAACCGTCCGGCCATGCAAGAGGTCGCCCGCCAGCCCCACCCTGAGATGATCCAGGCGACCGAGCTCCTTCTTGATGGTGTAGACGTCGAGCAGCGCCTGGGTCGGATGCTGGCCCGCACCGTCCCCGGCATTGATCACCGGGACCGCCGAGACGGCCGCCGCGCGGTCCGCGGCCCCGATCTCGGAATGGCGCAGTACGATTGCATCGGCGTAGCCGCCGATGATGCGGACGCTGTCCTCGAGGGATTCCCCCTTCGCCACCGAGCTGGCGTGCGCCGCGCTTTCGGCAGTGAGGACCTGGCCCCCGAGCCGGTACATGGCGGTCTCGAAGGAGAACCGGGTTCGGGTGCTCGGCTCGTAGAAGATGGTGGCGAGCGTACGGCCCGCCAGCAGCGTGGCCGGCCGCGACTGCTGGTCGAACTCGGTGGCGGAGTCAAGCAGGACCTCGAGCACGGGCCGGCCAAGCTGGCTGGAGCTGGTGAGGTGCCGTGGGCGAATCCAGCTGCGGGTGCCCGGCGGCGCGGTGAGGGTGTCGCTCACGGGTGCTCCTTTCGGCCTCGCTGGGCCGTTTAAAGGACGAAGGTCCCGGCTAGTGTACGGGGCGCCGGGTCGCGCTGTCAAACCCCCCGATTTCGGCACCAGGTATCAGGTTGATTGATCGAACGCATCAAGAAAACCCATTAGACAAATACCATAACTACTGCTAGGCTTGAGCCAGTCTCATTACATTCGCGCTATCAAGTCATGTGGGTCTGGAAGGGCGCCACGTGAAAAAGGCAGGCGACATGGAAGTCATTGTGTACACCCGACCGGACTGTGACAGCAGCCGCCGCATCAAGGAGATCCTCGAGGATCGCGGCGTCGCGTTCCAGGAACACGTTTGCGCCGACGGCAAAGTGGATGGCAAGGACCTTCGCGGGCTCGATATCGGCGTCCAGGACGTTCCGCTGACGGTGATCGACGGCGTGCCGATCTCGGGCATGAACCGATCGCAGATCGAGCAAGCCATCGGCTGGATCGGCTTCTAGTTCGATCACGCCCGGGGGCGGTTCGCGGCCGGTACGGCTGGGTACGATCACATCGTGCCTGAAATCGGCAAGCTCCTGGTCGTCATCGGCGGCCTGATCGCCATCGTGGGCCTCTTCTTCATCGTCGGCGGACGTATTCCGTTCCTCGGTCGTTTGCCCGGCGACGTTTCATTCAGTCGCGGCAACACGCACGTCTATTTTCCGCTGGCAACCGGGATCCTGGTCAGCCTTGTCCTCACCGTCGTCCTGAACCTCTTCTTTCGCGGACGCTAGGCAGGCGGCGCCGTGCCGGTGCGTGCCCGTCGCAGCCGCTCGTAGAGGTCGTGCATCTCGGGCGTGATCGTATCCGGTGTCCGGATCTCCAGCGTCGCGTACAGGTCACCGGCGACACCGTCCTTGAGTCCCGGCAACCCCTTTCCCTTCAGCCGAAACATCTTGCCGGCCTGGCTTCCCGGCGGCACGCGGAGCTGGAGCTGGGCCCCGGACACCGTCGGCAGCGTCACCTCGTCACCCAGCGCCGCCTGGTCGTCCAGCACCGGGAGCGCCATATACAGGTCGCGACCTTTCGCGGCAAAACGCGAATGCGGCTGCAGGTGGACCTTGAGATAGAGGTCGCCATGCTCCGCGGCTCGCTGACCCTCGCCCTTGACTCGGATCCGCGAGCCCTCCGTCACGCCGGCCGGGATGGTCACCCGGATCTGGCGCCTGGTGGCGCGGACCCCCTGTCCGCCGCAGCTGGGACAGGTGACGCTCTCCATCACTGTGCGCCCGCGAACCTGGCGGCGCTCACCGGTAAAGCCTGAGCCGCCGCAGGTCGAACAGGTCTCCGGGACCTCCGTCTGGATGGTGCGCTCACCTCCCCTCGCCGCTTCCTCGAGGCTGACCTCGATCGCATGCTCGATGTCGTCCCCGCGCGTCGGCGTCGCGGTGCGGCCGCGCCCGGTCTCGAACCCGGCGAACCGGCTCCCCTCGCCGGCGAAGTAGGTGTTGAAGAAGTCGCTGAAGTCGCCGAACCCCGCCGCCTGGCCGCCCCGTCTTTGGGACTGGTACTGGCGCCCGAACTCCTGCTCGCGCTCGATCCGCTCCCAGTCCGAGCCCATCTGGTCGTACTTGCTGCGCTTGGTGGGATCGCTCAGCACTTCATAGGCTTCGTTGATGAGCTTGAAGCGCTCGGTGGCCTTGGGGTCCTTGTTGATGTCGGGGTGAAACTGCCGGGCCAGGCGTCGATAGGCGGACTTGATCTCCTTCTCTGAGGCCGTCCGGGCGACCCCCAGCGTCTGGTAGTAGTCCTTGTATTCCACTGTCCGCTTATACCCGAAGCGTCCCCGGGCTGAAACTGAGCCCGCCGGCTACGCGGCGCTGTGCACGGTGCTGAACTCTCGGCAATGGGCCAGGAGCTTCTCGACCAGCAGCGGGTTCTGGCCAAAGTGCAGGTGCACATAGCTGGCCAGCAGGTTGGGCGCGACGACGCCTTCATAGCCGATGACGTCGCCCTCGGCGTTCATCATCTGGTAGGCGGGCCGGAGCCCCGCGTCCTGGTTCACGATGCGGCTCCAGTGGAACTCGTGGCCGCGATAGAACTGGCCCCTGGGTGACAGGATGCTGTCCTCGAGCGTCAGGATCTGCCGGTATCCGAACCGGTGGATCTCACCGTCCATCTGGACATCGACGGGAACGACGCCGGCCATGCGGTGCGTCGAACCGGATTCCGTCCGCAGTGACCGGCCCAGGTACATCAGGCCACCGCATTCCGCGTAGATCGGCATGCCGCTTCGGTGGGCGCGCTGCAATGACTCCGCCATCGCGTGGTTGCGCGCCAGCGGCTCGACGAAGACCTCCGGGAAGCCTCCGCCAAGGTACACGCCGCCAACGCCGTCGGGAAGCGCGGCGTCCTCCAGCGGACTGAAGGGCGCGATCTCGGCCCCCTGCTCCTCGAGGAGTTCCAGGTTTTCCGGATAGTAGAAATTGAACGCCTCGTCGTAGGCGACCGCCAGGCGTACCGGGCGCGTGGTCGCCTGTTTCCCCTGGAACACCTTGTTGGGCACCAGTGGCACGAGCTCGGCCTTTCTGGCGATCCGCAACAGGAGGTCGAGATCGACGTGCCTGGCAAGGGCTTGGGCGAGCATCGCGACCATCCGATCCCAGGCCTTGTTCTCCAGCACCGGCAGCAACCCCAATTGGCGCTCGGGGATCGCGAGGTCGGGCATGGCAGGCAGCGCGCCGAGCACCGGCAGCCTGGCGCCGTTCCAGATCGCCTCCTCGACGCTGCGGCGGTGACCCTCGGAGCCGACGTTGTTGAGCAGGACGCCGGCGAGCTTCAGCGGCGCGGCGTAGTTCTTGAAGCCCAGCGCGACCGCGGCCGCGCTCTCCCCCACCTTGCCGACGTCGATCACCAGGACGATGGGGGTCCGGGTCACCGCGGCCACCTCGGCGGTGCTCCCGCCGCCATTGCCGCCGCGGCCGTCGAAGAGGCCCATCATCCCTTCGATGATCGCCAGATCCGCCCCCAACGAGCCGTGCGCCAGGACCTGGCGCAGCGCCCCTTCGCCGAGCATCCAGGAGTCGAGGTTGCGGCAGGGACGACCGGTGACGTGCGCCAGGTAGGCGGGGTCGATGAAGTCGGGGCCCACCTTGAAGGACTGGACCGTCAGTCCACGGGCCCTGAACGCAGCGATCAATCCGGCAGTAAGCGTGGTCTTGCCGACGCTACTCGCCGTACCGGCGATGATCAGCCTGGGAGTGCGAACCTCGTCCAGCAATTGTGCCTCGCTAGTCTTTGCTAAACAAGGTGCCCTTCCCCAAAGCACCTGCCCGGCTACCGTAGCACAGGGGTTCGATTTCGTAAAGCCATCCCGCTGTCGACGACGACCGCCGGCGCGGGCATGGGCCGGAGGTCCCTGAGGTGCAGGCGCACCCGCTCCAGGCCATCCCATCGATCGCAGTCGAGCGCGTAGACCACGTCGATGCGGCGGCCGCGTGGAAGGTGAGCGGCCGATCCGCCCTTATCGAAGGCGATCGCCTCGGCGCTCGCCGTGCGATCGCGCAGCTGCACGCGCAAGTGTCGCGAGTCGGACCCGAAGGTCTGGGCGCCGAGCACTTCAACGTCTCGACTGACCAGCAACGGCTCGCGATTGCCAATACCGAACGGGGCCAGCATCTGGATCTCCTGGTGCAGGCTGGGCTTGAGGTCGGCGAGGGCCGCGACCGCCTCGACGCGAATGGGTCGTGAGAACGCCGCCGGATCGAGCCGCTTAGCCCCATAGTGTTCGAGGCACTCTTTGAGCGCGGCAAACTGCTCCCGGCGCACGGTGAGACCCGCGGCCATCGCGTGCCCACCGAACCGGTGGAGCAGCGGCGCGCAATGCTGCAGGCATTCCACCAGGTGAAACCCCTCGATGCTTCGGGCGGAGGCTCGCCACTCGTCGCCATCCGTGTTGAAGATGAAGGTCGGCCGGTAGAACTCCTCGACCAGCCGGCTGGCGGCGAGGCCGAGCACCCCGAGCGGCCACTGGCTCGCTCCCATCACGATGACGGGCAGGCTATCGGCGAGGTCTAAGACCTGCGCCTTCGCCTCGCGCACGATGTCCGCCGTCAGCTGCTGCCGTTGAGCATTTTGCTCCTGGAGACGCTGGGCCAATGGAGTCGCCTGCTCGATAGTTTCCGCCATCAGCAGATCGAGCGCGAGGACCGCGTCCTCCATGCGGCCCGCCGCGTTGATCCGCGGGCCGAGTTGG
The DNA here is from genome assembly GCA_036564925.1 of Candidatus Dormiibacterota bacterium. Classification (GTDB taxonomy): domain Bacteria; phylum Chloroflexota; class Dormibacteria; order CF-121; family CF-121; genus JALYYC01. Next base: position 26,940 of record DATCOB010000081.1, on the reverse strand, counting down.
AAGGCGAGATGCTCGGCCGTCACCGGACGTTTGATGCCGGCAACCGCCAGCAGCGCGGCACAGCCCGGGCTGGGCGCCTGCGTCAGGCGCTGCAGTCCGGCTCGGACGATCGCTCGGTTTTCGGCGTGCAGGGGGACGACATCCGCCACGGTCCCCAGCGCCACGGCATCGAGCAACGCCCTGGGATCGAGCTTGCCGGGAAAGACGCGGCGCTCCAACGCCACCAGCATCTTGTAGGCGACGCCGCATGCCGCCAGCCCATCGAACGGATAGGCACACTCCGGCTGCTTGGGATTGATCAGGGCGTTAACGTTCGGCCGCTCCGGCCCGACTTCATGGTGATCGGTCACGATCAGCTGCATGCCGCGCGGCCGGTCGCGGGCGACCTCGATGGAGTTCGTTCCGCAGTCGCAGGTGATGACCAGCGTGGCCCCGCGTGCATGGAGCTCCTTCAGCGCGTCTCCATTGAGACCGTATCCCTCCGTGAATCGGTTGGGGATGTAGGTGATGACGTCAGCGCCCGCCGCTCGCAGACCCCTGGCCAGCGTGGCGCAGGCCGTGACGCCGTCGGCGTCATAGTCACCGTACACGGCGATGCGCCGGCCGTCCCGGACCGCGTCGCCGATAAGGTCGCACGCGATCGCCATGTCCTTGAGAAGGAATGGGTCGGGCGCCTGGTCCAGCTCGGCCGTCAGCCAGGGATCGAGGTGTCGTTGTTGGGTCACACCGCGCCCGTGCAGAATCTGGCGGAACACCGGCGAGTAGGCCTCGAGGCCCGGCTGGGCGCGCAGCGGCTCGGGGAGCATCCAGGTCCGACGTTCTTTCTTCAAAGCCGCCCGCATTATGGCAGCGGTTTGTGACAGCTGACTGTCGGAGTTTTAGGCTGCCTCCTCGGTATTCAGAACGACCGGTGGCTTCCGTGCCTTGGTCCAGTTGAGGATGAAGATCACAACGATGAGGAGGGCTGTCCCGATGAACTGCGGCAGGTAGAGCGGCTGGTTGAAGCCGTAGGGTGGTGGTGCCGAGGCGATGAAGGTGGCGGCCACGGGAAAGGCCATCTCAGCGATGGTGGCCAGCGTGGCGGGTGTGCTGCTGAGGGCGCGGTAGTAGAGCAGAAGGGCGACCAGGCCGGGGATCAGGGCGATCCCGAGAAAGGGCAGCAGGTCCGGCGTCCGATAATGGGAGAAGCCTGCCGTTCCGTTCTGGACCAGCACGATCAAGATCAGCACGGGCAGCGCCAGCGTGAAGCGCAACGCGGTGGTGGTCGGAAAGCTCAGCTTGCCAGGGCCCAGCACGAACCGGCCCAACACCGTCCCACTGGCCCAGAGCGCGGCAGCGCCGAGCGCGAACAGTCCCGCTGCGAGCCGGCCGTGCTGCAGGTCGGAGAACGGCGCCGCCAGGTTCTGCGCGAAGACGACCATGTAGACGCCGACGACGGCCAGCGCGGCGGCGGGCCAGAACCAGGGGCGGCGCCGCTCGCCGAGCACGATCCAGGCGAGCAGGATGGCGATCAGCGGCTGGGTCTGCTGCAGGACGAACGTCTCCGCGAAATGCCCATAGGAAAAGGACGTGGTGAACAGGATCGTTGCGATCGCCTGGGGGCCGAGCGCGATGAGCCCGATCGCCGCCCAGCCTCGCCCGGACAGCCGCCGCATCTCGGGCAGGCCCCGAATCAAGAAGACGACGAGGAACAGACTGACGAGGGCGTCTTCCAGGACCACGATCTGGGTCGCAGTCAGGTGGCCGATCAGTCGCGCCCTGAAGTAGGCGTCCGACGCCCAGAGGGTGGCCGCGACCGCGACCAGCACCACCGAGAAGCGGTCGACCACCCCGCTTCCCGCGTTTCCTACCGATGGCTTGATCTTCGCTGTTCCGACGGCCATGTTTACTCCTTTGGCGTCGGGGCATGACCGGAACGGCGTGCGCGCCGTCCGAGGGCCTTCTTTCATCCCGACTGTACGGTCGGCCCCGGAATTGGCTTACGCCTTCACCGGGTCATGCGTCATAAGACGCTCGCGGGCTATACCGCCGATCAGGGAATCACACCCCTGCCCCGAAGACCAGTTACAAGAATATCAGAATTATTTGATCGGCTCGTCCGCGGCCGGCTGCTGGGGTGGGCGCTGGCCACCGACCACGACGTTGACCCGCTGGACCGTGTTGTTGCAGACGCCTTGCGCGTTCCACCTCGGTGTCAGCGGCTGCGTGTTGCCCGCCGAGTCGGTGGCCATGCAGCAGACTTCATGCTCGCCCTCCTCAGAAGCCGCCCACCGGTAGATCCAGGGCCGCCACGCGTACGCACCGTCCGCCTGCCCCAGTTCTGCGTCGGCCCAGCTCATGCCGCCATCGGTGCTGACCTGCACGCGAACGACCTGGCCTCGTCCCGACCAGGCGCGGCCCTCGATCAAGTGGCTGCCGATCGCAATCAGACGCGTTCTCGTCAGGAAATCCGGGATCCCTGGCGGCACCATCAGCGATCGTGGCAGGATCCGCGTCACGGGCTCGCCCGGTTCCTCGAGCGAGGGCGTGACTTGGTAGGCGGGCTCCTGCTGGTACCCGCGGAAAGGCTGGTTCACGACGGTGATCGATCGCAACCACTTGACGTGCGTCATGCCGTACCAGCCCGGCACCACGACGCGGAGCGGGAAGCCGTGTTGCGGTGGCAGCGGCTGGCCGTTAATGGCATAGGCCAGGAAGACCTCGTCCGACGACGCGTCCGCCAGGCTCAGGCTCCGTTCGTATTGCTGCTCGATGCCACCCTGGACGCCACGATCGAGACCGGTGAAGACCACGTCGACCGCGTCCTTAAGAGGGCCGGCAGCCTGAAGCAGCGGCCGCAGTGGCGTGCCGGTCCAGTCCGCGGTACCCACGGCCTCGAAGAGCCAGGGCTGGCTGATGGGTCGGGGCGCGAGTTTTGCCCGTCCATTTCCGGCGCATTCGAGCGTGACGCGCCGCGTTACTGGGGGCAGCGCCTTGATGTCGTCCAGCGTGAAGGTCGACGGCGTGCGGACCCGTCCGCCAATCGCGAGCTGCCATGTCGCCGGATCGACGCGCGGAATATCGAAGTGAGTCAGTAAGTAGTGGAGGCCAATAGGCGTGACCGGGAATCGAAGCCCCTCCAGCGGCATGGAGTGGTTGCGACCAGCCAGTTGCAGCTCATCCAGACTGACCTCCGGGCCCGGCGCCACCGTGCGCACCGGCTGGCTTTCTTGCGTGACGGATTCAGTCAGCATTTCCCCTCCGGATCATGACTGTACTCGATTTTGCCTAGTGCCTGAAGTGGCGCTCGCCGGTGAAGACCATCGGGATGCCGGCAGCGTCGGCCGCCGCGATGGCCTCCGCATCCTTGACCGAGCCCCCCGGTTGGACGATAGCCCGGATCCCAGCGCGGGCGGCGACCTCGATCCCGTCCGGGTAGGGGAAGAATCCGTCGCTGGCGAGAACGGCGCCTCGCGCGCGGGGCCCGGCGCGGTGGACCGCGAGCTCCACCGCCTCCACCCGGCTCATCTGGCCGGCGCCCACCCCGATGGCAGCGGCCTGGTGCACGAGCACGATGGCATTCGACCGCACGTGTTTCACGACGGTCCAGGCGAACTGCAGGTCCTTCCAGATCTCGTCGTCCGGTGACGGCACGGTGACCACCCGCGCTTCGCCGAGCGTGGTCCCGCTGCGGTCGGCGCTCTGCAGGAGGAATCCTCCGGTGACGGGGCGCGCATCGAGCGCCATGGTCGATGGTCCGGGACCCGGCTGCAGCACCCGCAGCTTCGGCCTGGTCTTGAGCGCGGCCAGCCCGGCATCGTCAAAGGACGGCGCTACGACGACCTCGAGGAACTGTTCCGTCAGTGCCTGGCCGGTCGCGCCGTCCACCGGCCGGTTAAAGGCGACCACCCCGCCAAATGCCGACCGCCGGTCGCAGTCGAGGGCACGCTCGAACGCGTCGGGAACGCCGGCCCCGAGCGCGACGCCGCACGGATTGGCGTGCTTGATGATCGCCACCGTGGGAGCGGTAAAGTCGCCGACCAGCGACCAGGCCGCCTGGGCGTCGAGGATGTTGTTGTAGGAGAGCTCCAACCCCTGCCACTGCCGCGCGCCGGCAATGCCCCCACCGTCGACCGTGCGGTAGAGGGCCGCCGACTGGTGCGGATTCTCGCCGTAACGAAGATCGCGCAACTTGTGCCCGCCCATGGCGAAGTCCTGGGGAAGCCCGTCCGACGGCCCCCCGCCGCGCAGGTGATCACAGACCGCCGCATCGTACGCGGCCGTATGCCCGAAGGCGACCGCGGCCAGGTGGCGACGGAGGGAGGACGTGACGCCGCCGACCGAACGCAGCGCGGCGAGCACGGCGGGATAGTCCGCAGACCGCACGACCGGCAGGACGTGATCATGATTCTTTGCGGCCGCCCGCAGCAGCGTGACCCCGCCGATGTCGATCGACTCGATCGCATCCAGCCCCGTCGCACCGGAGGCGACGGTGTCCACGAACGGATAGAGGTTGACGACCACGAGGTCGATCAGCGGCAGGCCACGCTCGGCCAGCTCCTCCAGGTGCCGCGGTTCGTCGCGGCGCGCCAGAATGCCGGCATGAACGTTGGGATGCAGCGTTTTCACGCGCCCGCCGAGCAGTTCGGGGAATCCGGTCAATTCCTGCACACTCTTGACCGGGATGCCGGCGCCGGCCAGAGCCCGCTCGGTACCCCCGGTGGCATACAGGATGACGCCCAGCGCCGCGAGGCCGCGCGCGAAATCAACCAGCCCCGTCTTATCTGAGACGCTCAGCAAGGCGTTCACACGGGGATCGGTAAGACCTGACCGGCGAGGCGCTTGACCACGACCGGCAGCAGGGTGTGCTCCTCCACCTGGATCCGGGTCCGCAAACTTTCCACCGTCTCGTCGGGTCGGACGGCGACCCGGCGCTGGCCGATGATGGGCCCGGCGTCGACCTCGTCCGTCACGACATGGACCGTGCAGCCGGTTTCCGGAACTCCGCTTTGCAGCGCCATCGCCACCGCATCCATGGTGCCCGAGAAGGCCGGTAGCAAGGACGGATGGATGTTGATGATCCGACCGGCGAACTGGCGCGTGAAGGCCGGAACCAGGATGGCATCGTACCCTGCGCAGACGACCAACTCGACATCGTGGTGGCGCAGCACCCGGGCCATCTCGAGGTCGCGTGCCTTCCGGTCGGGATAATTCGCAAGCCGGAAGACGGCACGGGTAATGCCGGCCTTCTTCGCATGCTCGAGGGCCGGACAATCGTGGTTGGCACACACGACGACCACCCGGGCGGGATAGATCGGGTCGCGGGCCGCGTTGATCAGCGCCTGAAGGTTGCTGCCCTGGCCGGAGACCAGCACCCCCACCCGAAGACGGCTCATTCGAGAATGTGCACGCGCCGCTGCTCGGAAGCGACGATTTCGCCGACGTGAAAGATCTCACCCGGCAACAGCCGCAGCGCGACCGGCGCGCTCGCCTCGTCGACGACGACGATCATGCCGAGGCCCATGTTGAAGGTGCGCCACATCTCGTCGTCCGCAACGAAGGGCGCGAGGTAGGCGAAGATCTCGGGTTCCGGCCATCGGCCCCGCTGGATGCGTGCCCCCGTGCCCACGGGAAGGATGCGCGGTAGATTCCCGACCACCCCACCACCAGTGATATGCGCAAGGCCCTTGATGGGCAGGATTTCACGCAGGCGGCGGACCGGCTCCAGATAACATCGGTGCGGCGCGAGGAGCGCGTCGAGAACCGTGGGGCCGCTTTCGCCGATCGGTTGCGACAGCGTCCGGCTTGGGATGACCTGCCGCGCCAGGCTGTAGCCATTGGTGTGGAGCCCGGCGGAGGGAAGGGCGAGGAGGATGTCGCCCTCGCGGATCCCGCTGCCGTCGATCAGGGCGTCGCGCTCGCAGACGCCGACCATGAACCCCGCGATGTCATACGTGGAGGGCCGATAGAGCCCGGGCATCTCCGCCGTCTCTCCGCCGAGCAGCGCGCAGTTGACCTCACGGCAGGCATTGGCCATCCCAGCGACCAGCTCCGCGACGATCGGGGGATCGAGCCGGCCGGTGGCCACGTAATCGAGGAAGAACAGGGGATCCGCGCCGGCGGTCAACACGTCGTTGACGCAATGATTGACCAGGTCGGCGCCGATCGAGGCGTGGCGACCCGCCTCGCTGGCAAGCAGCACCTTGGTGCCGACGCCATCCGTGCTGGCCACGAGCACCGGCGCCCGATACCGGGTTGTGTCCAGCGCGAACAGTCCGCTGAACGGACCAATGCCGGCCAGCACCTGCGGGCCCTGCGTGGCCGCCGCCAGCGGCCGAATCAAATCGACGGCCCGGTTGCCGGCCTCGATATCCACGCCGGCGTCGCGGTAACTCGTCACCGTGGGATCACCGGTTCGAGCGCGAGCTTGTCCATCTCCAGCTGCACCGGCACCGGCACCGGGTAATCACCGTCGAAACAGGCCATGCAGAAGCCGGTCACGTTGGGCACCGCGCGAAAGAGCCCGGCCTTGCTCAGGTAGCGGAGGGAATCCGCGCCGATCACCCGCTCGACCTCCTCGACGCTGCGACCGGAGGCGATCAGCTCTGCCCGGCTGGCGATGTCGATGCCCATAAAGCACGGCCACTGGATAGGCGGGCTGCTGACGCGCATATGGATCTCGGCCGTGCCGGCGCGGCGCAACTCTTCGACGATCTTGCGGCTCGTCGTCCCTCGCACGATGGAGTCGTCAACGAGCACGACGCGCTTGCCCTGGAGGATCTCCTTGAGTGGATTGAACTTGAGCTTGATGCCCACATTGCGCAGCCGCTCGTTCGGCTGGATGAACGTTCGCGTGATGTAGCGACTCTTGATCAGGCCCTCGCTATACGGGATGCCGCTTTGCTCGGCGTAGCCGACCGCGGCCGGCGTCCCCGAATCCGGCAGCGAGATGACGATGTCGGCATCTGCCGGTGCTTCCAGCGCCAGCTGCCGCCCCATGTTGCGACGGGCCTCGTAGAGAGACTGCCCTTGCAACTTCGAGTCGGGGCGGGCGAAGTAAATGAACTCGAACATGCAGGTGGCTTTGCGGGTAGACGGCATCAGTCGCTCGGCCTTCGGCTCGCCGAACCCGAGGACCACGGCCTCGCCGGGCTCGATCTCGCGAACGAGTTCGGCGCCCACCGTATCGAGCGCACAGCTCTCCGAGGCGATGATGGCCCCACCCTCCGGCAGCCGTCCGAGGCAGAGCGGGCGGATGCCGAGCGGATCGCGAACGCCGACGAGCGTGTCCTGGGTCATGACGAGCAGGCAATACGCGCCCTGGAGGCGGGGCAGCGCGCGGCGCAGCACCGACACGAGGTCGAGGCCGGGCGTCCGGGCCACCAGCTCGGCGATCACCTCCGTATCGCTGGAGGTCTTGAAGCGGACGCCGTCCTGCTCCAGGTCACGACGCAGGGTCGCGCTGTTCGTGAGATTGCCGTTGTGCCCAATGGCGACCCGGCCGAGCTGCGGATGGGTGACGAGCATCGGCTGCGCGTTTTCCAGCCGGTTCGAGCCCGTCGTGGAGTAGCGGGTATGACCGAGCGCGAGGTGGCCGACGAGCCGCTCGAGCGCCGCCTCGTCGAAGGCCTGGGCGACCAGGCCCACGTCCTTGTGCACGCGGATCGTGGACCCGTCGCTCACCGCGATCCCGGCGCTCTCCTGGCCACGGTGCTGCAGCGCGTAGAGACCGAAATAGGTCAGGTTGGCAACTTCCTCCCCCGGTGCGTCGATGCCGAAGAGCCCGCACTCCTCGTGCATCCGCTCCGCCGCCATCAGATCATGACGTCTCAAAACGCTGTCTCCCATGCCTGGCGGAGGACATCGAGGGGTAGGCGGATGTCGGGCCCCACCTGGAAGGCGTCGCCACCGACGACGCCGAGAGCCTGCAGCAGGATCCCATGATGACCCATGATGGCCTGCAGCTCGGGGACCCGGCGGGGCGTCACGCTGATCACGGCGCGGGCTTGCGACTCGCTGAAGTAGAGGGCCACTGCGCTGACGGCACCGACGATGGCCGGGCACCGCAGGCCGCGCGAGCCGAGCAGCGCCGACTCAGCAAGGGCGATGACCAACCCCCCGTCGGCAACATCGTGCGCGCTCCGCAGCACGCCGTTGCGGGTGCAATTAAGGATGGCCGACTGCAAGCGGCGCTCCGCCGCGAGGTCCACCCGCGGTGGCGGACCACCGAGCTCGACCCCGGCCTGCTGCAGGTACGCGCTCCCGCCCATTTCGTCCCGCGTCTCGCCGAGGAGGAAGACGAGGTCGCCGTCCTCCTGAAAGCCGGCCTGGCATCGCTCGCCCAGATCGTCGAGCAGCCCCACCATCCCGATGACGGGCGTCGGCGGGATGTTGCGTCCGTTGGTCTCGTTGTAGAGGCTGACATTGCCACTCACGATGGGCAGGTCAAGGGCGCGACAGGCATCGGCGAGCCCGCGGACACTCTCCTGCAACTGCCAGAAAACGTGCGGGCGCTGCGGATTGCCGAAGTTCAGGCAGTTCGTCACCGCCAGCGGGCGGGCGCCGGTGCAGACCAGGTTGCGCGCCGCTTCGGCGACGGCGGCCTGCGTCCCCACGTAGGGGTCGAGAGCCACGTAGCGCGAATTCCCGTCGGTGGTGAGGGCGAGGCCGCGGTTGGTGCCAGGCACCCGCAGAAGCGCGGCATCCGAGCCCGGCCCGATCACGGTGTTGTCCTGCACCTGGTGGTCGTAGGTTCGGTAGATGGGGCGGCGGCTGCGCAGGTTGGGGCTGGAGAGCAGGTCGAGCAAGACCGTCTCCGCTTGCTCCAGCGCCGGCACAAGCGAAGGCAGGCTGACGTCGGCTGGCCGCGCAGCGGGCGATCGGAGCGGTACCCCGTCGATCAGCGCCGCCAGTGGAAGGTCCGCCACAACCGCCTCACCCTCGCGGACGCGGACCCGATCGCCACTCGTGACAGTCCCGATCGCGTCGGCGTGCAACTCGAAATGATCGAAGATCCGCCGCACGGCGTCCTCGCCGCCGGGCCGCACCAGGACGAGCATGCGCTCCTGCGATTCCGACAGCATGACCTCGTACGGATTCATGCCACGCTCGCGGCGGCTGACCCGGGCCACATCGATGTCCAGGCCGCGGTGACCGCGGTGGGCGAGCTCGCAGGCAGCGCTGGTGAGCCCGGCCGCCCCTAGGTCCTGGATCGCGGTCACCTCCTCGAGCTCGTTGAGTTGCAGGCACGCTTCGCACAGCAACTTCTCGAGGAACGGGTTGCCGACCTGCACCGCCGGGCGGCGCGTGTGCGACCGGTCGTCCAGCTCAACGGACGCGAAGGTCGCTCCGTGGATGCCGTCGCGGCCCGTGTCGGCGCCGACCAGGAAGAGCACGTCACCGGCGCGGTCCGCCCGCGCGCGTCGAAGCCGGTCATGCCGTACGAGACCGACGCACATCGCGTTGACGATCGGATTGTCGCTATAGCCTTCGTCGAAATAGACCTCGCCGCCAACCGTTGGACAACCAAAGCAGTTCCCGTAGCCGCCGATTCCGGCCACGACCCCCATGAACAGATGCCGGTTTCGGTTCCGCTCGAGCGGTCCGAAGCGCAACGAATCCAGGATCGCGATCGGCCGAGCCCCCATCGCGAAGACGTCACGCAGGATGCCGCCGACACCGGTTGCCGCCCCCTCGTAGGGCTCGATCGCGGATGGGTGATTGTGGGACTCGATCTTGAAGACAACCGCCAGGCCTTCCCCGATATCGACGGCTCCGGCGTTCTCACCCGGACCCTGCAGCACGCCTGGGCCCTCGGTCGGGAGCTGACGCAGAAGCGGCTTCGACGTCTTGTAGCCGCAGTGCTCGCTCCAGAGCGCCCCGAACATGCCCAGCTCGACATCACTGGGGTCGCGGCCGATCAAGCGTACGATGGCCCGGTATTCCGCCTCGTCCAGGGCAACGGCCTCCAGCTCAGCGCGGCGGATCGCCACCGCCATCAGGCCGCCACCCGCTGCAGCGCACGAACCGCCGACTGGAAGATGGTGAGCCCATCCGTGCCGCCGAGCAGCGTTTCGCAAGCTCGCTCGGGATGCGGCATCATCCCGAGCACGTTCCCGCGGCGGTTCATGATGCCCGCGATGTTGCCCAGCGAACCGTTTGGATTGGCGTCCTCCACGACGCGACCGTCCGGCATGCAGTAACGGAACACCACCTGGCCGCCCGCCTCGAGCGCCGCCAGGGTTTGGGGGTCCGCGTAGAAATTGCCTTCGCCATGCGAGATCGGGATCCGGAGCACCTGCGCCGGCCGGCACTCGGTGGTGAAGGCGCCGTCCGTCTGCTCCACACGAAGGTTGACCCACTCGCAGCGGAACTGGCAGGACGCGTTCTTGAGCAGGGCGCCGGGGAGCATTCGGGCTTCCTGGAGGACCTGGAACCCGTTGCAGATGCCGAGCACCAGGCCGCCGCGGTCGGCGAAGTCGATGATTGCCTCCATCACGGGAGCGAAACGGGCGATGGCACCGCAACGCAGGTGATCGCCGTAGGAGAAGCCGCCCGGCAAGATCACCAGGTCGACGTCATCCAACCGGCGAGCTCGGTGATCGATGAAACGCGCCGGCTGGCCGAGGACGTCGGCGACCGCGTGGGCGCAGTCCCGGTCACTCCAGGTGCCGGGAAATACCACGATGCCCGTCCTCAAACCGGTCGCTCTCCGCTGAGGACGGTGGCCTCGACCGGCCCGACCGCGATCCGATAGTCCTCGATGACGGCATTGGCCAGCAACTGCTGGGCCATCGCCTCGACCCGCGCTCGAGCCTGGCCGAGGTCGGCTTCGTCGATCAGCAGGACCAGGTACTTCCCCGACCGCACGTCAGTGACGGAGTCGAACCCGAGCGTCTGGAGTCCCCGCATGATGGTCAGGCCTTCCGGATCGTTGACCACCGGCTTGAGCGTGACGAAGACCTCAGCGCGGACCATCGACCCTCGCTTGCGCAAGCCGGCCGGTGAGTCGCGCCAACGCCTCGAGATACCGCTCGCTGGTCCCGCGAACGACCGTGTCGGGAAGCGCGGGTCCGGGGGGCTGCTTCTTCCACCCCAGTGTCTCCAGGTAATCCCGCACGTACTGCTTGTCGAAAGAGGGCTGGGGGCCGCCCGGACGGTAGCTCTCGAGCTCCCAGAAGCGAGAGGAGTCGGGCGTCAGTAACTCGTCGATCAAGATGACCTGGCCGTCGAGGAGGCCGAACTCCATCTTGGTGTCGGCGAGAATCAGGCCCTTCTCCAGCGCCGTGCGGGCGGCGAAAACATACAGCGAAAGACTCGCCTCCTCCAGCCGTTGCGCCAGGTCTCGGCCGGCGCGGTTCGCCAGCTCGGCGCGTGAGATGTTCTCGTCGTGGCCGCTCAAGGCCTTGGTCGCCGGCGTGAAGATGGGGCTGGGCAAACGATCGCTTTCCTTGAGCCCCGACGGGAGCCGCTCACCCGCAATGCCGCCCGTCTGCTGGTAATCCTTCCAGCCGGATCCGGAGAGGTAGCCTCGAACGACGCACTCGAACATGATGGGTTCGGCCCTGAGGACCCGCATGCTGCGCTCCATCAGGTCCGGTTGACGGCTGAGCTCTGGGGGGAGCGATTGCGTCGGGGCGACATGGTTCTTGATCAAGCTGGCGGTCTGCGCGAACCAGAACAGCGAGAGCTGGTTCAGGACCCGGCCTTTTTCGGGGATCGGGGTCGGGAGCACGACGTCGAACGCCGAGATCCGGTCGGTCGCCACCATCAGCAGGTCGCCATCACCGAGCCGGTACGTGTCCCGAACCTTTCCCCTCGAATGGAGTGGCAGCGGCAGATCGGTGGTGAGGATGGCGGTCACGACCGGGCCACCTCCGCCCGCACCGGCTCGAGGCCCACGCGCTCGAACGTGACGTCGAGGTAGCGCAGATAATAGCCGGGATCGAACAGCTCGGCGAGCTCATCCGACGACAGGCGCTCCCGAACCTCGGGCGCCTGACCGACGATGCCCCGGAAGTCCTGGCCCCCGTCGAGCGCGCTGAGGGCGGCATGCTGCACCACGCGATAGGCATCCTGTCGCGACATCCCTTTCTGTACCAGGGCGAGCAGGATCCGTTGGGAGAACACCACCCCGCCGCTGCGATAAAGGTTGGCACGCATGCGCGCACGGTCGATCGTCATCCCTTCGACGATGTCGGTCATCAGCCGAAGCATGTAGTCGAGCAGCGTGCAGGCATCCGGAACGATGATCCGCTCGGCGGATGAGTGGCTGATGTCCCGTTCGTGCCAGAGCGCCTGGTCCTCGAACGCGACCTGGACATAGCCGCGAACCGTGCGCGCCAGCCCGCAGATTCGCTCACTGAGGATGGGATTGCGCTTGTGCGGCATGGCGGACGAGCCTTTCTGGTCCTCACCGAAGGGCTCGCGAACCTCGGCAACCTCGCTGCGTTGCAGGTGACGGATGTCGGTGGCGAACTTCTCGAGCGTGCCGGCCAGGAGGCCGAGCACCGCCATGTACGCCGCGTGCCGATCCCTTGCGATGACCTGCGTGGTGACGGGGGCCACCCGGAGGTGCAGCGCCTTCAGGGCCAACTCCTCGACCCGAGGGTCGACCGTGGCATGCGTGCCGACCGCACCGGACAGCTTGCCGACCCTGATCTCCTCCCTGGCCGTCACGAGCCGCTGGCGGGCGCGGTCCAGCTCGTCCAGCCAGCCCGCGAGGACGAAGCCGAAGCTGATCGGTTCGGCGTGGATCCCGTGCGTCCGGCCGGCCATCAGCGTGTCCCGTTCCTCGATGGCGCGCCGGCGCACGACCGAGGACAGACGGTCGAGATCGCGCAGGAGGATGTCGGCGGCCATGACCAGCTGAAGCGCGAGGGCGGTATCCAGGACATCAGAGGAGGTCAGACCGCGGTGCAGGTAGCGGGCATCGTCGCCGACCTCCTCGGCAATCGAGTCCAGGAACGCCACCACGTCGTGACCCACCTTATCTTCCAGCCGGGCGATCCGGGCGGGGTCGATCGCCGCGCGGCGAAGACTGCCCAGCGCCGATTTTGGAATCTCCCCGATCTCAGCCCAGCCGTCGCAGACCTGGAGCTCGACCTTCAGCCAAAGCTCATACCGCGTCTGGGAGGAGAAGATTTCGCTCATCTCCGGGTGAGCGTACCGGGGGATCAAACGGCGGCAGGTCTCCTTATGGGGGTGGCGGGCCGTCGGTGACAAGCGCGATTATACGCGGTGTCGGGACCGTAACCGCAGGTCCCGTTTGCGACTTATCTCAGGAAAGGGGCTGGTAGATTGGGCGAGGACGTAACCATTGCGGGGCGCCCCCCGTTCACTGTGCAACGGGCGTCCCCTGGGGTGCCCTGATGCCAGATAGTGCTGAAGAGCGGGAACTTGTCGAACGGGCGAAACGGGACCCCGATGCGTTCGGGGCTCTTTACGATCGCTATTTCCCGCAAATCTACCGCTTCGCCTACTCGCGAGTCCGTGACCAATCCGTGGCAGAGGACGTGACGTCAGAGGTGTTTTTCAAGGCGCTCAAGAACATCCAGCGATATAGCTACAGCGGTCACCCCTTTTCGTCCTGGCTCTACCAGATCGCACTCAACGCCGTTGCCGACCATTACCGCGGGCAACGCGGCGAGGTTGAGCTCGAAGAGGGCAGCGACCTGGCCAGCGGCGCACCCGAGGTCGTCGACGAGGTGGTCCGGCGCGATCGAACCCGGCGGGTCTGGTCGGCCATCGACCAGTTGCCCAAGCAGCAACGCGCCGCGATGGTGCTGAAGTTCGGCGAGGACCGGAAGATCGAGGAGATCGCCGTGATCCTGGGCAAGAGTTCGGGCGCGGTCAAGCTCCTGCTCCATCGCGGCGTCGAGCGCCTTCGCCGTGAGCTGCCGCAGCTCGAGGCCGAACTGGGGACGACATCATGATGAACGATCCAGAGCTGCAGGAACTGTTTTCTGACCCGGCCGACAAAGAGGTCATCGACCTCCTCCAGTCGTCGCGCCCCGCGACGCCCCCACTGGACCCCCACTTTCGCAACTACCTGCGCGCCAAACTGATGACCGAGGCCCGGCAGACCCTGGCGGCCAGACCGCGTCGGCGGTGGTTCACCCTGGGCCCGATGGGACTGGCGCCCGCCATGGCGGCGGTGGCCGCCGGGTTCATCGTCGTCCTGGGCGTCGAGGTCTACCTGCAGCGCCAGCCGGGGTCGACCGCGCCGGTCGCCGCGGACATCCATGCCATCGACAACAGGAAGGATGTGGCGACCGCGGAACCCATCACGATTCCCTTCAGCGGACCGGTGGACAAGAACGCCGTCGAGGAAAGCATCAATATCGAGCCGGCGACCTCCTTCACCAGGCGCTGGGATGGCCAGACCCTCGTCATCACCCCGGCCCACCCACTGGCGCCCAACACCACCTATAAGGTGACGATTCAACCCAAATCGACCCCGCCGGCTCAGGGGCCGGTCACGCCGCCGCCGGCGCCGCGACCGGTCGTCGTCCACTTTCTGACCGCCCGCGCGCCGATCCCACCGGTCGTGCCGCCCTCCTTCAGCAGCACCTCGGTCACCTGGTCCTATGACAACCGGATCCCTGACTCGAGCGCGCTGAGCGCGGCATCCTGGACGCCAGACGGCCAGTTGCTCGTGACCGGCGTGCCTGCGCCCGCCAGCCCCACGGCCACCGCGTCGGCCACAGCCTCCGCATCGGCATCACCCGCAGCGGCGGCCTCCGCCCCTGCTGCGACCAGGATCACCGACGTCTGGCTGATGAGCACGCAGGGGACGCGCATTCGGATCCTGGCCCCCGGTGGCAGCCTTCCGGCTGCCGCGACCTCCGGCGGCATGTTCGCCGATTGGCTGTCCGGTGGGCCCGATCAGTCCTACCTTGAAGTGCGCGATTTCCAGGGCGCGATCCGGATCGCTCGGGTCGCCACGATCAATGGGCGGCCCGATCGCGCACCAGTCTGGTTGGCGACCGACCGGCTCGCCTATGTCGACCAGGGCACCTTGCGGATCGTCGACCTGCATGGCGTGCCGATCACGGCGCCGGCCCTGCCCGTCAGCGGCAGCTTCGCCGCCTCCCCCAGCGGCCTGCTGCTCGCGGTGCAATCCAACACGCGGTCCGACGTTCTAGATCTGACCTCGCTCCAGACGAAAAGCCTCCCGGACGGGGCAACCAATTTTGCCTGGTCCCCGAGGGGCGATCTCGCCTTCACGATCGCGACCGCGGCTGGGACCCAGCTCTATCGGGGCACTCCGCCGGCATATACCAGAATTGCGACGAGCCCCGCGGCCGAGTCCTGGTCCGATCTCAACTGGGCGCCCGATTCCTCGTCACTCCTCTTCGTGAGCCGCTCCGGCAACGGCGACCCTTCCCGGCTGGCGCTCATCAACGCCGACGGGAGCGCGCTTACGGCCTTCGGCGGTGTCGGTAAGAACTATGGGAGCCCGCAATGGTCACCCCACGGCGACCTTGTCCTCTTCACCCGCAAGGACGAGGCCGGGGGACGGGCATTCTGGACCGCGAAGGTCGGCGTCGGACAACCGTCCGCGATCGACACGGCGGAAGGCCAGGCGCTGGCCGAGGTCGAAAAATTCATGCAGGCGCGGATCCGTGGCGATATCGCCGCCGCGCAGTCCGAGTTGGATGCCGCGGGACTCAGCGCCTATCAGAGCGGCGCCTCTTCCCTGTTGAGTCCCGGTGCCCAATTCGACCGGTACTACCCGGTCAGCGTGCAACTGGCGGGACCCAACAAGTTCCTCGTCGGAGCCCGGATCTTCATCGCCAGGTCGGCCCAGGAAACCAGCTTTTTCGAGGAACAGCTGACCCTCGTCCTGCAGGATCAGCATTACTTGATCGATACCGTGTCGGCCGGGCCCACGGTGCAGCTCGGCCACGGCCCCACCGTCGTTTCCGTCGTCGTCCGGCAGGGGACACCCTCAACACAGGTGCTGGTGCGCTTCGATTCGGACCTCAAGCCAGAAACGGTGTCCAGTGACACGATCCTCATCAAGGATGATCATGGCGGGGTGATCAAGTCGCGGGCGACGTTCGACCCTGACGACCACCTCGTCACCCTGGATGCAAAGCTGCACGCCGGCCGCTACACGCTGGTGGTGACCCCTGGAGTGACCGACATCAAGGGGGCGCCGATCGCCCAGGAATACGACGCGCCGCTCGTGATCGGCGGCTAGCTTTCGCCCCGATCGCTGACGACGACAACGCCCGCCGCGATCGCGGCCGCGACCTCCGAGCCGGCGTAGAAGGCGGCAAAGGGAGACGGTTCCGCTTCGAAGGCCCGGGTCCGCTCGAGAAGGTCCGGATGGTCCACGATGAAACCGGTCGAGATCCGCCCGTTCAGGAAATCCGGCTCGGTCAGGACGGCGCGATGAAACGGAATGGTCGTCTTTGGTCCCGTGAGCACAAACTCCTGGAGCGCGCGACGGCCGCGCCCGATGGCTGCCTCGCGATCCTCGGCCCAGACGATGAGCTTCAGGAGCAGCGAGTCGAAGTGCGGCGACACCTCCTGATGGGGCCGTATGCCGGCGTCGACCCTGACGCCCGGCCCGCTCGGGGGCGCATAGCGCTGGACGCGACGCGGCGCCGGCATGAAATCGCGCAAGGGGTCTTCGGCATTGATCCGAAACTCGATCGCGTGGCCGCGCGCCGCCGGAAACCCGTCCGCGGGGAGCCGCTCGCCTCGAGAGATCTCAATCTGATGGCGGACGAGGTCGATGCCCAGGACCGCCTCCGTGATGGGGTGCTCCACCTGCAATCGGGTATTCATCTCGAGGAAGTAGAACTCGTCGCCCCCCACGATGAACTCGACGGTCCCGGCGTTCTGATAACCGACCGCGGACGCCGCCGTGACCGCGGCCGCCTTCATCGCGGCGCGGCGGCTCTCTGAAAGGCCGACCGCGGGGGTCTCCTCCAGCAGCTTTTGGTGCCGCCGCTGGATCGAGCAGTCGCGTTCGCCGAGGGCAAGGGTCGTGCCGTGCGCATCCGCCAGAACCTGCATCTCGATGTGACGCGGGTGGTCAAGGTATCGCTCGAGGTAGACGTCCGGGCTGTTGAACGAGGTCTGCGCCGCACGCCGACAGGCTTCGAACGCGGCAGGCAACTCCTCTGCGCCTCGTGCCACGCGCATCCCGATGCCACCACCGCCGGCGGCGGCCTTGACCAGGACCGGATAACCAATGCGGGCCGCCTCCTTGAGCGCGACCTGCTCATCGGCGAGCGCGGGGGTCCCGGGCACTACGGGCACGCCCGCCTCCATCATCCGCCGGCGCGCCTCCACCTTGTCGCCCATGGCGCGCATGCTGGACGCTCCCGGCCCGATAAACGTCAGCGCGTGGGACGCGCACATTTCGGCAAAGGCCGGATTCTCGGAGAGGAACCCGTAGCCGGGATGGACGGCGTCGGCCCCGTGCTTTATCGCGACCCGGACCAGCTGCTCGCCATCCAGGTACGCCTGCCTCGGCGACGGTCCGCGGAGCGGCTCGCGCTCGTCGGCGAAGGCGACATGGGGCGCCCGTGCGTCTGGCTCGGCAAAGACGGCCACCGTCGGGATGCCCATCTCGCGGCAGGTCCGCATGACTCGCAGCGCGATCTCGCCGCGATTGGCGACGAGAACCTTTGAGACCTTAGCCAATGATCATCAGGACATCGTTGGGTGACACGACCGTGCCCTCCTTCGCGAACACCTCACGAACCGTGCCGCTGACCGTCGCGACGATGTCGTTCTGCATCTTCATGGCCTCCAGGATGACCACCACGTCCCCGAGCTTGACCCGGGCGCCCGCCGCGACCTTGACCTTCACCACCATCCCCTGCATCGGGGCCTGGATGGCGCCATCGCCGGAGGGCCCGCGCGGCGCCGCGGCGGCGGCGGCCGATGGCGGTGCCGCGGCCACCGGCGGTCCGCCTCCCCCGTCACCGCGGATGCGAACGTGGTACGGCTCGCCATCCACCTCCACCGTAAACTCGCGGACCGCCATCCCTTCGGCGGCTGGGGCTGACGCCGGCAGGGCCGGGGCAGCCTGGGTGGGCGGCGCGTCGGGCGGCGCCGGGGCCGGGGTGGCGGGGGCCGCCGACACGCTGGGGGGCGGTCGCAGGATCCCCGGGGCTTCCTCAGGGAAAAGGATGTAGGTGAGGACCTGGTCCGGGCCGGTTGGTGTCAATCCCTGTTTGCGCATCTCGCGGTGTGCGCGATCCATCGCCGGTTTGAGGAGGTCCGCCGGACGGATCGTGATCGGCTCCGACCCACCCAGTGCTCGCTTGCGAACCTCGGGGTCGATGGCCGCCGGCGGTGCGCCGAACAGGCCCTTGATGTAATCGCGGAACGGCTGCTCGATGTGCTGATAGCGTTTCTCGTCCATGGTGTTGGCCAGCGCCTGTTTGGCGGCGATCTGGTTGATCGGCGCCGCCATGGGCGGGTATCCCATCTCCTCCCGCACGAGCACGAGCTCATCCAGCAGGCGTTCATACCGGTCGAGGGCCTTGTGCTCCCGAAGCGACCGGATCAACACCGCCAGCACGGAGGCCGGCAATTGGTGGTCGAGGACATGGATGTCGTTTCGAAAGGCGATCGGATCCTGGAACTCCATGTAGTCGTCGTGCAATTCATCGAAGTACCGGTTTGCCTGGCCGATGAGACCCAGATCGAGATCGGTCGCGTAGGGCCCCTGCCGCAGCGCGGCGACCATAGTTTCGGTGGCGGGCTGCGAGGCGCCCCAGGCCATCGCCGAGAGGGCTGTATCGATCCCTGTCGCGCCCGCCTCGATGGCGGCGAAATAGGTGATGGGCGCCAGCGCGGTGGTGGAATGCGAGTGCATACTGACCGGCAGCCCGGTACCTTCGATCAGCGCGCGGACCAGGGCGCGGCCCGCGTCGGGCCCGAGGATGCCGGCGACGTCCTCGATGCCGATCCAGTCACAGCCGAGCGCCTTGAGGCGGACCGCCGCCTTGACCATCCAGGCCTGGTCCTGCACCGGGCTGGGGCTGTACACAAGCGCGCCGATGACGCGGGCGCCCGTCTTCTTGGCCGCCTTGACCGGCACCTCGAGATTGCGCAGATCGTTGAGGGGGTCGAACATGCGCACCACCGAGACGCCGGCCTGGACCGCTTGCTCGATGAATGCCCGGACGACGTCATCGGGTTGATGGGCCTGGGCGATCAGCGTCTGGCCACGGATCAGCATCTGCAGCGGCGTTTTGGTGATCGCGGCCTTCAGCGCGCGCAGCCGTTGCCACGGGTCCTCATGGAGCACACGGATGGAGGCGGAAAAGGTCCAACCGCCCCAGGCATCGAGCGCGTGATAGCCGATCTCATCGAGGGTGGCCGCAATCGGCAGGACGTGCTGAAGCTTCAGTCGACCTTGCACGAGGCTCTGCTGCGCGTCGCGCAACACGGTCTCGGTGATCAAGACCTTCGGCACGCGCACTATTCTATGCGCGTCCCAAATCAGCTCGCCCTCGTCGCTAGGTCAGGTCCGCTTCGGGGCGCGCATCGTTTCACGGTTCTTCACCAGCGCAGCCCGGGCAGTCTCGTCGCCGAGCGCCAGGATCGCCGTGGCGAGGTGGGCGGCGTTTCGCGCGCCCGCTTCACCGATTGCCACCGTCGCCACAGGAATGCCGGCCGGCATCTGCGCCATCGAGAGGAGCGCGTCGAGACCGCCCAGCGTGCCGCCGGACATCGGGACGCCGATCACCGGAAGAATGCTCCAGGCCGCGGCGACCCCCGGCAGGTGCGCCGCGCCTCCGGCTGCGGCAATTAGAACCTTGATGCCTCGGCCCTCGGCATCCTTGGCCCAGGTGCGGCAGCCCTCGGGATCGCGATGGGCTGAACGGACCACGACTTCGTAAGCCACGCCGTAGCCGTCGAGCACCTCGCAGCATTTCTGCATGGTCGGCCGATCCGACTCGCTGCCCATGACGATGCCGACCACCGGTGCGTCGCTCACGGGAGGGCCGGGACCTCGATCTCGCGCTGGGCCACGTCCGCCCTGAATGTCATCCCATCGAAATGGATTCGGTCGACGTTACGGTAAGCCCGCTCCCGTGCGTTCCCGATCGTGTCACCGAGCGCAACGATGGTGAGGACGCGACCGCCGGAGGTGACATACCCGGATGGGCCGGCGCTGGTGCCGGCGTGGAAGGCGAAGCTATCGGCCTCGAGCCGGCTCAAGCCGGTGATCGCGCGGCCCGCCTCGTAGGGTCCGGGGTACCCATCTGAGGCGAGCACCACGCCGACGCTCGCGCGCCTGGACCAATCGATCGACGCCTGGCCGAGTTCGCCACGCGCGGTTGCCTCCATCAGGGCGATGAGGTCGCTGTCGAGGCGAGGCAGGACCACCTGGGCTTCCGGATCCCCGAACCGCGCGTTGAACTCGAGCACCTGGATCTGGCCGTCCCAAACCATCAGCCCAGCATAGAGGCAGCCGCGATACGGTGTGCCGGCGGCGTTGAGCGCCTCGACAACCGGCTCGAAGATCGTCCGCACGGCCGTGTTGATGTCCGCCTCCCTGAAAAAGCCGACGGGCGAGTAGCCTCCCATGCCGCCGGTGTTGGGACCCTGATCGCCCTCAAGCGCCCGTTTATAATCGCAGGCTGGCGCCAGTGGCACGATGTGCTTCCCGTCCACCAGGGCCATAAGCGAAACTTCACGCCCGTCAATTTTCTCTTCCAGCAAGATTGAATCGGCGGCGCCCCCAACGCTCCGCTCGATCATCAGCCGGTCGATGCAGCGGACGGTTTCCTCGACATCCCGCGGCACCATGGTCCCTTTTCCCTTGGCCAGCCCATCGGCTTTTACGACGAAGGCTCGATTCTCGCCATAAACGAAATCCCGCGCGCGCTGGGCATCGTTGAAGACGCGGTGCGCCGGGGTGGGGACGCCGCTCCTCGCCATCAACTCCTTGGCAAAGGCCTTGCTGCTCTCGATCCGACCCGCGGCTGACGTGGGACCGAAGGCCAGGCGACCCGCATCCGCCAGCCGCTCCGCCAGACCTGCCGCTACCGCCGCCTCGGGACCGATGATGGTGAGGCCGACCTCGCGCTCCTTGACGAATCGCACGATCGCCCCGACATCCGTGGCCTCGATATCGGTATTGACGGCGATCGCGCCGGTTGCCGCATTGCCCGGTGCGCAGTAGACCGCGGTCGTCAGCGGGCTCTGCAGCGCTTTCCAGGTCAGCGCGTGCTCGCGCGCGCCGCTGCCGACGATCAGGACCTTCAGGACCCCCTCCCTAGCCCTCCCCGCAAAAGGGGAGGAAAAAACGGAGGGAACAATTGGGCTATTCCCATTCGATGGTCGACGGCGGCTTCGACGAGATGTCGTAGACGACGCGGTTGACCCCCGGCACCTCGTTGACGATGCGGGTGGCGATCTTCGCCAGCACGTCGTAGGGCAGCCGGGCCCAGTCGGCCGTCATCCCATCCTCGCTCTCCACGGCGCGAACCGCAACCACGTTGCCGTAGGTGCGGTAATCGCCCATCACGCCAACGCTCTGCAGGGGGGTCAGGATGGCGAAGGACTGCCAGAGTGAGCGGTAGAGACCAGCGGCTTTGATCTCGTCGACGACGATCCAATCCGCGGCCCGCAACGTCTCGAGCCGGGAGCGGGTCACCTCGCCGAGGATGCGCACAGCAAGCCCGGGGCCGGGAAAGGGTTGGCGATGCACCATGTCGTCGGGGAGCCCCAGCGCCGACCCGATGGCGCGGACCTCATCCTTGAAGAGGTAACGCAGCGGTTCGACCAGGCGAAAGCGGAGGTCAGCGGGCAACCCGCCAACGTTGTGATGCGTCTTGATGCGGTGCGCTCCGAAGGTATCGTGGCTGGTGCTCTCGATGACATCGGGGTAGAGCGTGCCCTGGGCCAGGAAGTCGATCTGGCGGATGCCGGCCGCCTCCCGCTCGAACACCCGGATGAAGGCGGCGCCGATGCGTTTGCGCTTCTCCTCCGGATCGACGACGCCGTCGAGCGCGGAAAGGAAATCGTCCGTGGCGTCGACGGCACGCAGCTCGATGCCAAGATGACGGCCCATGACGTCTTCGACACGCCGGCCCTCGTCCCGCCGGAGGAGCCCGTTGTCGACGAACAGGCAGGTGAGCTGCCCGGGTATGGCGCGGTGGATGAGGGTGGCGCAAACGGCCGAATCCACGCCGCCCGAAAGGGCGCAGAGGACGTGGCCGTCTTTGACCTGCTCGCGAATGTGGCGGACCGCGTCTTCGATGAAAACGGCGGGCTTCCAGGTGCCGCGGCAGCCAGCCACTTGATAGAGGAAGTTGTGGAGGATCTCGCGCCCCTGGCGCGTGTGCATCACCTCAGGATGGAACGCGATCCCAAAGCGGCCGGCATCGTCACCCATCGCTGCGATCGGGGAGTTCGCCGAATGGGCGAGCCGGCGAAATCCGGTCGGCGGTTCGAGGATGGTATCGCCATGACTCATCCAGACCGGAAGGTCCCTGGGCAGGTCGGCAAAGAGGATGCCTTCATCATCGACCTGGACGCTGGCTGCCCCGTACTCGCGCCTGTCACTCGAGGCTACCCGGCCGCCGAGCTGGTGGGCAAGCAGCTGCATCCCGTAGCAGATGCCGAGGACCGGCAGTCCGGCGTTGAGCGCAGCCGGGTCGCACAGGGGAGCGCCGTCGGCATAGACGCTGGTTGGCCCGCCCGATAGGATCAGCGCTCTTGGCGAACGGCCGCGGATCGCCTCCCACGGCGTCGTCCCCGGAATCAGCTCGCAATACACGCCGGCCTCGCGTACTCGGCGGGCAATCAGCTGGCTGTATTGCGAGCCGAAGTCGAGCACGAGGACCAGCTCCTGCGCAACCGGAGCGGCCGTCAGGGTCGAGCCGGTGGAGACGGCTATGTCCCCATCCCGACTTGCTGCGCCTGCTGAAAGAGCTTGCCCTCGCTCTGGATGGCAGGCGCGATGACCATCTCGGTCTGCTGGAAGTCACGTAAGCTGCGGGCACCACAGACGCCCATCGCCGAGCGCAGGGCCCCGACCAGGTTCTGGGTGCCGTCGTCGACCCGGGCCGGTCCGACGAGCACCTCACGCAGGGTCCCTCGCTGCCCGACGCGGATCCGGGTGCCACGGGGGAGGTTCGGATCGGGCGTCGCCATACCCCAGTGATACCCGCCGCCGGCAGCCTCGACGGTCCCCGCAAAAATGGACCCGATCATCACCGCGTCGGCTCCGGAGGCGAAGGCTTTCGCGACGTCCCCGCCGACCCGCATCCCGCCATCGGTGATGACCTGGACCCGACGGCCGGTCTCCAGGAGATAGGTTTCGCGCGCCGCAGCCACGTCGCTGGTCGCCGTGACCTGCGGAACCCCGACCCCCAACACCCCGCGGGTCGTACACGCCGCTCCCGGCCCGACCCCGACGAGGATGCCGGCAATCCCGGTCTGCATCAGCTCGAGCGCGGTCTCGTAGTCCACGCAGTTGCCGGCCAGTACCGGGATCGTCAGGCTGGCGCAGAGTTTTTCGAAGGACAATTGCTCGTACGAACTGGAGATGTGACGAGCCGTCAGGACCGTCCCCTGGACGACAAGGCAATCAGCGCCAGCCTCCTGGACGACCGGGGCTCGGCGGCCCGCGTGCGCCGGGACGGTAGACACCGCGATCGGGACGCCGGCGCGTTTGACGGCGGAAATCCGCTCCCCGATCAGGTGCTCGCGCACCGGCGCCTTGTACAACTTCTGGAGAAGGCCGTTGATATGTTCGCGGGGGGCTTCCGCAATCTCTGAAAGGACGCTGGTGGGGTCGGGGTATCGCGTCTGGAGACCGTCCAGGTTGAGCACGGCGATGCCGCCCAGGCGGCCGATCTCGACGGCGAAGCGCACATCGACGACGCCGTCCATCGCCGCGGCCAGGATGGGCACCGCCAGCCGCAGATTGCCGAAGGAGACGCTGGTATCGACCTCCGCCGGGTTGATCGTGACACGCCCTGGCACCAGCGCTACCTCGTCGAAGCCATAGGCGCGGCGACCCTGCTTGAAGCGACCGATCTCGAACGTCTGGGCAACCGGCGCAACCGCCGGCTTGAGGGGCGCACGCACACTCATGTCAGCGCTCCGGACCGATTGGCGAGCTCAAGGGGTATGCGTGTACCTCAGAACGATGTGGTTTCCCGGCATTATAGCGGAACGGTTAACCCATGAACCACCAACTTTCGTCCGTCGAACGCGTGCGCCTCGCCCTCGCGACGGCTGGCCTGGAAGCGCGCATCGAGGAATTTCCCGCATCGACCCGGACGGCCGGGGATGCCGCCGCCACGATCGGCACATCGGTCGGGCAGATCGTCAAATCCTTGCTCCTGCTTGCCGAGGATTCGCCGGTCCTGGCACTGATGTCCGGCGCCAATCAACTCGACCTGGCGCGGCTCGCCAGCCTGGCTGGGAGCTCGATCCGGAAGGCAGACGCCGAAGCGGTTCGCGCCGCGACCAGCTACGCCATCGGCGGCGTACCGCCACTGGGCTTTCCCAATGCGATCCCGACCTTCATCGACCGGGACCTGTTGCAGTACGAGACCATCTGGGCCGCCGCCGGGACGCCCCGGCACGTTTTTGAGCTCGCGCCCTCGGAGCTGGTGCGGATAACAAGCGGGACCGTTGCCGACCTCAGGAGTTAGGAGCGGATTGGCTGCTCGCTACGGGTAGATACCTCTGATGGTGGTCGCCTGGGCGACCTTGTCCACGGCTAACACGTACGCGGCGGTGCGCATGTTAACCCTCTTCTCCAGGCTGACGCGCAGCACGGAGTCGAAGGCCTTCATCATGATGCGCTCGAGGCGCTCATTGATGTCGTGCTCGTCCCAGAAGAACTCCTGCAGGTCCTGCACCCACTCGAAGTAGGAGACCGTCACGCCGCCAGCGTTCGCCAGGATGTCCGGGATCACGAACTGGCCGTTGTCATAGAGGATGTCGTCGGCTTCCGGCGAAGTCGGCCCGTTGGCGCCCTCGCAGATCACCTTGGCCTTGATCCGGTGAGCGTTGCCACGGTGGATCTGGTTCTCGAGCGCGGCCGGCACGAGGACCGTGACCGGCAGCTCGAGCAGTTCCGCGTTCGTGATGGTCTCGCAGACCGCCTGGCGGAGCCGGCCGTTCAACTCCTTCTCACGAACGACCTCGTCCAGAATGATCCCGCCCTCGTTGTAGCAGGCACCATTCGAGTCGCTGACGGCAATGACCTTACAGCCCTGCTCCGCCAGCAACTTGGCGGTCGTGTAGCCAACATTGCCGACGCCCTGGATCGCCACGGTGGCGTCTTCGGGCCGGATCTTCAGGTGCCGTAGCGCCGCCATGGTCGTGAGCATGCAGCCTCGACCGGTGGCTTCCGGCCGGCCTTCCGACCCACCGATCCCGAGCGGCTTGCCGGTCACCACCGCGGGCACGGAGTGGCCGGCGTGCATGCTGATCGTGTCCATCATCCAGGCCATGATCTGGGCGTTGGTGTTGACGTCCGGGGCCGGAATGTCACGATCCGGGCCGATCATCATGCTGATCTCGCTGGTGAAGCGCCGGGTCAGGTTCTCGAGTTCATTGCGGCTGAGCCGCTTCGGATCGAGGATGACGCCGCCTTTCGCACCGCCATACGGAATCCCGACGACGGCGCACTTCCATGTCATCCACATGGCGAGCGCCTTGACCTCGTCGATGGTGACATCGGGGTGGTAGCGGATGCCGCCTTTGGCGGGCCCGCGGTCGATGTTGTGGTGGACGCGCATACCCGTGAACATCTCGATCGAGTGGTCGTCCATCAACACCGGGAAGGTGACGATCAGTTGCCGCTTGCACTCCCGCAGCACGCGCGCCATGTTCGGGTCAAGGCCGAGGACCTCGGCGGCGATGTCGAATTGCTGCTGGGCGATCTTCCAGGGGTTGGCGTGACCAGGATCTGCCTCCGCAAACCCCTTTACGGGAGCGGCCTCGAGCTTCTGAGCCATTGTTCCTCCTGCCTTCTGTCGCACTCGCGTGCGCCTGACTTGGAAACCGGTATTCATTACACTACACGGCACCGTGACGCCGCGGATGACTGTGCTGGCGAGCGTATCGCTTGCCACGTTCCTTGTCGCAGGCCTCGCTGCGACGCAATTCCGGAGCCAACCGCTTCCTCCGTCGAACCGCTTTGCCCGGGACGAAGCGCTCCGGAAGAGCGTCAATGGATTGGAAGCACAGAACCGGGCCCTCAAGGCCGGGGTCCAGGCGCTCCAGGCGCAGGTCAAAGCTCGCGAAGACGAGAGCGCGCGGCGCTCCAGCGCGGCCCAGCAGTTCAATGCCCAACTCGATGACCAGAAAGCCGTGGTCGGCCTGATCGCGCTCCACGGGCCCGGTCTCGCGATCTCGCTCCATGACGGCCACGACCCCAATGATCCGGCCGATCGGTCGCTGGGGTGGGTCATTCACTACCAGGACCTCCAGGACATCGTCAACCTGCTCTGGGCCAGCGGCGCCGAGGCTGTGGCCGTCAACGGCCAACGTATCGTGCCCACGACTTCCTTCTTTTATGCGGGGGTAAACATCCTGGTGAATAATGCGAGCCGGCTCAGCGGCCCCTATGAGGTGACCGCCCTGGGCGACCCAACAACGCTCACGTCAGCGGTCGGCAACCGTGACCAGCTCGCTGAACTGAAGAGCCGGAGCCGGATCTATGGACTGGGGCTGGCCTGGAAGCGCGGCACGCGCTTGAAGGTCCCAGCCTATGAGGCCACGTTCCTTCTGAAATATGCTCAATCACTCAGCTGAACGAACCGCCCGCACGCAGCGGCTGATCGTGGTCAGCCTGATTGCGCTCGCACTCGGCTTCCTGATCGTGGTCCAGCTTCGGTCACAAGCGGTGGTCGCTCGCACACTCGCCGCCCAGGACGACACCAGCGTGGCGCTGCTCATCAACGATCTCAACCGCGCCAACAATCAGCTGATGCAGCAAGGGGCGGCGCT